>JANMBO010000016.1:0-41584 GCA_031360425.1 Chitinophagaceae bacterium | reverse complement strand
GATCTTATTTCTCCGGCAACCTCACCAGGCATGAGCATGCCTAACAGAAAAACAGGGCCAAAAGCAAAACCTGGCAAATCGAAAGAGCCCGTATTGGCTGAGAACAGTACCGGGATGTTTAAGCCGCTGCTAACTCACCTGATTCAGATTGATGATTCGTTCATTCATCTAACAAAGGACTTTACCGCCATTAGGGCATTTTGTACAAGAACATATAAAACCCCTCCGTCTAAAGCCATATACTTACAATTGTATCACCGGCTAACTAGTGCCCCGGGAATGAGCATTAACGGAAGAACTTTTCTCGGTAATACGCCATCTGTTGTAGCTGGCACAACCACAAAAATGCGGTTTGGTGTGGTCGGTATGGGCGCCAGTGGCGATGTGCATACATTCCATATTCATGGACACCGATGGATTTTACCAGGTCCTCATGGAACTACTGAAGCCATTATTAAAGGAAGTCCCCAGGATACTCCCGTTTCTCAATTCGAAGACACGCGGATTTTTGGACCCGCCAATTCTTTCGGTTTTACCATTAACGGAGCGGCCGGTAGTTTTATGAGAGCTGGGGGGCCTTCTGCCAATGATGCAAAAGGAGAATGGCATATGCATTGTCATTTTTTGGACCATATGATGACCGGAATGATGGGTTCATTGTTAATCGTAGATGGAGGGCAGGCGGTTGCTTTACCCAGAGGGGAAGAATGTCCGGCAGAAGATGTAACTCCTGCCGCAACGATCGTAGTTAAAAATTTCGAGTTTGCACCAAAGGATATTGTGGTGCCATCCGGAACCGTAGTTACTTTTAATTTTGTTGATACATTCCATACCGTAACCACTGTAAGTAAAACCGGAATAATCAATAGCATAGAAATTAACGGAGGGGCTGCTTCGCCAAATATTGCGGCGGATGCGGGAGTGCCTACACCACTTGGTTCAAGAGTAGTAACCATGACTGGAAATATGGGCGACAAAATTAATTTCCAATGCGGAATTCATTTGGCTCCCATGGTTGGTTCTATCACAATTATGTAACTGTTATTATGGATGCGCCCAGATATTGTTAATGTAAAAACAGATAAAGTTCATTCTTGATGTTTATCATTATGCCAGGAGTGGACTTTATCTGTTGGTTTTTTTAATAGTATAAGTAAATAAAATATTATGAGAAGAAAAGATAAGAAACCCATTCGTTCAAAAAAAGTCGAAAGGGTACAAATTAGACCAGATCAAAGAGAACCGGTAAAAAATGCTGCATTTCACCGGCGCATTCTGAATTTTTTAAATAATGCTGTTTCTACTGAAGAACTGATTTTTGGACGCAATACTACGGTCCATGCAGAGGGAGGGATGGGCCACCAGGGCAATCCTCTCCATGAAGATAATCCGGATATGAAGAAAATGGAAAGGAAGAGATACATGACGCTGGAAACTGCCCGACGCATCCTCGATTTCAGGGAAAAAGAATTTCCCCTTGGTTTTCGAAATATCAGTGAATTATTATCAGGTAAAATTGTTGCCATCGCTGAGTTAAAAAACTTATTTCATTTGCTGAGCGATACTTTGTACGGACGATGGGATACATTTCCATTGCCGATTCCGCGGCGGGGGCCCGGAGGTTATGATGGGGTCGTGCATGCCGCTTTATGCCACACGGGGAAAGTACTTTTTATAACTGCGGCAGAAACTACTATGTTATGGGATCCTAATAATACGGCCGCTTCAACTTTTGAAAACCCTATTAACCAGCCTGACTATTCACAGCTATGTGGACATCATGTATTTCTCCCGGATGGAAGGCTGCTGTCGGTGGGTGGTGGGGGATATAGCCCCAATCCGGTTGCCCGTTGGGGTTGGAAGTTTGACCCTGTTGCAAAATCATGGTCAAAATCCTCCAATTCTATGAGTGAATCAAAATGGTATCCTACTGCCAATATTCTGAATGACGAGAAAGTTTTGGTGACCTGTGGCAATACATCGGGTAATATGGATATATATGATATTGCTTCGGATACTTTTACTACCATGACTGGCGACACCAAACATTTTCCAAATCTATATCCAGGATTACATATGTTGCCCAATAGTGTAATGGTATATACCCGGACGGGTTGGGGAAGTGCCGGGGCCGGAGGATCGGCAACAGCTGATAACACCAGTGCATTTTTCACATTCACCGGGCCAACCAGCGGAGTATGGAACAATATTACAACGGCCACTGTTAACCGGGCCAAAGGTATGTCAGTGATGTTGTATAGCTCTATACCTCCCTACCTGCGGATAATGGTGTTGGGCGGTGTTAATAATTCCACTAATAACACCTACGAAATTCTTGATGCCACCGTACTTTCTTCTTTGTCAGCCTGGGGAACCCCTACGGCTTTTCCTGACGGGGAGCATAGAAGTTTATGCAGCGCTGTGTTATTGCCGGATGGAAATTTATTTGTGTGCGGCGGCATTCAACGGGCAAATTCTCCCTGTACCATGTATAATCCTTTAATCGATAGTTGGTCTGCTATGGCTGAGCTTCCCTCTATCAGGGATTACCATTCAGTAGCTATTTTATTACCCAGCGGCCAAGTGATGGTGGCAGGTTGGAACAACACCTCCATCGAAATTTATAACCCACCTTATATGTTTGCTGGGACGAGGCCAGTAATTTCCTCCTTGCCTTCGCTGGTTCATCATGGGCAAACATTCCTTATAGAATCCCCGGAAGCACCTTCTATTTCAAAAGTAGTTCTGATCCGGCCAATGGCTATTACTCACCAAACAGACGGAGAACAACGAGTACTGGAGATGCCGCTCACGCATGATCCCGCACACCCCACCCAACTTACCCTTCTTGCACCACATGGGGGCCATCCACACGCGGTTGCTCCAAAAGGATATTACCTGTTGTTTGCTGTTAATATTTATGGTATTCCTTCTGAAGGAAAATTTATTTTCCTCCATTAATTAAAATTCTACTAATATGAAAGAAATAGTTATATTCAAAATTCATCCGGCTATTGGCATTGCCCGCATTGGTAATAGTCCCGACAAATTTTTCATCGGTCCGGAAATTCCTGGAATAAATAAGATACCGGCTGGCGGATATAAGGATGAAAAGATGCGGGTGAAACGTCAGGCTGCCCGGTTCCGGATTTTCGGTTATGACCAAGAGGGAAATGTTGTGAAAGAAATCACTTCGGCGAATGCAGATATTCGTTGGAGCGTTCATCTTGCTAATAAAAAAGCATCCTGGAGGGAATTTGACGGATTAAATGCCAATAGCCCGTTAAGGAACCGCTTAGAGAAAAACAGGAATAAGTTGATCATTGATCCCGGTGAACGGACCTTAGATAAAATACAAACTTCGGCCCTATTTGATACGGGATTCTTTTATGATAGGAAGGTTCCCTTGGGTGAAATGAGGATGGATAAAAATGGGCGACTTCTTGTTTTGGGTGGATTTGGAAACTCCGCTTCTATTAATAATAAACCACCAATCCAATACGCCAATAACAATGGCTGGTACGATGATGTTTCAGATGGCCCCGTACATGCACAGGTGAAATTAAAAGGTAGTTCAACCTTTGAAGAATCCCTTCCTGCGTGGGTGATCTGTCCGCCTCCCGATTTTGCTCCTTCCCTGGCCAATGTAATAAGCCTGTACGACACACTGATCCAGGTTGCTATTGATAAACTTAATCACCAGTTACCGGAGGTTCCTTCCTTTACAAATGATATCTACCCAATACTCCAACGGGCAAATAATATGAAATGGGTAAGTAAAATGATGTGGAAAAAGCATCAAAGGCAAGGAAGCAGACCCGCCTCTATGCAGAGCAAGCATAAAGATATGGAGGACAGCATGCCTCTAATAATTGATGACTCCTTGCGGCAAAAAGTATTTGCTAAACTTACTAATCCCTATGAGCCGTTGGAAGGAGAAGATAATGATATGCCTATGCTTTGGAGCGACTATTACCTGGAAGAAAAAAGGGACAATGGGAATTTTCGTAATCAAACATTATGTAAATGGCAATATGATTATCTTGAAAAATGGGCCAGGGGTTTTTTTAATGATGACTGGGTGGGTGTATCTGAAACTTCTACTGACATAACTCCGGGCGGTCTGGATAAAGCTGCATTAGAGAATTGCATTGGTGGTGCTTTTTATCCTGGCATTGAAGCAAGCTGGTATCTAAGAGACCACTATCAATTTATAGAGCCTTTTAGGTTATCACATTCATTGCTAAGTGCTGGAGATATTACCAAACAAATGGCATTGCCCTGGCAAGCAGATTTTTTTGATTGCCAGCAGGAAGATGAACTTTCCTGGTGGCCGGCACAACGACCCGATGAAGTATTTGTAAAAGGTTCTCCGAATATGCATCTGTGGACCCGTAAACATGTTAACGGCTACCAGGGAATGGTGGATAAATGGCATCATTTGGGTTTTGTAATTAAAGAGGGGGAAACCTATATCGAATCAGAACGTAATCCGTTGTGATGTTAAGAGCTATTTATGACTCAACATTTTGATGTGGTTGTTTTTGGTGGAGGCCCTGCAGGTTCTTCTGCAGCAATAGCCCTATTGCAGAATGGATATTCTGTGGCCCTAATTGAAAAGACTGATTTTACAGAAATTAGAATAGGAGAAACAATTCAACCCCAAACCTCCTTGCTTTTAAAAGAGTTAAAAATAACAGAGGAAATATTTATTCCTCATTTGTGCGCTCACGCTATTCAATCATCCTGGGGTGAAACATCATTAAAAGAAAATAACTTCTTATTTAATCCATTTGGGCAAAGCTGGCATTTGAACCGAATAAAATTCGATCAACAATTGATTAGTTATGCGGAGAAAGCAGGAGCGCAAATTCATTTGAGAAGCAATATAGAAGCAGTGGATGAATCGGGTACTAAGCAATGGATTATCCGTTTTCTAAGTGAGGGGAATGAAAAAATAATACAGGGTAGATTTATTGTAGATGCCACCGGGAGACAAGCCTTTCTTTCCAGGAAACGCGGAGGCAAGCGAAGAGATATTGATCACCTGATCGGCCTCATATCCATCCGGGAAGATTATATACAAAATAAAAACACAAACTATACTTTAGTTGAGTCAGCACAAAACGGATGGTGGTATAGCGCAGATACGCCCGGAAAACGAATGGTGATTGTGTTCATGACCGATGCAGATCTGTATAAAAAAGAGAATAGCCCATCCGAAAATTTCTTTCTTCAATCACTCTCCAAAACAAAATATACCAATAAGAGGTGCTCGGGCTTTTCCACTGATAAGGTCATAATGCGGGCCGCTAATAGTTATATTATGACCAAAACACATGGATACAATTGGATGGCGATTGGGGATGCCGCCATGGCGTTTGATCCTCTTTCCTCCCAGGGAATTTATAAAGCCATTAAATCCGGTTTAGGTGCAGCCAATATAATAAATGAACATTTTTCCGGTGACAGTTTTGCCCTGGAAAAATATTCCCTCCAATTGAATGCTGTGTTTGAAAAATATCTGCTACAGAGAAAATTATATTATTCCCAAGAGAAAAGATGGACCCAGTCTTTATTCTGGAAACGGCGGCAAGCAGCAGTAGATTTCTAACAAGCAGCAATAGATATCTAACATATTAGAATAGCATAAAAGCGTTGATGATTACCTCCAGGGTATCATTGAATACATAGATGTTTTCTTTTCATTTATCCTCCTTCAACCCCGACAAAAAACTTACCAGGTCCCTGATCTCTTTTTTGGAAAGCACCAGTTTCATATCCGGCATAGGAGAGGGGGCATTCACTCTTTTCACTACCTCGTCTTTTGGTATCACCTCATCTGGTTTGTCGCCGCCTTTCAGTATTAAACTGGTATTATTTTCTTCTTTTAAAATGCCTGCCTTTGTTTTTCCATCTTTCAGGGTCAATGTAACAGATCCAAATCCGGCAGCTAACCGGGCACTGGGATTTATGAGTGATTCCATTATTTGCTGACGTGTCAGTCTTTTGGCAACTCCATTCAGTCTGGGACCCGCATTGCCTCCGTAATCACCATAAGAATGACACTTGATACATTGCGCGTTTTGATTTTGATAAAATATATTTCTTCCCCGATCCGCGTCACCTCCCAACATAGTTGCGGCATAAGAAGCCATTAATTCATCCGTCGATAATTTAGAATTAATCTCTTTATAACGGGAGATTAATTCCGACGATCGCGTGCTGTCAATAGCTTCACCCAATTCCAGGTAGATTTCCGGTTCGAGCTTTCCGGTAGCCATTCTATTCAGTAATTCATTCAATAATTTTTCTGAATTTTTCAGCGGTAATTTCCCAAGGGTCAACAACGCTGCCTGCTTTTCTTCCATCGTCCGCGTATTGATAACATCAGAAAGCAATTTTATCATCAGTTCTTTGGAAATATTCATTTTACCCAGGAGATCCAGGCCAGCTGCGCGAACCATTTTTTCCTTATCGGAAAGAGCTTGCTGTATCGCCTCTGCCATGGTTGGATCTTTCATCGAAACAAGGGCTCTCAACGATTCGGCACGCACGAGCGCCGCTTTATCATTTTTCAATGCCGACAATAATTGCCCCGAAGCCTGGTTAATGCCAAGTTTATTGATTGCTTTAACTGCGCTTAATCTCACTGCCAGATCTCTATTCTTTATTAATCGAATAAGTGCTTCCGAGGTTTTGTTTTTTAGAAGGGTAGGATCTCTTTCGATAACTCCCCTGTATCGACCATCAACCCTGTCCAGCACAGATGGTTTTGCCCAAACGCTTAACGCATCAATGGCTTCTGCTCTCATATTAGCGGGAGCGTCTTCTTTCTGGGAATAATTGATAAGGTTTTGCATTTCTGTATCAGTCCCCACTAATAGATTAGCATTGATCACTCGTCTTACCAGTGCTTCATTGGTGAAGCGGGTTGTATTAAGCAAATTACCCAGGGCAGGCAATGCATCCTTAATTGACAGATCATCATTAATAGCCCGTGCCGCTTCTGTTACTACGAATTCATCGGGGTCGTTGAGAAAATCAATAATGCCGGGATGACTCATTCTTCTAAGGGCTACTACCGCTGCGATTCTCAATGGCCGTGAGTTGCTTTTTGACAGCGCGATCACCGGGTCTGCTTTTCCAATTCTTGCCAATGCCAGGCTTCCCGCATGGCGCAGGTAAGCATCCGTATCGTTATTCTCTTTCAAAAAATCAATAAGAGGATTGATAGCAGGTTCATATTTTATTCTTCCTAACGCTTCAGCAGCAAAGAACCGGGTGCGGCTATTGACATCTTTTAACAATGGGATCAGCGAAGCACCCGCTTCAAAATACCGAATGTCGCCCAGCCATTTTGCAGCCTGCGCCCTGATTTCGGGATCCGTATCTTTTAAAAAGGGAACTAAGGTTTCTGCATAGTTCTTTTGCTGACGGGCTAATTGACTAAGGCCCCAGATAGCATGCACTCTTGCCAATTGAGGACTGGTTTGCTTAAGCGTATTCTTAAATACATCCTCAGCTTTTGCTCCTCTTTTTACCAATTCGAATTGCGCTTTTAATCTTACCCGCATATCAGAGTTTTTCAGCAATTCTCCCAATTCGTTCTCATTGCGTTCAGCAAAACGGGCAGCTAATAATTCTTTGGTTTCTTTTCGCTCTGTTCCCGCGGCGCCCTCCTTAGTATCCAGTTTCCAGATGCGTCCGAAATTATGCGTTGCCCATCCATCAATCCAATCGGCTATATACAGCGCACCATCCGGACCGAAATCCAAACCAGTAGCCAATACTCCACCCAATACTTTTCTATGATCACCCAATTCAAAACTGGCTCCTTTAGGGTTTAATTTAAAACTATGTATACCAGAACTGGAAGGGCTTCCATTAAATTCTGCAATAAAGAAATTGTTTTTGTATTCGGGACCCAACGCGGTTCCGGGATTGTACACCATTCCGGCCGGACCACTCACAAAATTGCTGATGCACGGAGTTATATAGGCGGCCTGTCCCTCAAACCTTGTCAGGTACATTTTTTCATCCATCCATACTTTATACTCATTATTGTTTGGATCCCTGTATTTGCCATATTGCCAATTGCTGCGCCAGCCAATATCCGCGCCGTTTACAATATATACCAGTCGTTCTTTTTCACCGGCATGATCACCATCATTATCCTCGCTGATGATATTTCCATATTCATCAAAAACAAATTCATGTGTATTGCGATTACCTGATGCGAATATTTCAAAGTCGCTGCCATCCGGGTTAGATCGCGCGATAACTCCGCTGTTGGGATACTCCCATTTTTGCCCATCGGGTCCTTTACCACTAAAACCAATATCCCCGATTTGCCAATAGATCCTTCCATCTGGCCCCATTTCAACACCCGACATTCCATGACCACCAAAGCCAATATGAATTCCATATCCGTGCGAAATGGAGGTCTTTTCATCAGCTATTCCATCTCCGTTCTTATCCTTCATTCTCCATAGGTCCGGGCCTACTGCTATGTATAGGTTGTCACCGTCACTCAGCACCCCTCCGGCAACATCTGTAACTTCATCATGAAAATCATCTACCACCAGTTGAGACTGGTCAGCCACTCCATCTCCGTTAACATCTGTCATGCGAAAAACATTTTCTTTCTCAATCGTCATATCTTTCCAATCGTGAGAGCTATCACCATTCAGGTCTTTCAGCCATTCGTTTTTTTTGCTGTTCTCCGGCGACAGGATCTTATGCAGAAAGGCCCGCTTATCTTCTATTGTTTGTAGGGATATAGATTCGATTTCCCAGTCCCGGTGACTTCTAATATCAAACTCTGAATTTTTTTGCCGGTTGGTAGTGGTATAATACAAATTACCCAGGTCATCCAAATCGATCGCAATAGGAGAAATGACCATTGAATCAATGCCCCAAACCCGAAGCGTAAGCCCCTCAGCCAAATCAGGTTTAATTGTTGAATCTATTGAATGGGCAAGCCGGGCTGTTTGGGAGAAATCCATTTGCTTAATTCTTCTATCCGTTGTTTCTTGTTGGGTACAGCCAGATAAGATTAAGCCAGCAACAAGCAATGATAATAATGCAAAGCGGTTATTTTTTATTTTTCCGGCATTTTGTTGAATCATATACCAACGATTAATGGGAGATGTAATAATTTTTTGTAGAAACGAACCAGCTTAATCAAGCGATGCGACTAAAGATACAGACTGAGCGTTGTTTGGCAATTTTTTGACTCAACTATATTTACTTATATTGAGAGAACCAAAAACAGGGGAACCTGCATAGGCAAAATTGTTAACTTTCAGATTTGAGTTTAACGACTGACTGTAAGAAAGCGTAGCGCTAAAAAATTTAACCGCAAAGGAGGTGAAGTTTTTCGTAAAGGGCTCAAAGTAGTTTTAATCAAATCGAAGATTGACTTCAAGAAGTCTTTGCGGTCTTTGCGTGTACTTTGCGTTAAAAAAAATAACCACAAAGCCCAAAGATGTTTCTATTCAAATTGAAGATAAATGACCGAAATGTATTCTTGTTCTCTTTTTTCCTTTGCAGAAAACCCAATAATTCAGGCTGTTCCTTTCAGAATCTTATTCCAGTACATCCAGGGCAAAATATATTTCTTCAATATCCACATGGTCCATCTTGGTTTGCTCTGGTCAAAGGGAAATGTTTCAGTGGGATTATTATCGTAATCGAATTCTGCTAAAATCAATTTGCCATATCCAACAACAATCGGGCAACTGCTGTAGCCATTATATTTTGCTGTCAATTCCTTTCCTTCCATCTGAGCCAGCAAATTCCTGACTAATACAGGGGCTTGCTTTCTTACAGCGGCGCCCGTTTTACCATTGGGAGTACTGGTAGCATCTCCGATTCCAAAAATATTTTTATAACGGGTATGTTGCAAAGTGTACTTATCAATATCCACCCAACCTTTTTCATTAGCCAAAGGACTTTGCGAAATAAAATCAGGAGCGCTTTGTGGGGGGGTTACATGCAGCATATCAAAATGCTTGGTAATATCCGAGCATATGCCGTTTTCATCAGTTACTTTAAACGTGGCTGTTTTGTTTATTCCATCAACGGCAATCAGATCGTGCCGGTAATTCATATTAACCTGGTATTTATCTACTATTTTTTGTAATTCAACGGCATATTTTTTTATTCCAAAGACCACTTTGCCTGCAGTAGAAAAATCAACCTTTACTTTTCCCAACAAACCATGTTTCTTAAAATAATCGCCTGCCAGGTAAGTGATTTTTTGAGGGGCGCCACCACATTTCAAAGCGGTGGAAGGACTCGTGAAAAGAGCAACCATGCCCGGCATCATAGCCTTAATGCATTCGAAAGTATATGGAGCCAGATCAAAAGAATAATTGCTGGTGACAAAATTTTTACCCAACGTTTCAGGTAAACCCTTTATCCAACTCCAGTTTAACTGAATACCTGGTGCTACCACCAGGTAGTTATAAGAATATGTATTTCCCTCCCTCGTAGTAACTGTATTTTGTTCAGGTTGAAAACCAGCCACCGCTTCCTTTATCCAGATGGTTCCTGCGGGAATTACAGAAGACTCTGTTCTTTTCGTCTTATTAATATCAAAAGTGCCACCGCCCACTAAAGTCCACGCCGGCTGGTAATAATGTTTATCCGACGGTTCAATGATAGCAATGTTCTGATTGGAATTTTTTCTCAACAGTTGTGCCGCAACAGAGATTCCGGCATTGCCACCTCCTACAATAATTATTTGATAGTGTGCCATAGCTTTTTTTGTTAAGGCAAAGCTATTACGCAAGGGTAGTATTGAGGGTGATATATATCACCTGACTGCCTAACTTATTACAGGGATGAAATAAGTTTTCATTCTTTCCGGAATGAAAAAAGGGGGGTGGAATCTTTATCGCTGCATTTCATGCGGAAATAGATAATTGCAGCGGATAAGGTGGTAAGTATTCCGATTACTACAATAGACGCATTAATCCCAAACCAATCGGCTATGATCCCCGTTAACGCCGCTCCAATGGCATAGCCCAGATCTCTCCAAAATCTGAATACACCCAAACTTTGCGCCCGGTCTGCCGGGTTAGTGTTCTCGGCAACAGTTGCCAGGAAAGTAGGATATACCATGGCTGTTCCCCAGCCTAATAAGGCGGCCAATGAAATATATTGCCAGTATTGCGAAGCGTAGGGAAGAAAAAACAAAACAATTCCTTGTAATAACATGCCGGAATATAACATGTCTTTCTTGCAATATTTATCGGCCATCTTTCCTGTGATTAACTGGCCAATGCCCCACACAGCGGGATACACAGCGGTTACCATACCAATTTGCTTCAAATCGAAATGTTTGGTAGCCAGCAATACCGGCAATAAGCCCCAGGCCATGCCATCATTTAAATTATTGATCAAGCCAGCCTGCGTTACAGAACCGAGATTTTTATCTTTCCAGGTGGTACTCCAGAAAATATTTTTTAAACGAATTACTGAACTGGTAGTAGTTTCTACGGCGACATGTTTGCGGGTATCTTTAATAAATATCCAGCTTAAGAATAATCCTGCCACGGATAAAGCAATTCCCACATAAAAGGGATAAGGACGTAGTCCATATTTTGATGCAATAAAGCCGGTGAAATACGCAACAATGGCCACCGCTATATATCCGGCAAATTCGTTCAATCCCATGGCAAAGCCCCGTTGTTTTTCGCCTACCAAATCAATTTTCATTACAACAGTGCTGCTCCATGATAGCCCCTGCTGAATACCCAATAGAATATTAGCGGCAATTATCCATTCCCAACGATTTGCCCACATTAATATAAAGGGAATGGGTAAGGCCAGCAACCACCCCGCTACCAGCAATTTTTTTCTGCCGAATTTATTAGCCAGCTGACCAGTGAAATAATTGGTAAAGGCTTTTGCAATTCCAAAAACAATGATGAAAGATAATACGGCTGAAGTAGCCGCAACATGAAATTCTTCATCAGCGATCTTCGGAAGAATAGAACGTTCTAATCCCACCATACCACCTACAAAGGCATTTACAATCACCAGCAGAATAAACTGGGATAGGTTTTCCTTTAATCCTAATCGTATACGGTGATCTTTTTTCAAGTCAATGACCCGCTTTAATGTATGACCATCCTTTCATTTGTTTTTCAGATAATTCCAGTATGGCTACCGGTACAATTTCCGCTATCGGCATCAGGTCGTTCTTATTAATACTTAAGCGCTTCATGGAATTGGCACAAACTTTATATGTCACATTGCCTTTACCCTTTAATTCGTTCATTTTTTCTTCAAAGTATCCTTTGTTTTTTACCAGCATATAAGCGGCTTGTCCATGGCAAACTACTTCCAGCTGGGTACCAGGGGCTGCTTTTAAAACATTGTTGAATTGCCTTAATACGGTACTTTGTTCCGCGGTGTCACTACTTGATAGATCATAAACAATCTTGTGTTGTTTGTTTTGCCCATTAACAATAGTGGCAGCGAGAAGAAGAAAGAGAGCGAGCAATAAATTACGCATAATTATTTCTTTTGATCGGGTTACGTAAGCTAAAATTTTGGTAGGGTTAGCGTCAATCTGGTATTTGAACAAAAAGGGTTAAGTGAATTAATTGTCCGGTTATGGAAAGTATTTTAAACTTTACCTGAATTCATAATCATACCCTTTCAATTGCGATAATAAGGTAGAAGGGGCATCGGTTGCCGTAGCGCGATTTTCAATTACCGGTGCCACCAGGGGATGGGCCGCCAGATATTCCCTCATTATATTATGGAGGGTGGCTCCAGGTTTGCGCGGATTTTTTACCTGTTCCAAACGGCACAACGTATCATCGGGGTCGCCTTCCCGTTCGCAGGCAACCAGGGTATAGAGTTTATCCATTGTAAGAGGCTCATCTTTGATCTTAATCCAATTCAACCGTTTACCCAGTTCGTTTTGCATGGTAAAATTAATTTTCATTCCCTGGAAACGGACTACCCAACCACCAAATCGTTCGGCCGGTTTTTTTGAAAATACATTGTGCAATTCTTTTTCTAACCAATCCCATAGCTGTTGACCGCTTGCTTCCCCCATCTTTACTTCGCTTTCAACCGGTAACATACTCCAAAGATAATCATTGGTAATTTCCGCGTACCCTTTGTTGGCATCCGGTATCAGGGGCGGGCAAAAACGAAATCCATTACTTACCACAATATCAACTTTTTTGTCTTTGAATTTCCACATTAACGCATCAGTAATTAAGTTGTCCATCGGATTTTCTATAACGTAGTACCGTACCAGTGGAGTCTTACTTTTTCCAATTACTTTATCTAATTCTTTTTTATAAGGAGCTCTTACTTTTTCTACCAGTGCACTCATGGTTGGGTCGGGTTTGTATTTATCGGGATCCACATCGAGTAGCTGGTAGTTTTGGTCCTTTATCACTCCATTTTCTACAACCACATCCAACCTTGCCACAAAAGACCCAAAGGCTCCTGGCTCGGTAACCTTTGCATATTTTCCGTTAATTGGTTTACGAACGCGTTCATGAGTGTCGGCACCCAAAATATAATCCACCCCCTGTACCTCGATTTTATTCGCCAGATCAACCTGCTGCGCCAAGCCCATATGCGTTACTAAAAATACCATGGCGCATTGTTCATATTCTTTTAAGAGTTTAATATACTTAGCGACATTCTCCTCGGGTTTTGTAAACCTGATCCCTTCGCTGTATGCGGGCGATTGGCGTTTGGGGGTAAAGGGATCGTTATAACCAATGAACCCGATTTTTACTCCGGCTACCATTTTTGTCCAGAAAGGTGGGAAAATCATTTCCGTATTAAGTTCATCCTTCGTATCATGAAACATATTGGCGCAGATTTTTGGAGAATTGTATTCGCCCAAATCGTGGCGCATCATTTCCTTGCCATATACTACTTCCCAGTTACCGGGTAATATCAAATCATAGCCTATAGTATTTATTAGGGAAACTATTCCTTTTCCCTGCGTTAAGGCAGCCACGCCACCTCCCTGGAAACAATCTCCTCCGTCAACCAAAATAGTATTAGCCGGATTTTCTGCCCGTAATTTGCTGAGCATTGTTTTTAACACGGCGAAGCCTCCACGCTTCTTATAAACAGGATTATTATTCTCCAGGAAAAATTCATCATGCGTGTACAATTGGGCATGAATATCAGAAGTGTGCAGGATAGTAAAACGCCGGACCTTGCCTTGCAGAATGGCTTTGTTTTTTTCAATTTCTTTTTGATGATACGCATCACCACTAACGGCGTTAGCTAAAGCAGGAGGGGTTACCAGGCCCAAACTCAATGCCCCGGCCGTTTTAAAAAAGTCTCTTCTGCCTTCATTTGCTGGAGCCGAATCAGCGGGTATTTCTGCAGCGGGGCTGCAACCGCATGAGCAATTGGGGAGATGAACTAAATTTTCTGCCATTAAATATTTTTATTGATTTTTTGCTTCCGGTTTTTTGTTTTCATTGGTCATTTGTTCATTCAATAGAATGGCTCTTTGGGTACTGTCCAACTTAATCAAACGGAACAGAACCAAGAGAATGGAATAGTAACGGGTGCTTTGCAAAAGCAGGAATTGGTTTTTTTAGTGAATAGTCAGTCAGTTAATTTCCCGCAAGGTCACAGAAATTAAATTTTACAATAATGATACCGGGGAAAATAAAAAGCATAAATCATTAGACAACCGCAAATTTGGCCCGGGAATAAAGATAACCATCTCTTAATGGGGTAATCGTTCCCGAAATTTTCCATAAACCCAGGTGCCGCCAATAGCGCTCAATAATGTAACAATGATAACTGTTGCCCCGGTTCCAATTTGCGCAAAAAGCGGACCCGGACAGGCGCCGGTAAGGGCCCATCCAAAACCAAAGGTTAATCCCCCGTAAATTTGTCCCTTACTGAATTTCTTTTTCTGAAATTCTATCTCCTCGCCGTAAATTGTTTTTATGTTGAATTTTTTAATGAGCCAAACACTCAGTATTCCCACCACGACAGCAGACCCTATCACTCCGTACATATGGAAACTTTGCAAATGAAACATTTCCTGGATCCGGAACCAGGAAATGACTTCCGCTTTTACCAGGGTTATTCCAAACAATGCACCTGCTGCCAGGTATTTTAAATTATACCACCATGGATGGGTTAATTCACTTTTGTTAAGACAGATGCTGTCTAAAGAGCGAACTTCAAAATCGGTGTTTTCCATTGAAAATTTCGGGACCTTCTTTTCTTGTATGATTTCTTTTGCATTCATATTATATCCTGTTATAATAAACGAAGAATAAATGGTAAAATAAGATTCGACATAATAAAACCACCCACCATAAAACAAATAGTGGCGACTAACGATGGCCATTGCAGCGTACTTAGTCCCATTATGGCATGACCACTGGTGCAGCCACCGGCATACCGGGTACCGAAGCCAACCAGGAATCCACCCAGCACCATCAGAATTAAGCCTTTTGCAGTAAGCAGGTATTGCCAACCAAATAAATCAGTGGGTACCAATCCTCCGAAGTTATTAATGCCATAGCCATTTAACTCAGCTACCAGCTTTGGGTTAATTTGTACTGGTTGGGTGTTGTTGAAAAACTGGGCTACTAAAAAAGCGCCAATGAGTACACCTGCTACGAAAAATAAATTCCAGGCCTCTTTTTTCCAATCATATTTGAAAAAAGAGATATCCGCCGGAAAACAGGCCGCGCACACATGCCTTAAGGAAGAAGATATTCCTAAAGACTTATTACCCAGAATTAGTAATAAGGGAACTGATAATCCGATTAAAGGACCTGCTACATACCATGGCCATGGTTGTTTGATCCACTCGATAAAGCTCATAAGTATTAATAAGGGTTTAAAAAAAAATTAAATTACGCTATTTTCTTTTGCAAATCATTCCAGGCCCCTCCGTTGTACACTTCGATACCATCTGCTTTCAGCAAATTTACAGCCACCCCGCTTCTGTTACCACTGCGGCATACGGTAATTACCGGATTGTTCTTTTTCTTTAACAACTGAATGGAAGCTTTTACTTTTTCGAGTTCAATATTTAATGATCCGGGAATATGTCCGCTGTTATATTCTGACGCTGTTCGTACGTCCACAATCACGGCTCCCTGGTTTACGAGTTCTTTGAAATCGATCCCCGGTTTGGATGCAAACAGGTTATTAAGAAATCCCATAGTTATTTTTTTTAATGGTATAAAATTGGTTAATGCATAGTTTCTCTTCCTGCCGATAGGAATCCGTGGTTACGACGATAGGGTGGTTGGACAAACATAATCGGTCACTTTAATTTTACCACTTTCTTTAATGGTTTTAAAGCCGCCTTTCACATCTATTAGATTGCCGTAGCCCCTCGCTTTTAAAACGGATGCGAAGATCATCGACCGGTACCCTCCGGCGCAATGCACATAATACGTTTTGTTTTTGTCTATTTTCAGCATGCTATCATTCACAAAATCAAGCGGTGCGTTTTCCGCTTTTTCGATATGTTCACTCTCATACTCACCGGGCTTTCTAACGTCCAGCACATTTACCTGTTTTTCTTTCTTTATTATTTCAGCAAACTCATCCACGCTGATGGACTTAATTTCATCTATTTCCTTACCTGCTTTTTTCCAGGCGTCAATTCCCCCTTGTAAATAACCAATGGTATAATCATATCCTACACGAGCCAGCCTGGTTATTACTTCTTCTTCCCGACCCGGTTCATCAACTATTAGAATCTGTTGTTTAATATCTGGTATCATGGCCCCCACCCAGGGAGCAAAACTTCCGTCGATACCAATATTGATTGAATTAGGTATAAACCCTTTGGCAAATTTTTCTGCTTCCCTGGTATCCAGAATTAATGCACCCGTTTCATTGGCGGCTGCTTCAAAAGCGTCGGGGTTTAATGCGATATTTCCCCTTTTCATTACCTCATCAATACTTTCATATCCGTGTTTGTTCAGCATTACATTTAAGGGAAAATAAGCCGGCGGAGGAAGCAAACCGTCTGTTACCTCTTTTACGAATTCCTCTTTAGTCATATTAGGGCGTAATGCATAGTTGGTCGCTTTCTGATGGCCCAGGGTATCGCTTGTTTCTTTGCTCATGTTTTTGCCGCAGGCACTGCCGGCGCCATGCGCAGGATACACAACAATATTATTGTCAAGAGGCATTATTTTGTTCCTCAACGAATCAAATAAGGTAGCGGCCAATTCTTCCTGGGTCATATGAGCCGCTTTCTGGGCTAAATCGGGTCGGCCCACGTCACCAATAAATAAGGTGTCACCGGAAAACAACGCCACCTCTTTTCCATTTTCATCCTTCAATAAGTAACAGGTACTTTCCATGGTATGCCCGGGTGTATGTAATACTTTGAATGTTACCTTTCCAACTTTAAACTCTTCTCCGTCTTTAGCGATGTGCGCTTTAAAATCAGGATTGGCAGTAGGGCCATATACAATTTGAGCACCTGTTTTTTGGCTGAGGTCAACATGGCCCGATACAAAATCAGCATGGAAGTGGGTTTCAAAAACGTATTTAATTTTTGCCTTGCTACGTTCCGCCTTCTGTATATAGGGGTCCACTTCGCGAAGCGGATCGATTACCACCGCTTCCCCATTGCTTTCAATGTAATAAGCGCTCTGTGCCAGGCAGCCGGTATAAATTTGTTCTATGTTCATGGTTTTATAATTATGGTGACATTTAATCTAATATTTGATCATGCATTCTCCCGGATTAATTTCATTTACTATTCATTGGAACTACAAAAATGTGATCCTTTTTCTAGCCAAACTATGACTTTTGTCACATAAGGTCTGCTGGTTGTAACTGAATAAAATAAAATCGCTTTTGAAATAATTGCACGCGAGCCTTTATAGAACTTTCTATCTATCAATGACCGCCAGCACCGGGGAAAAACAACTCCTTAACAATAATGTAAACTCCCATTACCAATACAAACCAACCAAAGGCTTTTTTCAATTTTTCTCCAGCCACTTTATGACTGAGCCAGTTACCAAGAAAGATTCCCCCGATTGCCAGTGCAGTTACAATGCCTAAAAACTTCCAGTCCATTTGGTAATGCGATAGATCGCCTAAAAAGCCGATAAGTGATTTAGCGGCTATTATTAAGAGGGAAGTGCCCACCGCCTGCTTCATGGGTAGCTTACTAAATAATACCAGTGCCGGAATAATAAGGAATCCACCACCTGCTCCAACTAATCCGGTTAATACTCCCACTACGGCTCCTTCCAGTAATATCATCGGGTAATTAAACTTTTGCGGACCGTTCTCATTTCCATTTCCATTTCCAATTAACTCTTTTTTATCACGAATCATCGAAATGGACGCAAATACCATGAGTACCGCAAACAAGATCATCATGAGTATCGGCTTGGTGGCTACAAAACTGCCAACAGTAAATACTTCTTTTGGAATAAGTGGTACCAGGAAAGCTCTCGTACAATAAACCGCGGCAATGGCCGGAACGCCAAATATCAGGGCCGTTTTAAGATTAACCAGTCCATGCTTGTATTTAGGAAGAGCCCCCACTAAACTGGTGGAACCGACAATGAACAAGGAATAAGAAGTAGCTAATACCGGGTTAACGCCAAACAGGTAAACCAATACAGGTACTGTTAAAATGGAACCTCCGCCACCAATTAGTCCAAGCGATATACCTATAAAAACTGAAGCTACATATCCAAATATTTCCATGCTATTAAATTAACTGCAAAATTGAACCCTGGAGTTTATATTCACCGTGATTTTTATCACACATACTATTTAATCCATTCAATACTGCTCCGGTGTAATGTCAGCCGGTTATTTTTTTCCATATTCTTCAGCAGGCGGGAAATGACTTCGCGGGAAGAATTTAAATCGGCTGCAATTTGCTGGTGAGTAAGCGGGAGATTAGTTCCTAATTTTTGCACCTGGCGCTTGAGATAAAATTCCAGTCGCTCATCCATATTACGAAACGCAACATGGTCCAGGGTTACCAGTAATTCTTCAAACCGTTGGCGATAGGTAGAAAGTACAAAATTATTCCAGCTCTTATATTTCGTCATCCATTCATCAATGATGTTAAACGGTACAGTCAGCACTTCTGTATCTTTTAGGGCTACCGCCATAATTTCGCTGGTTTCCTGGCGGGAAGCACATACCATGCTTAATGCACAAGCCTGACCCGCTTCTAAATAGTAAATAAAAAATTCATTGCCTTCATCATCCTCCCGGTATATCTTCAATACTCCATCCAGCACTATTAATGCTGATTTAAAATACTGACCTTTCTTAACCAGTATATCTCCCGCCTTATAATAGAGAATGGAAGAATTTTCTTCCAATTCTGAAATAAGTGCTGTTTCCAGTGAAGGGAATACATTTTTTAGAGGCAAGGTTGTTTTTGGCATTTGGCGAATATTAGTAGGGGTAAAAATACTTCTTTTATAGCATCCTGATTCAATACGGGTCTGACCAAAATCACCCGATCGTCCACTCCCGGTCATTTTCATAGGTTTCTGTAACGATTACTTTTACATCATAATTAGAAATTCTTTTTTTCATTGCATCAAACAGTGTTTTATGAAAAAGATAATCCTTGCATTTGATGGGGTGCATTTTACTGAAGGTGCTTTTGAATTTGCCCGCCGACTGAATGAACTGGAACCGATTCTGCTGACGGGCATCTTTTTGCCACAGGCATAGTTAGCCAACCTCTGGAGTTATGCCGATGGGGTAGCCGGTCCGTTTATTCCCCTCATTGAGAGTAGCGAATCAGAAATCGTTCAGCAAAATATCGACCGCTTCGAAAGGTTATGCCGGAGCAATGGAATCGACTATCGCACCCACAAGGATTTTTATGCCTTTGTTATACCTGAATTAAGAAGGGAAAGTCTTTTTGCGGACCTTCTTATTTTAGGCAGTGAAGTATTTTATGAAAACATGGGCGCTGTTGCTCCTAACGATTATTTGAGAGAAGCGTTGCATGATGTTAAATGCCCGGTATTATTGGTACCTGAAAAGTTTGATTTCCCTGAAAGTGTAATCCTGGCTTATGACGGTAGCGATGGCTCAGTTTTAGCGATTAAACAATTTGCTTACCAGTTCCCATCATTAACCAACAAAAAAACCCTGCTGGTTTATGCCAATGATGATCCGTCAGAGGACTTCCCGGATAAAATCCAGATTGAGGAACTGGCTGCCCGTCACTACAGTGATCTAACGATGTTTAAATTGGATATTAATCCAAGAAAATACTTTGGTGACTGGGTTGCGGAAAAGAAATCAGCCTTATTAGTAAGCGGTTCCTACGGCCGTTCGGGATTATCGCAGCTTTTCAGGAAAAGTTTTGTAAAGGATGTTTTGGTTGATCATCACTTACCGGTTTTCATCGCGCATAAATAGTATTCCGGAGCAGCAACGGTGATTTTAGTATAATGGGCTGGTACAAATCAGCCCATTTCATTTGAATTTAATTACTACCGATCATTTGACTATAATCACTACCGCCGCTAATGGCTATCATGTAAATCTGCGGGTACCTGCAATAGTTTTGGTAAAAATCATCATATGGAAAAGATATTATTAGCCATTGATGCTATTAACCTTGATACCACTTCATTGGAATTTGTCATTTACCTGGCCCGGTTAACTAATTCAAAAATTACCGGCGTTTTTCTGGAAAACCTGGTGGCGGAAGAGAGACCCGTATTAAGTAAGATGCAGGGAATGACCTATGGTGATTGGGAAGCGGATGAAAACTCGGTTGAGCGTAGATTTAAAATGGAGTTGATTGAAAAGAATATTAAAATTTTTAAAGAAGAATGTATTAACCGGAGTGTAAGCTTTGGGCTTCATCGCGACCGGGGTGTGCCGGTCCGCGAGTTGATTGAAGAAAGCAGGTTTGCAGATATCCTGGTAATTGATGCGGAAACTTCCTTCAACCGCCGATATGAAGGAACCCCTACAGAATTCGTAAGAGATATTCTTAAAAAAGCGGAATGCCCGGTGGTGATCGCACCAGAAAGCCTCGAATCAATCTACGAAATTATTTTTACGTATAATGAATCACCCTCTTGGGTGTTTGCCATTAAGCAATTCACTTACCTCTTTCCTCAATTCAGTAATAAAATGGTTAGCATCATCCAGGTAAATGAATCAGGAGAATGGAAGGATCCGGATAAATACAAGTTTAAAGAATGGTTGAAAGAGCATTATACCAACTTGAATTTTGAAATGGTAAAAGGGAAAATCGACGATAATTTATTTGACCATCTGTTCAAAAGAAAAAATATTTTCCTGGTAATGGGAGCCTATGGGAGAACGGAAGTATCACAATTTTTCAAACACAGTCATGCCGATCTGTTAATTAAAACAGTAACACAGCCGATTTTTATTGCGCACCTGTGAACGAAGCAATTGTTTTAATCAAATATCTTTGTAGCTATAATCAATAAAGTATGAAAAAAATTGTCGCAGCATTTGATGGTCTTAAATATTCAGAAAGCACCAGGGATTTCGCTATTTATATGGCAAAACAAACAAATACCCACCTCGTAGGTGTTTTTATGGACGACCCTACCTACACCAGTTATAAGATTTATGAGCTCATTGCCAAGCAGGGTGTACCAGAAGACAAGCTTAAGAAACTGGAGGCAAAAGATAAAGCGGTGAGGGATGCAGCCGCGGATGATTTTTCCAAAGCCTGTAAGCAATCGGAATTGGAATTCACTGTTCATCACGATCGGGATATTGCCATCCAGGAATTGAAGCATGAAAGTATTTATGCAGACTTATTGATCATAGATTCTAAAGAAACCTTAACCCATTATACGGAGAAACTGCCCACCCGTTTTATCCGGGAATTATTAAGTGATACACAATGCCCGGTGCTGATCGTACCACAAAAATATAAACCTATCCAGAAAATAATATTATTGTACGATGGCGAACCATCCTCTGTACATGCAATAAAAATGTTCAGTTATTTACTGCCCCAGATGAAATACCTCGATACGGAAGTACTGTCAGTTAACCCCATCACTACCTCCTTACATTTGCCGGATAACAAGTTGATGAAAGAGTTTATGAAAAGGCATTTTCCGAAGGCAAAGTATACCGTAATGAAGGGGTGGGCGGAAGGTGAAATAATCAAGAACCTTAAGAAGCAGGACGAGACGGCCCTGATAGTGCTGGGGGCCTACAGAAGGGGATCCGTTAGCCGGTTATTCAGGGAGAGCATGGCTGATGTGTTGATGAGAGATGTGAAATTACCTTTGTTTATTGCCCATAATAAATAACGCATGGAAGTTCCTGCCCGGGCAAGGGCCTGAGTTTTTACTCGCTACCCTGGTGAATAGTATGTAAGATTATTGGATATTCTCATTTTCTAATTTCTTTTACACCAAGTACCATAGAAGAAGTACATTCGATTCAATAATACGCTTTTTATCAGGCTGGTGATATTATCCAGCGATAATCGGAAATCACTTCCTGGCAGATAACGGCAATAATTTTAAAGTGTATTGGAGTCGAGTTGGAAGGCTCAAATATATTTTCAGTATAGTTGATTAATCTTAGGCAAAAGAAAATATCGGGAATGAACCCACTGAAAAATCATACATCATTAAATAATTTATCACTGTGGATTCACTTACCCATCTAGCACTGGGAGCCTGCATGGGCGAAGCATTTGCCGGAAAAACATTAGGGAGAAAAGCCATGCTTTGGGGTGCAATGGCCCAAAGCGTTCCGGACATTGATTTCTTAGCCTCCTTCTGGATGGATACGTCTTCCAATTTATTAGCTCATCGCGGCTTTACTCATTCTTTTTTATTCTGGGCCTTGATTACCCCTGCGTTCGCGTTGATGGCTGAGCGATGGCACCGGCCACATAATATCCGCTTGCAACGATGGATGCTTTTTTTTGGAGGGGTTATTTTCATTCATATTTTTATTGATGCATTTAATAATTATGGGGTAGGTTGGTTTGAACCCTTCAGCCGACAACGCATTTCTTTTAATGCCATATATGTTGCCGATCCCTTTTTCTCCCTGTGGCCGGGCATTGCCTGTGTGGCTCTGGTTCTTTTAAAAAGAAAAATACCGCAACGAAAAAAATGGTGGAAGATGGGCCTTGGGTTGAGTGCCCTGTATTTAATGTATTGCCTGGTTAATAAAGCCAAAATAAATGCGGATGCACAAGACATTCTGCAAAAGCAACATATCAGTTATACCCGGTATTTTACCACTCCGGCGCCGCTCCAAAACTGGCTTTGGTATGTTGTAGCCGGTGACGACCAGGGTTATCATGTTGGATTTCGTTCAATGCTGGACAACAAGAAAGAAATCACTTTTCAATATTTTCCCCGCAATGATTCGTTGTTGAAACCAATAAGCGACCATGAAGATATTCAGAAACTTATTCGCTTTTCCCAGCAATTTTATACCGTTGAGAAATGGAACGACACCCTGGTGTTTAATGATCTGCGTTTTGGCCAAATCATTGGATGGCAAAACCCGAAAGCAAAATTTGTGTTTCATTATTATTTACAGCACCCGGAAGATAATTCAATGGTAGTACAGCGCGGAAGGTTCGAAGGTTGGAACTGGCAAACTGGCCGGTTTTTATTGAGGAGAATATGGGGAAATTAATGGGCGTTTGCCTGGCCATCCTGGTTTTTCATCGCAGCGTTTTCAATTTCACCCTTGTCCAGTCTTTTTTCCGGCGGAATGTATTTCATATGAAGGAATCGATACATTTCCTCTTTTGTTGAGACGGCCAGTCTTTTATTATTGGCAACGCTGAATATCCCGTATTCATTTATCTTATAACCACGCTCCCGGGCAATCGTCCGGAGTTTGATCGTATGTTCTTTGGAACCGGTGAAATAAAGCAGGGCGGCTCCATATTCATAATCATTCACCAGCCGGATATCTACCTGCACGTTCCCAGTTTTAAGTATCACACTTGCTTTGGTAGTACCTTTGGCCAGCACTTTTTCCACCTGGGGCAAGGCGATAAATTTTCTGATGATTTTCTTACAGTTTTTTCTTGCAGCCTGCACCACAATATCAATATCGCCAATTGTTTCTTTTTTTCGGCGAATGCTACCAGCCAGCTCGGCTTTTTCAACAGCAAGTATTTTTCTTATTTCAGCCAGTATTTCATTTCCAATTTTTTCAGCATCTTTCAGTGGCAGTCGCTGGGTTTCTTTATACATTTTCAGGGCCCGTTTCATGTTTTCAATCTTCCTGCGCCCAAAACCTTTTAATCCCACCAGCTTTCCATTTTCCAATGCGTCCACTAAATCCTGGCGTTTATTGATTCGAAGTTTATCGTGAATCGTTTTCAAGGTAGCCGGCCCAAACCCGGTAACTTCCATAAGTTCCAGTAATTCAAAAGGGACCTGTCTTTTTAGTTTTTCGAATGTTTCGATTTTACCCGTGTGCAGGTATTCTATAATTTTTTCGGCAATACTCTCTCCAATGCCCCCAATATCGTCAAGGGTTTTAACATTAGTGGCGTAGGCGGCGATGTCCTCTTTCAAATTATGCAGAATCTGTGCTACGTTTTCGTATGCAATGGCCCGAAATCGTTCTTCATTACCTAAATAACGATAACAATCGGCCATACGGTGAAATAGGGAAGCAATGGCTTCATTGTTTTGAACGAATGGCTTGTGGTGTAAGGCTTGTGACATAAATAGAATTAAGGATTAGACCTAGGAATTTGAAGAATATGCCGATTATATTCTGATAATTCATTGATAAGAGGGATATCCGGTTTTTGTAACATTCAAACAGCTTCAATTTTTCTCCAGGAATTTTACCTTGCCCTGGTAAATCCCTCCCCATTCTTCAGGCAAATTTAGTCTTAACAAATTACCATCATTTCAGGTATCTCAATAATGAGGATAATCAAAGGTTGCAGTGATGGCTGTCAGGGTTTTGCCAGTGGACAAAAGGTAGCTTCGGGTTCTAAACTGTTTGCTATGAACAAAATTGTAACGCCGGAAATTCAAGAAGTAATGGATGCGGTTCATTATCGGCCAGCCGTGTCGATCATTCTTCCCTTTGAACCGAAAATGAATTTAAAGACAGAGCTAAATCATTCGCTTAAGACAGCGGCAGACAAAGTGGAGTTGGAACTTCGTAAAGAATATCCGGAGGAGATGTCTTCACTGGTAGTGAAGAAATTGAGGACGCTTATTCGCGGATTAAATTTCAATACACATAAAAAAAGTATAGCCATTTATGTGTCGCCTGTGTTTGAAAAAGTATTGTATCTCGATGTAATGGTGGAAGAAAAAATAATTATCGATGAATCGTTTGAGATCAGGGACCTGGTATACAGTAAGAAACAACTGCATAAATACCTGGTACTACTATTAAGTGGCAAAGAATGCCGTATCTACCTGGGAAATACTGACACCTTTGTTCGGATAGTTTCCAATACAGCCGAAACAGTTTTCGCCTATGATAATGATAGGCCGGAGCGGGTGGGAAATTTTTCTGATGTATCCGAACGAAAGGAAATAATGATGGATAAATTCTTACACCATATTGACAAGTCACTCGATTTGATTCTAAACGCTTATCATTTGCCCCTTTTTGTGTTAGGTACTGATAGAATACTCGGACATTTCAAAAAACTCACCAGCCATAAAACGGCCATTGTTGAATATGTGGCAGGCAATTACGAAGAAGCAAGCCTCCCTCAATTGAAGAAAATCCTGGAACCATATATAGCCGACTGGAAAAAAATAAAACAGAAAGATTTGCTAAATCAGCTGGAGGAAGCGGCCGGCAAAAAGAGACTGGCCTGGGGAATGAAAGAAGTGTGGCGGGAAGCTATGGGTCACAAGGGACGTTTGCTGGTAGTGGAAAAAAACTATATGTATCCGGCCCAGCATGGAAGCAGCGAAGAAGTGATCTATCAATCGCCGGAGGCCTATAATAAGTTTTCCTATATTAAAGACGCAGTAGATGACGTCATAGAAAAAGTCCTGGAAAACGGAGGAGACGTAGAATTTGTTGATGAAAACCTGTTAAAGGAATATGACCGTATTGCGCTTGTACAATACTATTAGTCAATTGTAAAAATTATTTTATGAAAACAATAGTTGTCCCAACTGATTTTTCAACCATATCATTAAATGCTGTTAATTATGCAGCAGATCTGGCTTGCGTTATCGGCACTAATCTATCCTTGATTCATGTTTGCATTATTCCCTTCACGCTCAGTGAAGTGCCTCCTCCGACCATTAATATGGAGGAATTCGTTACTGATGCAGAGGAAAAGATAAGAGAACTAAAGGAAAAAATTAATTACCGGCTGGGAGAGAAATTAACTATTTATACGGTGGTAAAGCAGGGGGATGTAGTATCTGAAATTGATGAGTATTGCAATACAGTGAATCCTTATGCAGTGGTTATGGGGGCAGAGAGTAGCGGAGCCTTCGAAAGGTTCCTGATTGGAGGAGGAAAAACTATTTCTTCGATGAGAAAACTATCCTGGCCGTTGATAGTAGTGCCGCCGGAGGTAAAATTTGTAAGTATGAAAAAAATTGGCCTGGCCTGCGATTTACGAGATGTAGTGGAAACAATTCCCGGAAATGAAATAAAGAGCCTGGTTACTGAGTTTCATGCCGAATTGCATGTATTGCATGTAAAGAAGGAAGGAGAAGATGACCTGGGACCCGAATCGGTTGAAGAATCGGGCTGGTTGCAGGAAATTCTGGTAGGTTTAAACCCTAAATATCATTTTATCCGTGGTACGGATATAGAAAAAAGTATCAGTGAATTTGCTGAACAAAACGAACTGGATTTATTGATCGTTATACCCAAAAAGCACAACCTGATCAGTAAAATGTTTCAGCACAGCCATTCAAAACGGCTGGTACTGCAAACCCATGTGCCGGTTATGGCCATTCACGAATAAACCTATGTGGTGCCCGGTAATTATATTTATGACGGGCATTTTATTATGGCTTATTCGTTGGAAGGAATGAAAATCGAAATGATGCGGAAAAAACCGCAAGTATGTTTCGAAGTGGACGAAATGAAAAACTTTACTAACTGGCCCAGTGTGATTGTATGGGGCGAATACCAGGAACTTACGGAAGAACGGGAAAGATATTATGCCATGAAATTATTTGTAGAAAGAGGGATGCATTTGAAAATAAGTGAAACGGCTATTCCTTCCGAAATAGATAAGGAACCTATTTTGCCTCCTTTACCCGGTAATAACCGGCCCGTTATATACCAGATAGTGATAACTGAAAGAACCGGAAAATTTGAGAAAGATTGAAAGATCAATTGAGGATAAAATGCCTTGAATGTGATACCATTGCCTGTATTAACTACTTTTTTCTCCCGCTATAATGGACGATCATTCAAGTTATACTGCGTTGTGCCTTTTGTTTTATTGCCTGCTTTCAATAATCAACTTTTTCCCTGATCCCAATCATTCAGGATTTTTACCCTGCCTGCTAAATTTGTTCTGAAAATTATTTTATGCCTATTGTCAGGTATACAAATGACCATAATCATCCTTATCAACAATAACTTTAAGAAACTTAGTAGGGGCAAATCATAAGCCCGCGTCCTAAATTGTTATGTCAATTACTGCGAAAAATAAAATAGCAAGAAGCGATCATTTTGAAGCGTTTTTTAAATATGCCACAATAGGCATCCTGGTTACAAACAATAGTGGAGAAATCGAAGCGATCAATCCTTATGCATTAAAGGAATTCGGGTACACTGGGCAAGAGCTGGTTGGTAAAAAAGTTGAACTATTGATTCCTTCAAGGCTTCGTCAGGACCATGTTCATCACCGGCAAAAATTTCATCAAAAGCCCCAAAATCGCCCAGTGGGTGTGGGGTTGTGCCTGTTTGCTTTGAAAAAGGATGGCACAGAATTTCCGGTTGAAATCAGCCTCGGAAATTATCATAACAACAGGGATCAATTTGTGATCGCCTTTATCAGTAACATATCGGATCGTAAAAAAGCGGAAGCGGAAATTCTGCAACTGAATAATGACCTGGAATTAACAGTACAGAAACGGACAAAGGACTTGAATAAAACCCTGGTGCAACTGGAATTATCTAATGATTTGCTGGAGGAAGCCATTTCTTTTCAAAAAGCGATACTGGACAATGCCGGCGCCATGATAATTGCTACTAATGAAAAGGGTATTATTAGATTTTTTAATCCCGAAGCATCTGTGAATACGGGGTATGCTGAATCAGAGGTTATAAACAAACAAAGCCCCATTATATTTCACGACCAAAATGAAATAGCCAGGAAACGAAGAGAATTATTTAAGGAATTTGGACTTGTGATAAAAGATGATATTGATGTAATGGTAGAAAAATCAAAAAGAGATATCCATGATGAAGAACAGTACACCTACATCCGGAAAAATGGCAGTACTTTTCCTGTATTATTGACTATTACTGCAATCAGAAATAACGAAGGGGAAATTACAGGGTATATGGGGGTGGCTATTGATATTTCTGCCCGAAAGAAAGCAGAAGAAGATTTACGGGAGGCATTGAATAAGGAAAAGGAGCTGAGTGAATTAAAATCTAGGTTTGTTTCGATGGCTTCGCATGAATTTCGTACCCCGCTTAGCACCGTACTTTCATCAGCCTATTTAATAGAGAAGTATACAAGCGCTGAAGACCAGGCGAAGCGGAAGAAGCATCTTCAGCGAATCGTTTCCTCCGTAAATATGCTTACGGATATACTGAATGACTTCCTGAGCCTGGGTAGAATTGAAGAAGGTAAGATACAAGTAAGACTTACAAGATTTGATCTTTATGAATTAGTTACGTCACAAACGGGGGAAATGAAAGGCATACTAAAAGAACAACAAAAAATACAATATCACCATCAAGGTAGCAGGGAAGTAGTTTTGGATCCGTCTCTGTTAAAACATATAATTATTAATTTAGTATCGAATGCAAGCAAATTTTCACCCCCGGACATGCCGATAGAAATCAGGACTATTGTAGATGATGACCGGGTCATTCTTTCTGTAAAGGACCAGGGTATGGGTATTTCGAAAGAAGATCAGAAACACCTGATGGAACGTTTCTTTCGGGGCGTTAATGCAGGTAACATTCAAGGTACAGGGCTGGGGTTGCACCTGGTTTCAAAATATGCGGAACTAATGAATGGTACCGTAGAGTTTACCAGTGAATTGGAAAAGGGGACAGAATTTCATATAACATTTAATGCAATCAGGAACTGAAACAAATCGAGTCTCGGAAGAATAGTACAACCTGGTTACCATTTTGAAAAAATGATTTCAAATAGCCTTATCTCAAACTTTTCTTAACCATGTTCTAATGAAAAAGATCTTATTAATTGAGGATAGTGTAGATGTGCGTAATAACACCGCGGAGATACTGGAGCTTTCTAATTACAAAGTTATCCTGGCGGAGAACGGGAAAATAGGCATAGAAAAAGCCATTGAGCACAAGCCGGATCTGATCATCTGCGATATTATGATGCCGGTGCTGGATGGATATGGGGTGATACATGCTGTTCATAAAAATGAAGACATTAAAAACACGCCTTTCATTTTCCTTACCGCTAAAACGGAACGGGGCGATTTTCGGAAAGGAATGGAATTGGGTGCCGATGACTATATTACCAAACCATTTACGGGAACTGAATTGTTGAACGCGGTGGATAGCCGCATGAAAAAGCTTGATTTACTAAAACATGATCTGTCTCCCGGCCTTGAGGGGCTTGATCAGTTAATGAAGAATTCCCTGAATGCGAATGCCCTTTATGCGTTTACAGAAGGACGAAATATCAATAAGTATAAGAAGAAACAAGTAATTTATTCGGAAGGCAATCATCCCAACCGGCTTTATTACATTATAAAAGGGAAAGTAAAGGCCTATAAAACGAACGAAGATGGGAAAGAGTTGGTAACTGATCTTTTTTGTACCGGTGATTTTCTAGGCTACGTTGCTTTGCTGGAAGGATCAGCTTATAAAGATACCACCGAGGCATTGGAAGAAACTGAATTAGCCATTATACCCGGTGAAGATTTTGATGAGCTGATCAGTAAAAACGCCGAAGTAGCAAAGAAATTTATTCAATTGCTGGCTAAAAATATTTCTGAAAAAGAGGCCCAGTTATTAGCCCTTGCTTACAATTCACTGCGCAAAAAAGTAGCCGATGCGCTATTGTTATTGCAGAAAAAATATCAGCAAAAAAAAGAAGATAAGTTTGTGATAGATATCAGTCGCGAAAGCCTGGCAACCATTGCCGGTACCGCTACAGAATCACTTATTCGAACACTCAGCGATTTTCGCAATGAAAAATTGATTGATATAAAGAATGGAACGATTACCATCACCAATCAGGAGAAACTGGAACGTTTGCTTAACTAATTATTAAATTGGCTTGAAGAACAGTCTATGCGTCCCTTTATATACCGTTGTCAGGGAAATTGTTAATAATATTTATCACGCCATAGTTATAAGAACGGGTCGCCCCAAAGCTTATCAAGCTCCTGTGTTAACACTGCATCTCTATTCCTGTGCGGAGGTAATATTTTGAACCTGGTTTAAAATGAAGTGCACTTAGATTCCATATCAAAAACCTTTGGGGGGCGCATTACTCTTCCGTTGTAATACATTTTCCTTTACCATATTTTTTACAATCAGCTCCCCATATTCATGCCCCAGGCTTTCTGAGTTCGCGGGATCAAAAGATTGTGTTTGCATCGAGTAAACTAATTTCCGGGTGCTCATATCATAGAAATTACTTTCCCAAAAATATTTGGTATCGGATACATAATAACCTGGTTCATAAATGCGGCGGTTTAATGTTCCATAATAACCCCAAAAGCGATTATAGTAATAGCCGTAAGGAGAATAGTACAAATTACCGGGTATATATTTTCTTTCTTTTTGTTTATCCAGCAGTACAATAGTAATTACGGCGTCTACTCCGCTGGTTCTTAATTTTTCAATGGCAGCCTCTTCGTCCAGTTTATCGAAACCTTTTGGGCCATATTCTTTCAGGGAGGAAACTAAATTATATCCCAGGTTCCTCAAGTCGCCTACAAAGTGATTCTCCATATTTTCCTGGAGCGTTCTGTCCGACTCGCGGATAAGACCCAGTACTAATATCTTATTATAATTTTGAAAAATGGTGTTTTCCGCCTTCCAGGTACTAGTAATTTTCGAGGTGGTACATCCGGCTACCAGTAGAAACAGAATCGAGGCAATCCCTACTAGCTTTTTCATAGTTTGTTTATTTAGTAGAACACCTGCAATGTATCTGCAAAAGAGTTGGAGGAGAATGATGGCTATCAGCACAACAGGAAATCGTAATCAGGCTTGTATAATCAGCATAGGGGAATTAACGTTTTAAGTCTCATTAGAAGGGAACAATTAAGGAAGGAGACACTGGCAAAAAAACATCAGCAGCGGCCTGGGAGGGAAAAGGCTGGTTTAAAAACTTTATTTGTTTTTCTTCCAATCAAATTTTCCATATACGTCTTTAAAATATAATACTCTTCCGGTAGAATCAATACCGGACGGGTTATACCATACTATGACCGGCATATGTACGTCGGCATGAACGGTAATGGGAGCCTGGTTTCGTAAACATCCTTTTTGCGTGAGCGTATCTATATCCATTAACCGTACTTCTGCTTACTGGGAATCGTTTATTCCCTGTAGCCGGACCGAATTGCTCACCAAATCTTTCATTAAACCGACCTGGTAATCTTTTCCCTCCAAACTCCTATCGGCGGCTAGTTTTAAAACATTCACCAGGTAATTAAGACTTTCTGAATTTTGTTTTGTAAGCCAGGCAGGTTGATAATTGAACCGGGCATAAAATTCTTTCACATCAGACGGATAGAGTAGTTCAGCCTTGCTAAAAAGTCTCTTATCTGAAATAAATTGCTGCACGCGTTCAGGGGTAATTTGAGCAATTGCTGTAATACTCCAAAAGCAGGTAACCAGTAAAACCAATATTCTTTTCCAATTATTATTCATCACTCGGACAAAATATTCTCTGTCAGGTAACTGTTAAATTCCAATTTCAATTTACCAAACTGCTCTTCAGTAGTAGTTATGTTATTACGGAATTTCTTTAGTCTTCTGTCGATGTCTTTAATAGCTCTTCCGTCTTCAAACACCTCCCTCACGAGGAGTTTGTCCAATTCAGCTATTTCATTTCGTAACAGGCCAATCCGCTGATCTTCTTTCATAAACCGGTTGTGAAAAGTTTCCATTTCTTCCAGCAAATTCCCGCCGAATCCATTTTTAAGCACTTCCGAGAGCCTGTTTTTTAGATGAATGTTTTCGTCGATAATAAATCCCAGTAATCTTTTCCAGGTATCGCTTTCAAATTGTAATTGTCTCAATTTTAACTCTGGCATATAACCCAGTTTTAAGGTACTCATAAAAAATCTATATATGGTGAACAGAAAATGTATTGGATATATCAATTCTTAGTAAAGGTATCATTCTGCGATAGCCAGGAATAGAATATTGATCAGCAGGAATTGTGACCTTGGTCAATAGGAAGTATGGGAAATTCAGGAAGATTTAAAATGAATATGCATTTTACTGAGAAACCCATAAAAGGAGCTTTCCTTCTTCAACTCACTATAATCATAAAACAAGTAGTCGAGGGCGGCCCACAATAAGAACCATCCGGCTGGTTCCAGTAATACTTTGAGGCTAATAACAAGGAATGATTCCCGAAAATGATAACTGATCCAGGAATTAAGAAGTATAATAATTACTCCTGTTCCCAACAGCAGAAATCCCTTATTCCGTTTTAACTGGCTTTTCTCCACAAAAAAATGAGCCTGTCGACTAAAAAAGTCGGTCAGGCTCCTGGCAATAATTTCTTCTGCCTGTTCCTCTCTGCGTTCTTTTGGCAACAGTAATACCATTTCTCCTGCAGGCTGTTCTTTATGTTTCATTTCGGTACGGAGTTCGTGCAAAAAATCCTCCGATATCCTCCGTTTAAGGTAATGACGGCTATCAAAGTCGGAATAAATATCGTCATATGAATCTAACCAAAGGTCCATTTCCGCCATCGTAACGTGATTCAGCAAAATACCCGCCACGGGGGTGGCGGGCACTAAGCCATTTTGTTCCTGACTCATTTAACTGCAATGTGTTTAGCTATGTTTTTCTTAGCTTCTTCTTTGCGGGGCAGCGAAAGTTTCAAAACGCCCTCTTCATACTTGGCCTCAATTTTTTCTTTATTGATTTCTTCGGGAAGGGTGAAACTGCGGCTGAAGGAAGCATAATTGTATTCTTTCCGCGTAAACTTCTTGTCTTTCTCTTCTTTGTTTTCTTCTTTTTCACTGCTTATGGTAAGCATATTACCATCCACGTCAATTTTAAAATCATCTTTTTTCATGCCCGGTACGGCTAGCGCAACTTTGTATTCATCCTTATTCTCTGTAATATTTACAGCGGGTATGTTCATTACTCTGCCCCATAACCCACCATTGTCAAACCATTCATTCCAGGGTCTGAAAAAATCATCAAATACAGTTGGCATTCTTTCCGTTGTTTTTGTTAATGCTTGAGTTCCCATAGAACCTCCTTGTTTTTTATAGTTAGTAATTTAATTTCCACAACAAATGTATTTTGAAAGAAAGGACGAATCAAAGACAATGGTCAGTAAAAATAATGAGATTGGTCAGCGCAACGAAAGCGGTCGTTTTTTCCCGCGCCTGGTAATATCAATCAATGAGTTCAATGACGGTCATCATATATTGAATGGGTTGATGAAAATAACTTCACACCCGGAAGTATAGAGGGGAGGATATAATCATTTTCTTAATAGTAAAAAGAAAAGCAGGAAATAAGGAATTAGCCTGTTGTTCTTAATTATTATATTGGGCATGGTTGAAATAAAGGAATAGAAGTCATCTATTTCATCTTTCGTTTAAAATAAAAAGTAAGCATGTAGAAGACCACGCGAATGAACTGGTAGCAGAACCAGCGGATAAATTGTATAAGAATATTCCTGGCCTGAATATGTCTTTCTTTAGTAATTTCCACACATTCTTTCTGTATTATGGCCCCGAGCATATGTTCCGCTCCAGTGGCAAATTCTGCATCCCGAACATCCAAATTCAATTCTATGCTGGCATAGGCACTTATATTGTTTATGTTGTAGGAGCCAATGGTGAGCCACTGGCTGTCGCATACAGCCACTTTTGCATGTAATACAGCCGGTTGGTATTCGTACAATTCAATCTTATTACGGAGTAGCCAATCATACATCCAGCGTTCGGCATGCTTGGCCAGCATAATATCGGAGGGACCGGCGATGATTACTTTTATTTTCACCCCCCGTTTAACGGCATTGGTCAATAAGCGCCGGATTATTTTTCCGGGCAAGAAGTAACTGCATAAAATAGTAACATGCGACTTTGCATTCCGGAACATTTCAATATAAGTGGCGGAAATTTCATTTTTTCTTCGTACCCAATCATTGCGCCTCATTCTTACCAGGGTTAATTCATCCTGTCTGAAATCGTATGATAGTTGTTTTTCTTCGCAGGGGGTATTTCCCATTTTTGCGGGAAACCCATTCCATGTTTTCCAGCAAAGTACACAGAGATCTTTAGCGATTTCGCCTTCTGCAAAGAGGGTGAAGTCGAGCCAGGATGGCTTGCCGGGTAAATCATTGTAGCGGTCAGCAATATTTATTCCACCTACGAGGGAATACCGGGCATCAACCACAAAGACTTTATGGTGCATTCTTCTGCCAAAATAGAACTGCCTGCTTTTGAAGAAGGGTTCAAAAAAGCGGAAATGGACACCGGCCCGCCGTAATTCATTAATAAGTTTGTTAGACATTCTTTGCGATGCATATCCATCTGTCAATAAATGAACACTCACATTTCTTTGGGCTGCCGCTTTTAATGCAACCGCTACCACAAGGCCGGTTTCATCCTCATCATAAATATAAGTTTGCAGGTGAATGCTTTCCCTGGCCTCATTAATAAGCGATAGTAGTAAATCAAAATACTCTTTTCCTCCACGGATAAGTTTTACATTGTTCCGGGCTGTATAATTTGTTGTGGTGGCCTTAAGTTTTCTTCCATGCATCAGCTAATTGTATATTTTCTTTTCTTATATCTTTTTATTGTCAGTTTCCCCAGGTAATTAGTAAGCTTATAAATATAAACGTTCATAATATTCTTTTGCCATCCGGTTGCTGTCGAACTGCGGAATTATTTCCTTCATCCCTTTCTTCACAATTTCCATCCATCGGTTGGGATAGTCGTAATACATAGGCAGCACCTCGTTTTCTAATAGGTGATATAAACTGGCAGCATCTGCCTCATCCTGCTGATGGTCGGGTAAGCTGATATCGCAAGGCGGAACAACAAATGAGTTGATTCGGTCATGGGCGAATTCCGGGAACCATCCATCGGGTAAACCCACATTGACAGAGCCATTCATGGCCGCCGCCATGCCACTGGTGCCGGATGCTTCATGGGTTAGCCGAGGCACATTTAACCAAACATCTGATCCTTGCTTTAATAATTTGGAAAGTTTCAACTCGTAGCCAACAAGAATTGCGCAGTTGCTGTAGTTCTTACAAACATTAACAACACTATCAAACACACCGATTCCTACATAATCCATAGGGTAGGGCTTACCAGCCCAGATAATTTGAACCGGTCTATCTTTATTTGTCACCAGCTTATGAAACCTTTCCATATCGTGAAATAACAAATCGGCTCTTTTGTACCCTGCAAACCGTTTAGCAAAAACGATGGTGCAGATCTTTTCATCATAAATTTCTCCGCATTGATCGGCTACTATATCAAACAAATTTCTTTTTCCCCGGAATTTTATTTCTTGCAGAGTTTCATCGTCGTTATCCTTTAGCGCTTTGTATAGGTCCGCATTGCGCCAATATGTATAATTCTGGGCATTGGTAATAGTGAACATTTGACAAACCCCTTCGTAGTTGATCCAGTTTTGACAGATCGTATTGAGATGCATTTTTGAAACGGCATTGGCTTTCCCGGCTAACCGTAAGGCAGTGAGTGTATGGTCAAGTTCATCTCCGCCTGTTTTAGTAATAGCCCTGATCTCCGTAAGCGGAATATCGCAGAAAAAGCCCATTTTTTCCAGCAGGCTCATATTTGTTCTCAGGTTTCCTGATGCTTCGGGCGTGTGATTGGTAAAAACCAGTTGTTTCTTTAATTGATTAGTGTCTTTGTGTTTCTTATATAGATAAAAAGCGAGCGGTAAGGCGTGGGATTCATTTAAGTGATAGGTTTCCGGGATCCAATTCAATGCTTCCAGCAATTTAGCTCCTCCTGCTCCCAGTAAAATGGCCGCTGCAATTTTTGCCTCTGGATTAGAATCATACAACTTTTGAGAAATCGTTTTTGCCAGGTAATCATTTTCTGGTAAATCTGTTGTAAGCAAAAACAAAGGAGCCGTATCAAAAAGCTCCGGAGGTAAATAATAAGCGGTTACCCAAACATCATGTTTGGAAATTTTGATTGTAAATTTTATATCTGTATTTTTAAGAAAACCATAATTCTTTTCTTCAAACAGCACATCCATGGTCTGGTCCTGCTTTCTTACTTGCTCGTAGTAGCCGTACTTCCACAAAATTCCGATACCCACCAGGTTCTGCTTCAGTTCAAAGGCGCTGCGCATATGTGAGCCCGCTAAATAACCCAGTCCGCCGGCATAGATTTTTAATGGCTGATGAATACCAAACTCCATACAGTAATAAGCCACTTTTTTTTGAAAATCGGGATTAATGCTATAAGGGTGGCTAAAGGAAAAACTCATGAAGTGGGGTCATTAATAAACGACAATATGGTTTGAATAATTATGAGAGGGCTCCTGCGTTTTTGGTATGTACAGCATGAGGATACCCTGCCTGTATTCCGCACTTACAAATTCCGTATCCGTTTTGTCGGGCAATAGTAAATGCCGCTCGAGGTAGTCTTTCTCGAATTCATGAATCTGTAATTTCTTCTTAAGTACTTCGGAATCCCGGTGAAACACCAGCACGGTTAAAAGATTTTCCTGCATATGAATAAAAATATCTTCCCTTTTCACTCCCGGCAATGCTACTTCAATTTTAAAGCAGTCCTCGTATTCATCCATATTCACCAATGGCTTTGAAGCAAAATCATTACCGCTTTCAATCAGGTCGCCCCATAATGCTTCTATTTCAGGGAGCGGTATGTATTCTCCGGGGTAAACCAGGCATTCTTTATGATATGGCAGGCTGTCTCTCATGTGGAATGGAATTATATTTTAATAAAGGTAAAATAATGGCTAAACAGCCCTACTGACATTGGTAGGGATCGGGTATGATTATTATCAGCGATTTCCTTTCCAGGTTGGGTGGATTGTATTTTCTGTTTCTGCAATAATATAAATCACCTGATAAAATGACTATACAAAAATTTGACTCCAGGAAGGTTATTGGGTGGATTCGTATTTGCTTGTTTGATATTAAAAGCAGCGGATAATCGGCGAGTAGACCTTTGGAAAAGGAGTTGGTTGCAATTAAGAAATATTCTTTAAACCCGGGTCTGTGAAACGATAGTTTATTTTCCTTAGCTTAGAAGAAGTTTCTAATGCTATCGTAACAGATCAAAAAGAAGAACGGGGCAAACAACCCAGTACGGATGACATGGGCCATATAAATTACAATAGAACTTATATAGAACGCTTTGGCTGTAATATTGCGATTATGCGAAGCCATTTCCTTATGAGGATCTTATCCTTTATAAAATGTATTACTTTTTTTCTACTATTTTTATTGACTTCTAATAGTGCTGTAATTGCCCAAAATCCGGGTATTGAGATAAAGAACTTTTTTGTAGATGATAAATTGATCGGGGTGACCCTTGTTTCAGACTTCAAAAAATTGATTCGGGAAAAACTCAAAAAGGATTTTGCCGGTAATTATCAACCTGCTACCATTACCTTGATTTTTCCGGATAGTGCCAAGCTGACGGAGAAAATTGAAATCCGATCCAGGGGAAAATTCCGGAGAGAGAAATGTAATATGCCTCCCGTCATGTTAAATTTTAAAACATCAAATACCGTTACGCTTAGTAAGCTGGGAACGTTAAAATTAGTATGGCCATGCGGTACGGCACCTTATGATGAACAATTAGTGTTAAAAGAATACCTCATTTATAAAATATACAACCTGCTAACTGAAAAAAGTTTCCGGGTGCGGTTAGTTAAGATAGGATACCGGGATATCAATGAAAGGATGAAACCGTATACTTCCTACGCATACATAATGGAGGATATGCATGCGCTGGCCAGGAGAAACAATTGTGTGGAAATTCAACCCGGAAGAATTCGTAGCGAGCAAACCAACCGTGACCAAACTACCCTGATGACCCTGTTTGAATACATGATTGGGAATGCCGATTGGGTAATTCCCATTTCCCGGAACGTTAAGCTCATTCGTAGTAAGACGGATAGTTTATCGGCACCATATGCCGTGCCATATGATTTTGATTATTCGGGATTGGTCAACGCCCGGTATGCTATTCCTCCCCCGGAATTGCCGATTGCTTCGGTGCGGGAGAGATTTTATCTCGGTTTTCCGAGAAAGATGGAGGAATTGCAGGCTACGCTCAATATTTTCCGCAGGCAAAGAGCCTCCTTAGATTCCTTGATTTTGAATTTCGAGCCTCTGGAAGCTTTTAATAAAAAAGATATGATTAAATACATAAGTGATTTTTTCGAAATGACGGAAAAGGAAAAAGACATTAAAGAACGATTTATTAATAATGCCAGGAGAGAGTGAATAGGATGAATAAATAATACCAGGATTATTGTATAAAAATCTCGCATGCCTAAGGAAGAATACCTGCAAAAGTTATTAAAAGCCGGTACGGGCTGTGCGCGCTGAATGTATATGACTATGCTGCGGCCGCCTATCCAGAGCAAAGCGAAGAATTAAGGAATACCAAATTATGGGCCGGCCAATGAGTAAGGGATGAGTTGGCCACCTACTCAGACCAGGACCATACCGTATTGCAGATTACCAATTTCGGAAAATACTGGATGATGAAGGGTGGGTATGAGTCGTTCTTGAAAGATGGTCAACGTTCCAGGAAATCGTCCAGGGAAGGAGATAAGGTTATTGACGAGCACAAAATAAACTTGATTCGCAAAGAAAAAGAAGAATTTATATAGGCGAGACTAAAGCTCACTCATTATCGGCTGATCGGGTTTTGATTAACAATCGTCTTGTCCCCATGGGGTTTTTACTTTCATTATACAATCTTTATTTGATCTTAAGTAGGAGGAAATGAGTTTTCAACAGTGAAATTATTAGCCATTTTTTTTTACATGCCTATAAATAGATTTCGCTATGCAGAAGAAAAGTGCTGGTATTCTTCTTTATCGAATCCATCACAACATTTCCGAAGTATTGTTAGTGCACCCTGGCGGACCATTTTGGGCGAAGAAAGATTTGGGAGTATGGTCCATTCCCAAAGGTGAGTTTGAACCGGGTGAAAACCCATTGGACGCGGCAAAAAGAGAAGTGGAGGAAGAAACGGGAATAAAAGTGGAAGGCCCGTTTATTGAACTAACTCCGGTAAAGCTAAAAAGCGGTAAGCTGATTTATGCATGGGCAGTACAGGGAGATGTTGATATAGCCAACATATCAAGCAACGAATTTGAAATGGAATGGCCACCTAAATCGGGAAAGAAAAAGTCGTTCCCCGAAATTGACAAAGCTGCCTGGTTTACTTTACCGGAAGCAAAAAATAAAATTAATGGCGGACAGGCTCCGTTGATTGAAGAATGGGAGCAAAAACTGGCCACCCTGCAATGAAGCAATATTGACTCCTTACATGCAGAAGAATTCTTACATGCTATTATTAGTAGTTTTAATTGAAGTGGATGTTGTACCAATTCCTCAATATTTTCTTTTTTGTATTTCACACTGCATTTACGCTATTTAATGTGGTAGGTTGGATATTTCGAAGGACCAGGAAAATTCACCTGGTTACGCTTTCGCTCACCGCCTTTTCCTGGTTTGTCCTGGGCATTTGGTATGGCTGGGGATATTGTTTTTGCACCGACTGGCATTGGGATGTACGCGAAAAACTCGGATTTAATGACCATTCCCGCTCCTATATTCATTTTCTGATCTTCAAACTAACGGGAGTCAACTGTGATCCTTCAATCGTAGAGAACCTTACCCTGGTTGTTTTCTCAATTAGCTTCGCGCTGAGCCTCTGGTTCAATATAAGAGACCGGAATAGGGCAAAGCTTTCCTCGTAAACAGGGCAGGCAATCCAACATCATCATTTTCGATGATGTAGATCATCATTTATGGTACCGAATCGTTTTATTTTTAATTAATTGAAAATGTTTCAAATTATTATTTTATGACCATAGAATTTTTCACCACTGCGGGTAAAGTAACTGAAAGTATGGTAAGCGTTACGCGAAATGAAATGCTCCGGCTTTCGCATATCAATAAGGATATCTCCAGGGCGGAAGTAATTTTGAAAGAAGAAGAAATTATTGAACTGGAAAATAAAGTTTGTGAGATAAGACTTTCTATTTATGGTAATAATCTCATGTCCTATTCCCGGACGGACAAGTTTGAAAAATCAATAAAAGAAGCGATAAAAGAATTGAAAAAAATGGTTAAGCGGCAGGTAAAGGAAAAGAAAATGCCTCGGGATGAAATGACCACTACAGTAAAAGTTTGAAATGTTTTTCATTCGCTCATTATAAAAATGCTTTTATGGAAGAAATATTTGATGGTAAGGTTGCGATTGTTACCGGTGGCAATTTTGGCATTGGTCGCGCTACCGCTATCGCATTTGCAAAAAGAGGTGCTCATGTTGTGGTAGTAGACAATGTAGAAGATAAAGAAAATACCACTCTTAAACTGATCAGTAATGCCGGGGAGGATGCGTTTTTTGTACAGTGTGATGTTTCAAAAGGGGAGGAAGTAAGAAGCATGATTGAAAAAACAGTGGCCAAATATGGAAGAGTTGATTTTGCATTTAACAATGCGGGCATTGAGGGACAGATGGCCAATACCCATGAATGCACAGAGGAAAATTTTGATAAAACAATGGCAGTTAATCTGAGGGGGATATGGTTATGTATGAAAAACGAAATACCAGAAATGTTGAAGCATCAGAAAGGCGTTATCATTAACTGCGCCTCTGTTGCAGGGTTAAATGGTTTTGCCGGTCTGCCTGCCTATACAGCTTCAAAGCATGGTATAGTTGGTTTAACTAAATCCTCAGCATTGGAATATGCTAAACTGGGGATACGGATAAACGCGGTTTGTCCCGGTGTCATTCATACTGACATGATTGATCGTGTTACCGGTAAAGACCCTGAAGTAGAAAAGCAATATATTTCTATGGAACCCATCGGTAGAATGGGAGACCCGGAAGAAGTGGCTGAAGCTGTCATTTGGTTATGTTCCGACGCTGCTTCCTTTGTAACAGGGGTCGCTATGCCGGTGGATGGTGGGTTTATAGCAGGGTAACAAAATATAAGGGAA
>JANMBO010000069.1:0-3268 GCA_031360425.1 Chitinophagaceae bacterium | reverse complement strand
AACCGAAATCAATGCACGCATCAAACCCACCTTTCACTTTTAGAAAAGATTTTTTCACGAACAACCCAATTAACCATTTATACACAGGTTTCATATGAAATTTCACCAGATCCGAAACAGGTAACCGGTAATGAATGACCTTCAACCGGGGCTGTGTACTAATTTCTTCCTCAAAATTCCCCAGGCCCATATCTTTTTCGGGAGCAGAAATAAACCACACATCGTTTTGCTTAGCCAGCTCTAAGGCGTAATGATGTTTGGATATGTACAGGAAATTCCAGGGCTGTGGCGAAAAGATCAATATTTTTTTATTAATGAAGACAGGATGCTTATTCATACTATCCAAACGCATTACGGATTTTTTTAAATGGTTTTAATATCTGGTAAGTATCCCACACGCTTTTTTCCACTTTGAACTCGGTATGCTCCCGCCGCGGTAATTTCATCAATTCCTCAAACTCCTTTCTATGCAGGTTAAATTTTTTAAGTACAAATTCATAATCTACCTGCAGTTGTTCGGGATCGTAAATCGGTTTCTTGAGTTCTTCAATAGCCTCTTCTTTCGTAAGCTGACCGGAAAAAATAAGATTCGAAAAATGTCCCTTTCTTTTATCGATTCCAAATTTTACCGGCAGAATGTATCCCTGGTAAAACCGGGTAAAAACCGATTCGTAATGTTTACCACCATAATCTCTCCACCCTAATTCATTTATAATAGTTTGCTTCACCTCTTTTTTAATATAGTTCATATAATTAAGCGGGCAAACCACTTCGATCCCTTTGGCTTTCACATAATATTGCTTTTGCCTGGTGCTGAAAAAAGGAAATGTCTTCAGCGGCAGCTTTCCATATTGCTTATGGATGTCTTTTATATTAGTATGATCGGATTTATTCCATATCCAATGAAGTGGAAGTGTAGCCTCTGTCACTACATTGGAGCCGCTTAAAATATATTTTATTCCATTTTCTGCGGCTAGTCTATACAGTGTTCCAATGATAGCATGATCTGTAATGGCTTCGATATCCACCACGGAAGCTTTCAGGTAAGACATCTGTATGTCTTTGAATTCTTCCCAATCTACCACTAAAGTGTATAAATCAAAACCCAACCGTTTGATGATATTCTCAATATTCATTACTGCCAGTTCGGAGTTCCACCCGTTGTCGAAGTGTACGATCAGCGGACGAAGACCTAATTGCTTTGCGCGAAGGACGAGGTAGGTACTATCCACTCCTCCGCTTACCCCGGTGATGCAATCATATTTATTCCCCTTTCCTGATTCTTTGATGGCTTCTATCAATTTAGCCAATTTTTGTTCTCCTTCCTTTCCTTTAATTACCCACGCCTTTTCCTGGAGCTGATATTCGTAATAATAATTACTGATCCCTTTTTCATCAAATGTTATATTCTGATCCGCGATGGTATCCATCACACTGATAGAACACTGTTGGTATTTTTTGCCGTAATTGGCTTTTTCATCCTTCTTCAGATTCTCTTCATTGTACATGAGCATATTGCTATCCTTTTTTCAATTTGTAAATTCGTTCAATAATTTCCACGACTTTCAATCCTTCCAATGCATTGGTGGTAATAGGAGCTCTGCCTTTCAATACATCTACTACGTTTTCGAATATATAATGATGGTTAGCTGCCGATCCTTTGTAAGAACCGTAGTCGTTTGGTGGATTGGAAGCTGGCAAATCAGGCATCACGTAATCCTTGATGTTACAGGCCTCAACTACATTCATATATTGTCCACCCACTTTTACCGTTCCGTTTTCCGCGATGATGGTAATACTGCTTTCGAGGTTATGGTTCCATACGGAGGTGGAATAATTGAGGCACCCCATTCCTCCCTTAATGAAATCAAAGGTCACAAAACCCGAATCTTCGAATTCGGTGAGACCCGCGTGATTGAAATCGTTGAACCGGGCATTGATATTTGTGATATCTCCGAATAACCAATACATGATATCAATGAAATGAGAAAACTGGGTGAATAAGGTTCCTCCGTCCAGTTCCTGGGTTCCATGCCAGTTTCCTTTTGTATAGTAACGCTCATCCCGGTTCCAGTAACAATTGGTTTGAACCATAAATATCCTGCCAAGCCGATTCTGGCGCAAAAGATCTTTTAACCATACCGAAGGAGGCGAGTACCTGTTCTGCATAACACAAAAAATAAGTTTATGCTGATGCAGTGCCTCGAATAATAATTTTTCACAACCCGCTTTGGTAAGCGCCATCGGTTTTTCAATAACTACATGATGCCCTTTTTGCAATGCTTTCAGCGCTTGTTCTTCGTGAAGACCATTGGGAGAAGCAATACATACTACATCCGGCACTGCCGTAGAATCGAGCAACGCATCTACCGAATGAAAAAAAGGCAGGTTCTCTATATCATTGCCGGCTTGTTTTTCATTTACATCACATACTGCTACCAATTCACATTCGTTATTGGCACGAATCATGGCGGCATGCCGCTTGCCGATATGTCCGAAGCCTACTACCGCAAATTTTATCCTTTCTGCCATTAATTTATTTTTATAACCTGTTCGTTTTGTAATTTATATTCCTGGTTCGTTTCCGGGCAAAATGCCATTCCCTCTGTATTGAACTCCAGGCGATGTCCATATTCACTTACCCAGCCGATCTGCCGGGCGGGATTACCTACTACTAACGCATACGGAAGAACAGGTTTTGTAATTACCGCGCCGGCTCCAATTAACGCGTACTCGCCAATTGTATTGCCACAGACAACAGTAGCGTTGGCACCTACCGATGCTCCCTGTTTTACGATCGTTTGCTGGTATTCATTTTTTCGTACCACGGCGCTACGGGGATTTATCACATTTGTGAATACCATGGATGGCCCCAGGAAAACATCGTCTTCACAAACCACGCCGGTATATACCGAAACGTTGTTTTGAATTTTTACATTCTTTCCTAATACTACGCCCGGAGAAATAACAACGTTTTGTCCCAGGTTACAATGATCCCCAATAATACAACCTGTCATTACATGCGAAAAATGCCAGATTTTGGTTCCTTCGCCAATGGTAGAACCTTCATCAATTACTGCTGTAGGATGCGCAAAATAATTCATACCCGTTTTCAGATTCGTTGAAATACTTTTTCTTTCAGTTCTTGTTGTGAAGGATAGCTGATCAAAACAGCCCGGTGAGGTCGCTGAAATACAAACATACTTCCCGCGGCAACGGCCGAAGCGCCATTAACAGCCGCATTGTAAAGATCATCAATGCCGGAAGC
>JANMBO010000059.1:0-52843 GCA_031360425.1 Chitinophagaceae bacterium | reverse complement strand
AATAAGAATGAACTTTCGAAGTAACTGGATTTGTTTTAAACGTTAGTAAAATTGCGGCTCATAGCAGACCTTATTCTTCAGGCCCAGCTCCAACGACTTCAAGTGTTTGATAAAATGCTAACAGCGCAAATAACCACTAACTATTCTTCAGTACATTACCAATTATTATCGCCTTTTAGCTTTAAAGGAAATAAGATAACAGTTTGCCGAATGAATTGGATTCAGCAACCTTTACACGGTGGTGCCTGAAAAGTATCTTTTGAGAGATCAACCGGCAGTGTGATAACCACCAGAAAGTGTAATTTCTAATTAGGCAGTATGGGTTCTAACTAATTGGAAACATTATCATGGATATGTTCGAATAATTTCCCTGGAGGCAATTCGATTATCTCTGATTTAACTCCATTCACGAAATACATATCGATCTCGCCGATATTTTTGGCTGAAATCTTTCCTCGGTGCGTACAGTGGTACCGGTCTTTTATCATCTCGAAGGTTTTGGCAGAGATATTTACCTGGCCGGGAGCTCCGTTACTTTCCATCCGGCTGGCAATATTTACGGTACTGCCCCATATATCGTACGCGTATTTATTCTTACCCACCACTCCTGCCACCACTGGTCCTATATGAATGCCTATTCTCAATTCCCAGGGAGCAAGTCCTGCCACCGTCCTCATCTCATTTTTAACGCGCATAAAATTCTGTATTTCCAGTCCCGCCTCAATGATATGCTCCAGGTGATTTTCATTCTCAACCGGGATACCACCCGCGCACATGTAGGAATCTCCAATCGTTTTAATTTTTTCGATTTGGTATTTTTCCATGATTTCATCAAAGGCAATGAAAAATGTGTCTAATTCCGTCACCACTTCCTGGGGGGAAAGTGAATCGGCAATGTTGGTGAACCCTTTGAAGTCGGTAAAAAGTACCGATACGCTCTCATAGTAACGGGGCTTGGCATGCCCGGTATCCTGTAATTCCTTCGCTACTTCAAACGGCAGAATATTCAGTAATAATGTTTCGATCTGCGCTTTCTGGCTGTCGAGTAATTTATTCACCCTTACTTTGGTCAGGTAGTTACGATAAAGAATAAAGGCAATAACTAATATCAACGCAAAACCAGCCAGGACCGCATTTTTGGCGAACCTTTGCTGCTTAATGTTTATTTCCTTGATAGCATTTTCTTTCTCCAGTAAGGTAATCTGCCCCTGCTTCTTTTCAATTTCAAAATTGAATTCGTAGTTGGATAATTTAATATCTATTTCCTTATTGTAGATGGTATCCTTAACAGCCAGCAAAAGGTTTTGGTACTTATATGCTTTTGCGTAGTCGGAAAGTTTAGAATAGTTTACGGCCAGGCCCTGGTAGATATCTCTTAATTCGGAGGTTGAATTCATATCCTTCGCCAGCTGTTCGGCTTTCAAATAAGATTGAAGCGCTTTTTTATTATTACCGGTAAAAAGGAAAATTTCCGCCAGGCTTTTTAACGCCTTTGTTTCATATAATTTTGAATCCATGGCTACCGCGGAATCATAAGCCTGCTGATGATAACGCTGTGCAGTGGCATACTCTTTCTTCAGTTCATAAACTTTCCCGATATCGATCAGTACAGAAGAAATATCCACCGTTGATTGAAAGGCTCGTTCGGCCCTTTTGAAGTAATAAAGAGCGGAATCAATGTTACCCCTTACCAGGTAGATTTCTCCGATATTCAAAACGATTGTTCCAATCTGATCGTTATCCTGCAGTTTTTCGCTCATGGGTAGCGCCCGCAGATAATACTGTATCGCTTTACCATAGGTAGCCGTTTTGTGCTGGTAAACGCTGCCGATATTAATAAGAGCTGAAGCGATCCTGAACTGGTCGCCAATTTGTTCAGAATTTCGCAGGGAATTAAAATTAAACTCCAGGGCTTTGGATTCATTTCCCTGGTTCTGGTAGATGGCTCCAATATTGCTTTGGATGTTTGCGATACCGGCAATATCATTCAGCTTTTCAAAATAACTAAGTGACTGCCTCCAGTTTTCCATGGCCTCCACATACATACTTCGTTGATAAAAGGCGATACCAATATACTTAAAAGCTAACGCCGAACCTCTTTCGTATTCCAGCCGCGCAGAAAGATCCCTGGCAAGCATGGCATAAGGCAATGCATCTTTTACTTCTGAATTCAGGTAAATTTTACTGAGTTGAAGTAATGATTTTACCCGGGTTGTATCTTCCGGCATTAATTCAATAGCCGATTTCAGGCTGTCGGGATTTTCTCCCTGCCCTCTTCCAGTTAATACCCCGCCCAGGAAACCTAAAAAAAGAATAAATGGTTTCAGATTCATAAGGAGCTCCGCTTAATCTAATTTACAAAACAGCTGGTAATTTCATTGTCTGTTTATCCTTAACAAAATTACCTGTTGCCCGTTAATCTTGCACCTGTTAAATAATAATCTTACTCTTTTAATATCTGCACTGGTACCACTTCATTGGCTTTCAGTATCCAAACAATATAAATTCCCTTTTTCAAATTGCTAAGGTCAAGTACAATGCTGTTGACAGAAGCCTGGCTTAATTGGACAGCTTGCTTACGCCCCAACACATCAAACACGCCGAGTACACTGTTATTATTAAACGTGATTCCCGGATAACTGATCGTTACCCTATTGCTGGTCGGATTAGGATAAATGCCAAACCTCCCGGGAACGATACTCTCTTCGCCTGTAGCATGCAATGAACTTTGCCCCAAATTGTTTGAAACAAAACTATTCGGGCATTTGGAGGATGTTGAACTTGCTTCGGAAGCCGAGGATGATTTTTGGTTATTCTCATACGTAGTCAATATCCATTTCAACTTAATTCCATTAAAGTAGATATCAAACGTATCCTTGCCCGGGTAAAACACTACTGGCTGAAGGCCCGAATATACTCCTCCAGGATCTATCACCAATTGATTGTCTGGTCCACGCGGAACAAATATGGGTGTTGCATTTAAGTTTTCGTATGAAAAATGTGCAACAAATCCTAACCCGCTCGGATGATTATTTACGACCTCAATACATTCAAGCGCCGGCTTCACTTTACGCGTGCCCGGTCCTTTGGGATTTACATATAATATTCCATCCAGGTAAGTAATAACATAATTAGTGTCTGCCCGATTCTGCAAAATCAATGCAGATGGACGGATGGGGTAGGTTCCGGCCTGAGATGTTTGTTTATTGTACCCAATAACCGCATTTGAAATGGATACAATTCTACCCTGGTCTCCGTTTACAAATCCAGTATAGCTATCAAATGATGATGTCAATAATGGCGGATTATCTCCTTTAAATATACCGGTGTCTCTGGCTTGTACTACCAACGTTGCCCTATTGATAAAAAGAATACCATTAACCTTGTTAACCGTATAATTTGATGGCACTTTCAGCGAAAGAGCCGGGATAATTATGTAGGTGCCTGTTGGAATGACCGAATTGAGCGCTACGGCCTGCCCGGCACTATTGAGCAATGAATACGTAGTAGGTCCACTCAATACTTTCGCTGAATCGTCACTGTATTTATAACCGGTAACACTTGATGTAAGTGCGGCTAATGATGCCCCATAAACGCCGGTCTTGTTCCCTGCTGATACCACTAACACAGCGCGGGTAACAACCAGGGTTCCCGGCACTGCATTTACTGAATACCTGATAGGTGTTTTAAATGCAAGGGATGGAACGATGCTATACGTACCAGCGGGAAGATTGTTGCCAGAAACCACTTGTCCATTACTGTCAAGGAATGAGTAAGTAGTTGGTCCGTTTAATACTTTCGCTGAATCGTCATTATACTTATACCCGGTAACGGTAGAGGTGAATACCGGTAAAGGCGCTCCATAAACGCTGGTTTGATTTTGAGCAGTTACCGTTAACACTGAAGAAGTAACCACCAAGGTACCATTCACCGGGTTAACCAAATAACTAGCCGGTGATTTCAATGACAGCGCAGGCACAATACTGAAAGTACCTGCATAGATATTTGCCAGAGGAACATTTTGTCCTATGCTGTCTCGCAAAGAATATGTAGTGGGCCCGGCTAATACTTTCGCTGAATCATCATCGTATTGATATCCGGTAACAATAGAAGTAAATTCCGGCAATGCTCCGTAAACACCGGCCTTGTTGGCAGCCTTCACAGTAAGCGTATCCGGGGTAATATTCAGGTTACCGTAACTATACCGGATGTCAAAGTTCTCGGATATTAAGGCAGCTGGCACAATCGAATGCAATCCCGCGGTAATACCAGTGATCAGGTTAATGGGTTTAAGTGGTGACAACTGAACACTGTCGGGATCCGCAAATACATCCAGCGAATCAATGATAACAATAACATTACTGTTGGTACTGTCGCCCACGGTTTGACTATTAACAATCGGCGTATTATTGACGACAGATTTAATATTGGTTATCGGCTGACCGTTGACTACTGATTTAATATTTACTACGGCGTCTCCATTCACTACTGATTTAATATTCACCACGGCATTGCCGTTAATGAGGTCACCGCTGGCTGAATCTGCCTGGTATCCGTAAATGGATGATGGAGATATTTCAAGTAGCCGGGTAGTATCACGAATATAAACGGTATCATAAATCGGAATATTATTCACTACCGATTTAATATTGACAACTGACTTGATATTTACCACTGACTTAATATTCACTACCGATTTGATAGAGGTAATAGCCGCCATGGTGGCGATATCTGCGGAGCTCAGAACTCTTCCCCCAATCACCAACTGGTCGTCTATGAACCCGAGTGCCGAGTCAATTATTTCCGACTTATGTAATGTACTTAGCGATTGCAGGAACGCGGCTTTTTTATTATCCGCTATATTACTATCCGGATAACTGTAATTGAAGTTTATATTACCAATTTTATCGCCGTATTGCAGGGTTGTATCTCTCGGAGTAATAAGCAATGGCATCTTTTTGATAGCCAGGAATCCCGATACGGAGTCATAATTATAAAGTTCAAGGAACCCTGCATCAGCAGGAACAGCTGGATTAAAAGTCCTCAATCTTGGTTGAATGATGTAATTATTAACATTGCTGGTATCTTTCGCCGTAGTTCTATAATAAATGGAATCAATACCATATTTGATTGCCAGGGTATCTCGGTTCGATTCCAGCACGTCATTAATATATACTTTGGAAGTAAAGACGGGAATTTGCTCTCCATATCTTTTCGTCTTATTATCAGCTACAATCTTTACCCGTTTCTTTTCAATGGTTCTAAAAGTTATGGTGTTTGAAATTCCTCCATCCGCACCGGAAGGAGTTACGGGAGCTGTATAAACACGGATGTTTGGATTACCCGTAAAGGCGGGAATCTGCGCGGTAGCCGAACTGTCGTTGAGGACGGTCGTTACAAGTGTATCATTCCTGAACAACACTTTCGTATTATCACCAAGGAAATTACCTTTTACAGTAACCGTGAAAGCAGTTTCACCAGGTACTATACCGGTCGGAACCACCAGACGAATCAAAGAAGGCGTTGCGCTCACAAAACTTTGTATGGCTTCATCCGCCTGAATGAACCCATACCCACTTACCAGGTCGCGCCCCGGCACACCCATATCCAGGGAAGTGTTTTGCAGGAGGCTCTTCATTTCAGTTGGGGTGTAAGTCTGCCCAAGATAATATCTTTTTTTCGCCTGTATCAGCAACGCAGATACTGCTGCGGCGTGGGGAGCCGCTGCAGAGGTGCCAAAGAAATTAGGTTTTAAATCACCTTCCGTATCCAATGCGCCAAATTGAACGGAAGTATTTACGCCATCAGGACCGGTAAAATCAGGTTTATTGCGAACTATTCCATTAACGCTGGCACCTCCTACTGAAGAAAATGTTTCAATTACAGGAGGATTAAACCCATAGGCACCGGTTCGGTTATAACGGGCTGCACCAACCGTTAGTGCTCCCTCTGCATTAGCGTGGCCAACGATAGTGGATCCACCTGATTGATATTCATTGATGGTGGCTTCTCCCCTGAAAATAACATATTTGAATTTGACATTGCCCGTCCCGGAAGCACGTATAATGAGAATATTTGTTTGAGTGGTATCAGTAACATTAAAAGGAAGAACCTCAAACGGATCAGCTCCAATGTTAGAGCGGTTAAATCCAAAAAGGTTAACACCATTACTATTTGTCAGAAAGATATCCAGGTCGTTCTGTGTTCCGTTTGATTGTCCTGATGAATATATACTGTCGGCCCACTGCAATACGATGGTATAAGTGCCTGGAAGCAACGAAATATTCTGATATATATCCCCTCCGCCAAAATTGTGAGCAAATCCAGGAAGACCGTTAGGAGCGGTTGTGGGATTAAAGGTCCCCTCATATGATTTATTCCCGAAGTTTCCGGCTGCTACAAAATAAGAAACACCCTGGGCGGTTACTTCGTTCACTGCCTGGGCAATTTCACCGTCACTAAAGAATGGCTCTGTAATGAAAGTCACATCATCTACAATGATATCGCAATTATCCTGTTTTAATTCGCGGATGCCTTTGGCCAGGTCACCCACGCTTACAAAACCTGTCCGGAATGCCAATTTCGCCTTGGGAGCAATATCATGAATGATTTGTAGCATGGCCCGTCCTTCATCGGCTCTTCTTCCAAACGGATATTCCTTTAACACATGAACAGGGGTTGGATTAATAGTATTACTATCTACGCCTGTAGTAGGTACACCGGGCAAATCACCATTGTCAATATCCACCTGGGCAGGATTACCGGGAATTGAATTATAACTATCCGATAATACTCCCACTTTCACACTATCTCCATTCAGTCTGTATCCATTGCGTAAAAAATCTGAACGCATTACTGCATCACCCTGGGTAGTTGCAAAACCACCCGTGTTGCCCACTCCCGGAAATAACGGACGGCAATAATCAATAAGAGATGTATCGCTATTATCCAGCGTTCCAAGATGATTTATCGGAAATGTTCCTGTTATTATTAAGCTACCCGGGCCATTGGTTATGGTGTCGCGCATGCCATAAGGCGCGGAAAATAACAAAGTAGCTACCTGGGCATATTTGTTCTTCCTGGCAATCACTTCAATTACTATACTATCTCCCTTTAAAATAAATATGGTTTTAGCCGAGTCGGTTACCAATCCAAAATTCAAATACAAAGAGTTCAGCTCGGCACCAATCAGGTTGAATATCTTTCCTCCTGGTGGAGGAGGGTAATAAGGAAGTATACAGGGGACGTCCTTTACCAACACAGTATCAGTAGCTGTACATCCTCCGGGACCAGTTACAGTAAGTACATATTTATCCGGAGCAGAGACAAGAGGGGTGGCTGTATTAGCACCAGAAACAAAAATCCCGGTTCCATTTACTGTTGTCCAATTGAAAGTTGCCCCCGGTGTGGAAGAAGAACCATTGAGGGTGGTCGTTGGAAAATCGCAGGTTAATGTTTTATCAGGTCCTGCATTTGCATTGGGGGTTGTACAAAGGATAAAAGGTGCATAGGTGACAGAAACAGAACTATTAATATTAATCTGTTTGTTACTCCATAAAGCCCCCTTTATATTACTAGCACCGGCTCCAGTGCCAATAGTTATATTTCCATTGGGGACCCAAACGGATCCTATAAAAGCGGAAGGATTTCCATTGGGACCGTTCTGAACATACAATGCACTGCTTAAATCCGAATTGGTTGACCCGTTACCTTGTATTTCCCAGTATATCCGCGACTCGCTGCCGCCATTAAGCATGCTGGCCTGGCTCTTGGTTAGTTCTATATCTTTCCAAACATAAATTAAAAAGTTACCTGGGGTGCCCGGCGTTTTAAAATCAAAAACGAAACTACAGGAGTTACCGGTACTCTTTATGGAGTTAAACACATATACTCCGGGCCCTGAAAGCGTTATTATTTTATTTCCATTCAAGGTTATATTTCTATAGCTACCTGGTGTAATGGTTTGTGAACCGGTTATATCAGTAGTTCCTGCCGCAGGAAAAACCGTGTTGGCAGGCATTACCGGCATAATTGGAAGAGAAGGGTTTGCCGTAACGTTTCGCGCTCCGATTGCCGGACCAGTATAAGTGGAGCCAGCGGGATGGGTAACAATTCCGGACACTGTTCCGCCTCCAATTGAAATGCTTCCTTTAACATCAATATTTCCGGAAAGCACCGCTCCTGTACCTACTGTAATAATATTATTAGAGAGTGGTAACCCACCCAGATTGGAAGCCGTAATACGACCACTGACAGAATTACTATTAAAAAGCTGTAAAGTGCCTCCGCTATAGATATTTCCTGTTAATAAAAGACTACCGGCTGATTTGACCAGGTTATAACTTCCAACCGATCCACCACTTACTGTGTTGGAAGAATTAAACAGAACCCCCTTCGACGGGTTAGTGCTATTTCCGCCAAATATGGCAAAATCAGAAATTTTTAATTGTTGTCCAACTGAAATAAATGGCAATAGAAAAAAACAAATAATAAAAGCAGTACCAGTCTGCGATGGAGCAAACCGAATTGAAAAGAACAATTTCATGTTGTAATTTTTGTTTTGTGAACATTGGGTACGAACGGTTTCCAGGAAATCTTGAATAGTATTTGACCGAAGTGGTCCGAAAACCAAGCTGCAAAAACAACAGGTATTAAATTATTAAATGACAGCAAACGATCTTAACAAATAAACTTTTAAAGAGGCCGCACAAAACCAGAAGGGAGCGAAATTTAATTGGTTTGCCAGATAATGGAGTGCAGATTGATAATTAATGCCTTAAGATAATACTTTTTTACAATCAATATACATTTCCCCTTATTTTATTATCAAATGTCAAATAAGGGCGTTCAAAAAAATAGTGAAAGTGGAAAATAAAATAAATACCAGGTTTTTAGGGCAAATGCAGCTTATTATCTCTGACTAGATAATCAACGAAAATCATTTCTTTACCCTTAAAATAAAGTTGAATCTCACCGAAGCTGGTAAGAATCGGTTTGAAAAGTATTTTAACCTGAAGCGGACGCTTTTTCATTTTGGGCACGCAGGCGTTGGCATAGAATTTTTATAAACCCCCTCACCACTTCCGTTCGGGTTTCTACCAATTCATAAAAAGGTTCCTGGTTTATACGGAAAAGCAGGCAATCCGTTTTGGCGGTAGCACTGGCAGATCTCGCTTCTGCATCAAGGAGGGAGAGTTCGCCAAATACTTCTTTTTCCTTAAGCACCGCGAGGACCGCCTTGCCTTTATGGATTTTTACTTCTCCTTTATAAATTATGTACATACAATCTCCTAAATCCCCTTCTTTAAATATGACAGTATTCTGCTCGTATTCTTCTTCTTCCATGAGCGGAGCCAGCTCGGCCAGGATATTTTCCGGAGTATCTTTAAATATACTCAGCGATTTAAGTATGAGCACTTTTTCTACCAGTAAAAGCCTGTCCGAATTGATAAATGTCATGCCACAAAGTTAAGGAATTGCAGAAGCATACATCGCGGTTTCACGCAGCAACCTGCTTTCAGAATTCATGAATTTTTTGAACAGGGAAATATCCATAGGATGGCTCCCTTTCTTAGATATGTACAATGTACAGGCTTTTGTCCAATCCTGGTAAGGAATAGGTTGCTCTGATATGATTCTTGTCATAACCTGTTCAATATTATTAAAACCCCTCTCTTTAAATAGGGAATGCAACCCGATGCAACGTTGTTCAATGTTCATTGTTTCAAACATCCTGCTAAAATGCTTTCCCATATCCTTCTTAACAGTTAGCTCAATTATTTCCATAGCATTGGCAATACTATCCTGTTCTTTTAGCATCAGCGCGAATTTAACCTGGTTTACATTCTTTCGATCGTACACGCATCCAAACAGGCATAACAGCAATTCGCGTATTTCTTCCATTTCATAATGGAGAGAGTTATTCAATAAAATAAAATGGGAATCTTTGCCAGATAGGGCTTGTTGCATAAAAAGCAATTCTACTCCGTTTGAAATATACCGTCGTGCTATATTCTCGAGCAAAGGCTTCAGATTTTCCGGAGCAGTAAATTTACAGCGGTGCAAGGCTTTAATGACAGGAGAAATAAACGGTGGCTTTGTTTCCAGTAATCCTAATAAAACCGTTATTGAATCTTGCCCCCCAATTTTACCACATAGCCAGATAAGCTTCTCTTTAATGCTTACTGAATTTGTTTCGCACTTCAATTGCTCTTCAATCAATGGAACTGCACCGGGCCCTACCTCATAAAGGGAATCAAGAACCAGCTTTTCATTTTCATGAATATTGTTCCATATTGCCTTAAGGGTTTCGGGGCAACAGGCTTTTCCTGCTGCCTGCATAGCCAACCATCTTGTACCTGCCACGGCATCTCCAACCAGTTGGGCATGGCCAGGATGATCAAATTCATTTCTAACTTCCTTTAATAAAGAAATAGCCGATATTTTATCTTTTTCAGCAGTTAGTGTTAATAAATTTCCTACTGCTTTCTGACCTACTTTGCGGATGAGCTCACTTTTATTATATAACATGCCGGTGATAGCAGCCATGCGGATTTCATCCCAGGGATTTTTCAGGTAAAAGCCAACTTCTTTTTCGTCGTCGGAAATGGTACAGATTGTTTTGATTATTTCGTACCGCAATTCATCACTCACCTTTTCTTTTAAGAGTCCCTCCAGGCTTTCCTTACCTTGAATTATATAATGGGTTCTTACCAGTCTAACCGATTCCAATTGTACCTGCTCCGAGGAGTGATTCAACAAACGGGTGATGAGGTCCTCCGATTGAGGGTCCATTTTACTGGTTAGCATTCTGAGTATACTAATAAGTTCCATATCCGTGGCCGTTTTCATCTTTACCCTTATCTGATCCAGGATATTCCCGTCATTCAGATCAAATTCTTCTTTGGTGAAATAACGGGTACTGATTGTTTTGACCAGCGTCTTTACGTACTGGCGGTTTACCAGAATGATTCCAATCAACCATATCACAACCAATAACAGCAGCAGGTAACAGATCGTCATGAGGTTGACCCGCTCTTCAATATTGATTGAAATAAGTAAAAAGAGGCCGCAAAACAGGGAAGCAAAAGGATCCATGATACCCTTCACTATATTATGCGCACGAAGTCTTTCATAAGTGGCCAGTGGCTGCATCAACGTCAACAGTACGGGAGAGTTAAAGGAGGTCCTCAATACATCCACTAAAATAAATACTGTACCAAACATATATATGACGATCCGTTCGCCTGGTTCAAAATAATTTGCTCCAACAATGATAAGAATAAGCCCCAGCATGCCAACGGGGGTAATATACAAAGCGAGTTTGATTCCGATTGATTCGGTGAGCCGGCTGGCAAATATCATTTTGGTAACCATCGCGACGATACGCAGAATGGCAAAAAAGAAAGCGATAAATCTTGCCAGGGCAATATCACCTTCATACGCTTTGCGAACTTCCGAATAAAACCCATAATTAATAAGGATAATGCACGCACTGGCAATAAGTGAGATAAAGGCAATTCGCCTTATGAAAATATTAGTAGTAAAGTCTGATACGAGTCTTCTGATTTGTTTTGGCGTATGCTTAAGCGGGTGTTTCTTATTTTGATGTTGACCAAATATTTTACCTGACTTAACCATTCCGTTAAAAAATAACAGGGAAGCCAGCATACAACCCGCACCAATATATAACAGGTTTTGCGTGCCGGTATAAGGAACAATAATCAAAGCCAGGGAATATCCTAGAAATTTTGCCGGAATGTCTCCCGCACTGATCACCGCAAATAATCGTTTACTCTGGCGAAGATCAAAATGCGTAGCGGCCAGTCCCCAGAACTCCAGGTTATTTAACAGGTACAAAACATTGAACCAGGCGAGCACCAGGTATTCATACCAATTACCCAACGAATAATAACCCGCAATCCTCAACAGGAAGATACTGCCCGACATAAACAGAATGATAACAATATTGAACAATTTGAAAGGAAGGGCATGTTCAAGACGCGTGTACACAAAGCCGGTTATCCATAATAGTATGGATGAATATATTAATACCCAGGAAAGCTCGGTTATGGGAAACTTTTGAAGAAACCTGGAGAACGCCGAGGTAAAAAAAAAGGCTGTGCCGGCACCCTGAAAAAATAAAAGGAGGTAAAGGCGTTTTACGATCCACCATTCATCGGGATATACATTAAACAAACGTTGCCAAAATCGCACGTTGCTCATAATAACCGCTACATTTCGATTTTACCTTAGATCTTGCCTGAGTTTTTCAAGATATCGCATTTTTACCGGGTGGCGATGGCACCGGGAAGTAACCGTATGATACTGGTGATTTTCAAAAAAATGCACCTGTAGATAGTTCCATTCTCTGTCACTCTGGATAGTCCCATATGCCAACAGCTCTATTCTGAGCCGATCGCTGATGATTTCAAAATCGTCCCTGCCAAGGTAGTCCAGGTCAGCATCACATAAAATCATTTCGTGTACCGTGACTGGTGATTGCGGGATTTTGGTAGCCATGATCATGCCGGAGATCATCTTAATTTCGGAGGCGCTCAACCAATTAGATTCTATAACATCCAACATAATTTCACAGGATTTCTCCTCGTGTCCTTGATAAGTTGACAGGAACCCGCTATCGTGAAACAAAGAAGCGATTTGTACCAATAGCAAACTCCTTGAATCGGTAATATTTTCTGCCTCTGCAATACGCGCGGCCTGTTGCATTACATCCACTGTATGCTCCGGGCAATGATAAGTCAATCGCGGATCCAGCCCGTCTTCAAGCATTTGAAGTACTTCTACTTTCAGGCGCTGGAATCCTGCAACTGTCATATAGAGCAATGTTTATTCAAATATAAGATTTCCAACTTGTATTTAACCAGGAAGTAGAATTATTAAAATACTTCACTTCTCACTCAATTTTCTAATCTAAAAAGGGAGCATTTTATACTGCGGGGTTTGCGGGATAAAAGTTGTGCATGTATTCATTATATACTGTAATATAAAATGCCCTGATAGTATTCAGCTACCAAGGGCATTTCCAAATCATACGATTCATTGTTTAAAATCCCTTCTTCCCTCCTTCCTCTTTTACTATCGTTTCCGGCATCAATACAGCTGTAAAGCGATTCTTTCCACCCAGGAATATTTTAGCAGCCTGCTGTATATCTTTTACCATTAACCGTTGCAACATCTTTTCATATTGAAGAAAATACCTGGGATCGTATTTTTTAAAACTTATATCCCAAAGTTCGCCGGCCCATGCATTATTATCTTTCATAGCTACTTTATTTTGTTCAATAAGTTGCTTTTTTACTTTGTCAAGATAACTTTGTTGAGGGCCTTTGTTAACCATGTTGTCAAACTCAATTCTTATCGCTTTCAGGAGCGTATCAACTTTTTCGGGACCACAGGGTAACTGCAAAACAAAACTGTAATTATTATAAGGTTCCTTTTCCAATTGGGCCACAGTTCCCCCTCCATATATACCTTGAATTTTTTCGCGCAACTCTTCTATAATACGAATGTTCAGGATTTCACTTAACACTTCCCCTTTCAGCTCCAGGTCCTGAGAAAAGGGCACTTCGCCATTAAAAAAAGACAGGATCAGGCTTTTTTGTTCTTTCCCTTTTTTAATAGAAAGATTTTTATACCCTTGCACCGGCCGAACTCTATTATCAACATAATTGAATTTTTTACCGCTAGCAGGCAAACTGGCAATATATTTCTCAACCAGGGGAATAAGCTGATCTTCCGTAAAGCTTCCGGTAAAAACAAAATGCATTCCACCGGCATCACCAAAACGTTCTTTATAAATCGCCAGCAACCGATCGATATTTATTTTATCATAGTATGCGCTGTTTGGAACAGCCACCGGGGCCATTGGATTATTATTGAACAACACTTTAAATAAGGTATCTATAAACACTGCCTGCGGATTGGCACTCAGCATGGCAAACTGCGATTTGTTCCGTTGCACGTAAGATTTAAACAAGGCAGTGTCTTTACGGGGTGCGGTCATATACAGATGCGTAAGCTGAAACAATGTTTCAATATCTTTAACTGCCGAGTTGCCCCTAATCTCTTCTGTTACCTCAGTCAGGGAGGGCGCAACAGATACTGATTTTCCTGCCAGTGCCTTGCGCAAATCAACGGGTGAAAAATTGCCCACACCCATTCCTGTTACTGCCGGCACAGCATATTCAGCATTATATTTGTCCTCCAGTTTATAATTACTCTTTCCACCATACCGGCCCGCATTCATAACTACCTCATCATTCTTATAATCGGTTCTCTTAAGTGTTACCGTTACTCCATTACTTAATTTTAATTCGGTGGTTCCCAAAACGGCATTTATACTCTTGCTAATCACCGTACCTCTTTTAGGCTCTTTTTCCATTAAATTCGCTACAATAGTTTTTTCCTCGTAGCGGGCAATATTGGCCTTTTCTTTTGTGTCGATAATGGCAAGCAACGAGTCGCCTCTGGGTAACTCATTTTTTCCAGTGGCCTCAGGACCCATAACATAAACAAATCGATTTTTTTCCGCCCTGAATTTATTACTTACCGCATTAACTTCCTCCAGGGTTATTACGGGCAACAGTGCTTTTACATATTGGTATTCTTTTTCGATTCCGGGACTGGGGGCCCTTTCCAGGAAATGCTGCACATATTCTTCCACGAAATTTTCAGATTCTGTTTTATCACGATCATTAAAAGCTCTTTCATAAAATGAAAGTATATTCTTGCGGGCCCTTTCCAGCTCACTGGAATTAAATCCATACCGCTTCACTCTTTCCACTTCTTCTATTAATGCATTCAATCCGTTACGTACATCACCGGTTCCTACAGCAGCCGACGCGGAGAATCCTTCATAGCCACGGGCAAAAGAGCCAAAATTTACTCCGGCGCCAAGGAACGGAGGATTTTCTTTTTGGGTTAGCTCCTGCAATCGTTGGTTCAATAACGAAGTGAATATTCTTTTAAGAAGTTGATCACGATAATCTCTTACTGTTACTTCCTCCTTAGTTTTTAGATATGGATAATTAACCGTTATTGAATAACTGGTAGCTTCTTTATCAGTGGCAATAATTGCCTCATTTGATTTATAGGGAACCACTTCCGCTTTTTCTCTTGCTCTTTCATTCGCCGGCTTTGCCAGGGATGAAAAGTGTTTGCGAACCAACTCCTCCGCCCTGGCCGGTTCAATATCGCCCACCACTATTACAGCCATGAGGTTCGGCCGGTACCAGTCTTTATAATAACGGCGGATCGCATCGGGAGCAAAAGTTTTAATAAGGCTGTCTATCCCAATGGGTAAACGCCGGGCATACTTAGATCCAAAGAATAACTTTGGATAGATCTGCTTAAACATACGATCGCGGGCACCTTTACCCTGCCTGCTTTCCTCCAGAATGATGGCGCGCTCCCCTTCAATATCCTCTGTTAAATAAGTAACATTATGAGCCCAGTCTTCCAGCACCTGAAATCCTTTTTCCAGGTTACCGGGTTTATCGGTTGGTACAGGAAGCATATAAACCGTTTCATCAAACGTAGTATACGCGTTTAAATCATTACCGAATCCAACGCCTATATCTTGCAGGAAGGAAATGATATCATTCTTCTTAAAATTTTTGGTGCCATTGAATGCCATATGTTCTGCCATATGGGCTAATCCCTGCTGATCATCATCCTCATTAATAGATCCGGCATTCACCACCAGTCTTAATTCTACTTTTTGCTCCGGCTTCTTATTCTGCCGAATATAATAGGTAAGTCCGTTTTCCAGTTTCCCTACTTTGATTTTCGGATCCAATACCAATGTATCAGGCAAGTTTACCTGCCCTACCACATTTTGTAAGGCAAAAAAGCAAAGAATGGCTGGAACCCAGCGGATATAAATACGAAAAGAATTAATCATAAATAAAATTTGTTTTGCGAAATTAGCGGAGAAGTTCCAATTGCTCTTAACCGTTCACAAAAATGCTTGATAATAGGAAGAAAACCCTGGAGAGTTTACTCGATTTCAGTAAAAAGCCGGGTGGGGAAATGAATAATGATAAATGAATAATGATATAGTAAATCTCCAGGTATCCGGGAAGCTTCATTGATTACCAGATGACACTTCTTCCTTTTTCATTATTTATTCTTAGTTCAATATTCCCGTTTGAATTCATTTAAGAACCTCCGTAATAACTCTTCCCACCGAACCATTGGGCATCTGGATATGAAGCAGGCTGGCCAGGGTGGGAGCAATATCAGTCATATACACTTCCCTCTTAAGTTGACCGGGTTTGATCCCCCAACCCATCCACAGGAGTGGAATATGAGCGTCGTAAGGGTAGAAGCTTCCATGCGTAGTACCTGTTAATCCACCATAGAAATTTCCTGCCTTCAATACGATTTGTATGTCTCCTCCCCGTTTACTGTTAAATCCATTTACAAACATTTCTTTTACGTTTGCGGGTAAGTTTGCTGCACTTATATCCGCGTTATCAAAAGCAAGAAGAATATCGCTGTCTTTATTGAGATAGGTTAAAATAAATTTTTTGATTCTTTCTTTATCTGCGGCAGTTGTGTCGATTGCCGCATCGTTTAGATAAAGTTGATTATTAGCCGTAGCACTTACCAGGTTATTTATAGCGAATTTATCATCCAGCACCTGGTTAAGGGATGCAATAGAACTGGTTTTTGATTTACCTGGTATCTTATGTTCCTTCAAAAAGCCAGGTACATGCGCCACTGCGTGATCAGCCGTTAAGAATACGGTATACTGCCCTTTGCCAACCTCTTTATCCAGAAAGGAAAGAAAATCCCCCAGATCCCTATCTAACCGAAGGTAATTATCTTCCACTTCTATGGAATTGGGTCCAAACTGGTGGCCGATATAATCAGGTGATGACAAACTGATAGCAAGGAAATCGGTGAAAGCATCCTTTCCCAAGGCTTCCGCTTTCAGAGCTTCTTTGGAGAATTGAAAAGTAAAAGTATTTCCAAATGGCGTAGCGCTTATTATTCCATAATCCTTTCCGGTTTTTGACTTCAGATCGTGGGGAAAAACAGGAGCGGATTCGTGCCCAAACTTTCCTTCATTTGGTGAATTGTCAATATCACTTTGTCCATATGTGTTGATCGGATATAAGGTGTTCCAGTCCTTCCTGTAAAAACTATCGGGCCATTTCTTATCGTTAAATCGATTTACCCAGGATGGCAACTGCTGCATATAATATGAACTGGTTACCCATTTGCCGGCAGAAGGAGTATACCAATAGGCCGCATTGGCGGAATGACCAGCGGCTAAAATACCTCCCCTGTCTTTTATAGCAATACCGATTACTTTAGAACGAAAGTTAGTGGCAAGCCGCAATTCATCACAGATAGTGTTGGTCCACATGTTGACTGGGGACATAGGTTCACCGCTTTCTGCCCCCACCATTTTTACGGTTTTATCTTCTGTACAATACACCTGCCTGTTCAAACTCTTGTCAAACCAATCGTTTCCCATAATACCATGAATAGCCGGAACGGAACCAGTGTACACACAAGTATGACCCGAAGCCGTTACCGTTTGCGCATAAGGTATCATGGTACTTTCGCAATTCATTCCTTCTCTCATTAATCGCCTGAATCCAGTATTCCCGTAACGATCATAATAGCGGTATAAATAATCCCATCGCATCTGGTCAACCATAATGCCCACCACCAATTTAGGTCTTGCAACTGAAGCTGCACCCGGTATATCCATTTGGGCAAAGGCAGCAGAACCTAGAATTAAAGAGAGAAATAATCCAAGACATTTTATCATTATTAATAAATTTCAACAAATATAACCCCTCGCATTTGGATTAATTTCCGTTGGCTAAAGCCAACGGCAATTCAGCCAACGGGCATTCAGCCAATCAATGCGACCAACAACAACGCTGCCAATAGTAATACACCCATCAAATCAGCAAGAATAGAAGATCATGTTGAGAGTACCCTTGCTTTTGATCGGGGAGATTGCCAAATCGTATCAAATAAGTATCTTTGATGCATTTTAAACTCGTCTGTTGTTAAAAAGCAACAGTTGGAAAAACGTTGAACGCATGGCAGATATTTTTGAACGTTTACTCAAGAATTACGGGCCGCTTGGCCAGCATCGCGAAAGAGCACATGGGTACTTTGCATTTCCAAAGCTGGAAGGAGAAATTGGCAGCCACATGAAATTCCGGGGTAAAGAAATGATCGTATGGAGCCTGAATAATTACCTGGGCCTGGCTAATCACCCCGAGGTACGTAAAGCGGATGCTTCCGCGGCGGCGGCATTCGGACTAGCGTTGCCCATGGGTGCACGAATGATGAGTGGTAATAGTAATAACCACGAACAACTGGAAAGAGAACTGGCAGCCTTTGAAGAAAAAGAAGATGCAATACTCTTGAATTTTGGATACCAGGGAATGGTCAGTTTGATTGATGTATTATGTAGCCGCCACGATATTATTATATACGATGCCGAAAGCCACGCTTGTATTATTGATGGTTTGCGTCTTCATCCGGGGCACCGTTATGTATTTAAGCATAATGATATGGCTGATTGCGAAAAACAATTGCAAAGAGCAACAGCACTCATTGAAAAACAAAAAGCGGGCGGTATATTATTAATTACCGAGGGTGTTTTTGGAATGGCAGGTGACCAGGGAAAATTAAAAGAAATCGCTGCGTTAAAAGAGAAATATGAATTCCGCTTACTGTTAGATGATGCTCATGGTTTTGGCACCCTGGGAAAAACCGGTGCCGGCGCCGGCGAAGAGCAGGGCGTTCAGGATGAAATTGATCTTTATTTTTCTACCTTTGCCAAGTCAATGGCGTCCATCGGGGCGTTCATTGCGGGTGATAAAAATATTATCGATTATATTCGATACAATATCCGCTCACAGATTTTCGCCAAAAGCCTGCCGATGCCATTGGTTATAGGCAACCTCAAAAGACTTGAATTGCTTCGTACACAACCCCAGTTAAAGAATAAACTATGGGAGAATGCGCGTAAGCTTCAAAATGGTTTGAAAGAAAAAGGATTCGATATCGGCAAGACTGATTCCGTTGTAACGCCTGTATACATGACAGGAGGAGTAGAAGAAGCTACGGCCATGGTAATGGACCTGAGAGAAAATTATACTATTTTCTGTTCCATTGTGGTATATCCTGTAATCCCGAAAGGACATATTATCTACCGGCTAATTCCTACGGCTATACACACGGACGATGATATCCAACTCACTCTAAAGGCCTTTGAGGAAACCAAGAAAAAGCTGGATGCAGGGGAATACAAGGCAGAGGCAATTCCGGATATGGCAGAAATTTAAGTAATTGATTTACAATCAATATATAAGCCTTTAGTACCAACTACAGGCTTTTTTTGTACGTATTACGTATATGAGTTAAACCAGGGCTCATACTATTTGTCTAACTACTGAGTTATAATTATATAAAATTACCCTGATGAAGAACCGGAAATTAATAACCACCCTTAAACCCGTATATGAAAATAGCTTTTACCCTGTTACTGCTGATTGGCCTGGGGGGCCTTACGAAAGCAGGCGCTCAGCATAAAAAGAGAGCGGATATCGTTAAGGTTACGATTCATTTGAATAATAGGGTCAACGGCAATAATCCTGTTGATTCAGTCTTCATTATATTCGACCGATACAATCTTACAGAAGCGGGTACCATTAAAAACATTTATCACCCGGTTAATAATAGGGTGGAGATTGAAAATGTGCCGGAAGGAAAATTCTATATAACAGTTATCTGTATGGGAATTTACCACGATAATTTTTCTGAAGTAAGTTATGTATATAAAAATAGGAAAAATAAAAACATTATCCATTTTCGTCTCCAACCAACCGAAGCATTCAATGCTTCCTCTATAAATATTCCCGGTGAAAAAATAGATCCAGCCAACCTCTTAGTGGTCAGGCAAAAAATGCAGTAGTATTCATCGATTTTTCTTCTCTCTATTTAAAAAAAGGAGCCCCGCCATAAGCGGGGCTGCACTAATCAAATACCATTAACCATTAAACCTTATCCTATGAAAATTCAAATATATGATGTAAGAATTAAAACAACAGTTGCAGAGGATATGATTTTTACCCATAAACTATGAAATTGATTGAAATCAACTCGGTATTAATCCTATTCAGAAATTTTTGTAATGCAAACGTTTGCTGCGGGGTAGTCCTTATACTACACCAGGAGACCAGATAGAAATCCAGTACCGTTTATAATCCAAATCTCCTATATAAAACCAATTATAAGATGAAAATTATTTTTCAATCGTTGCATTAATTAGTAATCCAAATACAAAGACTCCGCAAAAAACGGAGCCTTTGTATTCGTTAATAAACTTTTATTACCAGCTTGATTTAAAAGTTTTTTGAAATTGATCAAACGGTGTTTTACCATAGTGTCCTTCACCAAAATATTTTACTATGAGTTCAAAATCTTTGGGCTCCAGGAATCCTGGTATAGCTTGTGGCTCGCTTCCATCAGCCGGTATAATGATCGTAGTTGGGTAAGACAACTGACCACGCGTAAGATAAAGCGCAAATTCATTCGTGCGGTATTGTGCATTAAATGAATAAGATTTCCCCATCCACCAAATAGCCTGTTTTGATTCAGCATCTACTTTTACCGGGTAAAATTTTTGTTCCAAATAATCTCCTACTTTTTTATTGGAATAGGTTTTTTTATCCATCACTTTACACCATCCACACCAGTCGGTATACAAATCGATAAGCACCGGACGTTTTTCCATTTTCAGGCTATCGGCCGCTTCCTTCAGGGTTAACCACTTTGTTTTTCCCTCCAATACAGCTTCTTTCTGGGCGCAGGAAAAAACGGAGATCCACCCAAACAAAAAGACAAGTTTCACTGTTTGCATACGTAATTTCGTTTTGTGAACAAAAATAACTCAAATACCATGCACAAAATTGTGTTGGCTATTACTGGCGCCAGCGGATCCATATACAGCAACCAATTGTTAAAAAAACTGTTAACTATTAAGGACCAATGGCAAGAGCTGGCAGTTGTTATGACTGACAATGCCCGCCTGGTTTGGAAAACAGAATTGGATAATGAAGATTTCCTCCATTACCCTGTTACTTTTTATGATACCAAAGACTTTACTGCTCCTTTCGCTTCGGGCTCCGGTCAGTTCAATACTATGATCATTGCCCCCTGTTCGATGGGAACCCTGGGAAGAATTGCCGGTGGAATTTCCAATGATTTAATATCAAGAGCCGCCGACGTAATATTAAAGGAAAGAAGAAAGTTGATTTGCATGATTCGCGATACCCCCTACAATCTCATTCATATTCGTAATATGGAAACAATTACCCTCACGGGTGGTATCATTTGTCCAGCCACTCCCTCCTTTTACAGTAAACCAGCAACGCTTGAAGAAGTAGCGGATACGGTGGTGGATCGGCTACTGGATTTGGCCGGGTTGGATGTAAAGACCTTCCGGTGGGGCGGAGAGAGTGAAATGTAAAATCTAAAATGCAAAATGGAAAATGTAAAATGGCAAACCAAAAATTCAATTGCAATATCTAAAAGAAAATAACTCCAGATTTATATTTTACGTTCAAGATTTTACATTTTATATTCTCTACCGCAGGTCGATCTCCTCCACGCCGGGATATTTTTTCTTATCAAAAAAGAACATATTATCTGCCAACACCGCGTTTCCCTTTATGGTGTTTACCGTGTAGCTATATTGATTTCCTCCTTTCTCCAGAATCTTGGTGTTATAAATGGTTTGTGTTTTTTTATCTACCAGCAGATATACCTTATGAAAGTTCTTTGTTTTATCGGTAGGTGTTAGTTCAATTTCCTGCACCACCTTAGCCCCTTCTTTCTTTTCCCCATTCAGTTTATATAAGAAATCTTTATCATAAAAATTAGTAAACAATTTTTGAGGTGTAATGCCACTGCCCGATTGATCAAGTTGTGTAATGGTTACTTCATTGGCCGCTTTATCATAAGTCCATACGTCTTTCCCATCACAAAATATTTCCTGGCCGGTGATAGTTACGCGGTATTTCGAACCTTTCATATACACCGTCCCTTTTTTGGTGCCCTGCACTTTCCCTCTTACATCCTGTACTTTCAGGGTAAAAAAAGCCTGAACGGCCTTAAAGGTTTTAAACTTCTTGCTCACTCCATCCAATATGTTTTTTGCCGCGGCATCACTGTTACCTAAACTATTGTTTTGTCCAATCACGATGCTTGCCAAAAACAATGAAAATACTATGAGGTAAATTTTTTTCATAATTCCTTTTTAATTACTATGAGTTTGCAAATATATCAGTTCCAACTAAATGTATGACGGTAATATTTCTCCGAAGGTTTTATGAGGCTTATCTATTAACATAACCCTAACCGATGTTGGCTATATGCTGCTCCAGTTCACTTTCCGTTTTAATAAGCACATCCCTTGCCTTACTTCCCTGGTTAGGGCCCACAACGCCAGCAGCTTCTAACTGATCCATCAGCCGGCCGGCCCGATTATATCCCAGCTTCATCCTGCGCTGCAGCAAAGAAGTTGACCCTACCTGGTTTTGTACGATCAACCTGGCAGCATCTTCAAATAATGGATCGCGATCACCCATGTCAAAGTCTTTTCCTTCCAGGTCTTTTTCGTCGATATACTCTGGTAATAAAAATGCCTGGGGGTACCCTCGCTGATCGCCGATAAATTTGCAAATGCTTTCTACTTCGGGCGTATCTACAAACACACATTGCAGGCGCGATATTTCTCCATTATACGAAATAAGCATGTCGCCTTTACCGATCAACTGCTCCGCCCCCCCAAAATCCAGGATAGTCCGGGAATCTATTTTAGAAGAAACCTTAAATGCAATGCGGGCGGGAAAGTTAGCCTTTATGGTACCTGTAATAATATTTACCGAAGGCCGCTGGGTTGCGATAATTAAGTGTATACCTACCGCGCGGGCCAATTGTGCCAGTCGGGCAATGGGCATTTCAATTTCTTTACCAGCCGTCATAATAAGGTCGGCAAATTCATCAATTACCAAAACAATAAAGGGCAGATATTGATGTCCTTTCTGTGGATTCAGCCGGCGCTTAATAAATTTTTCATTGTACTCGCGGATATTACGGGCACCGGCCTCTTTCAGCAGATCGTATCGGTTATCCATTTCAATACAAAGGGCATTTAATGTATGAATCACCTTTTTCGTATCCGTAATAATGGCTTCCTCTTCGCCGGGAAGTTTAGCCAGGAAATGTTTTTCAATAGTGCGATACAAACTTAATTCTACCTTTTTAGGATCTACTAACACTAACTTTAATTGGGAAGGATGTTTTTTGTACAATAATGAAACCAGGATGGCATTTACCCCCACGGATTTACCCTGGCCCGTAGCGCCTGCCATTAATAAGTGCGGCATGGTAGCGAGATCTACAATAAAGTTTTCATTATCTATTTTTTTACCAATAGCAATAGGCAGGCTGTAATTATTAAATTGAAATTTTTCCGAAGCCAATACTGTTTTCATACTCACGATCGTCTTCTTCACATTCGGCACCTCAATACCTACTGTTCCTTTACCCGGTATAGGAGCAATAATTCGAATACCCAGGGCTGCCAGGCTGAGGGCTATATCATCTTCTAGATTTTTGATCCGGGAAATTCGCACGCCAGGCGCCGGCACAATCTCATACAAGGTTACTGTTGGGCCAACTGTCGCGCTGATCTTTTGTATAGAAATATCGTAATTCTTAAGGGTATTAATAATTTGGTTTTTGTTTGATTCCAGTTCCGTAGTATCCTGGATAATCTTTTCACTGCCGTGTACTTCCAGTAAATCGAGCGATGGATATTTGTAATCTCGCAAATCGAGTGTGGGTTCGTAAGGCTCGGCTACTATCACATTTTCTAACGATCCTGATTCGATAATATCTATTTCTTTTTCATCCATTGGTACCGCCTTTATCTCCAGTTCGAGATTGGTCAGGTCTTTTTTTCCTTTATTCTTTTCATACTGTTTTTCCAATCCTGATTCATTTCCCAACTCATCTTCCGTTGCCTGTTTCAATAATGCCTTTTTAATTTCCTCTGCAACGGGAATAACAGGTTCACTAACGGAAGGAATCATCATTAAAGGAGTATCTTCCTTCTCGACCACCTTAAATTCTGTTAGCGGATCCTGCTGACCATTCTGCCTTGGAAGAATAACCACCACTCCTTTATCTCCCTTCAGTTTATTGGGTTTAATATTGTCTGCCTGCAACACACTCTCATTTCCGCTATTATAAGAATTGCCGATATCAAAACCTTCCCCTGCTTCAGGCCCTGTTGCTGAGGGTCGCAATTTCTTTAACGATGGAACAGTGAATGCCGGGTTAAATCGCCAGATGAAATAGGCAAGTCCGGTTACTAATAAGACAGCCGCAGTTCCAATGGTGCCCAGCATCTTAATAAGCCAATCATTTATCATATCTCCTACTGCGCCACCCCAGGGAAAGCCATTTCTGGCCATAACAAAGGAAAATACCACACTAAAAAAAATCAGGCCCAGCAGGACATAGCGAACATTTCGCCAAACAGAAAATATTTTCTTTTCAAAAAGCCAGTTGGCTCCCATTACAAAAAATAACGTCGAGAAAAAGAAAGAAGCAATACCAAATCCATTAAAAAAAAACTGGTGCGAAACATACGCACCAACATTACCTAACAGGTTAGCTGTTTTGATTTGAGCCGATGGCATAAGAATAGAAGCCCCGTGATTGAGCACTTTATCCTGGTCTTCTTTCCAGGTAAAAATATAGGAAGCGAATGCAACAAAAAGAAATGCTGCCACCAGCAGTAAAATAGTTCCTGCAATTTTGTGGGTACGTTCGTCTCTCACCAATTCCTTAACCCTTACCTGTTCTTCTTTTTCAGGTTTCAATTGGTCCGGCGAAGGTTTGGACGATCGTTTACTGGATTTCAAGCGATTGGCCATGTGGGCAAAGATAAGCAGTTGGCCAAAACCAATAGGCAAGAAATGCTTAAATAAAAGCCCTGCGAGAATTTGTTGTGCCTTAAAAACTGTATTTTACAAATAAAAGCTCCCATTTATTAACTATTACTACCTGCTATGGGAATGAGTCCTGGGAAAAAATCAATTAACGAAATTTCGAATTTCTCCTTACTGTTCACTATTTCCTTTATTCTTATTCCATTCCTTATACTTGCACAATCGCCGGATTCCGGTTGGATAGAAGCAGGAAGTATCCGGTTCCAGGAAAATATTTCGGGTAAATGTATGCTTGCTGAAACCTCGGAAAAAACAGTTCTACCGCAAACTATACCAAGCCTTTTTCTTCACTATGATTCTTCCAAACCACTTTCCCAGAAGATTCCCCTTCATTTCATGGAGACTACAATGGTTCTTCGTTTTAAGCTGTCAAATAATGATGCCGAAAAGAAAGACTTTTACTTTACCCCCGGTTATTATGTTCGGGACATCTTAATTTACAAAAGCGGTTCAAAATCATCGGCCAACGACATACAATTGTTGCCCGACAGCCTCATAAAAAGCGCCATTTACCCAGGCGCTAAACAGGTTGAACTGGCACCCGGTGAAAAAGCGGTTTACTATGCCACCTTTCATTTTATTCGAACGAATGTCAATAATCTTTCTCCCTGCCTCATAGAGAGAGACTACCTGCCTGCCTGGTTGAAAAATTTAAAGTACCGGGATCCCCTGGTGGATGTAAGCACTTATATCATATCAGGCATTTTATTGCTGATGATTTTTTATTCTCTCGCGGTTTACCTGCAGAGCCACAACCGGGAATTTCTTTATTATTCCATTTATGCTTTTTGTTCCACATTCCTTTTTTTCTTTAAATCATACTCCCTTACAGAAAGTAAAGAATGGAATTTTTTTTATGAAGAATACCTTGATTTTATTATCCTTGGATTAGGTGTTTATTTTTACCTCATTTTTATGCGTCGTTTCATCGACACGAGGGTGAACCATCGCTCCCTAGACAAGTTCTTAGGCATCGCTAACTGGATACTGGTTGGACTGCTTCTAATTTTTTCATTTGTTTATTTCTTTTCCGATAAATATGTTCTTCTCTATTCGCTGGAAAACTATGTGATTAAGATATTTATGTTTTCGATCGGGATAGTTTTTATTGTGTATAGTTTAAAGAAGAGAGACAAACTGCTCAACTACCTCGCCGCGGGTAATTTTGCATTACTATTTTTTTCCATTCTTTCTTTACTTAGATTGATAGGAGTAAAATTTGCCGAAGATAGCAGCTCGATTCTTAATAAAGGCTTGTTATATTATGAAGTAGGCGTTGTGCTGGAGCTGATTTTTTTCCTCTCGGGTCTTGCTTATAAAAACCGACGCGATCTTACCGAACGGGTTCGGGAGCGGGAACGATTTAAATTGGATAATGAACGAAAAGAATTTGAAAAACAAATTGCCATAGTAACCACCCGCCAGGAAGAAAGGGATCGAATTTCCGCCGATATGCATGATGAGCTGGGATCGGGCATGACAGCTATCCGGCTTATGAGTGAAATTGTAAAATCGAAGATGAAGGACCAGGCTTATCCTGAATTGGAAAAAATATCCAATTCCGCCAATGACCTGCTGGGCAAAATGAACAGTATTATCTGGACCATGAAAAGTTCCAACGACTCCCTTGAAAATTTAATAGCCTATTTGCGAGCCAATGCGGTAGAATATTTTGACAATACACCTATTCTATGCAAGGTGCAGATGCCGGATATTATTCCCTCCGCGGAAATGGGTGGGGAAATTAGAAGAAATATTTTCTTAAGTGTAAAAGAATCCTTGAATAATATTTTAAAGCATTCACAGGCAACGGAAGTAAGGATTAATATCAGCATAACTGATAAAAAATTAATAATTAAGGTTGCCGATAATGGGGTGGGTATTGATACTGAAAAACTCCGCCGATTTGGCAATGGCCTTAGTAATATGAAGCGCCGGATGGAAAGTATTAATGGCGATTTTAAAGTGGAAACTGATATGGGAAGTATTATAACGTTTACAAGTCCTTTGTAAGAAATACGGGGATAGGGATTCGGGAGCCAGTCACCGCGATTCAACACATATCTCAAAAGTCAGAGTGCCTCCCTTGCCCAACACTTTTATTCAAAAATCATAATCAAAATTTCATCCAGGCTTTAAAAATTCAGCGTACATCAATTGCCCCGAACCTCAGTTCGGGATCGAAGTCACAAAGCTTTTGATCGTACTCCCAATAGTAAACAAATCCATCCCGCAATAAAAAAAACTCCGCCGAAAGGGGTAATAATACCTACACCGTTCATACCGACAGTATCTGTAGCTTTTAAAAAAGTAAGGAGGTATAAGGATCCTGAAAACAGCAGTATCCCCATCAAAAAGCAATACCCTGCATACCGCATCCATTTAACAGAAAATCGTTCATATAAAACGGAAACCATCAGTAAAGCAAATACATGATAAAACTGGTACCGAACGCCTGTTTCAAAAGTGCTGATTGTTTCAACAGGTACATATTGCTTAAGGCTATGTGCCCCGAATGCTCCGAATGCCACAGCCAGGGCACCCAGCACCGCAGCCCATTGCAAAAAATTCTTATGCATGAAGTATCTGTTGTAAAAGTGAATCGATGCTCACCGTAGCTTCCTCCACGTGCACATCGGCCTGTTCGTAATAAAGACGTCGATCATTCATTTTCTTTAAAATATACGAACGAAGGTCATCATCGCTGACATTTTTTATGAGTGGCCGGCTCTCTTTTTCTTTTTTTAATCGTTCTGTTAATGCCTCAATGGATGTGTTGAGCCAAACCACGGTTCCTTCTTTTTTCATCAATTCAATATTATTAAAAAAACAGGGGGTGCCTCCTCCACAAGAAAGTACCAGGGCCGGGTGTTCTTTAATAATATCTTCCAGTAAATCTTTTTCAAGCAACCGAAAATATTCTTCCCCCTTCTCTGCAAAAATATCAGCTATGCTTTTTCCTTCTGTTTCTATGATAATTGCATCCAGGTCATAAAATGGCAAATGAAGCCGTTGCGCAAGCAAACTGCCCCAGTGGGTTTTACCACTTCCCATGAAACCAATTAAGAAGATTCGCATAGTAATTAAGTCTGAATGTCGGAAAAGTCCGGGAGTCCGGAAGAATCTCCTGGATATTGGATGTTTCTTTCCGACTTCCGGACAATAAGACTATCCGGTTATTATTTTATTTAAACGCATTCAGCCCCGTTACATCCATTCCGGTTATTAATAAGTGAATATCATGCGTACCTTCATATGTGACTACACTTTCAAGGTTCATCATATGCCGCATAATACTATATTCCCCGGTAATACCCATTCCTCCCAGCATCTGTCGCGCATCTCTCGCAATATTAGTGGCGATTTCGCAACCGTTTCGCTTGGCCATACTCACCTGTTGAGGGCTTGCCTTATGTTCATTCATCAGGGTACCCAGACGCCAGTTGAGTAATTGAGCCTTTGTAATTTCAGTAATCATTTCAGCCAGCTTTTTCTGCTGCAATTGAAAGCCACCAATGGGACGGTCAAACTGTACCCGTTCTTTTGAATATCGAAGCGCCGTATCATAGCAATCCATGGCAGCTCCTACAGTTCCCCAGGCAATTCCGTACCGGGCCTTGGTTAAACATCCTAACGGGCCTTTTAAACCTTTTACATTAGGAAATATATTTTCCTTTGGAACTTTTACATTATCAAATACCAATTCACCGGTGGCACTGGCGCGTAAACTCCATTTGCCATGCGTGGTAGGAGTAGAAAATCCTTTCATTCCTCTTTCTACCACCATACCCCGAATATCACCAGCTTCGTCTTTAGCCCACACAACCGCAATTTGTGAATACGGGGCATTGCTGATCCACATTTTTGAGCCATTTAATATTACATGATCTCCGGCATCCTTAATATTGGAAAGCATACCACTCGGATTACTTCCGTGATCCGGCTCTGTTAATCCAAAACAACCCAGCCATTCTCCACTGGCTAATTTTGGCAGGTATTTCATGCGTTGCTCCTCGCTTCCGTATTCAAAAATAGGGAACATTACAAGCGATCCCTGAACCGAAGCAGTGGAGCGAACCCCACTATCACCTCTTTCCAGTTCCTGCATCATTAATCCATAGCTGATATAATCCAGTCCGCCCCCTCCGTATTCTTCAGGAATAGTTGGGCCAAAACAACCCAAATCTCCCAGTTGCTTTACGATTTGCTGGGGAAATTCGGCCCGCTGTGCATAATCTTCGATAATTGGAGAAATTTCCTTTTTTACATAATTCCTAACTGATTCCCGGATAAGTTTTTGCTCATCAGTTAGCAACTGATCCATATTAAAATAATCGGGCGATTGAAATAAGTCCTGCGCCATAAGTAAGCATAATTTAGTGCGGTGCGAAGGTAAGAAGAAGAGTCGGGAGTCCACTATATCGTATCACTTATCCAGAATACAGAATGCAAAATCAAGTATCCTGTATCTCACCTTCGCTAGTGCATCGATGGCCAAGCCCGCATCCCGTTTCCAGTATCCAGTATCTCGCAGCCAGTTTCTAGAATCCAGCATCCCTCCTAAGATTATTTGAAAAATTTTATTAAGGATGCAACATGTAATTCTGTCCCTTGTCTCTATAGTAACTTTATACAAAACACCAGCATTTTGGAGCTGACTGCAACCATAGTCCGGGATGATTTGGTAGAACGCTGTAAACAAGGGCATGCACCGAGTTACCAGTTGTTGTACCAGCGATATGCAAAAGCAATGTACAATACCAGTTTGCGTATTGTAAGCAACAGGTCCGATGCGGAAGATGTGCTTCAGGAGGCTTTTGTAGATGCCTTCCGTTCGCTGAATAATTATCAATACCACTCCACATTCGGAGCCTGGTTAAAAAGGATTGTGATTAACAAATCGATTAACGTATTGAGGAAACGAAAGGTAAAATGGGTAGAAATAGAGGAAGCTATTGTGCAAAGGTTACCACAAGATGAATCAATAGATGAAAAAGAAATAGCGTTTAAGATAACACAGGTTAAAAAAGCCATTGAAAAATTGCCTGATGGATACCGAACCGTGCTGAGTTTGTATTTGCTGGAAGGATATGATCAGGAAGAGATATCGGAAATTATCGGAATTACCCACAATACTGTTCGAACGCAGTATATCCGGGCAAAGCAAAAATTACTCCACATTATAAAGGAAGGAGGATATTTATGAGCAACCGAATTGAAGACTTTATCCATAGCCATCGAGATGAATTTGATAGCGAGGTTCCTTCGCCACAAGTATGGAACCAGGTTAACGAACAACTCAGCGGCATTGAAAAGAACCAGATTATTACGTTCCATTGGATCCGTTGGAGTGCGGCTGCCGCCATTCTTGTTTTATTGGGTGCCGGCGCCTGGTACCGGTTAAGTTCCTATTCAAAACCAACGGTGGAAGTAGCATTAGCAAACGACCAGTCGCCCGCAGCAGGTGATAGCATTCTACTGAATGAAATCAATCCGGTTTATGCCAGGGAAGTATTCCATTTTACCCAATTGATAGAACTGAAGCAGGTGGAACTGAAACAGCTTGAGAATGAGAACCCGGAACTCTACCATCAATTCATTAATGATATAAATAACCTGGACAGTTCTTACAACAGGTTAAAGCGGGAACTGCCCGCCAACGCTAACCGGGAACAATTACTGGAGGCAATGATCCGCAACCTGCAGGTGCAAATGGATCTATTGAACCAGCAATTGCAGGTTATTCAACTTATTAAACAATCGAAAAACAAAAGCAATGAAAGCAATTCTAAAAGCATATAGTATTTTTTTCTTCCTCTCTTATTTTATTATACACCCTGTCATAGCTGGAGTGGAAGACCCAACTATAGAAAAGAAAAAAACGTATTCCAAATCATATCCGGTAAGTAACAGCGATAAGGTATCATTCGATAACCGTTTTGGGGAAATAAAAATAAATACCTGGGATAAGGACGAAGTAAAGGTAGATATTACGATGATCGGAAAAGCAAATAGTGAGGAGGTGGCCCTGGAGGTTCTCAATCGTATCAGTATAGAAGATGGCAAGGATAACTCAGGCGTTTTTTTTATAACAAAAATCGGAGACCATAATAAAAATTGGCCTAAGGGGCAGAAATATAATAATACCGGCTTTACTATAAACTATATTATCTACATGCCTTCTCAAAATCCGCTGAACGTAGCAAATGAATTTGGAAAAACCTTTATTCCGGATTACCGTGGTGAAATTACGATCAGCCAGAAATTTGGAACTCTCACAGCAGGAAAGCTCAGCAAAGTAAAAAAAGTACATATTGAATTCAGTGCAGGCAATACGATTGAAAGTGTTTCGGGTGGTGAACTGGATATTCGTTTTTCACGTACCCAGGTAAACAGGCTGGAAGGAAATGTAAAAGCCTTCTTTGAACATAATAGCGGATTAAAACTTGGGATCGATAACGCGTTAGCGGAGTTAACCATTAAAAATAGTTTTACCCAGCTTTTAATTGACGTCAATAAAAATATTTCTGCCGCCTTTACCATACACACTAATTTTTCAGAGCTTGACAATAAAAGCAGCTTTTCTTTCAAAGAAGAAGGAAATGACGAGGATCGCCACGGGCCTAAATTTGACCACGATTACTCTGGCAAAGCCGGAGCAGGAAATATCCCTGTTAAAATTAAATCAGAATTCGGGGAAGTTACAATTGGGCATAACCTATCCTTTGACGTTACTGAGAAAGAAGAGAAGAAAGGAAAGAAAAAGGTAAGGACTGTGTAATACAAAATACGCAAACGCTGCAGTCAGCAGAGTCAAGACTCGCTGTAACGGGATGCCTTCGTAAGAAGTGTCATCCCGTTCTTATTGACAGGATAAGAGGGGCGGACAAACCGAATCAATCTCTCTCATTCTATTTTCAATAAACAAACTTTACATTTGGAAAAAAATAAAATGAGAACATTTGTATTAATTATAGCATGCCTATGCGTTACAGGGGCCTTTGCCCAGAAAAACAATACGAAAAAACCAGGAGATCAGATACGCAGGTTTTGGTTCGTAATGCTGACTAAAGGTCCGGATCGTAACCAGGATTCCACTACTGCCGCCCTAATCCAAAAGGAACATATGTCTAATATAAACCGACTTTATTATGAAGGCAAACTGAAAGTAGCGGGTCCATTTGAAGATAACGACAAATGGTTGGGTATTTTTATTTTTGATTGCCCAACCAGGGAGGAGGTAGAAGAATTACTGAAAACAGATTTAGCCATTTCCTCCGGCAGGCTTGCCTATGAAATAACGGGTTGGTACACTTCCCCTACTGGAAGTTTTATTCCAGGAAAACCAAATGTGAAATGGGCTCCCAAATAAACCTCTATTCCCCGAACTGAAGTTCGGGGCAAGTCATGCAATCTGAATCTATATAACCCGTATTCTCTTTTAACCCCTGTACCGAATTGAAGTAGGAGGTAATGCATAAACTCTGAATTGATGCTACCTCCTTAGACTCCTGACTTAAATTCCCGAACTGAAGTTCGGGGCAGGTCATGCGCCCTGAATTTCCAAGATTTGTATAAGCTTTAGGCTCTTGGGTCGCGGCTCCTGGCTCCCGGCTCCAGCCTCGAAACCCACAACTCCCGATACCCAACTACTTCTTTCCTTTATTCCCGCTTTGCTCTATTTCCTTATTCATCTCCGTTATATCAACTGTCTGAGAAAAATCGCCAAGCAGCCATTTACAATAGTAATCTCCCATCATCCAGAAAAAATATTCTGTCATATCTCCATAGCCATGACGTTGGCCAGGAATGATTACAAAGTCAAATCGTTTATTGGCTTTTACTAAAGCATTTGCCATCCGGATAGTATTGGCTGGATGCACATTATTATCGATATCCCCGGTAGCCAGCAGCAGGTGGCCTTTCAGGTTTTTAGCCAATTCGCTATTCTTTTCAATATTATAAACAAAACTGGTATCGTTCTTTTCCCCGATTACTTCCCGCACGCCATGATGTTTCTCACTCCACCAACGGTTATAAATATTATTCTCGTGGTTACCAGAACTCGATACGGCTACCTTAAATAAATCCGGATATACCAGCATAGCGGCTGTACTCATAAAACCACCACCACTGTGGCCGTGAATTCCCACCCGGTTAATATCAATGAATGAATAACGATCGGCCAATTGTTCAATAGCTGCCTTCTTATCAGCCAGTCCATAATCTCGCAGGTTGCCATACCCAAAATTATGATACCATTTGCTGCGACTGGGATGACCGCCCCTGTTACCAACAGTAATTACAATAAAACCCAGTTGCGCCAGCCGGTCGGTGCGGTCCATACCTCGACTGAATGCTTTGTTCACTGCTTCCGTTTGAGGACCAGGATAAACATACTCAATGATGGGATATTTTTTGGTGGAATCAAAATCAAAAGGTTTATACATCACACCATATATATCGGTTATTCCATCATCCGCCTTCACCTTAAACGGTTGCGGAAATTTATACCCTGCTTCCACCAGGCGGCCAAGGTCAGTTGTTTCAAGATCCAAAATCTTGCGCCCTGCATTATCATATAAAACCGATTTAGGCGACGTGTTCACCCGGGAATTATTATTGACGAAATACTTTGCCCCATCATCCATACTATTGCTATTATCATAATCCCCCGGATTTAGTAATTTTAAATTACTACCATCAAAATTTACCCGGTACAAATGAAGGTAATAAGGATCCTCCCCCGCTTCGCGCCCATTGGCGGTAAAATATAAAACCCTGTTTTTTTCATCGATCTCTTCAATATCCTCACAATGAAAAGCGCCGGAAGTAATCGCATTTTTTAATTTGCCTTCTCCATCATATAAATAGAAATGCCCCCATCCATCGCGCTCACTCCAGTGAATTATTTCTTTTCCCTCATTAACTAGACCGGGCCTCCTGGTTTCCACATATGTATTCAGTCTTTCTTCGATAAGCATTTTAGGTTCCCCGCTTTTTATATCCACTACACATAAGTCAATTTTTTTCAAGTCACGGCTCGTGCGGCTAACATAAAATCGTTCATTATTCCCTAACCACTGCAGGGAGCGAAACTCATCATCTCTTTCCCTTTGCAATGCCGGCCTGGCAGCAATAGACAATTCCTGGTCTTTAAACAGTACGGTATTTAATTTCTTTCCGGTTTTGGCGGAAAAATCAAAAAGCAATAACTCCCGGATAGGAGCATCCGTTTCCCCTGGCATATGATATTTATATGTTTCCAGGGTAGGACGCCCTTCTGCGACATTGTTAATCACCCACAGATCTTTTACCATTCGCATATCAGAACGGATCATAGAAAAGTATTTTGAATCGGGAGACCAAAATACAGGCGCCGATTTTCGCTTATTCTTATTCTTGTCCTTATCAACATTATTTTCTCCAAAAGAATCACCTCCATAAGAATAATTTTCAATACCATCGGTCGTAAACTTGTTTTCTACAATCGTACTGTCCTCTTCATTTTTTAATGCTTTGCTGTAATTGGAACTATCCATCCAGCATAAATTATAATTTCTGGCAAATACCACATACTTTTTATCGGGAGATATAGAAGCCCAGGCGGGGCGGCGTACAGGCCGCTTGTAGCCGGTCAGTTCATTCAGGGCTCCGGTGATAAGATTATATTCAAAATAATAGGTCTTCTTTTCTTTAATGGGAGGAGCGTTCTTTTTGGTAGTATCTTTTTTTTCTGTTTCTTCTGAACTTTTTACCTGGAACTGGATCCAGTTTTCGTCTTTAATAAATTGCAGGCTATCTATACCGAGATGTTGGGCATCAAACGGATCTTTCACCAGCAAGGTGATCAGGGATGCTAATTTTACGTTATCGAATAATTCCTGCTTGCTGGCTTTTAACGGATCTACTATATACCATTTTTTTCCAGCAGGAGATTCATATACATACCAAAAGCGGTCGGACTTTTTCAGCCAATGAGGATCTACACTTGTAGTAAAAACAAGTTTATCTAATTTTTTGGGGGAGAATCTTGCAGCCAGCGCATAATTGCCTTTAGTTACCGGGGTATTTTGCCCAATCGCGGTGGAATAACATAAAATGATGGCTACAAAAAGAATAACTTTTCTCATTGCTGTTGGTTTTGGTCCGGGAAAAGTAGGACTTAGACCGTAAGCAATAAAATAAAAATGATGATTGGTGAAAAATATTATTTAGATGCGAATACCTGCGTCCAATAGTTCCCCTCGCGCCCCGCTCCCATTTCTTTAAAGGCTCCATTCATGATATTCTTACAATGTCCCTCGCTGCCTAACCAGCCGTTCATTACAGCCTGCTCGCTGGAATATCCTAATGCGATGTTCTCTCCATAAGTTTTCCAGGAATAGCCCCCCATTGTAATGCGGGCACCGGGAGATGAACCATCTATACCAGTATGGCTGAAATAATTATTCTGCAGCATATCCTTGCTATGGTCATACGCTACTTTTGCCAGTTGATCATTCCAACTTATAGCCGCCACCGGAGACATCATCGTAGTACCGCAGGTACATCCTGATTTACGAACATCATTAACGAGGCTCAGTAAAGTTGTTTTGTTGATATTATATACAGTGGTAGATCCGCCAGGAGGATTGTTGTCCGCAACGACATCTCCTTTTTTACAGGAATATAAAACAAGGAAAAAAAGAGTAACAATAAGAAGGGACCTGATTTTCATGAGCGGGATTTGATTTATAAAATGCAATAATCCTGCCAGTTAACGTAAATAATCAGCCATTTCGTATTGGTATTGTTGTGCAATAGCCCTTGCTTCCCTGGCAAAATCTTCCTTCTCTGAAGCATATATAACGGCCCGACTTACATTGACCAGCAATCCGATATCATTTTTAATTATCGCTTTCTCCGAAATTTCTTTCAAACTACCTCCTTGTGTTCCTACGCCGGGTACCAAATAAAAATGGTCCGGTGTCAGTTTTCTAATATTCAGAAATTCGTCCGCTTGCGTGGCGCCCACTACAAACATTAAATTTTCTTTCGATCCCCAGGTTGAAACTGTGGTGAGAACTTTTTCATATAAGGACTGTTCTTTCCCATTGCTCTCCATCATTTTTCTCAATTCAAAATCCTTGGCCCCTTTGTTGGAAGTAAGACCCAACACAATCGCCCACTTCTCTTCATACTGCAAAAAAGGCTTAACGCTATCTTCCCCCATATATGGTGCTACGGTTATTGCATCAAAAGGCAATGTTTCAAAAAAAGCTTTAGCATACTGATGGGATGTATTACCAATATCTCCTCTTTTTGCATCGGCAATTTTAAAATGATCTTCCCCAATATACCGCACCGTTTTTTCCATGGCGTCCCAGCCTTTCAACCCCAGCGCTTCATAAAACGCTGTATTGATTTTATAACTGATACAAAGGTCCCTGGTTGCATCAATAATCTGTTTGTTGAATTCAAAAACAGCCTCTTTATGTGCTAATAAATGTGTAGGAATTTTACTAATATCCGTATCCAATCCAATGCAGAGGTAGCTTTTCTTCTTATGTATCTGGGCAATGAGTTGCGCTCTTGTCATGATGCAAAGGTAATTTAAAGACAGGAAGCCGGGAATACCGGTTGCCAGTATTTGCGAATGATTTATTTATAATAATGGATGCATCTCTCCAACTTTCAGGTTTCTACTCTTTCTAATTACGATATTAATTTCTTGAAGACCTGGGAAAATTTCCAAACTTCTTCAAATGTATTGTACAGGGGAACCGGGGCCAACCGAATGGTATTAGGTTCCCGCCAATCCACTATTATTCCTTCTTTCATCAAGCCTTCATATATCTCCCGTCCCCGTTCAAACAGAAGAATGGATACCTGGCAACCGCGGGCAGCTTCTTCACGCGGAGTAATTATTTTCATATTTTTTTCTTCAGGACCATTATTTATTTCATCCATTAAATACCACAAATAATTATTCAACAACAATCTCTTTGCATGCAAACGATTCATTCCCGCTTCCGAAAAAATATCCAGTGCAGCTTTATGGCAGGCATACAATAGCATGGAAGGGGTGCTTACTTGCCAACCCTCGGCGCTTTGAATTGGTTTGAATCCCTTCTCCATAAGGAACCGGGTTTCTTTTTTATAGCCCCACCATCCGGCAAACCGGGGAATGGAATTATCTTTATGATACTGCTCGTTGATGTACACCCCCGCCACTGCGCCCGGACCCGCATTCAAATATTTATAACTGCACCAGCAGGCAAAGTCAACGTTCCAATTGTGTAAGTCCAAAGGGATATTGCCGGCAGCATGTGCCAGGTCGAACCCAACCTTTGCCCCGGCCGATTGCGCCGCCGTAGTAATCGTTTGCATATCGAATACCTGGCCGGTGTAATAATTCAATCCGCCCCAAAATACAAGTGCTAAGTCGTCTTTATGTTTTTCAATAGCAGCCAGTACATCTTCGGTACGAATGATATGTTCCCCTGTTCGTGGTGATACTTCAACCAATACTTCTTCCGGATTAAAACCATAATGTTTCAGATGTGTTTCAAACATATACTGATCACTGGGAAAAGCCCTGGCCTCACAAATTATTTTTTTTCGTTTTCCCCGGGGGCGGTAAAAACTGACCATCATCAGGTGAAGGTTCACTGTAAGCTGGTTCATTACCACTACTTCATGGGGTAAGGCACCAACGATTTCCGATAATGGTTTTATTAGCTGATCATGGTATTTCAACCAGGGCTTATCTCCCATAAAAAATCCTTCCACTCCATACAGGGCCCATTGCTGAAGTACCTCTTTCAACGCCGCTTCGGTGGTTTTCGGTTGAAGCCCGAGTGAGTTCCCTAAAAAATATACCTGTGGTTTGCCATTCATTACAGGAATAATAAATTGATCTCGGAATGATCGCAACGGATCCTGCGCATCGAGCTGCCGGGCAAATGATAGTGTGTTTTGAAATTGCATGAATTATTTTTAAGAAATGCTGGATGCTGGCTTGCTCACCGAAGCTATAGCGAAGGCGAGATATGAGCTTGCCTACCGATGCTTTAGCGGAGGTGAAATGCGGGATACAGGATGCATGAGATGATATTGTGGACTTCATACTCACGACTCCAACTTAACGACTTCTTACTCCCGGCTTCCTATCAAACCGTCCCCGTCTTTCCTCCATCTACCGGTATACTTACCCCATTAACATAGGAAGCGGCCGGTGAAGCAAGGAAGGCCGCTACAGCGGCTATTTCCGAGGCATCACCAAACCGCCTCGCCGGGATACTATCAATCATTTCTTTTTCAATTACCTCCTTACTAACTCCTCTTCGGTGCGCATTCGATTTAATTAAACTTCTTAACCGTTGCGTATCGGTAAAGCCTGGTAAGATATTATTCACCGTTATATTAAATTGCCCCAGTTCATTGGATAATGTTTTGGCCCATGCAGCTACTGCCGCCCGAATGGTATTGGAAACACCCAGGTTATTGAGTGGAATACGAACGGAAGTTGAAATGACATTTATGATACGTCCATAACCCAGCTTCTTCATACCAGGCACAACCGCTTTTGTCAAAATATCGTTATTAATAATGTGCTGTTGAAAAGCATTATTGAATTCGTCTTCCGTCGCTTCGGTAATGGGACCCGCTTTAGGGCCACCGGTATTATTAATGAGAATATGAACCGCATGATGGGAAATGATCTTTTCAATTGCCCGTTTCACCTGTTTTGTATCAGTAAAATCGGCTAAATAATATTCATGCAACTGTTGATTGGGCACGGGCAATTGCTGTACTATTTCTTTAACTGCCGGTTCATTGCGTGCTAATAATATGCAGACAGCTCCCATTCCTGCAAGTTCTTTGGCTATGGCCAATCCAATACCCTGTGTGCTACCGCAAACAATAGCTAATCTATCATCCAACGAGATATGCATGCTACCTGAATTATCGTTTTAGTTAATGGGCATTCATTAATGGATAAGATTTGGGTAGTCGGTAATAATTCCATCAACTCCCATACCCTTTAGTTTATCGAATATGGTTTTGTCATTAACTGTCCAAGGTATTACTTTCATTTGTAACGCACGGCAATCGCTCAGGAGTGATTCATTCACCAGTGAATAATGCGGGCTGTAAATGGTGGGTACAAATCCTAATTCCTTTACAAGATCCTGCACTGATTTCTTATCAAAATCTTCCACCAGGGCCGCTGTTTTAATTTGCGGATATTGCTGATGAACTATTCTTAATGTTCTGTAATCGAAGGATTGAATAATCACTCTATCCGTTACCCTCTTTTTCGAAATTACCTCCATCAGCAGTTTTACAAATTCTTCCGGAGCCGGATGGAAAACAGAATCGGTGGAAGGCATCGATTTGGTTTCTATGTTATAAAAAACACGCCTGGTTTTTTTTAACCGGATATAGGCCTCTACATCTTCAATAACATCTGAAAGCAGCGGCTTTACGGCCTTAATTTTTTCTTGTTTCGGGAATCGAGGATGGGGCTTGATCCCTACATCATAGCCTTGTGTTTCCGCGAAAGTCATGCGGTAAATATTGAGTTCTTTTTCTTCGGTGGCACTAACTTCTCCCCCACCCGGCCTGGTGGTAATTTCATGATTGAAGAAAGGTTCGTGAGAAAGAATTACCTTTTTATCAGCGGTGATTACTGCATCCATTTCAAGCGTAGTTACTCCCAAATCAATTGCCCTGAGCATAGCCGGGATACTGTTTTCCGGCATCAGTCCGCGACAACCCCGATGTCCTTCTAAATCAAAAGCCGGTAACATGGTCTGTTCCATTTTTTTTATAGTGTGGCAACTGATAACCAGTACCAGTATAAATAATAACGTTGTCCATGCCTGCAAACGTTTCATAATTCAAGATTGTCACCACTCCTTACATACAATTTCTGTCAGTCATTAAATAATTCTGCACTTCGGCTTTCCATTTCCCTGGCTATCTTTTGAGAGTCGCCCTCCTGGGAATTTAAATGATTTATGATATACCCATAGCTTTCTTTATCGCGATTCTGGCTTAGCTTAAATACATGTTCTAAGGATTGTATCACTATTTCAAATGCGATTATACTCTTCATCAGTTTTGTACGATATTCTTCGGTAAGGTTATCGAATATGGTTGCCGAATGGATATTATTATTTTCGTACTTCAGGGTCAATCGCCGCAGCGCGTTTTCCAAACCTTTTTCATCGAGAAATTGAATGGTTCCCCTTGCGTGTACACTCATGTAGTTCCAGGTACTGGCCTGGTTCGGATCAGTATATAAAGTGGCGCTTACATATGTTTGTGGTCCGGTAAAAACAACGAGCACGTTTGGGTTTTTTTCAAAGGCCTGTTGATGATCCTGCTTTCGCATCATATGACCTATCAGTATCATCTTTCCCTCTCGTTCTTCAAATAATAAAGGAATTTGGGTAGCCGCGGGTAAATTTTCCGAACAACCGATCAACATGGCAAAGGGATGCTGTTTCATAAATTCAACAACCACCGCCTGATCTTTTTCTTTGAAGTGAGGAAGATTGTACATGGGAGTGTATGTGGTTTATCGTTTTTCGTTTATCGTTTGAGCAACTTCGAAACCATTTCGAAATGAAAAATATTTATAAAATCTATTATTAATAATCCCCCATAATCTCAATCTTGTTACTATATATAGAGTTCCTTTTCTCCTTAATACCATGAAAATGATGTTTTATTAGCAGGCTCAGTAATTCTCCTGATTATTTGAAACTGTCAATTAATATTAAATTTTGGAATTTCAGCCATGATAAACTATATACCATAAACTATAAACCACCAACCACCACCCACTCACAGCATCATCTCCACTACTTTTGTAGTCCCCATATTGGCATTACGCATGGCGATACTTCTCACGGCACTGCTGGCAAAATCGATAAAAGCATTTTTGGTAATCGAGTCGTTGCTTACCATTACCGGCATACCCTCATCACCTCCTTCCCGTATACTTTGCTCGAGGGGAATCTGGCCAAGAAAAGGTATCTCGTATTCATCCGCTAATTTCTTCCCACCATCCTTTCCAAAAATATAATACTTGTTGTCCGGTAACTCAGCTGGAGTGAAATAACTCATGTTCTCTACCAGTCCTATAATCGGAACTTTAATTTGTGCCTGTCCAAACATGGCAATCGCTTTTTTAGCGTCGGCCAATGCTACTTCCTGGGGAGTTGTAACAACTATTACCCCGGTAACGGGCACCGTTTGTACCAGTGTAAGATGAATATCACCCGTACCCGGAGGCATATCGATCACCAGGTAATCCAGTTCATCCCAATATACTTCTGTTACAAATTGACGAATGGCACTGCTTGCCATGGGTCCTCTCCATACCACTGCACTCTTTTCATCAACCAGCAAACCGATACTCATTAATTTAATGCCGTACTTTTCCAGTGGAACAATTAACCCTTTTTCTGCACCTAAGTCCATCATAAGTGGTCGCTCTCCCCGCACACCAAACATAATGGGAATACTGGGCCCATAAATATCGGCATCCATCAATCCAACTTTCGCACCACCTTGTGCAAGGGCAATGGCGAGGTTGGCCGATACTGTACTTTTTCCAACACCGCCTTTACCACTTACTACCGCAATGATATTTTTTACATTGGGTAATACGGTTTTTCCGTCTTTACGATTACTGCTGGTATTAGCCGTAAAATTTACCTGCACGACCGCTTCTTTATTGACCAGCAATTTTACAGCATTTACACAGGCATTACGGATCATATCCTTCATAGGGCAAGCGGGGGTAGTAAGTACCACTGTAAAAGAAACCTGCTGATCTTTTATTAAAATATCCTTTACCATATTAAGGGTTACGATATCCTTCCCGAGGTCAGGCTCCTGCACATTACCCAACGCTTCCAAAATCTTTTCGGTTGTCATGTATGCAACGGTTTTGTTAAAATAAATTTATGCTGTAAAATTAACCATTGCCCGTGGTATTTTATTGAAAGTATTTTGATGGTAGTCTGTATATTTGAGGCCGATGAAAAGAACGTTACTTCTAATAGTTTTATTCGGCATTGTCTCTCCGTTTGCGGCCCGGTCGCAGTTTGAAAAATTAAAGGACTCAGTCGTGCAATTATTCGGAGTGGTTATGACCGCCGACAGCCTGATGGGTATCCCCTCCGTTACCATCAAAGTCCGGGGAAGAAACCAGGGGACCTATTCAAATGAACAGGGTGTTTTCTCTATTGTGATACTAAAAGGAGACATGCTGGAATTCAGTTCTATTGGTTTCAAGCCGAAATTAATTGAAATACCCAGGAGCCTGGAAGGAAACCAGCACAGCATTATTCAATTAATGGTAAGAGATACGGTATACCTGCCCGCCACCATTATTCGTCCAAGGCCCACGCGCGAGCAATTTGATCGGGATTTTGTAAATACAGAAATACCGGACGATAATTATGAAATTGCCCGTAAGAACACAGAGGAAGGCAAACGTCGTATCCTTTCCCGTTCGATGCCATCCGATGGAAGGGAGGCAGGAAATATTCTTCTTCGCAATAATGCAAATCGGGCGTATTATTATGGTCAGGCCCCACCTCAAAACATCTTCAATCCCTTTGCCTGGAACGAATTTATCAAGGCATGGAAGCGGGGTGATTTTAAAAATAAATGAGTAGCGGCTACCTTTTTTCTTCATACCTGCCCTTGCACATACAGCATTCTTCTAATAATAAATAATGAAATCCCGAAACAGGATCAGCCTATTGAAGCCTGCAGCGTGATGCTTTTAGTATGGAGCTTCTCTTTCTCATTGTAAATAGCTAATTTGGCGGTACATGCAGCAGAATAAACATACTGCCCGTCTATTCCAACATTAATGATTATTACTAACAGACCATGCTCGGCGTAACTATACTTGGCAATAACTCGGCTTTACCGGCATTCGATCGTCACCCTACTTCCCAGGTGGTAACGCTGGATGACCAGGTATTCCTGGTAGATTGCGGAGAAGGAACTCAAATGCAACTGGCCCGCTATAGAATACGCTGGGGTCGCATCAATCATATTTTTATTTCGCACCTGCATGGCGATCATTATTTTGGATTACCCGGTTTTTTAAACAGCATGGGCTTACTCAACCGCGAGCATGATCTTCACCTCTATGCGCCCGCACCCATTAAGCAGATATTGGATATGCAGTTTGAGGCTGCCCGATCCAGGCTTTCTTATACCCTCCATTTTCATGCGCTGGAGCAGGAAGGATTGTTAGTAAAATCAGATCGCTGGCAAGTAAGCTGCTTTGCTACCAAACATCGTATACCTTGTTTCGGATTTAAGTTTGAGCAGGTAAAACCGCCACGTCGATTGAATCCAGAACTGGCGATCCGCTACGAAGTACCCTCTTCTTTTTACGACCGGCTTAAAATGGGCGAAGATTATTCCAATAAGAAAGGCGAGCTGATAAAAAATGAATGGCTAACCGATGATGCGCCCAAACCCAAATCGTATGCTTTTGGCGCCGATACTATTTATGATGAGGAATTGATTGATAAAATAAAGGGAGTCGACCTTTTATATCATGAAACTACCTACCTGAAAGACCTTGTTGAAAGGGCGGCTGCCCGATTTCATACAACGACCGTGCAAGCAGCTGCTATTGCCCAAAAAGCAGGTGTTGGCAGATTATTAATTGGCCATTTCAGCAGCAAGTATGATAAGCTTGAACAGTTTGAACTGGAAGCCCGGGAAGTATTCCCAAATACAACCCTTGCATTGGAGGGTGTTACTTATAGAGTATGAATATTTATTTCTTAAGATAGGCTTTTACTTTGGCATGTAATGGTTCGCTTAAGGGTACCATGGGCATCCGGAGATTATTACTTAATAAACCCATTTCAGTCATAAAAGCTTTTACTCCCGCCGGGTTATTTTCTGCAAACATGAGTTCGTACGCTTCGATCAATTCATCGTTTAATTTCTTTCCCGATTTATAATCTGCATTCAGGCAATGTCGAACCATATCAGAAAATTTTTTGGGAAATGCATTGGCGGCAACGCTAATCACGCCTACCATACCACAAGCTATCTGGGGTAATACCAGCGCATCATCACCACTCACTACTAAAAAGCCGGAAGGTTTATCGCGCAAGATTTGCATGCATTGTGCCATATCACCACTGGCTTCTTTAATACCACCGATATTCTTTACTTCATTTGCCAATCGGATAGTTGTAGCTGCATTTATGTTGCGCCCTGTTCTTCCCGGCACATTGTACAATATTATTGGTTTGGGAGATGCGGCTGCCATCATTTTATAGTGCTGATAAAGTCCTTCCTGGGAAGGTTTGTTGTAGTACGGGCTGGCACTTAACACGGCCACTGAATTATCCAATGGAAATGTTTCGAGATCTTTCAGAAGAGCCTGTGTGTCGTTGCCCCCGATACCAACCACCACCGGAACGCGGCCGGCTACTTTTTCACAAGTATACCGGATAATGGCCATCTTTTCTTCCCTGCTAAGTGTGGGTGTTTCACCTGTGGTGCCCAGCGTTACTACATATTCTACTCCCCCATTAATTACATGATCGATTATTTTGCCTAACGCTTCCAGCTCCACTTCGGCATTGGATCGAAAAGGAGTAACCAAGGCAACTCCTGTTCCCGCTAATATTTTTTGAAGTGACATTTTTTGAATGATTTAAAACTGCAATTAAAGAAAAAAAACTGTTATAGTGCGGAAGAGCTGAGCCGTGCGATATAGTACAAGAGTGCGACGCAAGGAACGCTCCATTAAGTTATGAAGCGGGGCAACAATTCTTACTGGACTTCATCCCAGAAGCCCATTTTCGAATACCTGGTGATTCGTTTTCGAACACGTTCTTCCGGCTCCATTTCCTGCAGTGTGCGGATCGTATTGATGAGATAAGGTTTAAGGAGGGCCGCCGCTTCATTGTAGTTCCAGTGGGCACCTCCCACCGGTTCAGGTATAATTTCATCAATTAACCCAAACTGATACATATAATCCGGCGTTAATTTTAACTGCTCGGCTGCTTTTTCTTTTTGATCCCAACTGCGCCAGAGAATAGAACTACAGCTTTCGGGGGAAATAACCGTGAACCAGGTATTTTCCAGCATGAAAACGCAGTCGCCCACGCCAATTCCTAATGCGCCCCCGGATGCTCCCTCTCCAATCACCACGCAAATCACGGGAACTTTAAGCCTCATCATTTCATAGATATTTCTGGCAATTGCTTCTCCCTGTCCTCTTTCCTCTGCTTCCAGGCCGGGATAAGCACCCGGCGTATCGATCAGCGTAATGACAGGTTTATTGAATTTCTCTGCCAGTTTCATTAAGCGAAGGGCCTTGCGATATCCTTCGGGGTTGGCCATACCAAAATTTCGCTGCTGCCGCATTTTTGTATTGATCCCTTTTTGCTGGCCAACCACCATTATTGTTTGCCCATCGAGCGAGGCAAATCCGCCCACCATGGCCTTATCGTCGCGTACATTTCTATCTCCATACAATTCGACAAAATCGGTAAACATTTTCTCAATGTACTTGAGGGTATAGGGCCTATCGGGGTGACGGCTCAATTGAACTTTTTGCCAGGGGGTAAGGTGCAGGGTAATCTCTCTTCTTTTATCAATAACAGAAGCTTCCAGCTGTTGAATAGAAGAGCTATAATCTATTTTTGGATTCTTTTCGGCGAGTTGTTTTTGCTTTTCAATATCTTCAAACAGATCCTTGATCGGTTTTTCAAAATCGAGGAACTGTCGGTTTTTATCTAGCGGCATAAGCAGTTATAATGTGGGTGTAAAAATAAGGTAAGGAGGTTTTTTTCAGTTATATTTTTTTACTGCCTATTTGATAGTTGAAAATCAAATTTCCCTATCTTTGCCGTCCTTAAAACGTTTCACGCGAACAGGCAAGAATTAAGGCGAATAGGTGCGAAAGAAAGGGTAGTTCTCCCCACAGCAGTGTGGGATTTGTTTGAGTCACTCCCGTATGCAAAAAATTGAGTTAAGTAGTTCATGATAATATTGGATCGGTAGTTCAGTTGGTTAGAATGCCGCCCTGTCACGGCGGAGGTCGCGGGTTCGAGTCCCGTCCGGTCCGCAAAAATCAAGTTCTAACCCGCTCTAGTCGCGGGTTTCTTGTTTTTCTCTTGGTTGTGTACGACCCATCAAAGCACACATCTTCTCAATTAGTACTTCTTCAAGTGTATAGCTCAATATTTTGAATTCTTTGAGATCAGAATAATGAATGAATACCGGTTTTATCGCGGGTTCAAATTCCAATATCTCTTTCCTGGTAATATCGATCTTTACCTGCTTGTTAGTTCCGCCAAGAGGTCCGGTATATCCAATATAAAAGTTAATGCTCCCGCTTTCATGCTCTGTATCTTCTATTCGCTGCAAGGTTATATTCGATTCCTCCTTTACAAATTCAAACAGTTTTTCAAAAGCACTAAACAACTCTTCATTCATAAGCCCCTCCTCAAGTAGGGTAAAATCGAGATCCTCTGAATAACGATAATCTTCTATGTATACTTTTTTAAGTACAGTGCCTCCTTTAAACGCCAATACTTGCGACAATTGCTCATGCTTCGAGATGCCGTACAAAATCCACGTAAGGATATAATCCTTTTCAATCTGTATGTCCCGGACACCTGATCGATGGGCATATTGTTTTATCTCTGCTGGTTTGATCATGTAAGTATGGAAGATTGAATCGTTTCTGAATCTATATTTTGCTGGATACTCCAGCGGCTAAGTCTTTTGCCTTGATTTGGCATTTCCGTATCCAATTGTATATAGCTGTTGCTTTTTAGCTTTTGCAATTTATCAATGATCGGGTTTTTGATCTTTATAAGTTCCAATAAAAATCCCAGTCGTTTTATTACTGCCTGCGAATCGAATTGCTTGCAATATTCCAATAGCCTGTCATAGTTAATAGATTCTTTTGCCTTATACAAAGCTTTTCCTGTTTCAACAATTCCACCGGCATGTTCAGGTTTATACAGGCAGTCGACAAATGTCTTTTCGAGATCGGAGCACAATACTTTATGATAAGAGTCAACCCATATTTTTTTTGCCCCAAAGAAATGTTTCTGATTATGGTAGATGAAGCGAAAAATTGTATCTTTTACTTTAATAGTAGCTGGCCTGATCTGGCGATCAGTAACAACTAATTCATTAAGGGCAGGCTGTGTGGTTAAATTGTGCAGCTGTAAGGCCGAATAATAGCCAATATAATGATTGGTGTCTTTAGCCAGGCATTCGGCCAGCAAATGCCAGTCGGGCATAAATGTCGCCGGGTCCTGTTCAAAGGGGATGATATAATAGAGCCCTTGTCTCACTCGCATGAGTAATCCGCGTTTGGTCATATCGCTGAGCAATTCCCAGGCTGCGTTTTCAGATTTGCCGCCCAGTACTTTTTTCGCTTCAGTTATATCAAAACAAGGCCTGTTCAGGTCAATAAAATGCTGAAGAAGTGTACTGGACTGGAATGAAATATTTTTATGTTTCATAGTTGTTGACTCAGGTCAAACCTGAGTAATTGACTACAAGATAGCATTTTCTTACTTTTCAGCCAGAAATAATTATGTTTCATAGCTATTAACTCAGGTTTACCCTGAGTATTTAGCTACAAAATATAACAAAGTGCCGTTGAAAATGGGCATTCTTGAGGTCTTGTAATAAAATAGGGGCAATTTTGGCTGTTTTATGTCACAGAATTAGGGCAATTTCAGCCATAAGGCTCCACTTTGTAATGTTCGCTATAACAAACAATCTCCGCCTTAAATGTCCGTTATAGCGAAAATTAACGGTTTAACCAACCGGCTGCGCAGCTGTGATAAATTCCCTTTCCTTCCATAACTTTTCAATTTGAAAGGCCGCCTGGTCGGGTGTCACTTTGATATACCGGTAAAAATCCTTGAGGCTTCTATGACCGCTGATTTTCATGATCAGCTCAACAGGCGTACCAGCCAAAAATTCATTGGTGCAAAATGATCTCCGACAGGAATGCGAAGTGATCCATTTATATTTTGGCTTTATTTCCTCAATGTCCCTATTACCTTTTTTATAAGAAAACTTGATTGATTCATTTATTTCGGCAATCTCGCAAACCCTTTTGATATCATCATTAAAGCCCGCATTTGATGTTTTGGGTATTTGTGATTTGAATTTAGTTATGAGAATATCATGAGCTATCGAACGCAAAGGTATCACCACCCAATGATCCGATTTCTGTTGTTTGATATGCAATTTTCCATTCCTGATATCTTCTGGTTTAATATTGCTGAAATCAGAAAACCGTAGTCCGGTCAGGCAACCCAACACTAAAAGATTTCTTGCCATTTCAAGCTTCGGGTTTAACGACAGATCAAGATTGCGGACCATTTCGATTTCATACATGCTGAGGTAAGTAGCATCGGCGATTTCTTCCACTACTTTGTATTCTGTCAGGTCAATCGGTGGAATGATCTTGCGGCGTATCCTGTCTTTAAGGAACAATCGCAAATGCTTTACAGCTTTCCCAAGCGTATTCCTTTTTAACCCCTTTATTTTAGTTTTTGTATAGCGGTAAGAAACGTAATCGAAGGTCATGAATTCAACGAACTCATGATAGAAGTCCACATCGAATGACTTAAAAGTTATTTTTCTACCCCTGAACTTTTCAAAAGCCTGCAGGTATCTTTTTACTTCCAGATAAATATTAACCGTTGCAGGTGCGATCCTTCTTTTCTTCGATTCGATATAGGCGTCGAACTGATCATATACATCCAGGCTTTCTGTTTTCTCCTTGCGTTGTTCCAGGGTACTGATATCAAGATCAGGTGAAAAGTTCTTTTTCAGAAAGGACATTGGATTTTCTCTTGTGTTCTTCAAACAGAAGCTCAGCATATCTTCTACCAGACGTATCATTTTCTGCAAGCGTTCATTCAACTCAGCAGCGATCCCGTACTCTGGTGGAAGATCCCTAAAGACTTTTAATAATTTCCTGTTCCAGTATTCAGGAGGAATGGCGATTTGTGTATCAACCAGAGTACGCTGGTTAGAACCCATACAATACTGAATGAAGACCAGGCTGGTCCCATTTCTTCTTTTCCAGTCTTTCTTGCAGACCGGTTTGAGTGCATATATCATAACTTGACGTTTTTACTCTATCGTTTACTCTATGTCGGGCCTATCAAGTCATGTGAAGATAAATCGGCACCCAATCAGTATAAACCTTCTAATTGGTTAAAATTCAATAGCTGTGTAAGGATCTGTAAAATGATGAAAAGATGTAAAAATTAGGCAGCTCCGCCGTCCGGTCCGCAAATAGAGCTACAAACAAATGCAAAGCCGCTTAAAGCACACTGTTTAAGAGGCTTTTGTTTTTCTGTACTAAAAGGATAAACCAAAATATAGCAATCGGTAGGTTAGCAATTCAGTTAACAGAAGTTCTTCATAAGTTTGCTAACCGAATACGACACAATGTCGGTTCACTATTCTCTCTCACTACACTACGAATAATGTAAAAGAATCTGAGGTGCCTTTAAACACAATTGTTCACTTTAAAGGTCACCAAAATGAAAGCACAACAAACTTTCTCCATCCTCTTTTGAGTTAACAAAAACCGCCTTAAAAACGGCAAGGCATCATTATCAGTCAGAATTACCGTAGATGGCAAACGGGTGAAGCTATCTGCCCAGCGGGAAGTATCCCTTTTAGAATGGGATGGCCGGGCCCAAATGGTAACCGGCAGAAGCCAGGAAGCAAAGGAAATCAATAACAATCTGGCCATGCTCAAAGCCAGGTTACTGAATTGCCATAGCAAGCTCGAAGTCCGGAGCGTAACCATCACTGCTGAAACATTGAAAAATGAATTCACCGGCGTTGTCGAAAAACCCAGGTTGTTGTTGCCGATAATACAGCAGCACAACGATGATATTAAAAAACTGATAGGCAAGGATTACTCAAAAGCCACTTGGATAAAGTACAATACAACCTTAAAGCATATCACAGAGTTTCTAAAGTGGAAATACAATCTCTCAGACATCAATTTAAAAGGGCTCAATTTTGAATTCATTACCAATTTTGAATTTTATCTGAAATCTGAAAAAAGTATTGATGTAAACACAAATGCTAAGTACATCAAAAACCTGAAAAAGATAATAAAGGAATGTGTTTGTAAAGATTGGCTGCAGAAAGACCCTTTCATGGCCTACAAAATAAAAGCAAAGAAAACAGAAAGAAAATTTCTTACGGATCTGGAGCTGCAATCAATACAGGAAAAACATTTTACCATTAAACGCCTTAGTCATGTAAAAGATATTTTCCTGTTCAGTTGATATACAGGCTTAGCATATATTGATGTTTTTAATCTCACTACCAATAATATTTCCCTGGGCATTGATGGCGAGAAATGGAATATCACTCACGGCCAAAAAAAAGAAATCGCTTCCAGTATCCCACTGTTACCACCGGCGCTGGTAATCCTGGATAAATATACGAACCACCCACAAGCTAATAATAATGGTAAGTTGCTGCCAGTACCATCCAATCAAAAAACCAATGCTTATTTGAAAGAAATAGCTGCTTGTTGCGGTATTACCAAGGAGCTTTCTTTTCACGTTGCCAGGCATACATTTGCCACAACGGTCACACTTACCGATGGACTACCTATTGAAACAGTTTCAAAAATGCCAGGACATAAAAAGCTACAGACAACTCAGCACTATGCAAAAATTTTGGATAAGAAAGTAAGTAATGACATGGAGCAACTTCGCAATAAGTTTGAGAAAAGATTAGCAACAGTTAATAATGCAAAAATCTCGCTATAACCAATTATCTTACTTTTATTAAAATTTTTATTCTTCCTACTTTCGCTTGGTTTGGTAGTACAAGCGAGATTCAGTTATATTTAAGTTCTCCTCCCAATCAAAATATCAATCACTAGTTCGATAGAAAGCGTATTAGTGGATATTAGTTTGATAGAACAGTTAATTGGCTATTATTACCCGCAGGATCCTGGAACCACTCACCAATCTGGTAAAACACTATTACAACAACACCTTCTTCATACGCTCCAATGATAAATGCGCCAATGGTAGCGACACTCATCAACACAAACTCATTAAAAATATCACCCCGTTCAGATTTTCGAAAAGCAAGTTCTAATACCTTTCAGCCAGCTAACAAATAAGCAATGCCATTTATTATCAATGGTGGTATTTTGGAAAACTCAATTTTAAAACCATATTCCAATACAAGCAATACCATTAATATATCTAATGCAAAAAGCAAATCCCAATGTGATTTCCATCCAGCTTTATCTTCTCTGCCTTGATCATGGTCATGCCCATCACCATCACTATGATTTTTTTCCTGAGCATTTTCAGGTTGAGCTACAACCGCTATTTTTTACACGTCTTTTTCGTCAATGCTGCAACATTCCTGTGCCATATAAGCTATCTTATGAAATAAAAAATGATATGATGCCTGTTATAATCAATACCAGCCCTGTAATAATACCGGCATTGTGTTCCCATTTATGCCAGTTCAGTTTCAGCAATCCTTTATATACTATCCGTACCCATATCAACATACCGGCAATGGTGATGATGGAATACATGGCAGCAATAGTTGCCAGTACATACCAACCCCTGGTTCCTGCCAGTAAAAAGTAGGCTTCTATCTCCATGCAAGGAGAAAGAAACATAGCAATCACCAATGCCATTATGATTGAACTTTTAGTTTTCTTCTCAATCTGTTCTTTCTTTAAATGAAAATGGTGGTGGGTATAATGCTGACGAACAAAATAAAGTCCTATCAATATTAAAATGCAAGGGCCGATTATACGAGTAAAATCTTCCATGTGTTCCGTCAACTCACCTCCAATCATTGCCAGTAGTAAGCCTATGATAACTGTGCTGATTACATGTGCCATACCAGCAATGAAAGTGATACGGGTTGTTTCCGCCAGGCTCCAGCCTTCCTTTCTGCCAATTGCCAGTACTGGCAGCCAGTGGTTGGGTATCACCGCATGTAATAAACTGATTAAAAGACTGCCTATGACGATATTGTACATTAATTTACTATAATAGTCGTTGAAATAAAAAAGTTGCAGAAGCAATTAGCCCCGCAACTTTCAAATTAAATATTTGTGAGTATTCATGCCATAACCGCACCGACCATTCCCATAACGGATGCAAGCATTACTACACATTTCCAGCAATGTGTTCTGTTCATTTTCATTTTTAGTGATTTTATACCCGTAAAAGTACATGCTATTTCGTTTTGGTATTGTTAATCTGCATGTCCTTCTGTATTGGTCATCTTTGCCGATACAAAGAATGCACCCTTCGTTACAATCTTTGCATCCTTCGGTATTTCCCGCAGCAAGGTGATTTCAGTATAGCCTACATCCGTTTTGCCCTTTGCCACAGGTATCCGTTCAAACGTTTTTCTCTTTTCTTCTTCTTGCTTTTCGCCTTCTTGATGTTTGTGAGGGTCTTTGGAATTTTGTTGTACAATGTCTTTGCCATCTTTTTTGTGTTCATCCTCAGCATGCCCATCCGTAAGTACAAAAATATAATCTTGTCCATCTACCGTTACTATAGCATCATTTGGCACGGCAGGTACCGTGCTTTGTTCTAAACTTATAACAGCCGTTATATTCATCCCGTCAATTAATCCTGTTTTACCGCCCTGCACTTTTGCATGAACAGTTACTGCTTTACTTTCCCCTTCAAAAGATG
>JANMBO010000105.1:0-24247 GCA_031360425.1 Chitinophagaceae bacterium | reverse complement strand
CAAGCACGGATGTCATCATTCCCGGATTTCTGACTAATTTCCCTGAAATCACCCAGAACACTTTTTGCAGGAGTCTTAAATTAGAAGCGGATGCAACACTGACTGTTAATCCGGGAAAAAAATTGACTATTACAGGCAAGTAAAGTTCAAAATCAGGTAAAAAGAAGTTATTAATGAAATTAGTCTTAAGACTTTGTTTCCGTTTTGGTTGAATCTATCTATCCCTTCGATAGCTTTCGCGCCAAGATTTTATTTATGACTAATGGAGTCAATTTGTCAATGAAAATAATTTAAAAGCGAACGCAGAATCAATAAAACAAAAAAGGCCCCTTTAGGAGGCCTTCTATTTAATTCTGGATATTCTTTCATTCCTTTTTGTAATATATAATAGTTCGCTTGACCACCTTAACAGGCTTCCCTTTTTCATTATAAGTTGTCTTCTGTGTCCAGTTGCCCTTATCATCATAACTATCGTAGGTGTAGGTTTCCTTTTTGTGAATAGCGGAGTCTTTTGTAATGGTAGTACTGTTCATTTCAATCACATCCCCCTTGTCATTTATTTTCAATTTATTTTCACTGATCATCTTTCCCGCGCTATCCGTTTGGCTTCCTATATTAATAGCCTTGTCAAAAAAAGCGGTGAAGGAATACTTAAGGGTACTGTCGGTTTTATAAAATTTTCCACCCGTTAAGGAACCGTATTCATTTTCTTTAAGATCTGCATAATACCCGTCCATTTTCCCGTCAGCGCCAAACGACTTTGCGCTGATATATTTTCCATCTTTCCCAACCTGGATAGAAATGGAGCTCGTCTTCTTCCCGTTAGTCATCATAACCACCTCTTTCATCTGGCCTCCTTCATAGCGGGTGTAGCTAGCTTCCTCTTTGGCAATGCCATTGTTATCTTTTGAAAAATATTTTGGATTATATCCTTTCTCATCAAATTCCTGGATGCTGGCGCAGCAGGAATCCATTGCCCCGATCTTGCCCGTGCTATCAACTTTATAACTGGTTTCTTCGGTGCCTTGTACCTTACCCTTTAAGTTTTGTATGATAAGGTCTGTATTTTGCGGGCTATCGGTCCTTTTATTATTATTACAAGCAACAAAAGAAAGGCCCGCGCTGAGTAGCCAGAAAATCTTATTCATTTATCGTTCTTTAGGTGAAAGAAGAAGAATCTATTTAAAGGTAGATATATCCTTTTATATTAACGGAACGGAAAACAGCCCATAAATTATTTCCCCGGCGATTTCAATGGATGTTTTACCATTTGATAGTACTGATTAGTTTATTTTACTGCAGAGCGTCGGGGCGCAGAGGGTACTTACTCCTTACAATGATTGAATGTTCAAATGCTGTTTATTTCAGGTAAAGCTAATATACCCTGCTACCCTTACCAATATAATTCCCTCAATTAATTATATTCACCAAAATATTTTTCTTTGCTTCGAAAAGTGATATACGACCCCTCTTTCTGGATCCTAGTGTCCGTAAACGTTTTTTGTATCTACTACTATCAAATGCATCCGGAAGGGTTCCGAACCATCGTTTGGATTTACTGGATACAAAGTGTATTGATCGGGTTGTTTAATTTCCTGGACCTCTTGACAGTTAAATTTCCTGCGCCGGGAAGTATGACATTTAATGATAAGCCGATTAATGGAAGCGGGGCAGGCAAAGGATGTGTTTCTCTTTTCTTTTTATTTCATTACCAATTTTTTCACCTGGTATATGCCATATTTATAGCTGTGCAAGTCAAAGGAACCATAGATTTAAATTTTATATTACTTGCTATTGCGGCCATTACCCTCGAACTCACACTCGGATTTATCCGGAATAAACAATTACAGAAAAAAATAACCATCAATTACGGGCAGCTTTTTATGATGCCTTACCTGCGGATCATTCCAATGCATTTAATGATATTGGCCCCGGCATTCCTGGGAATCAGAAACAGTATGGTATTCCTGGTATTAAAACTTCTGGCCGATGCGGGAATGTATCTTCTTACCAGGAAGATGTATGGAAAGGCACTGGTGATTTAGTTTAGATTCTTATAGAAATTTATATCTGCTAACAATAATCCTTCATCCAAAATAAAAGGCGCTATACATATGGCTCACGGCTTTGGGCTCACGGCTCCCGACTCCGAACTCACGACTTCCGAACTAACCCCTACCACCCTATTCCATAATCCTCCCCATGATTACTGCTTCCACCCCAGAAGCTTCCGTGTTTCCAGTCGAACCAGATCGCATTGATAGGTCCACTCGTTCGGTCATCAAAATATAAGCTGTACCCCATCTTCTTCAGTTCATTGCGCACAGCTTCGGGAGTAGTATCATTTAATAATAAACTACCCGGTCGTGGTTTGCGGTCATCGTTTTTTGTTCCACCTAATGACAACCACAATTGATTACTGTTGATATTAGCCGCTTCGCAGGCTTGTTGCACCGTCATTCCAAACTCTACCATATTCAAAAAGAACTGTAATAAGTTTTGATCTTGGGTATCTCCACCCTGTACAGCAAAACTCAGCAACGGTTTTCCATCTTTCAGTGCCAGCGTTGGGGTTAAGGTTACTCGTGGCCGTTTGCCCGGCTCCACCACATTAAATGGATTGAGTGTTTCATCCAATACAAAGCTCTGCATACGCTGACTCATACCTACACCTGTTCGTCCGGCAATGCAGGCCGGCAACCAACCACCACTGGGGGTAATGGAGACAACCCATCCTTCTTTATCGGCTGCTTCAACTGAAGTTGTACCGCGCCAAAGACGATCCAAATAATCTGAATCGGCCCTCTCTAAATCTCTTCCGAAAGGGGAAACTCGGACATCCAACCGCAAAGGCTTTTCAGAATCTCCCATTAACGTATTGCGTCGATTGTTATAGTCTAAAGAAGCCGTTCCGTTCCGAGTATCATGTGCCGGTAAAAAATTTGGATTTTGCCTGTCGTTGGTATCGATAGTATATCCTCTTTTCTTCAATACATCCAGGAATGGATTTGTTTTCCCTTCATAGGGATAGGGATCACCGGGACCGATGGTTGCATCATTTCGATCCGCCGTAATTAACCGGGCCCGTTGTTTTGCATATTCTTTACTCAATAAACCCTTCATAGGTTCTGCGGGAGCAAAATATGGATCGCCATAATAAAAATCACGATCCGCAAACGAAAGGTTCATGGTCTGGTAAAGGGTATGAATATACTTTGCACTGTTATAACCCATACTTTTCAAATCGAAATTTTCCAAAATGTTTAGTGACTGCAGCAACATGGGCCCTTGCGTCCATTGCTGTAATTTATAAACATCAATGCCTTTATAATTTACTTTCATTGGCTCCTCTTCGATAGGTTTCCATTTCGCAAGATCTTCCAGGGTAATCAATCCACCCTGTTCCCGGCAACCCCTGACAAATTCTTTGGCTATATCTCCCTTATAAAAACGATCGTACGCTGCCATGATCGCCTGCTTGCGGGTCTTTCCTTTTTTCAACGCGTCCTGCTCAGCAGCAACCATTTTGGTCAGCGTTTCCAATAAATCTTTCTGAACAAAAATTTCACCCGCCTCCGGGGCTTCCCTTTTCTCACCGGTATGGGGTAAGAAAACCGCTTTACTATAAGGCCATTCTTTAATGCGATTCTTTCCACGTTCCATGGCATTGGCCGTTTGCGCTTCAATGGGATAACCCGAAGCCAATTGCATGGCGGGCCCCAGCACTTCTTTCAAACTCATCGTTCCATATTCTGATAACATATAACAAATACCGCCTGGAGTGCCGGGGGTGGTTGCAGCCAATGGACCGTACTCCGGTGGAAAATTATATCCCTTGCTTTTGAAAAAATCTACCGTGGCTCCGGTGGGTGCAATACCCATGGCATTAATGGCTATAACTTTTTTTGTTTTTGGATTATAAATGAGTGCCTGTGTTTCTCCACCCCAACTCAATACATCCCACATGGTGCAGGTAGCTGCCAGCATAGCACAAGAGGCGTCCACCGCATTACCTCCTTTTTGAAAAATAATAGACCCTGCCGTGGCAGCCAATGGCTTTCCAGTAATAGCCATCCAATTTTTACCATGTAGGGGTGGTTTTTGAGTTTGTTGCCCAATTGCGAATAAATTATAAGTTATATAGACCAAGAAAATACTTAGGTGCTTCATAAACAGCCGGTTTTTGTTTATTAAAGATAATGAGTCTTCCGTTTCTTTAGCCAAATGGCCAGATAAACAGTTGAAAAGCAAACAAAATCAAGGCAAGTTTGACTAAAAAAAGTATTCGAGGAAAACTTTCGATGAATGTCCGTATATGTACGATGAATAATTCGGAAAACACTTGTACCCTGTCCGAATAATTGCAAACTTGCATGCGAATCATAAGTGTATATATGTAGCCTTATGAATCAGTTCCAGAAATCCTTTGAATAACCATTATAAGATGTAAGTAATTTAAAACGTGCTCAAAATGAAACCTAATTCGATCCGAAACAATGAAAACCAGGTAATTGCCCTATCTGTTCCCTGGATTAGCCTCCCTTACCTTTTTAAGGTACTGGTGGCCCTTGTTTTGCTATTAACTTTCATAACCAGGGGTGCCCATGCGCAGTGTGTGCCTCCCACTCTTACTTTTAATAGTCCCAAATTAATTGCCGGAACGGATAATACAATCGGCGCTATCTATCTCTTCCCCGATGTTGCTCCTGGCGTAGATGCGCATGTTGAGGTTATGGGTATTGTTGGAGGAGCTAGTTTGGCCGAAATTGATAATACCACTGGTGCCGGATATTTCGACGCCTTTCAACCTTATGTTTGGAACGCACCCAATGACACTTCTTATATTGATTGGAAGATCACCTTCAAAATAGCATCTACTAATACCGATACTATATTTGAATGTCTTGCCGTAACTGCTATAGATGTGGACGGTAATAACAAAGACCTGAAGGAATTTGTAGAAGCTGCTACCCCAGGTAGTTTTGCCGTGGACCCTTTTACTGTTCTGACGATTTCTTTTGATGGTGTAAGAAGTAGGGCCGAAGGGCAGATTACTACAATTCCATTTATTGATACAGCCCAGCGGCAAGCCATGTTCCAAATGAATTTTACCAATATAAGTTCACTATTATACCGGAACGGATCCATTACAACGGGGATTGCCATGATTCGCCAAACCTGCATCTATTTCAAGCCATTTTTTGAAAACTTCTCTATTCTACCAATAAAATTATTATCATTTACTGCCCAATCTCAAAACAATGGAGTGGCCCTTTCCTGGACTGCCACCAATGAGCAGGAAATAAAGAGTTATTCGGTTCAAAAAAGCACGGATGGAAAGAATTGGAATTCGGCAGCCACGGTAAATGCCGGAATCAACCTTACCAATACGTACCGATATATTGATGCAGGAAAAAGCAATGTGATTACTTACTATCGCTTACAGCAAAATTCCACAAGAGGCTATAAGACCTATTCCAAGGTAATAATGACAGGCTCGGGTAACTCAACGGTAAATACATTCTCACATAACACGGTATTCAGCAACAGCATTAACCTGAATATTTATGCCACTGGCAGTAACGAATATATTTGTGAATTGTATTCCCTGAATGGAGGTAAAATTAAGCAGCAACGCGCTGCTATTCATTCGGGTAATAATACCCTGCAGATACAAACACCTGAAAATATTAATGATGGTATTTATGTATTATCAATCAAGGATAATAAAGGCAAACAAGTATTTTCTTCCAAACTAATTAAAGACTGATCGTGCCCGTTCCCTTAATCATTCGACCTTTCGTATGAACCTTTGATTCAACTGAGCCCCGGAATGTACCCGCCGGGGCTTTTCCTTTTCCCATGTCCAGGAACCTGTTTACATCAACCCAAAAAACCATTTAAAAAAAAATAATTTCCCCGAATTGACCGATATTTACGGTATTTAACAATAGGGAAAGATTATTTTTGGTTACACTGTTCTTACTTTGTTTCGTAATAATGTGCAAAACTATTTTATCGTATTACTATTTCATTAAGGAAGTGTAGCACAGGAATTGCAGTTTTATTTATTACCTAATACCATTACTCATGCACATACAATTCAAAAAAAATATACAGTTCACCAAATTGATCAAGGCGGATGGACGTTTGCGCGAATTCAATTTCCGCAAGCTGGGTGGACTCAACGAAGGATTCTTCACGATCGACGTAAGTGATGATAAAGGAAACCGCATTATGCTTAGAATTCAAAAGGAAGACGGAAGGTGGAAAATAATTCCCCAGCCCCTTCCCGTCTGGATCCAAAAAAACGAACAGTTATTTCATGATATAATTGAAGAGGAACTATTAGCCTCTTTGTAGCTTCCAGCCTTCCCGTTATTATCTCCCATATTTTCATTTATTTGCCCTTTTCTCCGGGATATGCAGGGTATTTAGCAAATATCAAAAACAATCTAAAACCCCTATTTTTTACTAAGTAGATATACTTAATCATTCCTTTCATACGTTTAGTTCTGTCCACATCTTACAAAAAACCAAATTCGTGGAATGAAAGCGAAAAACTACTTCAAGGCTTTCTTACTGAGTCTACTATCTACCCTGCTCCTTTTTGGTACAGCTAAATCGCAATCCTATACACTTGATTGGGGATCTTCTTTCTCACCCGCCTGGACAGCGGGAAGCACCACTGGCACGGCAACCAATATCGGAGGTTCATCCATTAACTGTACGGTTACAATGGCTGTTTCGGGAAGCGGCGCATTTGTTGCACCCTATCCCCGGGTAAATAATAACAATGGCACGGCGGCTGATTTTGAAGTTCAGAGTTCCAGCGATGCTATTGAAATTGATCAGAATCTTGGCAACCGTACTTCTTTTAGTGTAACCACCTTTGTATTTTCCAGACCAGTGCAAAACCTGCAATTTGGTATTTCCGATATTGATTTCCCGGGAGGGGGCACGCCTTATAATTTTATTGACCAGGTTACTGTTTCCGCGGTTGGTCCAGGCGGAGCCGTACTTCCCGTGCTAACCAAATACAATCCGGCTTCATTAATTTATAATATCGCCGGCAATATAGCCACGGCCAATTCGGGTGCAGGCGGTGGTAATGTTTCCAGCCTGAACCAGGGGAGTCCGGAGCAGGATGGAACGATGTTTGTGGACTTTGGAGCGAATGCTGTTACGACGGTAACTATTCAATATGGTGTTCCTAATATTGCTACAATAAGAGCCAACCCCCAGTTACAAGCTATTGCCCTGGGAAATTTCAGCTTTCTGCCGGTATCTGGTTTGCCCGTTAGCTTCACCAATTGGGGAGCAAAAGTTCAAAACAGGGAGGTACTTCTTAATTGGCAAACAGCTGCTGCCAGTAATACGGGAAATATATGGGTAGAAAAAAGCAAGGATGGAATTCAATGGCAACCTGTTAATGGTATTTTACCGGTGCCGATTACTGCACAATCAACTTATAAAGCAACAGATAAAGACCCATTACCAGGAATTTCTTATTACCGGCTTAAAGAGATTACCAATAATGGGGAAGTATATTATTCCCGGATCGTTCGAATCAATTTAACGGAAGAAGAAGGCATCAAATTAAAAACGTATCCCAATCCATTCCGCGAGCAATTCAACATTGAACTGAACTGGCCCGCTAAAGAAATTATTACTATCCGGTTATTTAATGAAAAAGGACAGTTGATAAAATCACAAATGCTATCGGTTCAAAAAGGCTTCCAGGTTATTCCGATTACCCAGCTTATCAGCGCGGGGAAAGGACCTTATTTTCTTCAGATACAAGGCACCGGTCACCAGCATAGTGTTTCAAGCGTCATCAGCAACCAATAATTTTGTATTCCGTTACCGTTAAAACCTCTTTATCCCCGGGAGGTTTTTCTTTTTGTACTTATTATCGGTGTTTATGAAGCCATTTGCCGCTTGCGGAAAGACGATGGATTTTCACCGGCCAGCTTCTTAAACGTTTTATTAAAGTAAGAAAGGTTATCGAACCCGCTTCCATAGCAAGCCTCGGTGATTGTATTATGCTGTAATAATAATTTCTTTGCCTGCGTAATACGGTATTGATTGAGAAACTCTGTAAAAGTCATTCGGGTGATTTTTTTAAAGTAACGGCAAAATGCTGCTGTTGTAAGATTACTCAGTTGTGCCGCTTGATTCACATCCACTTTTTGCTGGTAGTTTTCTTCAATATAATGGTAGATGCGTTCAATTCTTCCCATGTCTTTCTTAATTGACTTGTCAGCAACCGGCCGGGTATTCAGTACAGTCATTTCACTGCTGGCCAGCAATTGAAAAATCTGTAATAATTCTACCAGTTGCTCAAAATGACCGAGTGTAATCAACTTCTTTAATTTCTCACCGGCAATTTTTTTTGTTCCATCCGGAAAAGACAATCCATACTTTGCTTTGTCAAATAATTTTTTAATGCCCGACATTTCCGGGAGGGTTAAAAATTCTTTTCCCAAAAAATCTTCCTTCATTTGTACGACAATTGTTTCGCAGGTAGTTTCTACCCCGTAATCAAAATTCAGGTGCGGAATATTAGGTCCGATAAAAACGAGGTCACCATCATTGTACCGTGAAATATGATCACCGATATGCCGGGTTCCGCTGGCCCCCTCCACAAAAACTATCTCGTATTCAGGATGAAAGTGCCAGTAAAAGATATCATTTAGGTTGGGGGTAAGCAAAATTCGGAATGAACTTCCGGCATCTGTGTTCACTTCTTCAAAGGCTACTTTACTTCGCTTCATTTTACTGTAAATGTAATTTTGCTTACTAAAATACTCAGAAAATGTCAATACAGAACAAATACTGGCAATTATAGGTGTTGAAAGAAGCCTGTTTCTTTGATTACTTTTGATGTATCAATAACGAAAAGCGAACAATATGAAACAAGAAACAATGGTTCCCACGATGGCGCCTACCATGGCTCCCACCAATGCACATAAAGATATTCCTGGCAATCCTTCGACTGCTAAAAGCAGCGCTGTGAAATTAAACGACCGGACCAATGGAAAACCATTGCGGGTTTTAAGTGAGACAGACTGGCAATTCTGGATCACCAATGGATATGTAGTTATTAAGAATGCGGTGCCTAAAGAACAGGTAAAAGCAACGGCTGAATTTTTATGGGAATTTGAAGAGAAGGATCCAAATAACCCTGAAAGCTGGTACACTGCTCCCCGTGCGGAAATGCAAATGAAAGAACTCACCAATACGGGAATGGTAGAAGTATACAATCACCAGCAGCTCTGGAACAACCGGCAGATGCCCAGGGTTTATGATGCTTTTGTTGATGTTTGGGGTACCGAAAAATTATGGGTAACGATCGACCGGGCCAACCTGAACTTCCCGATTCGTCCCGGTTTTGAATATAAAGGTTTTATTCACTGGGATTATGATCCTGAAACCAGGCCGGTGAATGTACAGGGCGTATTGGCCCTGGCCGATCAAACTGATGAAAACATGGGCGGATTTCAATGCCTGCCTGATTTATTCAGAACCTATGATACCTGGAAGCTGTCCCAGCCAGAGAATCGCGATCATTTTAAGCCGGATACCACAGGGTTTACTTTCGACAAAGTAAGATTGGAAGCAGGCGATCTCTTGATTTTTAATAGCCTCGAACCGCATGGTATTCGTCCGAACCTCAGTAGTAATAAGGTGCGCATTGCCCAATACATTTCTATGATGCCGGCTGAAGAAGACAATGAAGCGCTTCGCCAATGGCGCATCACATCCTGGAAAGACCGCGTAGCTCCCGAAGGATATGCATTTCCCGGCGATCCGCGCAAATGGGAACAGACAAAATATTCCACAGCGGAATTATCAGAATTAGGAAAGAAGTTATTGGGACTGGAGAAATGGTAGATTAGTTGGTAGTTTATCGTTTGTAGTTGGTGGTTGGATCCCCGATTGTCAGTTTTTCTTTTTTTTTGGATATTGGTTCTTAATCCTAAATTCATTTTAAAAATAAATTCAAAAGAATATTCTACCAATGAACAGTTCTCAATCCTACACCCGGCTCAATAATGGTATTGAAATGCCCTTATTGGGGCTGGGTGTTTATGATATGCATGGCAGCACGGCGGAAGCCGCTGTGAAAGATGCAATAGAAATCGGATACCGATTGATAGACACCGCCTCTATGTATGGTAATGAAAAAGAAGTTGGCCAGGCCATCCGAAACAGCGGAATAAAAAGGGATGAAATTTTTGTCACTACCAAAGTGGCTAATACCAACCAGGGTTTTGAATCAACGCTGAAGGCCTTTGATGCCAGCCTGAATTTATTAAATATTGACTACATCGATCTGTATTTAGTGCACTGGCCCATTAAAGGAAAACGAAAAGAAACCTGGAAAGCCCTGGAAAAATTATATAAAGAGAAAAGAGTTAGAGCAATTGGAGTGGCCAACTATTTAATCCCATTTTTAGAAGAGCTTTCTACGTATGCAGAAACCCAACCTGCCTTGAACCAGGTAGAATTTAGTCCCTATCTGTATCTAAGCGATCTTTTGTTATTCTGCCAGCAACGAAAAATTCAATTGCAATCCTATACGCCTTTACTACGCGGTAAAAAATTTAATGATCCCCGTTTATTGAAATTAGCCGCTAAATACATAAAAACACCCGCCCAAATTATTTTGCGCTGGAATATACAACACGGTGTATCTACCATTCCCAAATCAGCCAATAAAGAACGACTCCAGGAAAATTTCGATATTTTCGATTTTATACTGGAAACGGGAGATATGGCCTTGCTTGATAGCTTTCACGAAAACCTGCGGATTGTAGATGATCCGATGACTTTTTTCTAAGCACCTGTCTTATGCATATCTCCGGCAGTAATTGGTATATTGAGGTACCAAAACCAACAGCTGTATGAAAATCATAAGCAATAATGTTGTATCACAGCGATTACTTTCCCTCGATTTTTTAAGAGGATTCATCATGGTATTACTGGCGCTGGAAAGCACCGGGCTATACGAACATCTATCCGCCGCTTCAGAAGGGAGCTTGTTGCATAGCATTTTTCAACAATTCTTCCATCACCCCTGGAACGGGTTGCGCTTCTGGGATCTTGTTCAACCAGCGTTTATGTTTATGGCAGGTACCGCCATGGCGCTGTCCCTGCACAAACAGCAACAACAGGGCTTTTCATGGAATCATTCTTTTAAAAAAATACTGAAGCGTTGCGCCTGGTTATTTTTCTGGGGTGTACTGGATTATGCCGTCCGGCCCCAAGGCCTTTCTTTTGAATTATGGGATGTACTTACGCAACTTTCATTCACCACATTGGTGGCGTTTCTTATTTTTCGATGGAAAGTGACCACCCAAATTATGGTTTGCGCCGGTTTACTGTTGCTTACAGAAATACTTTATCGGTATACCCATATTCCCGGTTTTGATCAACCCTTTACAGATCAAAAGAATTTTGGTAATTATGCTGATCTTCTATTGATGAACAAGATAAATGCGGGTGGATGGGTAGCCATCAATTGCATACCAACGGCTGTGCATACTATCGGGGGCGCATTGGCTGGCAAACTTTTTTTAAACAGCCGCGAAAAAATTAAACCATTATTGATATGGGGATTGATTTGCCTGATGATGGGCTATGGGCTCGATTTGGCCGGCATCACTCCTATTATTAAAAGAATCGCTACCAGTTCATTTACCCTCGCTTCCCTGGGCTGGTGTTTATGGTTTCTTGCCTTATGCTACTGGTGGATCGATAGTAAAGCTCACCGGAAGCACCTGGAATTTTTTACGATAGTAGGAATGAATTCAATTTTTATTTATTTATTTTTTGAAATTGTTGGTTCCCGATGGTTCAATGAATATATAAGCGCTATAACCAATGGAGTGATGAAATGGGTACACACTCCGGAAACACTGATGGGAATAATAAGTTCCTTATGCATCTTTGCGCTTGAGTGGGGTATGTGTTATTTTCTTTACCGTAAGAAAATATTCTTCAAACTATAAAGAGTAGATATGCTGATTCAACACAAACAGGTAGGAGGAAAAGGAATTTTTTATGTGGGGCAGGAAGGGGCCATCCTGGCCGAATTAGTATATACCAAACCGTCGGCCGATAAAATGATTATTGAACATACAGAAGTAGATGATACACTCGCGGGTAAAAAAGTAGGATTGCAATTAGTGACCACCGCGGTTGATTATGCCCGCAAGCATAACCTGAAGATCATACCCCTTTGCCCCTTTGCCAAATCCGTATTCGGTAAAAAACCTGAATTCAGGGATGTATTACTGTAAAACATAAAATTTTGAGAGGTCATCGATTGACCAGTAGTCTTCCCGATAAAATAACTGAATTGAAATGAGAATAAAAACCTTGAGCTTCCTGCCAATTCATTAATCACGTCAAATGAAATCAATCATTCAACTCCTTTTCTCATTCTTTCTCCTGAGTAATAGTTTTGCTCAACAGGAAACCCACTTTATTTTGCTTAAGCCTGCCCGCGTATTTGACGGCGAGCAAATGCATACTGATTGGGTAGTACTAGTGAACGGCGATACTATTGTTCAGGCGGGCCCGTTAAAATTTAAGTTGCCGGGAACTACAAAAATTATTGAACTTCCCAACTCTACTTTATTACCTGGATTGATCGAAGGGCACTCGCATCTTTTTTTACATCCTTATAATGAAACAAGCTGGGACGACCAGGTATTAAAAGAATCAAGAACCGAGCGAACAGTCCGTGCTGCTAATCATGCAAGAGCTACCCTGCTGGCTGGCTTCACCACGGTAAGGGATTTAGGAACGGAGGGAGCCTTCTATGATGATGCCGGATTAAAAAAAAGTATTGAGAAAGGAATCATACCCGGCCCCCGAATGATTATTGCCACCAAGGCGATTGTTGCCAAAGGAACATATGGTCCAAAATCTCCTTCGGCCGATATTGAATTACCACAGGGGGCAGCGGAGGTTTCCAATCCCGCAGAAATGATGCAGGAAGTAAGAACCCAGATAAGCAAAGGTGCCGATCTGGTAAAAATTTATGCTGACTACCGTTGGGGAATTAACGGTGAAGCACAACCCACATTTACTATAGAAGAAATAAAAGCAGCCGTTGAAATTTCTAAAAGCAGTAAGCGGCAAGTTGTGGCGCATGCTACAACACCCGAAGGAATGCGACGCGCAGTTTTGGCGGGAGTAACCACAATAGAACATGGAGATAATGGCACCCTGGAAGTATTTCAATTAATGAAAGAAAAAGGAGTGGCTCTTTGCCCCACCCTGGCAGCCGGTGATGCAGTACAACAATATAAAGGCTGGCGCAAAGGAATTGATCCCGATCCCCTGGTCATTGCTAACAAACGAAAGAGTTTTCAACTAGCCCTACAGGTGGGCGTTACCATTTGCATGGGGGGCGATGTAGGAGTGTTTGCGCACGGGGATAACGCGCGGGAACTGGAATTAATGGCAGATTACGGAATGAAACCGATAGATATACTTAGATCTTCCACCAGCATCAACGCGGATGTCTTTGGATATGGAGAAAAGATCGGGAGAATTAGAAAAGGATTGCTGGCAGATATTATCGCGGTGGAGGGTGATCCTTCTCAAGAAATTAAACAGCTCAGGAAAGTGACATTGGTAATTAAAGGAGGAATGGTATATAAAGAGCCATAAAGAAGGTTAGTGGTTTGTAGTTTGTAGTTTCTTGTCGCTCAAAAAAATGAAAGCCTGGTAAAATAGCTGATGCATGAACTTTTTAGAGAGTGTAAAATAAACTACAATCTATAAAACTCCCTTGGTGGAAGGCAAATAATTGCTTAACGGATCTCTTTTCACCGCCATCCGAATCGCTTTGGCAAATGCTTTAAAGATGGCTTCTATTTTATGATGCTCATTATCTCCATGGCATTCGATATTCAGGTTGCATTTGGCGGCATCGCTAAAAGATTTGAAGAAATGGAAAAACATTTCTGTCGGCATTTCTCCTAATTTTTCTCTTTTAAATTCAGCGTTCCACACAATCCAGTTGCGCCCGCCAAAATCTATCAGTACTTTGGCATCTGCTTCATCCATGGGTAAGGCGAATCCGTATCGCTCCATGCCCCGTTTATCGGCTAATGCTTTTCCAAATGCTTCGCCCAAAGCAATACCGGTATCCTCAATAGCATGATGTTCGTCGATGTGTAAATCGCCTTTCGCAATTACCGTCATATCCATTTTGCCATGGCGGGCAATTTGATCAAGCATATGATCAAAAAAACCCAGCCCGGTTTGAATATCCGCTTTCCCGTTGCCATCGAGATTCAGTTCAATATGAATCTGGGTTTCGTTGGTATTCCGATCATGTACCACTGTGCGCAAACCAAGTTTCAGGAATGAATAGATATCACTCCACTCCGTTGTTTCCAATACAATGGTTGACTTGCGCAACTCTTCCGCCTTATCTTTTATTTCTCCACCCCCCAATGTTGGATCCAGGTTTAACCAGATGCCTTTACAACCCAGGTTCTTCGCCAGTTGCATGTCGGTGATACGGTCTCCGATTACGTAAGAATGTTCGATATCGTAGTCGGGGTTAATAAGATATTCCGTAAGCATCCCTGTTCCAGGCTTCCGGGTAGGCGCCTTGTCTTTAGGATAGGTGCGATCTATAAATACTTTATTGAAATGAATCCCCTCTCCTTCCAAACTTTTCATTACTAAATTATGCAGGGGCCAGAAACTGTCTTCCGGAAAAGAGTCCGTGCCTAATCCATCCTGGTTGGTAACCATCACCAGTTCATAATCGAATTCTTTCGCTATGCGCGACATATACTCGAACATATGCGGATAAAACCTGAGCTTGTCGAAGGAGTCCAGTTGGTAGGTGGGGGGAGCCTCGTTAATCAAAGTGCCATCACGGTCGATAAAGAGGATGCGTTTCATGAAAGTTGGGGAATTTTGTTTGGGGAATTAAGAAATCAGAATACGAAAAAAGAATACAGAAATAAGAATACAGAATACACAACTAAGAATACAGATTACAGAATACAGAATTAAACACTAAATAATTAAGGTAACGTTTTACCATATAACCATAGAATAAGATATTTTATACTGTCATAGAAATTGGTTCACTGAGTTAATTACGGCTTTGTGATAGGCACTTAACATACTACTCACTGCTTCCAACAAATGCTTCAAATGGAGGTTTTCACCGAAATAGAGATCTCTTGATAATACCAGGTAATATCGGCATTCCTCCAAGGAACCCTGTGCAATGTTCAAGAACCTGACTTTATCTCTTTTTCCTCTTTTTTTGAATCCTTCGGAAATATTTGCAGCAACTGATACAGACGCCCTTCTGAATTGAGAGGGCAATCTATATATTTCCTCCCTGCGAAAATTTTTTGAGTATTCATAAATACCAAGAACAAATTGATGCTCTTTTTGCCATACCACCAGATCCTCGAAGGTTTTTGCAGTTTCCATCGTTTTAATTTTAATAATTAAAAAAAATGATACCGCATCGCTAAATAGGAGGTTATTTCTTTATTTCAATATTCTATACCAGTATTCGATATTTTGCATTCAATATTTTAGATTTTACATTCATCACTTCTTGCCCCTCACCCCCTTCACCTCTGCCACACTTACTGCACTCGCCTTATTTCCAAAACTATTTCGTACAAAAGTCAACACATCGGCGATCTGCTGGTCGGAAAGCGCTGCTTCCTGCGCCGGCATCGGATTATAAAAAGTATCGCCGTCAATTTCTAATTCACCCCCCTTCAACCCTTTCAATACAATTTTTATCAATGCTTTTTTATCACCCAGCACCCATTTGGTTTTTATTAAAGGAGGATTCATTCGTTGTACCCCACCACCGTCCAGCTGGTGACAAGCTATACATATTGTTTCATACACTTTCTTACCACGATCAAAACTCGCTTTATTCACTCCTTTCTGCTTCGGTAGGCTGAAAGAATTCAGCAAAATGATCAGGCCCATTCCTGCTATTAATAAACTCTTCATTGTTTTGATACTGTTATTTTATACATAATTTTAATAGCCCTGGGATTTATTAGTCATTAGTCATTAGCCATTCACTATTTCTTATAACTTATCTTCCAAACATTTCCTTTGTTATCATCTGTTACATATAAGGAACCATCCGGTCCCTGGGCCAATCCGCATGGTCGATATTGGGCGCGGTTAATATTTTCGCCGGCAAAACCCTCTGCAAAAACTTCCCATTTTCCTGCAGGCATTCCGTTTTTCATTGGAACAAATACTACAAAATAACCCGCTTGTGGTTCCGGAGCCCGATTCCAAGAACCATGAAATGCAATGAACGCTCCGTTCTTATATTTTTCCGGAAATTGATTCCCTGTATAGAACAATAGCGCATTCGGTGCCAGGTGACCGGGAAACTGAACCACTGATTTTTCCTTGCCCGCACAAACATCTACTTTATTCCGATCGCCTCCGTACTCGGGATTTAGTAATTTTTGCTGCTTATCATTATCATAATAACAATATGGCCAGCCACAATCCACTCCCTTCTTAACGCGAAACATTTCCTCCGCAGGATTTTCCGCGCCTGCTTTCTGATCATACCATTGAGGATAAAACTGGAACAGCATATCCCGTCCGTGCTGCGTTACATAAAGATCATTCACTTCATTATTCCAGTCTAGCCCAACCACATTGCGTAACCCGGTAGCAAATCTCACTCCATCGGCTTGTGATTGATTTAATTTATCAGCTTTAAACTGCCAGATACCTCCTGATTTTTCCAGCAATGGACAAGGATTCATACCAGGAGAAGCTTTCGAAGGATCTTCCTGGCAGATATTGGAGGGCGCACCAATATTTACATAAATATTTCCCTGGTTATCGAGCGCGAGTGATTTGGAACTATGATGCCCCCCTTTTCGAAACAAACCGGTAATTATTTTCTCCGGCTCTTCCGGGTTCAGCACATCTCCCTTATCATTCAGTTTATAACGAAATACTTCTTCATCGGAAGAAGCATAGAGATAGCCGTTCTTAATGGCGATACCGGTACCTTCATAATTACCAAATTTCATCGAATCATCCGCTTTACCATCGCCATTGATATCGCGTAAGCGAACAATACCTTTTCCATTGCTCAACCGACCCAGCTTAATAAATACATCCCCATTAGTGTTTACCGCAATGTGACGGGCACGACCCGTATTCTCCGCTACGGTAATGGCCGAAAAACCAGATGGTAGTTTGAGCATATCAGCAGCATCAGGCAAATTGGCTTTTTGTAAAGCGGTACTGAAAGATAAGAATGCGGCCACCACAGCGATCATTATTATTTTTGAGACTGTTTTCATAAATTATCAATTTAATAAAGAAATAAGTATTGAAATTAATGGTTTTTATGCATCCTGCCTTACAAATCATACTCTTTCAACGCCCATAACAATTGTTCATTTTCAGCGGGAGTACCAATGGTAATGCGAAGACAGCCTTCGCATAATTCCACCCTGCTCCGATCGCGCACCACAATACCTTTTGAAAGCAGGAAATTATAAATAGGTTTCGCATCCGTAACTTTTACTAATAAAAAATTAGCGTCGGATGGATAAATGTGCAATACCAACGGCAAATCTTTTAAGTGCTTTTCCAGATTACTTCGCTGTTCAACAATCTCCCGGATCATATCATTTACTTGTCCAACCTCTTCCAATGCCTGCAGGGCCAATTCCTGGGATGCCTGGTTGATATTATAGGGTGGCTTCACTTTATTCAGTACATTAATAATTTCCTCCGAAGCAAACGCCATTCCCAGTCGCAACGCGGCCAATCCCCATGCTTTGCTCAGGGTTTGCATTACTACCAGGTTGGGATAATCCTTCAATTCCTGCACGAAAGAGCGCTGCCGCGAAAAATTAATATATGCTTCATCAATCACCAGCAGCCCGAAATAATTGTTAAGCACCGCCTCCACCTCTTCTTTGATCAGCGAATTACCAGTAGGATTATTAGGGGAACAAAGGAAGATAATTTTTGTTTGATCATCTATTGCTTCTTCAATAGCAGGCAGATTCAATTGAAAATCGGGTGTTAATGAAATTTTTTTTACCGGTACGTTATTTATATCAGCACATACCTGGTACATTCCATAGGTGGGCGGACAAATCATAATATTATCAATACCCGGCTCACAAACCGAACGGATGAGCAGATCAATGCATTCGTCGCTTCCATTCCCCACAAAAATCTGAAAAGCAGGAACCCCCTTTATTTGCTCTAACTTTTCTTTTACTTTCCATTGCAGGGGATCGGGGTACCTGTTGTACCACCGGGTAAGCGGTGAGCCAAAACTGTTTTCATTCGCATCCAGGAAAATCCTGGCCTCTCCCGTAAATTCATTACGGGCAGAGGAATAAGGCGTGAGATTTTTAATATTCTCCCGTAAGAGAGCGTTTAGGTTGAACATGATAATTAAATTTTCTATCCTTCAAATTCCCGAACGGCGAACGACAGATGGCGAATGACAAATTCAATAATTGCAATCATTCAAGAATAAACAATACATAATTTATCAACAACAGGTTTTCATTCTTTCATGAATCCCGTTTTACATTTTATATTTTTGATTTTTCATTTTTCATTTCCTGGTTTCGTATCTTAACCGCGGCTGCATGCCCCTCTAACCCTTCCGCCACTGCCATTAATTCTACTGTACCTGCAATATTTCTTAATCCCTCTGCACTTAATTGCTGATAGGTGATCTTCTTTACAAAACTATCCACGCTCACCCCACTATAAGCTTTTGCATTTCCGTTAGTGGGCAGTGTATGATTAGTGCCGCTGGCATAGTCACCCACGCTTTCCGGTGAATAGTTACCGATAAAGATTGATCCGGCATTAATAATTTTATCGGCCACCGCCTCGGCATTTTCACAACTCAATATTAAATGTTCCGCCGCATATTCGTTTAACAACCCGATTGCTTCTGCTTCATCGTTCACAATTATGATCTTACTATTCGATAGTGCTTTCTTTGCCAATTCTTTTCTTGGCAGATCACTTAACTGCAGAGAAAGTTCAGCTTGTACCCTTTCAACGACCGACTCCGAATCCGCGACCAAAATCACCTGGCTATCGGCTCCATGTTCTGCCTGGCTCAATAAATCTGCCGCAACAAATGCAGGTACTGCTGTTGCATCAGCATAAACAGCTACTTCACTCGGACCCGCGGGCATATCAATAGCAATACCATCTTTTTGTATCAATTGTTTGGCACAGGTTACAAATTGATTACCAGGACCAAAAATTTTATTTACCCGGGGAATAGTTTCTGTACCATACGCCATGGCCGCGATAGCCTGCACACCGCCGACTTTGAATATTTTATTAATACCTACTAATTGTGCAGTGTACAAGATGGCTGGATGGACCTCACCCCTGCCCCTCTCCTTTAGGAGATGGGTTGGTGGCGTACATAATATTATCTCTCCGCAACCCGCAATCTTTGCCGGAATACCCAACATCAATATGGTTGAAAACAGCGGTGCTGTACCACCGGGAATATATAATCCCACCTTTTCCATTCCGATACTTTTGCGCCAGCATTTCACCCCGGGCATCGTTTCGATTATTTCAACAGGTGCCACCTGCTTTTCATGAAAAGAGCGGATGTTGGAAGCGGCTTGTTGTATTGCCTGTTTCAACTCTTCACTCAACATGGCAGCAGCCGCTTTGATTTCCTTTTCCGTTACGAGAAATTTTTTCAGTTTAACCAAATCAAATTCCTCCGTATACTTTTTAATTGCCTTATCGCCCTTCTCTTTTATTTTCTTCAATATTTTGCCCACGGTTTTCTCCAAAGAATTATTATCCATTACTGGTCGCCGGAGAATTTCTTTCCACTCTTTTCTATCAGTATATTTATATACTTTCATGGTTATATATAATAATTCGTAAAATTATCATCCTATCTTTCCATTCGTCAATTATATTAGCCATTAGCCATTACCAATTCGCACATTTGCACATTCGCACATTTGCACATTCGCACATTCGCACATTACACCACCATATTCTCAATCGGCACCACCAATATTCCCTGGGCACCCGCGGCTTTTAATTTTTCAATTTTATCCCAGAACTCATCTTCGCTCAAAACGCTGTGCACACTACTCCAGCCCGATTCTGCCAATGGTAAAACCGTCGGGCTTTTCATGCCGGGCAACAAGGTGATGATATCTGCCAGCTTCTCATTCGGGGCATTCAGCAATACATATTTATTACGCTTTGCTTTCTTTACCGAACGAATGCGGAATAATAACCTGTCTAACAACTGAATTTGTACATGGTTCAATTGGTTATTCTTAATTAATACCGATTGCGATTGGAGAATAGTTTCTACTTCTTTCAATCCATTCATAAATAAAGTGGAGCCGCTACTTACCAGGTCGGCTACCACATCAGCTAGTCCGATACCTGGTGCAATTTCTACGGAACCGCTGATTTCATGAATATCCGCCTCCACTTTATATTCTTTCAGATACTTACTTACCAGGTTGGGATAGCTGGTGGCAATGCGTTTTCCTTTCAGCGACTGAATGCCTTCATATTGTTGTCCGCGGGGAATGGCAATGGCCAAGCGGCATTTCCCGAACCCGAGCGATTCAACCAGTTCTACTTTCTTATTCTTTTCGTATAGCACATTCTCTCCCACGATACCAATATCGGCTACCCCATCTTCTACGTACTGCGGAATATCATCATCCCGAAGAAAAAAAACTTCGAGTGGGAAATTATCACTCTCCGTGCGCAGGCGATCTTTTACATTGCGTAAATCAATACCGCATTCTTTTAAAAGCTGCACCGAATCTTCATATAGGCGGCCGGATTTTTGAATGGCGATTTTTAGCTTGGTTTGATTCATGATTTTATTATTGTTGTCTGAACGGGGATTGGGGGTGATTGCTGGATTTGCTGGATTAAAAACCCTGAAACTTTTTTTAATTAATGCTTTTGAATAATCCCGAATTTCCACCACCTCTCCATCTTTTAATCAACCCCAATCCTCTTCCAGGCAATTGAAGGTGATAGTTGAATTTCCCGGATTAAAAACCTTGAAAAACTTTTTTTAATTAGTGCTTTTGAATAATCCCGAATTTTCCCCTTTTCTCAATCTTTTAATCCACCCCAATCCCCGTCCAGGCATTTATTTTACTGCCAATTCACAGTCGATACTTTGGATTTTTTAGCCTCCTAAATTGCAAACTGATTGCCCCGAAGTTTATCAATAATCCTATTGGCATATTATAGGCTTCCAGGTAATTTCTTACTTGAGCAAAATGAACATTTTCAAGATTAATTACGGCTTTCAACTCAACCATAATTTTCTCTTCAACAAAAAAATCAACTCGCCTCTCGCCAATTTGTTTATTCTTATAATAAACCGGCATGCTCATTTCCCTGGCAAATACGAGTCTGGCCTCCGTAAATTCAATCTCTAAAGCGCGCTGATAAATCACTTCCTGAAATCCATTCCCCAATTCACTATGCACACGCATTGAACACCCGATTATTGTTCCCGTAATTTCCTTATCAATCCATTCGGCCATAATTTCCTGTTTGCATTCAAAACTAGTAGTAACGGCTTTATAACTACCCGCTAAAAACTTATCAAACAGGATATTTTCACCATCTCTCAATCTTTTAATCCACCCCAATCCCCGTCCAGACAATAAATAGAAAAAGGCTTACCTCCGTAAGCCCTCAAATATTGTTAATCCATACAATACAACATAGGCTTACCAGGCAGGCAAGATATGATGCTGTGAATGGATGAATTGTTTCATGGCGGTGCAAAGATAGCCGCGCATGGTATATTGCCCAAAAAAATATTATCAATTCACCTAAACCAACACTTGTTTGTTTCTTAATCTCTGTAACTTTCCTCTTCAAATAAAATAGCATGAGAAAAGTAATTACCCTGAGTTTCGCGTTGTTATTATGTCTTCTCTTTTCGAATTCCTTTTCTCAAACCAAAAAATGGAAACTGGTGTGGAGTGATGAATTCAGTAATAAAGGGTTGCCCGATCCTATCAAATGGAACTACGACGTGGGGGGAAATGGCTGGGGAAACGACGAACTGCAATATTATACCGATAAGAGAAAGGAAAACGGCCGGGTTGAAAATGGCGTGCTGATCATTGAAGCGCGCAAAGAAGATTATGAAGGAAGAAAATATACTTCTGCCCGTTTAATAACTAAAGGCAAAGGCGATTGGCAATATGGCAAGATACAGGTGAGGGCGAAAATCCCCGGCGGATTAGGCACCTGGCCCGCTATCTGGATGCTGGCCAGTACTACTCCATACAAGTGGCCCGATGATGGTGAAATCGATATCATGGAACATGTGGGCTGGAACCCAACCTATATTCACGGAAGTATTCATTGTAAAAAATATTATCACAGCATCGGTACTCAAAAAACAGATACCGCTATTGTTAAAGACTGCATGGAAAAATTTCATATATATGGAGTAGAATGGGACGCAGAGAAAGTGCAGGTGTCCATTGATGGCATCATTTATTTTAATTTTAAGAACGAACATAGTGATTACACTGCCTGGCCCTTCGATAATAAAATGCATTTGTTATTGAATATAGCCGTTGGTGGCAGTTGGGGCGGAGTGAAAGGAGTAGATGATACTATCTGGCCCAGGAGAATGGAGGTGGACTACGTACGGGTGTTTCAGTAAGTCGGGGGTCGGGAGTCTGGAGCCGGTAGTCGGTAGTCTGGAGCCCTAAGACAGAAGTCAGGAGCAATAGATGAGGATGAGGAGGATGTTGAATAATTGTTGTTATCAATTAGATCCATATAATTGTATTCATACAACATCGATGAATGAATGGTTGCCATATTATATACTATTAATAGCAAATTGATTTTATGTTGATGAATAGTGAAGGCATTCAACAAAAAATAAAAACCTATTCTTCATGAAAATTTCAAACAATAAAATTCTCATTACCGGGGGTGCTTCCGGTATTGGCTTAGGTCTTGCGGAAAGATTTATTAGCGAAAACAATGTGGTTATTATCTGTGGCAGACGTGAATCAGCGCTGAAAGAAGCTTCCGCCAAATTTCCCTCTTTAATAACAAAGGCTTGTGATTTGTCCATAGCCGCAGAAAGAGAAGAATTTTATAAATGGATCGCTGATCAGCATGCCGACTTAAACGTGCTGGTTAATAATGCCGGTGTACAGCAATGGATGGCCGTTTCAGACAATAATTTTTTTCAACGGGCAAAAGAAGAAATTGCGATTAATATAGAGGCGCCCCTTCATCTTACTTCTCTTTTTTTGAATTTACCCTCTTTACACACAATAATAAACGTAACCTCCGGTTTGTCCTTCTCTCCCCTTACCAAAACACCGGTGTATTCTGCGACAAAGGCCTTTTTTCATTCCTTTACCCTTTCGCTGCGGCATTTATTAAAGTCCAAGAATATTGAAGTGATTGAGTTGATTCCGCCTGCCCTGAATACAGATCTTGGCGGTAAGAGATTACATGATTTCGCTCCTCCGGTAAGCGACTTTATCGAAGCGATTTTTAGCCAGTTAAAAGAAGGAAAAGAGGAACTCACATTTGGCTTCAGCGAAATGATGCTTAAAGCCGGACCGGATGATTTGAAGAAAGCGTTTGCAAGAATGAATGAATCCGGATAAAACAATCAGTATTCCTTCTTCTGTTTTCTGGATGCTGCTCATGGAACTGATACGGCAGGCCGTTATTCCCTGGCGGGCCTGATGTTGCACGGTATAGGATTCTTTGGAAAATAGAAAACAGTCCGCCTGGTACAATTGAAATTCCGTTCCTGGCTCAAGTGCTTTTTCCGGAAAACCCCAGAAATTTCCGAATAGAAAGCTGTAAGGAAAAACAACCTGTACCCATCGAAAATCCATCGGCATATCAGTCAAGTAAACTAAGCAAGCCCTTTTTCTTAAGGTCAACTTCCAATGCGCTGATGCAGCTATTATCATAAGTGGCGGATAGTACAGTGATTTTTTTTATTCTCTTAGGCTTCACTTTTTTAATAGCCGCGCACATCTGCTGGAAGGTCATTGATTTTTTGTCGAACCGAACCGGCGTTTGGAGTTGATTACAGAGATACGGAGAGAAATTGTTCTCATCTACTTTCCCTTGTGAAAAATTGAACAGCATCTGTTCCAGTTCCGTCGATTTAATA
>JANMBO010000079.1:0-55321 GCA_031360425.1 Chitinophagaceae bacterium | reverse complement strand
GTATGGAAGTATCCGTGGATGGTGGCACTACCTGGAAGCCGGCCACCGGAACCACAAACTGGACTTTTTCCTGGACACCCACAGCTAACGGAACTGTTACTATCAAAGTACGTGGATTTGATGATAGTGGGAATATGGAAGTGGCAGGAACAGCACCAGCTAACAATGCGATATCAGTAACTGTTGGAACAGCATCCCCTTGTCCTTGTAATATCTGGAGCCCTTCTACTATACCTGGAACAATAGCAGATCCGGATGTATCCGCAAATGAACTAGGGGTGAAGTTTCGCAGTTCCACCAATGGATATATTAAGGGTGTCCGTTTTTATAAGAGTTCAACCAATACTGGCACTCATATAGGCAATTTATGGTCCGTCTCTGGCACTAATCTCGCACAAGCGACTTTTACCGGCGAAACAGCTTCTGGCTGGCAGGAAGTTACCTTTACGACGCCGGTGCCTATTACAGCAGGTACAACTTATGTTGCTTCTTACCATGCTAATAACGGTCATTATTCAGTTGATGAAAATTATTTTACTTCTGCAGGAGTTGTAACTACTTACCTGGAAGCGCTGAGAAACGGTACGGATGGACCAAATGGCGTATATGCTGCTTCTTCTACCAGTACATTCCCTACCTCTACCTTTAATTCCACTAATTATTATGTAGACGTTGTATTTGTTACCACTCTTCCTCCGGATAATACTCCCCCAACAGTAGTGAGCACTTCGCCGGCAAATGGAGCCACAGCCATTGCTATCAATTCTTCTATGACGGCTGCTTTCAATGAAGCGATTGATCCTGCGACCGTTACAAGTTCTACTTTTGAATTACGGAATGCTTCCAATGTGCTGGTACCCGCCACCGTTAGCTATAATTCTTCTACCCGAACTGCTTTATTAACCCCTACTTCAGCACTCAATTTTTCAACTGTATATACGGCAAAGCTAATAGGTGGAACGGGTAGCCCGGTTATAAAAGACATTGCGGGAAATGCATTGGCAGCTAATTATGTATTTAGTTTCACTACAGTAGCGTCAGCCCCTCCGCCTCCTTCGGAAGGTCCCGGCGGTCCCATCCTGGTAATCAGCGCGGCTTCCAATCCATTCAGCCGGTACCCGGTTGAAATTTTAAGAACCGCAGGATTCAATAATTTCTTCGCCATGGATATTTCTACCGTTACCTCCACGGTGTTGAATAATTATGACGTGGTAGTACTCGGAGAAATTCCTTTATCTCCACAAAATGTTACTGATTTAACTAACTGGACTAATGGCGGTGGAACCCTGATTGCTTTTAAACCTGACGCGCAATTGAATTCTCTTCTTGGTCTAACCGCAGTTGGCGGTTCTCTTTCTAACGGCTACCTGCTTGTAAATACCGCTTCGGGACCGGGTACAGGAATCGTTAATCAAACTATACAATTCCATGGCGCTGCCAACCTGTATACGCTGAACGGTTCTACCAGTTTAGCCACTTTATATTCAAGCGCCACTACCGCCACCTCAAACCCAGCTGTCACCAGCAAAGCGGTGGGATCAAATGGTGGATTTGCTGTCGCTTTCGTCTATGACCTCGCAAAATCGGTTGTCTATACCCGGCAGGGAAATCCAGCCCAGGCAGGACAGAAACTCGATGGCACTACCGGACCAATCCGGTCAGATGATATGTTTTATCCAAGTTGGATCAATCTCAGCAAAGTAGCCATACCACAGGCCGATGAACAACAACATTTATTATCAAATATCATTGCTAAATATAACCTTCATCGAAAACCGCTACCCAGGTTCTGGTTCCTTCCAAAAGGATTGAAAGCAGCCGTAGTCATGACCGGCGATGATCACGCGGTGGCAGGACCATCTACTGTTAACCGGTTCAATCAATATAAATCATTAAGTGCCGATAATTCACCCGCCGGGGTAGCCGACTGGAACGCCATCCGAGGAACTTCCTATATCTATCCGGGTACCGCAATCACCGATGCACAGACCAGTGCATTCCAGACCGATGGTTTTGAAATCGGATTGCATCTCAATACTGGTTGCGCTAACTGGACTGCCAGTTCCTGGCAAAGTAACTGGACATCACAATATGCCACTTTGTTGGGGCAGTTGCCCAGTATGTTTCCGCAGAAAACACACCGGACCCATTGTATCGCCTGGAGTGATTTCGCTACGCAACCCAAAAAAAATGCTGAAAACGGCGTGCGGCTGGATGTTAATTATTATTATTTCCCCGCAGCCTGGGTATTGGACCGCCCCGGAATGTTTACAGGATCGGGAATGCCTATGCGCTTTTCGGATGTGGACGGAACACTTATTGATTGTTACCAGGTAACCACTCAATTAACCGACGAATCGGGGCAGACGCTCCCGGTTCATATCAGTGCCCTGCTCGACAGCGCCATTGGCACGCCGGGTTATTATGGTGTTTTTTGTGCCAATATGCACACCGATAACAACTCCTCCACTTCACAAAGCGGATCGGATGCTATAGTAAGTGCAGCCCAGGCACGCTCTATCCCGGTCGTGTCTGCCAAACAAATGCTTGACTGGCTCGATGGCCGCAATGGATCTACCTTTAATAACCTTGTTTGGAACAATAACCAGCTGAGTTTTACTATTACCGCTGCACCGGGGTCAAGAAATATGAAGGCGATGTTGCCGGTTAACAGTTCAACAGCCACATTGAATGGTATCACCTATAATGGGTCATCTATCACCACTACCACACAAACTATCAAAGGAATCGTGTATACCTTCTTTGATGCCACTCTTGGAAGTGGAATTTATACGGCAACTTACATTGGTGGTCCACAACCCCCTGTAATTTCAAATGTAGTAGCTCTACCGAGTTCTAATGGCTCTACAACTATTACCTGGAACACGGCTCAAACTGCTGACTCAAAGGTCGACTATGGCACTGCGGCTAACAACCTTTCCCTGTCCGCTTCTAATGCTTCACAGGTTACCAGTCATACCATTACCCTTACCGGGCTAACAGAAAGAACGATTTATTATTTCCGGGTTACTTCAAAAGATGCTCTTCTTAATTCCACCACCTTCCCGATATTGACAGATTCACCGCTGAATTTTGTAATGCCGGCAACCTCCTGTCCCATCATTACCCTAGATGCAAGCGGATCGACGGGAACGATCAGCAGTTATACATGGGCGAGAGCATCTGGTCCCAATGTGCCGGTCATTACTAATCCGGCTGCTGTGACCACCACTGTTACAGGATTAATACAGGGTACATACGTATTCCAGTTATCTTTAAATGGCGGGGCGAGTACCTCCCAGGTGCTGGTCAATGTAAATCCCCCGGCCTCGCCGCTGGTATCCAATGCGGGCTATGACCGAACGATCACCTTACCGACAGCGACCGTTACCCTGGATGGTAACGGCTCTGCGGGCACCATAAGCGGATACACTTGGACGAGGATAACCGGTCCCAACACGCCCGCGATTACAACTCCCAATGCCGTAACTGCCACCATCAGCGGACTGGTGCAGGGGGTATATACTTTTGAATTAGTTGTTACTGATGGCAGTACGATAGCTAAAGATACGGTGCAGGTTACGGTGAATGCCGCTGTGTCGGGAGGAGGTACCAGTCCTGTGGTGTCGGCGGTCAATACGCAGTTCTCCAGAAACGGGACGTCGATCAATACGTTAACCGGCGTACCGGCTGGCGCCCTGCTGGTGTTATCGGTAGCCCAGGAATATGATATTGATGATCTGGGTACCCCGAATGCGACCATAACCAGCAGTCCTTCCTTAACCTGGACCAAACGGGCCGATGCCCAGGCGGCCACATCGGGCAATGCCGAGATTTATACGGCCGTCTATCCGGCCGGAGGCAGTATTACCGTTACCAGCGCTTGGGTGAGCGGGGCCTTATCCTCGGTGGTGCATGTGATTACCAATTATGACCCGGTTTCTTATAGCGGAGCGAGCAGTGCCGTGAATTTACAGACGGTACCGAGCGTGGCCATCACGACCACGCTGGCCAATAGTCTGATAATAGGGATAACTTCCGACTATGCGGCGATCAACGGGGCCTCGAGGTTATACCGTGATGGGGCAACCGAATCGTTATATGATTTTGGAGCCGGTGCCTATGCGGCCTATCATTACCGTAAACCCACTACGAGCATCGGGACGTATACGGAAGGGTTGACGGCGCCCACGGGGATGAAAGCCGGGACGGCCCTGCTGGAAATCAAAGGGCCGGCGGCAGCGGTTACACCGCTGATTGCCTATGCGGGGGGAAACCGGAATATTTTTGTATCCACCGCACCCACGGGCCCGGCCTCCCAGAGTTTCTGCAATGCCGCTACGGTAGCTAACCTGGTGGCCACTGGAACGGGGATCAAGTGGTATAGTGTGGCGACAGGCGGTACTGCTTTACCATCAACCGATGCGTTGGTAGATGGCAATCATTATTATGCGAGCCAGACGATAGGGGCTTGCGAGAGTGTATCCAGGTTGGATGTAACGGTAACAGTAACCATAAGCCCAGTCAGCGCTCCGACAGGAAATACTGCACAGGGCTTTTGCGGAGCCGCTACGGTTGCCAATTTAACGGCTACGGGTACCGGAATAAAATGGTATAGTGTGGCCACGGGCGGCAGTGCCTTACCATCAACTGATGTACTTATAAGCGGCAATCATTATTACGCGAGCCAGACCGTAGGGGGATGCGAAAGTGCTACCCGGCTGGATGTAACCGTAACCTTAACCACCACCCTTGTTCCTACCGGCAGTGCTTCCCAGATTTTCTGCGGAGCTGCTACGGTCGCCAATTTAGCAGCAACGGGCACAGGTATCAAGTGGTATGCAGCATCTACGGGAGGCAGTGCATTACTGTCAACTGATGTACTGGTCAACGGCAGTCATTACTATGCCAGCCAAACTGTAAGTGGTTGCGAGAGCGTAAACCGGTTAGATGTGACTGTTACAATCACTACTACAGCATCTCCCACGGGTAATGCTTCACAAAGTTTCTGTAATGCGGCAACGGTGGCCAACCTGGCCACTACCGGAACGGCTATTCAATGGTACGCGGCGGCCACGGGCGGAACTCCTTTATTGAATTCGACGGCCCTGGTCAATGGCAATCATTATTATGCTTCTCAGACCGCCAATAGTTGTGAAAGTATTTCCCGGCTGGATGTAACGGTAACCATCACTACCAATACGGTGGCGGCCCCTGGCGGTAATGCAACGCAGAACTTCTGCAATGCCTCTACGGTGGCCAACCTGGTAGCTACCGGAACTGGAATCAAATGGTATGCGGTGCCGAGTGGAGGAACGCCTTTATTGAGCACCGACGCACTGGCAAACGGCAATCATTATTATGCCAGCCAGACAGTTGGTCCTTGCGAGAGTATAACCCGGCTGGATGTAACCGTGACTATAACAATAAATGCCATCAGCGCTCCTGCTGGTAATGCTTCACAAATTTTCTGTAATGCGGCTACGGTCACCAACCTGGTCGCTACCGGAACAGCCATTCAATGGTACGCGGCGGCCACGGGAGGAACTCCTTTATTGAATACGACGACCCTGGTCAACGGCAATCATTATTATGCCAGCCAGACGATTGGTGCCTGTGAGAGCGCTGCCCGACTGGACGTGACTGTTACGGTCAATACTACATCAGCTCCTACTGGCAATGCAACACAAAGTTTCTGTAATGCGGCTACGGTGGCCAACCTCGCCGCTTTCGGAACGGCTATTCAATGGTACGCGGCGGCCACGGGAGGAACTCCATTATTGAATACGACGACCCTGGTCAATGGCAATCATTATTATGCCAGCCAAACGGTTAATAGTTGTGAAAGTATTTCCCGGCTAGATGTAACGGTAACCATAAATAACACGGCAGTGCCCGGCGGAAGTACCAATCAGAGTTTCTGCAATGCAGCCACGGTGGCTAACCTGGCTGCTACCGGAACCGCCATTCAATGGTACGCAGCGGCAACTGGAGGAACTCCTTTATTGAGTACGACGGTCCTGGTAAACGGCAATCATTATTATGCCACCCAAACGGTAGGTCCTTGCGAGAGTATAACCCGGCTGGATGTAACAGTGGCTATCAATACTACCGCAGCCCCCACCGGCAATGTGGCACAACCGTTCTGCAGTGCCGCTACGGTTGCTAATTTAAGTGCCACCGGATCGGGCATTAAATGGTATGCGGGGCCAACCGGCGGAGCGGCCCTACTATCCACTACCTCATTGGTCAGCGGCAATCATTATTATGCCAGCCAGACAATAGGAGGATGCGAGAGTGTAACCCGGCTGGATGTAACCGTTACCATAAATGCGTTACCACCGGTAACCCTGGATGCCAGTGGGTCTACGGGAACTATTACCAGCTATGCATGGAGCACTGTTTCGGGTCCCAATTTGCCCGTCATTGTAAGCCCGGCCGCTGTTACCACTTCGGTAACCGGATTGGTACCGGGTAACTATATATTCCAGCTATCCTTAAATAGCGGGGCCAGCACGTCCCGGGTAACGGTCAATGTAAATGCCCCGGCCTCTCCCATTACCGCCAATGCCGGCAGCGACCGGATAATTACATTGCCGGTTTCTGCTGTTGGCCTGGAGGGAAACGGCTCCTCCGGTAATATAAGCGGGTATACCTGGACCTGGCTGTCGGGTCCAAACACGCCCGCGATTACAAGTCCCGGTACAGTCACCACCACCGTCACCGGATTGATCCAGGGGGTGTATTCATTTCAATTATCGGTTACAGATGGCAGTGTGATTGCAAAAGATACCGTTCAGGTGACCGTAAATGCGGCCCCATCGGGCGGTGCCAGCCCGGTCATTTTCTCTACGACCACCCGGCTGGGTACCAATAATACGGCCGTCAATAGCTTAACGGCTGTTCCGGCAGGCGCGCTGCTGGTGTTAACCATCGCGCAGGCTGATGATATCCGTGATGGGGCCAATGCCACCGTGACTAGTTCCCCGGCGCTTACCTGGACCAAACGGGCCGATGCGGGGGCTAACGGAAGCGGTAATGCGGAAATTTATACAGCTGTATTTGCCGCCGGCGGTACGATCAGTGTCACTTCCACCTGGGCCTTTAACCTGATCTCGACGGTAGTATATGCCATCACCAATTATGATCCGGTCCTGGGCGGAGCGGCTGTTTCGGTTAACTCACAAACGGTGCCCAGCCTGGCCATTACCACCACCCGGTCGAACAGTATTATTTTCGGAGCCTCCTCAGACTGGGGTGCGATCAACGGATCGGCCCGGGTATACCGGGATGGGGCCACCGAAAGTCTTTATGATTTTAGGGCCGGTATCTACAGCGGGTATCATTACCGCAAGCAGACCACCACCGCCGGTACCTATACGGAAGGATTGACCGCGCCGACCGGTATGTCGGCCGGCACGGCCTTGCTGGAAATCAAAGGGCCGGCGGCGGCAGTAATACCCCTGGTGTCTTTTGCCGGCAATAACCAATCGGTGGGTTGTGCAGGCGGCGCGCCACTGATGACCCGAAACAAGAACATGTGGCAGCCCACCGCCGAAAAAACAATATCCACCGCCGGCGCCACACTGGAAATATATCCCAACCCCAGCAGCGGATTATTTAACATGGTGCTGGATAAGGTATCGATAGGGAAGGCCATGGTAAAGATCACCGATGCCCGGGGCGTACTCATACAAAGGATGGAACTGGTTATCCCGGCCCACCGCCACCTGGCACCCGTTGAACTGGGGTCGGTGGCCAAGGGTATTTATTTTATACAGGTCATACACCCGGGAGGGATACTCACCGGACGAGTCATCAAGGAATAGACCCAAACAGTTTATAAAACCCCTTCTTAAATCAGGCACTGCAGCAAAACTACCTGCCGTGCTTTTTTATTTGGCAAAGACTCATTCTGCAAAAGTAATTGGCATGAAGAGGTATGATGAAATATTGGTAAGCCGGTCATCAATAATGCAAACTATCTCGTCTAAAAGAGGAAAGAAAAGCAGTACTAATTAAAGAAGACAAGCCAATCAAATGGAATTCTTGAAGAAAATGAGCTACCTAATCCTATAAAAAACTTTGCAACCCAAATAATGAACAACAATGGAAAAATGCAATGTTTAGATCCACTTAACTTGATAAAACTTCAGGACAATGCCAGTACTATATAATCACCATCCCGTTAAAAGCTAGCAGAATTTTGAAGGAATATTATTAAACAAGGGGTCAAGGAATTCAATATATGCAATTTGAAATCAACCCCTCTTTTAAGATTCATCCCTTTCTTGCCTTGAAACCCAGGGTAATTGGGTATAAAAGAAAAGAATAGAGGAGCATTTACAAATACCGTAAACTTTTTTTGAAGAACCCCGTAAAGAATAATAATAAATTATCCACTTTATCATTCAAAATATTCACATTATTAAAATTACTTCTTCAAGGATTAGGATACTAAAACTCAACCGAAATAAATGATTAATCCAACTATGAATTACAAAAAATGATAGATTTGCAATACTGCGGTTAATGTTCTTAATTAGTATTGAAGTTAATTTTTGCACCTCAACCTAAGAAAATAATCTTTCATCCAAATTATTCAATGAAATTCATTTATAAAGTTTAAAAACTTTGTTGAAAATGAATTTACGCTTACCTGAAGTCACGCTGGAAAGTGTGTGCAAATCTTATAGCCGAATAATATCCTTATTGCAGAAAAAGCACCTGCTTTTCACTGTTATATTGTTATTAGCTATTCCATTTGCTATCCTTGCACAAAGCTCTTGTCCTTGTACAATCTGGAACCCTTCCACCATCCCGGTGACAGTTGCAGACCCGGATGGCTCCGCCAACGAATTGGGGGTGAAGTTTCGCAGCTTTAGCAACGGGTATATAACAGGTATTCGATTTTATAAAAGTTCCATTAATACGGGAACCCATATAGGAAATCTATGGACCTCCGCAGGTACTAATCTCGCACAAGCCGCCTTTACCGGCGAAACAGCTTCCGGCTGGCAACAAGTGACTTTTGCCAATCCTGTGGCTATTGCCTCCGGAACTACATATGTTGCTTCTTACCATACCAGTACCGGTCATTATTCTGCAGATGAAAATTATTTTACTTCAGCTGGAGTTGTAACTACTTACCTCGAAGCGCTGAAAAACGGCACTGATGGACCAAATGGAGTATTTGCCAATTCTCCTACCACTGCTTTTCCAACCTCAACTTTTAATTCTAGCAATTATTATGTAGATGTGGTTTTTGTTACCACACTTCCGCCGGATAATACACCTCCCAGCGTAGTGAGTTTTTCACCAGCCAATGGATCTACCGGGATTTCGATTAATACTTCTTTATCGGCTGTTTTCAATGAAGCGATTGATCCCGCCACAATCAATGGTTCTACTTTTGAATTACGGAATGCCTCCAATGTGCTGGTACCCGCTACCGTTAGCTATAATACTTCTACCCGAACGGCTTTATTAACCCCCACCTCAGCGCTCAATTATTCATCTGTATATACGGCAAAGCTGGTTGGCGGAACGGGTAGCCCGGTCATAAAAGACATTGCAGGAAATGCACTGGCCAGTAACTTTGTATTTAGTTTTATCACCACAGGCTTACCCCCATCAGTAGGTCCCGGTGGTCCCATCCTGGTAATCAGTGCCGCTTCCAATCCATTCAGCCGGTACCCGGTTGAAATCTTAAGAGCTGAAGGATTTAATAATTTCTTCGCTATGGATATTTCTACCGTCACTTCCACGGTGCTCAATAATTATGACGTGGTAGTACTTGGAGAAATTCCATTATCATCTCAAAATGTTACTGATTTAACCAACTGGACCAATGCCGGCGGAACCCTGGTTGCCTTGAAACCCGATGCCCAATTGAATACGCTTCTTGGATTAACAGCCGTGGCCGGTTCTCTTTCTAACGGCTACCTGCTGGTAAATACTGCTTCGGGGCCGGGAGTCGGAATCGTCAATCAAACCATACAATTCCATGGCACTTCCAACCTTTATACGCTCAACGGGGCTACCAGTTTAGCCACTTTATATTCCAGCGCCACGACGGCTACTTCCAACCCGGCTGTTACCAGCAGAGCGGTGGGCTCCAACGGCGGAATGGCGGTCGCTTTCGCCTATGACCTGGCAAAATCGGTTGTCTATACCCGGCAGGGGAATCCTGCATGGGCCGGACAAAAAAGGGATGGGACAACGGGCCCGATTCGCTCAGACGATATGTTTTATCCAAATTGGATCAATCTCAGCAAAGTAGCCATCCCGCAGGCTGATGAACAACAACACCTGTTATCAAATATCATCGCTAAATACACGCTGGATCGAAAACCGCTGCCCAGGTTTTGGTTCCTTCCAAAAGGATTGAAAGCCGCCGTAGTCATGACAGGCGATGATCATGGATTAGCGGGACCTACTACCTTTAACCGGTTCAATCAATACAAATCATTAAGTGCCGATAATTCCCCCACCGGAGTAGCCGACTGGAACGCCATCCGCGGCACCTCCTATATTTTTCCAGGGACCCCAATCACCGATGCACAGACCAGTACATTCCAGGCCGATGGTTTTGAAATCGGGTTACATCTTAATACCAATTGTGCTAACTGGACAGCCAGTTCATGGCAAAATTTTTGGACATCTCAGTATGCCACTTTGCTGGGACAACTGCCTAGTATGTTACCACAGCAAACACACCGGACCCATTGTGTCGCCTGGAGTGATTTTGGTACTCAGGCAAAAAAGCAATGGGAAAACAACGTTCGCCTGGATGTCAATTATTATTATTTCCCCGGCGCGTGGGTATTGGACCGCCCCGGAATGTTTACTGGATCGGGGATGCCTATGCGCTTTTCGGATGTAGACGGAACACTTATTGATTGTTACCAGGTAACTACTCAATTAACCGATGAATCGGGGCAAACACTCCCGGTTCATATCAGTGCCCTGCTCGACAGCGCCATTGGCGCACCCGGATACTATGGCGTTTTTTGCGCCAATATGCATACCGATAATGGTTTTGCCACTTCACAAAGCGGATCGGATGCCATAGTAAGTGCTGCCCAGGCACGTTCTATCCCGGTCATCTCTGCCAAACAAATGCTCGACTGGCTCGATGGCCGCAATGGATCTACTTTCAATAACCTAGTCTGGAACAATAACCAGCTGAGCTTTACTATAACCGCTGCGCCAGGATCAAGAAATATGAAAGCGATGTTGCCGGTTAACAGTTCAACCGGTACATTAAATAGTATCACCTACAATGGTTCCGGCATAAGTACCACCACTCAAACTATCAAAGGAATTGTGTATGCTTTCTTTGATGCTACCCTGGGCGGAGGGACTTATTTAGCCACCTATCTTCCGGCAGTCCCTCCGGTAATTACCAATGTGGCGGTTATACCTAATAGTAATGGAAGCGCTACCATTACCTGGAACACCGCTCAGATAGCTGATTCAAAGGTTGATTATGGCACATCAGCTACCAATCTTTCCCTTTCTGCTTCCAATGCTTCGCAGGTTACCAGTCATACCATTACCCTTACCGGGTTAACTCAGGGAACAATTTATTATTTCCGCGTTACTTCAAAAGATGTATTTCTTAATTCAACCACCATTCCCATATTGACAGATCCGGCACTAAATTTTGTAATGCCCGCAACCCCCTGCGCCATAGATCAAACTGCGGCCAACTTCAACCTCGGTACTAAGGATGCCAACCTGATAGTGGCATTAGAAGGCAGCGGAACCGTAATTTTGAATCCGTCATTTATTGATGAATTCTCAGGCTCCACATTAGAAACAACTAAATGGACATCTGCCATTTTCAATACCGGGGGCACAACCACCGTTAGCGGAGGACAGGTAAGAGTGAACGGAACACACATTTATTCCAATTCGTCTTTTGGCCCGGGCACATCGATAGAGTTCCTGGCGACATTCACCGCTGCCGCCTTCCAAAACATTGGCTTTTCAAGCGATCAACCTTTTAACAGTACTCCATGGGTTGTGATAGGGCAGGGAGATGTTGCTGATGGAAATTTATACGCCAGATCTTCGGACAATTCATCAGTAAATCTTGGATCAAATTTATTGGGTACTTCGCATCGGTATCGCATAAGCTGGAATACTCCCGCGAATACGTTTAGTTTTTATGTAGATGGCAATCTTATAACGACCACGGCAATTACAATGACAGTCAGTACGCCCATGTTTATCCAGGTGAGTGATGTTGTAGCCACGGGGGGTATATTATCGGTTGACTGGTTGAGAGCTTCTCCATACCCGGCCTCCGGAATCTTTACTTCCCGAGTATTCAATCACGGTATTTCCGCTAATTGGGGAATAATAAACTGGATCGCATCTACTCCTACCGGAACAGCACTGGCTATTTCAGCTAGAGTAGGAAATACGGCCACACCCGATGGTACCTGGACAGCCTTTACCCCACTCACCAATAACACATCAGTGGGGCTTTCGGGAAGGTATCTTCAATACCGGGCAAATCTTTCCAATTCTATAAATAATGTAACACCTACATTGCAACAACTATCCATTGCCTGTACGGATGTCAATACATCAATAACTATTACACAACATCCCACATCAATATCTACTTGCAACGGCAGTACGGCCGTTTTTATTTCAAAGGCCACTTGCCCGACTCCCATTATTATTCAATGGCAGAAAAGTATTAATGGAACTACCTGGGCAGATATTTTCGGAGAAAACCAGGATACACTGGTATTAACAACTTCTGTAATCGATAATGGTGCACTGTATCGGGCTAAATGGTCCAACGGGTCAGGAACAGTCAATTCAAACACAGCCATATTAACTGTTAACCAGGTCAACAGCGTATCCATTTCAAAAATCAATGTATTGTGCTTTGGCCAATCAACGGGGTCAATAACTATAACAAACACTGGCGGAACAACACCCTATATGTTCAGTATCGATTCAGGCTCTACTTTCAGCAACAGTGGGACCTTTAGTAATCTGTCTGCAAACAGCTACCAGGTACGAGTGAAAGATGCCTTGGGATGCCTGCTTGATACAACTGTCATTATCACCCAACCCATTGCAATTTCAGCAACTATCGTCAAGCAGAATTTAGCCTGCCTGGGAGATGCAAATGGTTCAATAACTGTTGCCGGAAATGGAGGAGTAGGTCCATATTCGTATAGCAGAAATAATGGAATTACATACAACAGCACCGGAATTTTCACGGGCCTAACAGCCGGTAACTATACGATAAGGATAAAGGACGCCAATAACTGTTTAAAAGACACTATTGTTGCAATAGATATTGAAAAAGCCACCTGGACAGGAGCCATTGATACTGACTGGCACAAAGCCGGAAACTGGAATTTGCAGAAAGTGCCTACGGCTACTACGCATGTCATTATTCCATCCGGAACCATTAATGAATGTATCATCAGTTTCGGAAACGCCTTTGCTTCGAGTGTACAGGTAAAGACGGGTGCTACATTACGATTACAAAATAATTTTAAAATTATTATACAAGGCAAGTGCGCGGTACTGCCGCCTAATTGATAGAAGGAAAGTATGATTTCTCTTATTAAAGTATGAATTATCCCGATTACATTTGAAGGGAATTTGAAATTCATTTTACATTCTGAAATCCAACACGATTCCATTTAATTGAAGTAGTAATGGCCGAAACAACAAATCCTGACAGGGTAATTATACGATGTCGTAAGATACCAAAACGGCATATATAATAATACTCAAAAAAAAAATTAGCGCAATCAGACTATTATTTGTCTTATTTTACTCCCTTCTTATTTCTTTCATCCCAAAATCCATTGGAACGACTTTAATCCTATAAAGCAATCGGATGAATTCAAATTACTTTTCCTTGTCCCCTATCCCACTCTAATAAAACTCAGAACCCAGGGCCGCATTCTGTTCATGTTTTATGAAAGCCTATATACCCGTTATATTTAGAAAAAGCTTTTCCACTTGCAACCCTTATTAAAGAACCACGTATTTACTTATAAGAAAAGCAGGAAAAGGAAGCACATTTATTGATATAATAACCAGGCTATCCATATGATACCCTTACTTATTCGATAATAGCTAAAGTACAGGCAGATTTGGAAAATTTAATCATTATCATAGAAGGCTGTTCCAAAAAGGAGCATAAATACCAGAAAATGGTATACCAACACTACTATGGTTTTGCGTTGAAAATTGTATTCAGGTATTTATACCGGTATGAAAAAGCCGTGGATATAACCAATGACGGATTTGTAAAATTATTCAGGCATTTTGAAAGGTTTATACCCGGCCCTATTGAGGATACTGAAAAAATACTCATGGGGTTTATAAAGAAAATAATGGTCAATTCGGCCATAGATGAACTGAGAAAAGGAAAGATGTTGCCAGAAATTGGCGGAATACCTGAATATGTTTGGAATATTTCGAATAAAGCCCATGATGCCGACCAATTGTTATTGTACAAAGATTTAATTACTATGGTAAAGGAATTACCCCCCCAATACCGGGTTGTTTTCAATATGTATGTAATTGATGGATATAATCACCTGGAAATTGCCGATAAAATGAACATGTCTGTAGGAACTTCCAAATCCTGCTTGTCCAGAGCCCGATCCATGCTGCAAAAGAGAATTCAAAAGATAGAATATGCCCAAATATGCAATATTTAGATAACGATATGGATGAATTGTTTCGCAAAGCAGGGGAAAACTACCCGCTGAAAACGGAGCTTTCAGACTGGGAAACTATTGGCCTGTTTTTAAAGACTTCTTCCATTTCGAATAAAAATCACCCAGCAAAAAAGAAAAAATATCCCTGGTTCGGTCTATTGGCTCTGCTTTTTGCCGTTACTGGCATTTCACTTATTGTATTTAATAATAGATATAGCTCGTCTTCAGAAAAAGTAATATCAGCAATTCAATTGGAGAAAACATCTATAGAAACTTCAATAAATGACAAGCCTGAGAATTCACCCTTTTCAAAAGCCGATCTAAAATTATCCCATTTCAATAGCAAGAGAGAGGTTTCAGCAAACAAAAAGGTAATTACAGAAGCAAAATCCAGAAGATTAAACTATTCGATTACCAACACCCAAAATCCGGCATCCTTTCCTGAAAATCAGCAAGCTTCAAAAAAAACATATCCTTCATCCCAAATTTATCCAGATATAATAAACTATTTAAACAACAAGGCAGCTCAGAACAAAATGGATCATGAATTTTTAATAGTACCAGAAAATAAACCCGGTGATTTTGCAAAAGAAGTTGAATCTACAATTGAAGTAACGCTTAATCCGCTGAAAAGTACTGACAGTGCACATGGCCGCAACATGTCCGTTTCTGATAAAATAGCAGGGAAAAATAATGGGCCCAGGTTTTATTTTGGAATAGTGGCCGGACCCCAACTGAACCAGGTAAAAGGACAAGGGTTTACCAAAACCGGATTTAGTGCGGGGTTATTGGCAGGATTTAGCGTAAACAGAAAACTCTCTGTTGAATCGGGCGTAATATTTTCAAAGAAACATTACTACAGCGATGGACAATATTTCGATTTGAAAAAGGCCGGCACCTCGATGCCCGCTAATATGGAAGTAATAAGTCTTACAGGAACCAGCAATATTTTTGAATTACCCGTTAAATTGAAATATGATTTCGGCCGGAGAATTAGATCAAATTGGTATTTCACCACCGGCATATCGTCATACCTGTTGACTAAAGAAAACAATGAATATATTGCTTTGGTTAATGGTGCTCAGCAGAATCAAAATGGAAATTACATCAAGAAGAGGAGTTATTTCTCTGGTGCTTTCAATGTCAGTTTAGGTTATGAAGTAAGGACCTGGCAGCAAATAAGTATCAGAATAGAACCATACATGGAAATTCCCATTAAAGGTATTGGCATCGGCAACTTGCAAGTAATGACAACAGGACTACATTTTGGTATAACCCATCGCCCTTCCCATTAGCTTTTTAGTCAAATCGTAGTATTTATCACCGATTAAAATTTATTGCCAAAGCAATAGCGGGAAAGCTTTGCCCAATAATTTTTTTTATGAAAACTTATTTATTCTTTTAAATGTACGCACCTGAATCTTACCCTAAGATAATATTAAAAAAAATTTATCCAAAGACTCTGACAAATCATATCTATAAATACATAATTAGCTAATAAGAAGGGTGAACTAATTAGCCTGATTACTCTATAACCGGATGCGCATTCAATCCAAATCAAACCATCTATATCAATTATTAAACTTAAAAAAATGATTATGAAACAAACAAAAACATTAATTGCTGTGGTAATAGCCATGGTAGTATTCGCTGCCTGTCAAAAAAATGATGAACTCGGACAGGGTGAACGAAATGACAACGGCCCCGGTCATTTGTATTTTATCAGTAATAGTGCAAAAGGAAATACACTAATTGATTATCGGCGTGCTGCCAACGGCCTTCTTACCTATGAAAAAACGTATTCCACGGGTGGAAACGGAACAGGAGGTGGTTTAGGAAGCCAGGGGGCAGTTATATTAGTCGATAATGAAATTGTTCTTGCTGTAAATGCCGGCAGCCATTCTATTTCCTCTTTTAAAGTAACCAATCATGGACTCATCTTAAAATCCACCGTCAATTCGGGAGGCGAAAGACCGGTAAGTATTACAGAACATAATAACGTGGTTTTTGTACTTAATGCTGGTGGCGATGGAAATATTTCAGGTTTTAAACTGGGTAATGATGGATCTCTTTACCCTATTCCAAATTCAACAAAACCATTGAGCGCAAGTGGGGTAGCGCCCGCCCAAATTTCATTTATCCATGATGGAAGAGTGCTTGTAATTACGGAAAAGGGAAGTAATAAGATCAGTACCTACAATCAACAAGGCAGTTTGCATACGCTTACTTCAGCGAATACTACCCCGTTTGGTTTTGCGTTGGGCAAAAATGGTAATATTTTTGTTTCTGAAGCAGCCGGCGGAGCTACTGGTGCCAGTACTCTTTCGTCCTACCACATCGATTATAGCGGGGTAATATCGTTGATAGAAGGGCCGGTAGGTGCTAATCAAAGTGCCGCCTGTTGGGTGGTCATAACCAATAATGGAAAATTTGCCTATACAACCAATACAGCCAGTAACAATGTTTCTACTTTCAAGGTGAATACTTTATCAGGAAGCATAAATGTATCCGATCCCATATCGGCTACAACCGGTATGGGCCCGATAGATGCGGCTTTAAGTAATAATTCAAAATATCTTTATGTACTTAACCCTGGCAGTAATAGTATTGATGGATTTAAAGTAAGTAACGATGGCGGGTTAACCAGCTTGCAAACTGTCACAGGATTCACAGGACCCGGTGTGGGCATGGCAGTTAAATAGGCCTTTCATTAATCGTCTTTAAAAGAATTTCAATGAAAAAGAACATTATAGTTAATGTAAAGACATAACAACTATACCAGTAAACAAACAATAATCTCCGCCTGAAGTCTAATTCAGGCTATGGGGAAGCAATAAGAATTAATTCAAATTGCTTCCCCATAATTTTAGCGCAGGATTATTTTACTTTCAGCATGCTGGCATTAATAGCAACAACAATGGTGCTGACTGTCATCAAAACCGCCCCGGCAGCAGGACTTAACAATATGCCCCAATTATACAACACACCCGCCGCGAGAGGTAACGCCACCACATTGTAGCCGGTTGCCCAAATTAAATTTTGAATCATTTTTCGATACGTGGCCTTGCCGAATAATATCAAACTCACAATATCTTTCGGATTGCTATTTACCAGAACAATTCCTGCGGTTTCTGCCGCTATATCACTTCCACTGCCCACAGCAATACCGATATCAGCCATTGCTAATGCGGGCGCGTCATTTACCCCATCCCCTGTCATAGCAACAAATTCTCCTTTGCTTTGCAATTCCTTTATCTTTTCCAATTTCTGGTGGGGTAACACTTCTGCAAAATAGCTATCCATCCCTAGTGTAGCGCTTACACTTTTGGCAACCTTATTATTATCGCCCGTGAGTAAAATCGATTTTATTTTATTTTCCTTCAATACTTTTATCGCACCTGCTGATTCAGGCCGTATCTCATCAGACAAAGCAATATACCCTGCCAATTCATTATTACTAATTACAAATACAATAGTTTCCGTATCATCAGCTGTAAAGCCCTCAGGCATCGTAATATTTTTCTCTGTTAAATATCCCGGACTAACGACCAATACCTTTTTTCCTTCTACTGTGGCTTCCACCCCTTTACCAGTAATGGCATTAAAGCTTTCGGTTCCAGGAGCTGTAATCTTTAAGTCTTTTGCCTTCTGAAGAATACCGGTTGCAATAGGATGTTCTGATTTTTGCTCCAAGGCAGCTGCCAAACGAATGATCTCCTGTTCAGTAAATTCCTTTTTCAGTGAAACAATTTTCGATACTTCAAATTTTCCCACCGTCAATGTGCCGGTTTTATCAAATACTATGGTGGTAATCTTCCTCGAATTTTCAAAAGCGGTTCTGTTCTTTATAAGTAAACCATTCTTTGCAGATAAAGCGGTTGATTTTGCCACTACCAATGGAACCGCCAACCCCAAAGCATGAGGACAGCAAATTACAATTACGGTTACCATTCTTTCGATGGCAAATGCCAGGGTTTGCTCATTTAAATACCAATATAAAAAGGTAACGATACCCGATACAATAGCAATGATTGTTAACCATCTTGCTGCGGTATCAGCCAACAATTGAGTTTTAGATTTTGACTTCTGAGCCTCATCCACCAACCTGATAACCTGCGATAGATACGAGTCTTTTGCTGCATGTGAAACAGTAACCTTTAAAGCTCCATTGCCATTTAAAGCCCCTGCAATTACTTTATTACCTTTTACTTTTTGTACTGGTTTGCTTTCCCCGGTCAACATGCTTTCATTCAAATAACTTTCCCCATCCAGTATAATTCCGTCGGCTGCTACTTTTTCCCCGGGCTTGATCAGTATAACATCATTTTCCCGGAGTGTCTCTGTTTTTACTTCTGTGATTTGTTCACTCTTTACAAGATGGGCGTCATCAGGCATTAACTGTACCAGCAACTCCAATTCTTTTGATGCACCTGCAATGGATTTCATTTCTATCCAATGTCCTAACAGCATAATGAGAATCAGCGTTGACAGCTCCCAGAAAAAATCCATGCCTTTCAATCCAAAAACTACGGCAACGCTATAGATGTATGCAATGGTGATGGCAAAGCCAATCAAAAACATCATACCGGGATTCCGTGCTTTTACTTCGTCAACCAAGCCTTTTAAAAAAGGAAAACCACCGTAAATAAATACAATGGTTGATAAAGAAAATAAAATATATTTAGACCCAGTAAATTGCCAATCCACCCCCATAAAATGCTGTATCATTTCTGATAATAGCATGATGGGAATAGTGAGAATTAAGACTACATAAAAACGTTTTTTAAAATCGGCAATCATACTATTATGATTGTGTCCTTCATGGCCCATGGATGGATTATGGCCATGTCCCTGATGAGATTCATTATCCATCTTTACCTCAGGGTTCGCCAATACTAACGTCATTCCGCAAATAGGGCAATTCCCCGGTTTATACTGCATTACCTGCGGGTGCATCGGACAGGTATACTTTGGTTGTGGATGATGGTGTTCCATATCTGAAATTTAAGGCAGAAGGTTGAAAAGACCTTAAGTGCAATACTTTTTTTTCCCGCGTATTTATCTTTTAAACACTCGTCTGAATCGAAAATATATTGAAAAAATATAAGCTCTATCGAAGTAGGCTGATAGTTACCAGGACAATCCTTAATACGCTATTCACTTTGTCCGGTTCATATCACTACTCTTCCTTTGCCAATTATGCATGCTTTTTTAGAAAAGTACCGGTCACTTTTTTCTCCTTGAGTTAAATAGAAACCCCACAATTACTATTACAACTACCAGAATAACGAACCACCAGCCTACATGCATTCCCCAGTAATTATACTCTCCATTATTGTTCATCATAACTAAATAATTTATACCTAATTAAAAATGTTGTTTAATGATGTGGTTTATTATTCATTCCTTCCATCTTTCCCATGCCTTTGTTCCCTCCTTTCATTTTTTCCATCAAATCCATCATAGCCTGGTTTCCCATCATAGTTCTGCACATCCCGGTCATCATTGTGCTGTCATTCTTTGCTGCCTCCATCATATTAGACATCATCATCTGCATCATGCCCGGATTATTTTTCATCATTTTCATCATCATATCCTGGTTATCCATCATGGTCATTTTTAATTTTTCATTTTCCTGCATCATTGTCTTTCCGATACCGGCATTCATCATTGCCTCCATCATTTCCCCCGCCATCGAACTATCATTGGCAATTTTGTCCATAATCTCCTTTCGGGTTTCCGATTTTGACAGCAGTTGTTTCGGATCCGCCTGCGATTGGCAAGCTGCGAATAAGGCAATTAAAGTAATTACCAGCGTAATTTTTAGTAGTCTTTTCATGATTTTTATTTGTGCGAAAAGAATGACATTTCTTTGCATGAAGCTCAGCTATTATTGACCCTTAATTATTATATAAGTCTAGAAATAAGTTACATCATTCACACCTCTGTGAAGGGTAACCAGGGAATTTAAATTGGAAAATTGAAATGAGGATGCCGGCACACATTATTCATAGCAGGGCACCTATTGTTTACGGATGAATTGAATAAAAAAGAAATTATGTTCCCTGGCCTTTTTTTTCCTATGAATTTCGGTGTGGCAATGCATTTATGATGTTTCCCCGGAATTTCAGTAAGTGCATTATTTATAACAAATGAACTGTCGGATATTAGCAAAATGATATGGGAGTTCATAATTTATGAATGAGATGGTTGGTGCTCCTATATTCTTTTTAGAGTCTTATTTTTATTTGTCTAACAAAGCTAAATTAATTTTACCCTCATTTTCCCATGCACATAATGCAGTGGTTGCACCCGTAGATTCTATTTGCGGATAGCCCCCTCGTCCTAACTCCACCAGGGTTTTATCTGGTTTAAGACAATATACCTTTCCGTCATTCATGAAAGCAATATAATTACTCCCCATGTTACCTGCAATCACGCATTGCTTACCTACCGCTATCAATTCTTCCTTTTTGCCCGCTTCACAACGAAATATATTTCCCTGCCGGCGCCATACTGTTTGAATGGAATTATCCCTGTTGATCACTAACCCGCCTCCATCCATAGGGCAACCATTCAGTTTCCAACTGCCCTCGCCTAATTTCCGGACTTTACCAAAATTTAAACCCCCATCCGCTGATTGAATAATATGCAGATCTCTGTTTCCATTGATAAAGTTGCGGAACATAACCACCACCAACTGTTCCCTCATTTCAACAGAAGGTTTACAGCATTCACATACGGTGCTGTCGGGCGACATATAAATAATCTTATTCTTTGACCACGTTCTTCCGGCATCCTTACTCGCCGCACCAGCTATTTTATTTCTTTTGTCCGCACGCAGATCAAGCCATACCGCATACACTTCTCCTAAATTATTTGCTGCCAGTGATACAAAACCTTCCTTGGCAATATCAGGCACATCATTTATTCTCCCCCCTTTTTTCCAGGCGGTTGCGTATCTCTTTTTAGTGAACGTATAAATATTACCAATATCATTCGCGGCAGCTATCATCAATTCGCCTATTACAGAAATAATTTGAGGTCCTCTTCCTCCACCAACACCAAGTTTTGGCAACACAGCGACGAAGAAGGGGGCGGAAAAACTTTTTCCTTTGTCAGTAGAAAGGCAATATAAAATGCTGTCGCCGGATGCAAAGGTCATATATATATTACCATTCTCTGCAAATAAGGAAGGCGCCAACCCATTTATAGTCTCGTATCTTGTTATCGTTTTGCCTTCCCCTGGCAAAAGAATAAACGATTGCCCCAACATCAATATGATAATTATTGAAACAACATAAATCAATTTATACATAAGGGGCTATTTTATTCTTAAATTATGTAACCTGAAGGTCGGCATATAGTTTTGAATTATGGCTGCTGCTCAATTAAAATGTACCGTTATACCTTAATTGACCTGCTTATTTAGCCTTTTTTTCCTGTATTCATAAATAAGCAGGCAAATCGTGCCCGCTGTAAAAGGGTATAACCAATCCACCGGCAATAAAGAGGAAGTATGAAAATAAAGATTAAAAACAGGTACATAAATAATCAGCAGCATTAATGAAAAAGATAAAGCAAAGGCAAATAATAGGTTTTTGTTTGAAAATAAATATTTACCCAGGGCTGGACCATAAGTACGGCGTGATAAGAGATTGGCATATTGACAAAACACAATGGAAACAAAAGTAACCGTCATAGCTTTTTCATAGTGATTGGCCACATGGTGATTGTGAAAATATTCTGCAAGAAAAGCACCATAAGAAGCAAGGCCCATCACAGTGCCATTAAAGAGAATTCCCATTATTGTTTCTCTGGTGAGTATTTTATCCTTTGGATTCCGTGGGGGCATTTCCATCATTCTTTTTTCAGGCGGATCGTAAGTCAGCATAATAAGCGGGAACATTTCACCAATCATATCTATCAACAATATCTGAACAGCAAAAATCGGTGTGGCTATTCCCCAAAAGACGCCTGCAAACCCCGCTAACACACATGTTAATTCTGCAATATTAGAAGACAGATTGGTCTTAATTGTCTTTTCAAGATTCCTGAATATAGTTCGTCCTTCTTTCACCGCCAGTACTATCGTTGAGAAATTATCATCCAGCAAAATAATATTGGCAGCTTCCTGGGCAACCTTTGAACCACTCAATCCCATCGCCACACCTATATCAGCTCTCTTCAAACTTAATGTATCATTCACCCCATCACCAGTTACTGCTACAACCTCTCCCTGTTTTTTAAGTAAATCCACAATACGGAATTTATCATCCGGAGATACTCTTGAAAAAATCACCGCTCTTTTGCTAAACGCAGAACAAACTTCTTCATCATTCATCTTCTGCAATAAAGCACCATTGATCACATCAGGAAATTCATTATTCTCATTCATCAAACCGATATTTTTTGCAATGGCTTTGGCTGTTACTTCATTATCGCCCGTAATCATAAACACTTTCATATGTGCTTTGAAAACAGACTCTATGGCGCCTTTTACTTCTTCATGGGGCGGGTCGAACATGGTAACAAAGCCTGCAAAAGTCAACTCCTCTTCAGCATCATCTATTGAGTAATTATTTTTGTTATCAAGGTCCTTATAGGCAATAGCAATAACCCGCAATGCATTTTCAGCAAACACTGCTGACATCGATAGAATTTCCTGTTTTTGAATTTCAGTCAATTCTTTTATGTTTCCGTTTTTAATTATTTTTGTTGAACCCTCTAATACTGTTTCTAAAGAACCCTTTACAAAAGAAATAATTTTATTCTTGTGTGTTCGAATAATAGTTGCTCTCTTTCGAAATGAATCAAACACAAAAGATTTTACAACAGCATAATCTTTATCCACTTCTTCCAAACTAAAACCTGCTTTCATTGCCAATACGGCAAACGAAGCTTCTGTAGGGTCGCCTATACAATACCATCCCTGGTGATACTTATCGGGTGGATTTATTTTACCGGTTGAAGAAAGAAAACCTGACAAGAAAAAAACTTTTAAATCGCCTAACGATTCTTTTTTCAATACCTGCCCCTGCTCATTAATTATTTCACCTATTGGCATATATCCCAAACCTGAAACAGAAAATGTCAGTCCGTTGAAATAACAGCCCGTGATGGTCATTTCATTTTTTGTAATCGTCCCAGTTTTATCTGAGGCAATTACTGTAGCCGAACCCAGTGTTTGGGCAGATGCAATTTTTTTTATAATGGCTTTTCTTTTTGCCAGTCTCCCTACTGCAAGTGCTAATGCCATAGAAATTTGTGCAGGTAACCCTTCCGGAACCATTGCCGCTGCTACACTGATGGAAAATACGAGCGCTACAGCCATGGTATCATTCATCAACAAACGAGTGCCGAATAGCATTATACCAATCACCAATGTTGCATACATCAATTTCTTTGCAACGTCTTTTATCTCCGTTTGAATCGGTGCATCGGCTGATTTTATTTTTTGAGCAGATGAACTGATTTTTCCAATCTCTGTCTTCATACCCGTTGCGAAAACTATACCTTTTGCCGCACCACGTGCAACAGTGGTACCCATAAACACACAATTCTTTATTTCTGAAACCGAAATGCTTTTTCCAGCATTAAATAAATGGTCCTTGAAAGAAGGTATTGATTCGCCTGTTAGTGTGAATTCATTAGCAGAAAACCCATTAGATTCAATCAAACGAATATCAGCAGGAATACCCACGCCTTCGGAAAGCAGCACAATATCTCCTGGTACAAGGTCTGCTGAATATATTTCAATAGATTTTCCTTCCCTGACAACTGTGCATTTATCAACCACCAGTTTCTTAATAGAAGCCAGAATATTTTCTGATTTCCACTCTTGGTAAAATCCAATCATTGCATTCATTACAACGATAATCAAAAGAATGAGGCCATCCCGGAGCTGTTGCAGATAAAAGGATGCCAGCGAAGCAGCGACTAAAATGATAATAAGCGGACTGGTAAACTGTGCGAGTAGTATCTGGTAAATACTTCTGGAATTAACTGCTTTCAGAACATTTGTACCAAATTCTTGTCTGGCAGAAAGTATTAAATTTTCTGTGAGACCGGTTTGAATGTTACTTTTGCATTGCTTAACAACAGCATCAATATGTAGCTGGTAAACTTCCATTTGCTATCATTTTATCGATTAATATTTAATTGATTAAATAATTAAAGATTCTTTAAAATAAAATCCACCCGTTCTTCAGGTTTTAGTACCGGAACATGAATTACAGGAAAAGGAAGGGATTCACAGACCCCTGTAATCAGTGAATGAATTTTCTTCTGCGCTTCCCCATCTTCAACCCGGGCATAATCGTTAACCAAAAAAAGAAAGTCAAGAATAAATATTTTTTTATACGATGCTTCTTTCAACGCATTATTTAATTTTTCATCAACCGGAAGGTTTAGGAACCGATAATATGCCAGTGCATCAGGAAGGGCCCTGTCCAGAAATACTATTTCATCAGGTGAAAGCCATGCTTCCTGCTCAATTTGCATATCTAAAATTCCTCTTTGAAATTCCTGTTGATTCTTTCTTATTTCTTCTACAGCCTTTCCGCTTATCTTTTGCGTATCAATATAATGCCGTGCATGTTCAATAGTAGTTGAATACCCCCTGTTACGAAGCAGGTGAACGGTCGTAGTTTTCCCGGAACCCGGGCAGCCGGTAATTACATACCAGTTTGTCCGTCTTACAGAAGAGTTATTGCTGTTAGCAGATTTCAGTAAGATTTTTTTATCTTTTTCAATTTTTCGTTTGCTGTCGGATAGTATATTTTTCAAACACCAGTTGCAATACCAATCAGCAAACAGGAACGATACAAATTTGGCAAACCATCCTTTTGGTCTTTCGTACGAAATGGATAATTCAGCTCGCGTTATATTCCCTTTGGGATAAACCAGTAAATGCATCCTGTACCTGGAATAAATAATCATCTTCCCTTCGCCAATCGTTTCCCAAACTTTCTCTACGCCCTCTACCCATTTTGATACTTCAACAGTGAAATCCATTTTCATTCCTATCATGGTTCCTGTCCACCTGTATTTTGAACCAAGACCAGTGTGATTAGTAGTTAAATATTCCAGGTGTAATTTACTTCCCATCATCATGGCTGATGATTTTGTCATGTGCATTCCTGTAACGCCCAAGTTATCGAGATAGCTGAAAACCTTTTCAGCAGGTGCATTATAGATTTCTATTCTTTTAATTGTTTTCAAAAAACAATCTTTATTTACATATTTTTCATATCATGACCAGACATTGGAGTAGTCCCTTTTTTAAATATATATTCACTGTTGAGCAGGTAGGTCCCTCTAACTACCACAATATCCCCTATACCTAACCCTGATTTAATTTCAATCCGATCGTCGCTTTCCAACCCTGTTTGCACCATCACACTTTTAAATGTATTCCTTCCTGTCTGTAACCAAACTGTGGTGCCTTTGCCATCGCGGATAACCGCGTCACTTGGTAGCGTTAGTGTTTTTCGTTGGATACTTTTCAATAATACATAAGCCGGCATGCCTGGTTTTAACAGGTTACCTGTATTGGGAATGGAAACACGAATAAGATTAATTCTTGTATCAGGATTGACTTCAGGATTTACAAATTCAATCCTCCCGTTGATTTCTTTACCATCGAAATCAGGCAGCTGTACGGTGGCCGTACTGTTTTTATCCATGGCGGCCCATTGCGAAGTATATACTTGTGCTTCGGCCCAAAGTCGTGAAAGGTCTGCCAGCTTTACTATAGTGCCCCCTTCCATTATATAATCCCCTTCGCGAACTTCCAATGCCGTTATATAACCTGCTTCAGGACTATAAAAAGTAGTGGTTGGCGTAGCTTTTCTGCTTATTGCGAGATCCTGTATCTGGGCTTCGCTCATACCCCACAGCTTTAATTTATTTTTTGCTCCATTCAGTAACTGGTTAAAGTCAATGGCTGTTTCAGTAGTAAATATTTTCTTCCTATCCAGGGCCAGCAGGTATTCCTGCTTGGCATTATTTAATTCTTCACTATATAAATCATAAAGCGGGGAACCTTTTTGGATATAATCACCCAGGTTTTTATAATATAATTTCTCTACCCGGCCCATCAACCGTGAACTTACGGACGAAACCTTCATTTGGTCGAAGTTTAACGTAGCTGTTAATACCAACCTATCACCTATCGTACCGTTACGGATAGTATCCGTATGAATATTGCCCAACTGGATTTGTTGTTCGCTTAAGAGTATTTCGTCCTGCTTTTCTCCCACTTTTTTCTTTACCTGAGTTAACTCCATTTTGCAGATGGGGCATTTCCCCGGTTTATATTCCACTACCTGTGGGTCCATGGAACAGGTATAGTAGGAATCAGAAGTTGGGAGTGCTTCTTTCCTGCTATTACAGGAAGAAAAAATCAAAAGAAATAAAAGCATAATAGAAACGTAGCGCATAATTAGTTTTTTACTTTGATAAAGCTCTCACTGTCCATTAAATATTGTGCATTCACAGCCACGGAATCTTTTTGGGTAATCCCGCTCAACACCTGGATATGATTTTGGTGGGTGATGCCCGTATTTATTCTTTGTGCTTTAAAGCCGCCATCTGTTTTTTGAAATACTACTCTATCAAATCCTAATGAAACAACCGCCTCTTTTGGCAACCAATAAGCTTCCTTCGTATTTCCAAAAATAGTAGCCCTCACCTGGCTTCCGATAGGAATTTTCAAAACACTATTATTGAAGTATACCCTGGCCGTAAGCGTTTTACTATCCTTTTGATAAAAAGGCTCTATAAAATCAATGGTAGCCCTGAAATCTTTACCGGGTGCTGTTTCAGGAATTAGCCTTACTGCATTTCCATTTTTTACTAATGCCTGGTTATCTCCGTAGATATTTAATAAGGCCCAGGCTTTGTCTGGGTTGTATACTAAAAAAAGGGTTTGCCCTTTTTTTATATACATACCTTCTTTTAATGAGAGCTCTTCTGTAATTAATGCAATATCTTTCATACCCACAATGGAACTATTCATTGAAGCTCCACTTACTGCTTCATGTATGTGTCCACTGTAATTACTATATACCGCAATGGTGAAAGAAGGTTGTTTGGTTTTTATTACCTGTTGTAATTGCTCATTATTCATTCCCAGCAACAGCAGCTTTTCTTTTGCTGCCTGGATGAAAGTGGCATTATCCGGGTCGTTAGCCAGGAGGAATAGTAAATTCTGTTGTGCGGTGAGCATCTCCGGACTATAAATATCCATGATGCGCTGGCCTTTATTGATTTTTTGGTAGCGGTAGCGAATATAAAGTTTCTCAATTCTTCCGGCCACTCTTGATGAAATGCTGCCTGCTTGCCTGGTGTCGTATGCAATTTTTCCTAATGCCTCCACCTCTATCTGTTCTTCTTTTTTTTGAATGGTGACAACGGGAATAGTGGATACTACAAATTCATTGGTTGGCTTCAATAAAGATTCCAGTGTTACATCCTTAACTCTATCACCGCCGGATTCCATTTTAACTAAATCCATTCCACAAATAGGACATCTACCCGGCCCTTCCCGGATGATTTCCGGATGCATAGGACAAGTATACTTTTCCACAGCAACTTCCACCGGGTGACCTGCATGCGGGACCTTGCTATCGTTGCAACCCACGGCAAGAATGAGTAAAACAAATGATCCTATTATTATTTTAGTCTTCATTTTCTTTCGATTATTCTTTCCAGGGATACCTGCACCTTTAACAACTGGTTCAACAATTCGGTATATTCCAATTGAGTCATATACAGGGTTTCCCATGCATCAAACAGCATAAAGAGTTCTTCGGTGTTTTGTTCGTAACCCAACTGCATCGTTTTGTAATTATTTCTCAATGCGGGTATGATATTTTCTTCATACAATTTCAGCTGCTTCTCCTTTAATTCTATTTCATTACGCATACTATAAGCCATGCCGCTATATTCATTCAACATCATTTCCTTTTGAGATTGCAATGCACTGGCTTTCCATTTCAGGCTTTCTATAGTGGCCTTACTCATTTTGGAAGACCATTTGGCGAGCGGCAGTTTCATCATCGCCATTAAACTGTATTGCATGGGGAAACCACCAAATCCAAACATATGCTCATAGCGTATGCCGAATTGCGGCTTAAGGCTTTCCTTTTCAGTTTCCTGTTTCAGCCAGGTAAGATTAATGTCTTTATCAATAGCTTTAAGATCACTTCGGTTGCTAAAGAAAAGTGTACTGTCGAAAATTACAGATGAGTAGTCCTTTAGCTGGTAGGAGGTGTCAATAGTGAAATCAATTACTGCCTTTCTACCCATCAGGGTATTGATCCGGAAACGCTTTTCTTTAATATCGCTTTCAAACATCAGCCGCATATTCTGCACGTTTCCCAATGCCGCTTTGGCTTTATAGTAGGCACTGATTTTATCCAAACCGTTTTTGTAACGTATCTCCGCATTTTTAATCATGAAATCAAGCAGACTTTCATTTTGTCCAAGAATGGCAATCTTCTTCTCCAGGATGACCCATTCGAAATAAACCTGTTTAGCATCGCTTATCAGTTCATTTAGTGTGGCATTCTTTTTTTCTTTTTCCACCGAAGACATGGCTTCCATGTAGGCAGCATCCGCGTTTTGTTTTTTCCTGTTTGGCAACATTTGCAGACCCCCGATCATGTATTGTCCCATACCGGTTTCTCCCATATCTCCCTTCTTCCAGAGGGTAGGATTGTAGGGAACCATCCAAAACCCGGTACTAAACTCGGGTGGCATCCAGCTTTTAGCTCCCTTAGCCGCTTCATCCATTGAGCGGATTTCATTATTATACATCTTTATTACCGGATGTGTCGCGGTGATGCTGTCAAGGATGGCATCGAGTTTCATTGTTTGTGCTTTACTGTTGAAAGTGACAGAAAAGACAATCAGGATCATTAGTAGTTTATTCTTTAACATCGATTAACTCAATTTTTCCTTTACGTTTTAATTCTCTTTCTTTTATCATTTGAAATATTACGGGAGTAATAAGCAACACATAGATGGTGGAAGTGAGGGTTCCCCCAATCAAAGGAATAGTAATGGGTCGCATAATATCACTTCCTACCCCGGTGGCCCATAAGATTGGTATCAAACCAAATAAACCAACAGAAACAGTCATTAATTTTGGCCGTAACCTCTTTGCCGAACCCTGAATTACGAATTCCCGTATAAAAGCAGGTGTAAGTGTCTCCTTCGAGTTGCCATGCTTGGCTACCATATTCTGCATGGCTTCATTCAGGTAAATCGTCATCAGCATGGCTGTTTCAATAGCCATTCCAAACAAGGCAATAAATCCAACGGCAACTGCTACGGATAAATTTACTCCATAGAAATACACCATAAACACCCCCCCAATCAATGCGAATGGAACGGTTATCATAGTCACCAACGCTTCTTTAATTGAATGATAAGTGAAAAACAAAATGACAAAGATGATTATGAGAACAATAGGCAGTATAAGTTTCAATGTACGGTTGGCCCTAATCTGGTTCTCCCATTGACCGCTCCATTCCAGGAAATACCCTTTGGGCAATTTGGTTATCATCCGGTTCAGCTTTTCCTGGGCTTCATTAACGGTACTTCCCAAATCCCTTTCCCTTACATTAAATAATACCGTTCCTCGTAGCATAGCATTTTCAGAGTTGATCATAGGTGGCCCGTCACTTAGTTTTATGTCTGCAACGGCTTCCAGCGGAACAGGTCCAAAATTCATTGTTTGCACCTGTAATCGTTTTAATGCCCCGAGGTTATTTCTGAAATCTTGTCCGTATCGTGCATTCACTGAAAATCGCTGGCGTCCTTCAATAGTGGTAGTGAGTTTCATTCCTCCCAATGCACTTTCAATCGTCGTATTCACATCATCTACACTGAGACCATATCTTCCGATTTCTTCGCGCTTAACAAAAATGTCAATGTACTTACCGCCAGTGATAGGTTCCACATACAAATCTTTTACGCCCTCTATACCTTCTAATTGTTTTTTAATAGTTTGAGCAAAAACATAAATACTGTCCAGGTTCTGTCCATACACTTTTAATCCTACGTCTGTCCGGATTCCGGTTGAAAGCATATTGATGCGGTTGATAATGGGCTGTGTCCAACCATTTGTTACACCGGGTATCTGCAACTTTGCATTCAGTTCATTGATGATACCATCTTTGGTCATCCCGTTGCGCCATTCATTTTTTGGTTTCAGCAGGATAATTGTTTCTATCATGCTGATAGGAGAATTGTCTGTTGCCGTATTGGCCCTGCCCGCTTTACCCAGTACATGTGACACTTCAGGAAGTGTTCGGATTAATTTATCCTGCACCTGTAACAATCTTTTTGCCTCGGAATTGGAAACATCCGGCAACGTAACGGGCATAAATAATAAAGAGCCTTCATCCAACGGAGGCATAAACTCAGACCCTAACCGGGTCATCATAAAAATGCCAACTCCCAGCGCTATGAGATTGATTCCTATAGTTGTTTTTCGCCAACGTAAACACCATTTTAAAATTGGCGTGTATATTTTTTCCAGGGTTCTGGTAATCGGATTGGCACTTTCCGGTTTCAGCCTTCCTTTCAGGAAAAAGGAAATCAATACAGGGGTTAATGTAATCGCCAATACTGCATCAATCAGCAGAATAAAAGTTTTCGTCCAGGCCAGCGGATGAAATAACTTTCCTTCCATACCAGTCAGCAGGAATACCGGAAGAAAAGATGTAACTACAATAATGGTGGAATAGAAGACCCCGGGCCCTACCTGTATGGAGGACTTTCTTACAATTTCCATCTTCTCATCCGCTGTTAACGGGTCTTTATTGCGAGCAAACCATTTTGCCATATTTACGCTTTATCAATTGACTTTAATTTTTCTGTTTGGGCTTCGCTGATATGCCGGTAAGCGTTTTCTACCATCACAATGCCATCGTCCACCACTACGCCAATAGCTAATGCAATACCAGTTAAAGACATGATGTTGGAGGAAATTCCAAACATTTCCAGGAATATAAAACCAGCTGCTACTGAAATAGGTAATTGAATAAGAATGATTGCTGCACTGCGCCAGTGAAAAAGGAAAATGAGGACAATAATAGATACTGCAATCATTTCTTCAATCAACGTCCCTTTTACGGATTGAATAGCTTCCTGTATTAAAGTACTTCTATCATAGGATGTTTTAAAGGTTACTCCGTCGGGCAACCCTTTTTCCACCTCTATCATTTTTGCTTTTACCGATTCTATTACTCTATTGGCATTTTCATTGTATCGCATAACTACAATGCCCCCCACCACTTCCCCTTTACCATCCATATCAAAAATACCGAGGCGTAAATCGCCACCCATCTGTACGCTTCCGATATCTTTTACTCTTACCGGTATTCCATTATTATTACCCAATGAGATATTTTCGACGTCCCGTATATTTTTGATATAACCTAATCCCCGAATGATATAGGACATATCCGACATTTCAAATTTCCGGCCCCCTACATCATTGTTATTCGCTTTCACCTTGTTCATAATATCCATCAAAGAGATATTATAATACTGCAATTTCACCGGGTCCACCACCAGTTGATACTGTTTTTCAAATCCGCCAAAAGAAGCCACTTCCGCCACCCCGGGTACTGTTTGCAGGGCAAATTTGATGTACCAATCCTGCAATGCCCTTTGTTCTCCCAAATCCATCCTGGGTGCATCCAAATGGTACCAATAAATATGACCTACACCTGTTCCATCGGGACCTAATGAGGGGGTTACCCCCTGCGGCAATAATCGCTGGGCAAAATTCAAGCGTTCCAGTACTCTTGTTCTCGCCCAATAGATGTCTACGTTTTCTTCAAAAATCACATATACAAAACTCATCCCGAACATAGAAGAACCACGGATATTTTTTATTTTAGGGATACCCTGCAGGTTACTCACTAAGGGATAGGTTACCTGGTCTTCTATTACCTGCGGACTGCGGCCCATCCACTCGGTAAAAACGATGACCTGGTTCTCACTTAAATCGGGGATAGCATCAATAGGGTTTTTATTGATGGAGTAAATACCATACCCAAACAGGCCACCTGCAATCAATAGTACAACAAGCCGATTGCGTAATGCCAGTTGAATTAATTTTTGAACCATGATACCTGGTTGTGTTTATTTAATAACTTCCTCTACTGAACCACAAGTGGGCATACTTGAACCTAAGTAAGGGTTCTTTACTTCTTTTAGCTCACTGAGCCACATCGCTCCTTTATTTTCATTATACATCGGGCAATGATCGTGAAACAAGACTCTTCCACCTCCAAATGCTTTCACCAGGTCATATACATCCTCACTCATCATAGAAAAATGCTCCCGCTGGTGTTTGATGTTATCCCCATTCTTCCCGATATGTTCTGCGTGTTCTTTCAGATCATCTTCAATTCCGTCATATACCTTCTTTTGATCAGCGGTTAACAGGGACTTATCCAGTTTACTGATCGCTACTTGCATAGCTCTTGAGCCACTCGCTGCTTCGCTTCCATTATCATTTGTCAATGCATTTTTTACGTGGAGATAATGATCCACTATTTCCTTGATAGAAGCCGCCGCTTTTGCATCTACATTAGTATAAGTAACATTCACCGCTTTCACTTCTTTATTATCCGCCGGGGTGGCATGTTGAGAGCTATCTTGATTCATGTTATTCATATCATGCGCCGAAGGTTCATTTTTCGTGCTGCTGTTGTTGCAGCTTAATATTGTAATGGCACTGGTAGCCAATAAACTGAATAATATCTTTTTCATAATTGAATGAATTGCTATTTTTTTAATGTTGATGGTTTGAATGGTCCTCTTTTGCTTTTGTTAAAGACATGCCGCACTTCGGGCACTTACCGGGCTTGTTACTGGTTACGTCTTGATGCATGGGGCAGGTGTATTTCTTCATTACTTCCATTTTCATTTTTTCTTTTGGAGAAAGAATCAAATCTTTTCCGCACTGGGGACATTTGCCGGGCTTGTCACTTAGTACATCTGCATGGACAGGGCACGTATAGTTTTTAGCCATTTCTTTTTTCATTTGTTCTTTTTTGGAAAGCTCCAGTTTCATCCCGCAAATAGAGCAATGACCGGCCTTTGTACTGGTAACATCTGAATGCATTGGGCATACATAGAGTTTTTTATATTGTTGACTATCTTTTTTACCTGCTTTCTCCTGCGAAAAAACGGAAGTGGTCATGAGGGAGCAAGCTACCATCATAAGAATTGTGAATGATCTCATTTTATGAATTTTTATGTGTTGTGATTAGTGAAATGAAACTGGCCTGTATAAATGCCAATAACCATGCAATAGATATTGCCTGGCCGAACAAGATTCTTTCTCTTTAAATCAGGAATGTTCTGTTAAGAATAAAAATGGGAATGGAACTAATTGGCGGTGGCGCAGGGCTTACAGGATAGTCCAGGGATACTAGCGGAACGTTAACTGAAGGAAGTTCTAAAAAGGAAGCAGGTAATAGGGAAACAAACCCCCGCTGAATAGGAAAAGTTACTTCACTGGTTTTCTGGTCAGCATTATTTTTAAAAAATTTATGCTGGTCCGTACAGCAGCCATTTATTTTTTTTGCCGATTTCTCCATGCCGCATTTGCCACAGGTTTTGGAAGTATTCTTTGCCAGGCTCCAATCGGCCAGCTTGCCCATACAATAATGCATATGTATTGCGGCGCCCGTGGAGGTGCTGATGTACAATATGGCTATTATGGCCGCTAAGACATTCTTCATTCATTACAAAGCTAAAACTAATTTTTGCTACCAGGTAATTAAATTCTGAAGGGAGCCAAAAATTTAACTAACCCTGGAACGAAGGTTTACCTGCTTTTTACCAGCAGGTAATTTTCTATTAACTGCTTTGATTTTCCATCTGTCAGCTTTGCTTTTACAAACATTTCCGATAAAATACTTCTCCATTTATCGGAAGTATATTCCCGGGGATTGTGTAACCGATGGCACCCAGAACATTTATTTATAAAAAGTTTGTACCCCGCCTGCAATTCATAGAGGGTAATACCTGGTATCTGCTGTTGCGCGCGTACCAAATCACTATCTGATGGTTGCAGATGCATGGCGGCGGTACAGGCTACAATGGATGAAACTATTGCAAGGAGAATAAAATATTTCTTCATTTTTTTACAGCGAGATGCCTACGATGATTCTTGCTTCGGCTCTTTCATGTTTATCCAATACTTTGGAGAAAGGCGCCGTATCTGTTTTTTTAACATTGCCCCATTGCGGTTGATAGTTAGCAATGATAAACCATTTGTTATTCCGAAAATTAATCGTTGGACCACCAAAGAACACAGAGTGCTCCCATCCATTCCCAGGTACAATTTCGTTGTGGTTTCGAATTTCAAATCCAATGCCCAGCGTTGGTTTTACGAAATACTGATATCCCAAATCAAATTCAACAGGGGCTTCCCAACCACTCGCATCCACTTTATTCCCATTCCATTCAAATTCTTTTTCGTACTCAAAAACCCCGTTAAAGGCAAACAAGTTTTTTCCAACATATTTATCAAATATCAGTTTTGTTTCAAATTCCAGCTCATCACCCCCCTTTACTCCCCATTCTCCATAAATGGCAAAACCTATTTTATTAGCCGATGGATCGCTCAGTTTCCATTTCCATTCATTGCTAAATCCCAGTTCATTGGAAACAGTAGTTCCGTCTGCAGTTTCACTAAATCTTGTTTGATAACGATTAAAATAAACGGAGGTCTGGATATTATTTCCCAAACCAAATTCAAGTTCTATTCGTTGGTCCTGGGCATGAAAAAAATGCCCCTGATGACCCATGCGGGAGGTATGCCAAAACTCTATATCTACCGCTCCTTTGGGCAACACATTAGAGGTATAGGTTCTGGCAAAAAAACGATCCTGTGCCTTAGATGAAAATGAAAATATAAAAAAAATAACAGCTGCTAATTTTATTTTGCGCATATAACATTTTAGGCAAAAATGCCATTATATGAGTCTGTATGCCTTTAAAATCGGGAATTTGATTTACGCAAAAAGGAAAAAGAGGCAGGAAATGGCAGGATTCACAATATCCATCACTGGCAGCAATCCTTTTTGTGTTGTACCGGCGGACATTTTACCGTTCCGTAGCTGCAAAAAACACAGCAATCGCCCAATTGGGGCTGTAACCTCGTTTGGCATTTCTTACATTTATAAAAATACTGGCAGGCATCTGTTGGCATGGTTTCCTGTTGCCTGGCTCCGCAAACAGGACAAGTTATAATTGAGATTAATTCAACTTTCATTTACAACAATCTTTGTTCCTCATAAAAATCGTTTTGATGAGCTGCCGGAAAAATTTTCCTATTCCCTGTAGTACTGTCATTATACAAAAATATGAAGGATTGTTTCAACCAGTAAACCAGGTTCATTATTGCTGACTAAACCATTTATTAAGATCCATGCACTTTACCCGATGTGTCAAAGGTATCATAAAAAAAAGCACCCGCTACTATGCGAATGCTTATTATATAATGACCGTCCCTATTTTCTTATTTAGTGTTTCCCCGAAATAATAATATAACCAGTACTATTAAAAAAAAACAGGCAGCTATTATCCATACCCAGGGTTCCTCGTACCATAAAAGGGGTGTTGGCACATATTCATTCAAATCAACGTTTTTCTTTTGTGCTTCACCCGGTTGGATAAGTAATAATATTACTGATAAAAAAAATAACCGTGCCATACTTTTCTTTAATTTCTGTGATTCCAGATGAACGTCTCTTTCGAAATAACAACCCAAAAAAGTATTCGCGCAGATAATACTTGTTTTCATTTTTCCGCAACTGCTAAATTCCGGATAAACTTGTCAAACTGACCATCATCATCATACCCCGAATAGGCGCCATACGCATCTATAATATATCCCACTGCATCATCATTTGCCTGGATAAGATATAGAATAGAAGAGTCGGAAGGATTGCTGTCGCCCTCAAAACGATAAGTGCGGATGATTCGCAGGTCTGAAATAGAATATAATTTACCGTTGGAAGAGTTTACCAGGCCGAGCCCGCTATCCGCCAGCCTAAATTCACTATCCATTCCTTTTCCCTTTAGTTGGTTCATTACCTGGCTCAGGGTGGTCATTTCCGTTTTTACCATATTTCACAGTTTATACACACATTCAAACAATTGTGCCAGAAAATTTATTGTATAGTTTGCTGATGCTCACCCAGGTACCATCCATCTACTTATCTATAATGAGGAAAATAAGTCACAACTTGTGGAATTAGCTGGTCATAAAGTAAAATATGCAGTATTAATATTACCAACTGGAACTCAATATTCAATATTATATTCTACTGTATAGGTTGAAACTCATATGACTACCCGCTCAGCCATTTAACCTAAAAAGCTATGGCCTGGTAATTGAATAATCAACTTATCATTCATTAAACTCATATATATGTCAATAAATCTCTTCGAAGAAGTTAACAAAATGATGGGTACTCCCATTTCAAAAAAAGAAAGTCCCGTAGAGAAGCAAAAAAATGAATACGAAAAAACGCTCGAAGGTGCTGCCTTACCAGCCGCTCTTGCAGGCATATATCATCTTGCAGCCAGCGAGGCCGGAGCGCAACAAATAATATATCATTTACTTAACCACGCGGGTGAAATGGATAAGTCAGACAGTGATATAAGCGTTGTAATCACCTTCGGAAACAAAGCAGAAGCAGTAATAACTAAAATAAGTGCCTACTCCGGTGCAAACCGGTTGGATGCCTATGGTTCACTGAATGAAGCTGCCCGAAATGCCTATCAAGTGATGTTACGTGAAATCGGAAAAGATACATTGTCGAAGGAAGAAGTCACGCGGTTTATGGTAGCGCAACGTCATACTATATTGTCGCATTTACCAGAAGTCCTTCAACTGGGTCATTTGTTAGGGGATGAAACGATTGATGATGTCAGTAATAAAATGAACGGTCCCATTTCAAATCTGATGCATTCATTAGGCGAATCCTTCTCCGGTTCCCCGAAATAATACAATCAAACCAATTTTATAACAATAACAATAGAAAAAATGAAAAAAGTATCAATTTTTAGTATGGCCCTTTTTACCGGCGCCTTCGCTTTTGTAGCCTGCAACAATACGCCGTCGGCTAAAAATCCCGACAGTGAAAAAGTGGCTAGCGAAGCCAACGATCAAAAAATAGAAACTGCTACATTCGAAAAGGATGCTGATGCATTGGTAAAACTTGCAAGCCAGGGCCATTATTTATCAGCTGCCGCCAGCTATGCAACTAATAATGCCAACCAAAAACAAGTCAAAACACTGGCAAAAACTATTGCGGATGATCACAGCGCCATGAAATCGGAGATTAGCACGCTGGCCGCGAAAAAAAATTATCAGATCCCTGACAGCATGTCCAATGAATATGTATCGGATGTTGCTGATATGAAAAATTGGAAAAAGGGAAAAGAATTTGATACCAAATTCGTAAATAGGATTATAGATGAACATGAAAAAGCCATAAAGATCCTGGAGAATTGTGCCATTGACACAAAAGACGCTGATTTGAAAACATGGTGTGAAAAACATTTACCAGGCTTGCGCAGTCACCTGGAGGAAAGTAGGAAAGTAAAAGAGGAGATTGAATCGGTGTATAAATCTTAAGATGCGGGATGCGGGCATTGATGACCCTAACTTTTGCGAAGGTGAGATACTGGATAGTAAAAATCACTATCCAGTTTTTTATTAACCTAATTCTTCCCATTTACATTTTACCTCAAGGGTACAACGATAAATAAAGGATTCAGCGTTTCGGCAATAATAAAAAAGCTGCTCCGGTAGCCGGGGCCGCTTTTACTAAACGTATCACTCCATCTTACGATTAATAGAAGAAACTATTTATTGTACATAGTAAACATCCACAACCTTTTTTCCAGGTCGCCCGTAAACTTAGTAAGCAAATCTGTGGTGGCAATATCTTCTGCCTTTTCCGATTCGCCGGATATAGTTCGATGGGTGGAAATAATCATTCCCAACCCGCCAATAACATGCGTTACACATTCTTTACCCTCTTTAACGTTTTTGATTTCTTTATGCTGGGAATTCTTTAGGAAATCGGAATAAGCATGCAGAGGCCTGTAACCAATGGTAACAATACGCTCCGCCAGCCCGTCTATATTTTCATACAGTTGCGTATACAATTCTTCAAACTTAATATGCAAGTCAAAAAAATCGCTGCCAGTAACATTCCAATGAAATCCCCTTACGTTCTGATAAAAAACATGATAATCAGAAAGCAGTCTATTCAGTGATTCACTAAGGTTTGCCATTACCTGGGTTTCGAGTCCCAGATGATTTTTCAGGGTCGCTTTTATAACCCCATTTGTTTTTGTTGCCATAATATTAATGTTTTATGTTAATGAGCGGAATTCCTCCGGAAAGAAAATAAATTTAAGTCCATATTTGTTTGTCTTCTCAAATCTGTCTTATCCGCGTATCCATTTCTATGAGAGTAGTACCATTTTCCCAACATTCCAAAGCAATTTCATATCATGGGCATCATAGTAATATCCTGCATTCGTTATGGGGCAGATAATATTCTTTAACTTACCCGCAATCAAAACAAGTGGTTACTCATTGAACAGAAATACTTTCAGACATACGTTTTCACAGCCAGTAGAAGGTCAACAAAATCACATTACTAAACCATATCATGTGTTTCTTCAACCTACCTGTAGCAATGAACTTTTTAGACTGCCTGAAAGTTGCGGGTACTACAGAAAAAACTCCTTCCGGCTAATAGTACCTTCATTTGGATATCGATTTGAAAGTATATTCAAGCTTTGGGTATGGGCAAACGTTCCAGGCAGAAAGCATTGGTCAATTTCCTTTATCAGTTTTCAATCAAAAAATTATAAATTATGCTGCTTCATTTTATTGAACAGCGTTTTGCGGTCGATGCCCAATTTTTCTGCCGCTTTTGTACGGTTGTATTTTACTTCTTCGAGGATCTTTTTTAATACATCAGCCTCTGCCTGTGCTGCCGCGTCTTTCAACGAAGCAGGAGAAAATTCAATTTTCTTTGAGTTTTCCCTTACAACAACATCTGACAATAGCTCACTCTTTTCTGAATCCGCGAGCAAAAATTTCTGATGATAAATAATTTCCGGGGGAAGGGTAGCCATATTAATGATGGAATCACCAGACAATAAAGCGGCCCGCCGGATAACATTTCGCATTTCTCTTAAATTACCTGGCCACGAGTATTGAAGGAAAACATTTTTGACTTCTTCAGTGAAGCTAGTAAGACTTTTATCGAGCTCTGCATTCGCCATTTTCAGAAAATGATTGGCAAATTCCAAAATATCATTTCCCCGATTCCGCAGGGCCGGCACCATCAGGGTAAACTCATTAAACCGATGGAATAGATCTTCCCGGAACTTTCCTTTTTGCGCGGCATCCCAAAGATTTTCATTCGAAGCTACCAAAATACGGACATCAACCTCCATGTCTTTTGTACCCCCAATTCGACGAAGCTTTCGTTCCTGAACCAGGCGAAGCAATCCAACCTGGGTATCGTACGTGAGATTAGATACCTCATCCAGAAAAATGGTTCCGCCATTGGCCAATTCAAACTGGCCAGGTTTTGAATTAACGGCACCGGTAAAAGCTCCCTTTTCGTGCCCCCACAATTCACTTCCGGCCAGCTCTTTTGTTAAGGCGCCGCAATCAATTGCCACAAATGGTTTGTCTTTCCTTTTACTGCAGGCATGAATGGTACGCGCAATATTCTCTTTACCAGCCCCGCTTTCCCCATAAATAATAACACTAAAATTGGTAGGGGCTACTAATGCTACTTGTTTGTATAACAGCTTCGATTCGGCCCCGGTACCGGTAATATATCCCTCCTGCAATTCAATAATTCCGGAATTATTTCTTATCCCCGATTTTTTGGCGGCACCTGGAAATTGTTTTGATTGCGAGCCAAAAGCATCCGATTGGTCGTCATTTAGTGCCCGGTTTATGAGGTTGATCAATTCGTCTGGTATCAATGGCTTTATTACATAATCATAAGCTCCTCTTTTCATAACATCCACCGCGGTCTTAATATCCGAATAGCCAGTGATAATGACAACCTTCAAGCCGGGAGTCGTTTCCTGAACTTTAGTGAGTATATCGCGCCCTTCCATATCCCTTAACTTGAAATCACACAAAACTAAATCGAAAGGAATTGCGCCTATCTTTTCCAATCCACCCTTCCCGCTCATAGCTGTTTCTACTTCATACCCTTTTTTCGTTAAAAAGCGATTCAGCAGGTTACAAATATCAATATCATCATCTATCACCAGAATTTTTGCCATACCATAAAATTAGATAAACAATCAGAAATTGCCTTTTTTAAATTGCTGTACCAGCGTAGAAACTTGTCTTAAGTTAAACGGTTTACTCAAGAAAGTATGAGCCCCGTTTTCAAATGCTTTTTTACGATCCTGGGCGCTGTCTAATGCGCTAATCATTATTATCTTAACAGTAGGGTAGTTTTTTCTTAACTCCTTAAGTTTATGCAACCCATTTCCATCGGGCAAATTGATATCTAAAAAAAGCACCGCTGGTTCCGACACGACTAATTCTTTAATACCTTCCGACAATGTGTGGGCTACCCGAACTAAAAAGCCCTGCATCTGCAATACCCGCGAAAGCAAATTCAATATCTCCGGTTCATCATCAATTATCAAAATAGTTTCATCATTCATCTGGCTTGGATTGATATAATACCGCAATTCATCATTATCCTGGTATTTGCCTGGTTTTCCTGCTTCCGAATTTATTTACCAGCTTCCGCACAGCAAAAATTCCCGCCGACCGAAGGAAAAAACCAGCCCTGGGAAATAAGAACCTATCCACCAGTACCGTCGCACCTATTCCAATACCTGTTTTTATCAACCCATTGGAAGAGGCTGCCTCGCTAAATACATTCTTAACGGCCCCTGCAATAATTTTCCCCGGAGACAGGCTATTGGCAATTTCTTTTACCTGTTCTTTTAATTCTTCTTCCTGACGAGTGACTAATTTTCGCTTTTCAGCAATCCGCTTCTTTAATTCTTCGTAATCTTTAGTCATTGTCTATATTTTTTAATATCGTATCGATCACTGTTTTCTTTATACTTTTTCTTCCCCAGGTAAAAATGGCTATCAACAATAAAACAATCACGCCCGACATTATAAAATAGCCAGCATATAATGAGCCCAGGGCCTGGTTAATCATAATCGCAAATCCAACCGAAATTAAAAGTATAATTATTATAGCCGTACCCACTCCCAGCAGAAAGCTGGTGAATATAGACATGCCCTGTGCTATCTTGTCGGTACCTTTTAGTATTTCCAATTCTATTTTGCTCTCCAGATAGTCTCTCGAAGACTCCAGCAGTGTGCTCAACTTTTCGGGTAATGCAGTTATTGTGTCCATAATGTTTAATTAAATAGAAGGCGTAGTCAGCAGACTACGCCTTCCGGAGAAAAAACCAACAGGTGTGAATTGATAATTATAACCTGCTTTTCCATTCTAATACCAAAAGAAATGCTGAATTTCTTATTTGGTTGTTTCCATAATAATTAATTACGAAAGGGCTTTATCGGCTAAGTTCTGGGCCTGGTTTTTTACCCGGGTAGCTTTATCTGTAATAAAGCCTTCAGCCTGGTCAGCCAGGTCCTTCCCAAATCCTTTCATCGATTCAGAAAGTTTCTGGCGCGTGGTGCTCCCTTTATCAGGTGCGAATAACAATCCTAACACAACCCCTGCGGCTACACCTGCTAATACCCCTGCTACAACTTTACTTGTTTCCATAATTGAAATTTTAGTTTTATTTAAATTGTTTACTGTTTCCTCGTACGTTTTCCTTTTCCATATCGCTCAAAATTTCATCTTTGGTTTTGCCAACCCGTTGCTGTATCCTTCCCCACAATTCATTTTCTTTGCCTTCAACATATAACAGGTCGTCATCCGTAAGATCAGCGTATTTCTGCTTGAGCTTTCCTTTAAGTTCGTTCCATTTTCCTTTTAAAATAGTAGAGTTCATAATGCTAAATTTAAAAGTTACTAATTGTGATTTCTCAATCTTTCTGGATGGGCTAATAATAATAGATCCCGATGTATTTCATTTCGCTTTTTTTCGATACTCTGCAAAAAGCCCTCCCACCAGGTAATTTTATCTTTGCTGTTTATTTGCCTCCCAAATTTTGCGGCATCAAAAGGATTCCTATCACTTCCTGAACTGCTCAACCGATATGAAGCAAGGCTGGTTTTTTTCATTGACTGTTTTATAGAAGCGTGTATTAAATAGATTTCCGTCCGCTAATCAAGCGCAACAGTACTGCAACAATAGCTATAACAAGCAGTACATGAATGATACCGGTAGCGCTGTAAGCAAAAACACCAATGGCCCATCCGATGATCAGGATAACCGCGATGATGTACAGTAAGTTTCCCATAAATTTTGATTTAATTGGTTTATAAATGATGTGTTAACTATATTTGAAAATATTGTGCCTAAATAATTAGCCCATGAGCTGGATGCTGCTAAAAAGTATAAAACCCTTTACCCAAGCGGATTACATAGAATAAAATATGGGAAGGCTGGATTTGGGCAGGTTATATCCTGGGGAAAATATTCCCCGATCTATTGATTTCAAGTACCACTAACATAATTTTGGTTATGCGGGATGATAAGCTGAAAAATACGCGTATTCTTACCTTCCTCACCTTCTTGCTGATTTTACTAACGGGTATACTTTCTATTTACAGTGTAAGAAATTTGAATAATAATATACATTGGACCCTTCATACCAAAGATGTTCTTCAATTAAGCGATGAATTGTATGCCTCCATTTTAGAAACAGAAAGTAATTTAAGAGGGTACTCTTTAAGCGGCGATGCCCGGTTTATCAGTGACTACAGCAATGGCAAAAGAATCTCACTTAAAATCTTGGATAGTCTGCGAAGACTTACGACAGAGAACAAAATCCAGCAATTAAATTTCAAAGATCTTAGCCAGGCAATTACTGAAAAATTCCTCCTGTCCGATAGTATTCTAGCCATAGTACGGGTAAATGAACCACAAAAAAATCCGCAGATAGCCTTGAAAGTAATTCAGGGAAAAGAAATTACACAAAAAATAAAAGATGATATTTCTCATATAAACAAGGAAGAAAATTCCTTCCTGGTAAAAACAAATACCGGCCTGCACCGCAACCTCAATATATTACCTGCCATTTTACTCTTCACTACACTGATAGGCGTAGGTGCCGGTGCATTATCTCTTTACTCCTTATTCCAGTACAATAAAAATAAGGTGGAGGGAGACATTCGGATCGCTGATTATCAACAACAGTTAAAAGACCAGATTCAACTGCTGTACGAATCCAATAAAGAACTGGAACAATTCGCCTATGTTGCCTCACATGATCTGCAGGAACCATTACGAAAAATTACCTCGTTTAGCGATTTATTAATGGAACAATATAAAGCCAACATGGGCGGCGACGGAGAATTATACCTGGAACGCATTCACAATTCTGCCAGCCGCATGCGGCTACTAATAACCGATTTACTAAATTATAGCCGGGTGAGCCGTATTCAGCCCATTGAACAAATAGACCTGGACGCTATATTTGTTGCTGTTAAGGATGACCTGGAGATTCAGATAAAAGAAAAGAAAGCTACCATCGAGGTATCCAAACTCCCTTCCATAGCTGGCAACAATTCCGAATTCCGGCAGCTGTTTCAAAACCTCATCAGCAACTCGCTAAAATTTTCTATCCAAGGGGTTCGTCCACATATTTCAATTGCGGCAGAAGATGCCAGTGTAGAAGAATTAAAACACCTTGCTGGCTACGATGCATCCAAACAATATCTTTCGATTAAGATAACAGATAATGGTATCGGCTTCAACCAGGAATATGCAGATAAGATATTTATTATATTCCAACGACTTCATGGAAGAGATGAATACGATGGTACCGGTATCGGGTTAGCCATTTGCAAAAAAATTTCCGAAAAATATGGCGGAACTATTTATGCCCGTTCATTTCCTGGTAAAGGGGCAACGTTCATTATTCTGCTTCCAAAGATGCATTCTTCAGCAGATCGCGCCCATTAAAGAGGACATTATCATTCATAACCCTTACAGAAACTTTTATAAATATTTACTATAAAATACACCTGCACTACACTTTTCCCATTCTGGTTTATAAAAAAGCAGTTAGTTTGATAATTCTATTTTAAGGTGCTTGTTAACATCCGAAAGTGTAAGTGGCCCGTCTTAAGTAATAAGAACTGTTGCTCCAGCAGGTTTTTAAATTCACCCGGAAGATTAGATAGGCCGTCTCCAATTTTCTGGTACCATTCCATCATATGTATTTCCAAACATTTGACGGCATCAATAATAATATTTATCCTGTTGTGATAAACGGCCTCCGCAAAGGTATTACTGGCAGGCAATAAAGTCGTTTGACTTAAAGTTCTCTGCGGTATATCCGCTGCCGATCGTATAAGTTTTAATTCTTCAATATTGTGCTCACTTTCGTCTGCTTTACTTTCAAAATACTTTTTCAGCCCCTCATCTTCAACTGTTTTAGAGGCCTTATCGAAAGCAGCCATTCGTTCAAAGTTTACCTGTATCAGGTTGTCGATCGACTCACAGATGTATTTATTTTCACGCATAAAATAAAATTTTTAAAATCCTCATTCAATTCAAATGCATGAATAAATGGGTTATTGTTGATTTCGATTTGAGTAATTCCCGGTATTGACTTCTTATTAATATGGCCGCTTCTTCTTCCTCACTTGGAAATGCCATGTACAGAGATTGATAAAGAGCAGCGAACTTGCTTTCAATTCTATTTATTACGATCACCGCAAAATTTACATCGGGAAGGTCTCTGGCCGCATCAAGCTCTTTCCAGGAAGCCGGAGACACCGTGAAAGTTTGGCACAATTTCAGATACTGCGGGGATATGATTATTAACCTGTTGATTGTTTGTAGGTTAGAATTACTTTGCCTGGATAGCTTATCGCAGATTTCTCGAATTTTTTGATGGGAGCAAACAATACTAAAGAAATGATATTGCCGCTGCCTGTCCTCATTTAGTTTTATTAACTGTGTTATTAATCCGGTAAATGGCATATTAATTCGGTTCATACCCCATGTTTGTAGTATATTACTTTAAGATTCGTGCCACAAATTATAAGACCATATCCAATGAGTAGCGCTTCCGGAATGGGGAATATTTTTCCCGCCTATTGCAGGAATGTCACAAAACTCTTTTTAATTTAATATTGTATTATGGAATTGATGAAAAAAACGATGATACTGGTTGCCGAAGATGATCCTGATGATAGATTGCTGATACAAAAAGCCTTTACAAAAGGTTGTGAGGAAGGAGAGCTAATATATGTAGAAAACGGGGAGGAACTTATTAAGTACCTAAAACGAGAGGGTTCTTATTCGGATGAGGACAAATTTCCACGTCCGCAGGTTGTATTGTTAGACCTGAATATGCCTAAAAAAGATGGCCGGGAAGCCTTAAAAGAAATTAAGGGAGATAAAACTCTATGTAAAATTCCGGTGATTATACTTACTACTTCAAAACACCCGGATGATATTGATTATATGTATAAACTGGGAAGTAACAGTTACATAACAAAACCTTCTTCCTTTGATGGCCTGCTCGATCTTGCTAGGGAATTTCGCAAGTACTGGTTAAATACGGTAGAACTTCCGGCATAATTTTCTCTATACTCTTAGTATGTCATTAAACGAGGTTAGGATATTGTATATTGATGATGATGAAGATGACTTCTTGCTGGTACAATCCTTTTTGCGAAAAGTAAAACGCTCCACATTCGTCATCACCTGGGTTGCTTCCTATGATGAAGCGCTGCAAATAATCAACGATGAATACGATATCTACCTGGTAGACTATCGCCTCGGCAAAGAAACCGGACTGGAATTACTCCGAGCCATCAAGAAGCAAAAAAAATTCGCGCCGGTCATAATGTTAACTGGAATGGAAAATGGCGAAGTAGATGCCCAGGCTATGACGGAAGGTGCCGCTGATTACCTGGTTAAGGGCAATTTTAATTCTGATACATTGGAGAGGACCATTCGGTATGCCATCCGCGATGCCATGCTGCTGCAAACAATGGAAACAAGTACCAACCGGTTCCGGAATATATTTGAAAGAGCCACCGACCCGATTATTTTAATTGATAAAAATGGCTTTATCACGAAAACGAACCCTGCCTTTGTAAGCCGGTTTGGGTATGATCCGGATAGTACCTCAACTCAACTTTCCTTTCTTTCGCTATTCTCCAATACCCTGCAATGTTCACAAGTTGAAAGAATTTTGAGCAAGGAGAAAGAACTAATAGATTTTGAGGCCGAACTTAAGCTCACCAATAATGTACACATTGATAGTTTGATAAGTATTGTTAAGCATGATTCCCTGGCAAATATTTTCCAGGTAATGATAAAGGACCTTTCTGCGCTCCGGATAAAAGAAGAAGAAACCCGTAGCCTAAAAAAGTTTTCTTCCACCGGGCGCATCGCACGCATAATGGCCCATGAGGTAAAAAATCCTCTCACCAATATTACCCTGTCGGCCGATCAGTTACGGATGGAATTACCGGAAACCATATTAAAAGATACCGGGGAACTCATTGATATCATACACCGCAACTGTTCGCGCATTAACCAATTAGTATCCGAGTTGCTAAATTCAACCCGTTTTACAGAACTTCAAATTGATAAGCACTCCATTAATCAACTGATAGAAGAAGCGCTGGAACTGGCCAAAGACCGTATCAGTTTAAAAAAGATAAGCGTTGAAAAAAAATTCTCCTACGATATTTGCGATATTGAAGTAGACGCAGAAAAAGTAAAGATTGCTTTTCTAAACCTGATTGTAAATGCCGTAGAAGCCATGGAGCCTGAAAACGGAGCATTAACTATTTCCACCGCGGCCAAAGATAAAAAGTGTATTGTAGAAATAACGGATAACGGAACAGGTATACCTACTGAACACCAGGATCATTTATTTGAGCCTTTTTTTACCAGTAAAGAAAAAGGAACCGGACTGGGACTAACAAATACACAAAATATAATCCTCAGTCATAAAGGCTCTATACGGGTAAAAAGTGAGCCTGGCAAAGGAACTACTTTCATCGTGAGCTTTGCATTCAGTTAATAGATCGCCCAAAAAAAAAATCAACCTGGTGGATTAAATTTAGGATCGTTTTCCAGTATTTTTCTTTTGAATTTATTACGCAACCTCAATACGGGTGAACTAAGCGGGTTTAGCTTAGGCGTTTCATCACCAAATAAAATACCCCAGTGTTTCAGGCTGTCAATTCTGTCGAATATCAGTTTTAATACGGCCAGGGTGGGTATGGCCAGGAACATTCCTCCTACGCCTGCTAATGCTTCTCCGATAAATAAAGCTATCACCGTCACTAATGCATTTAATCGTACTTTAGAACCTACTACATAAGGCATGAATATATTATTATCTATAAACTGTACGACTGCTAATACAGCAAAAACAGCCATGACGTGCCATAATTGATCGGAGGTAGCTAATGTAATAAGCGCCGCGAGTACATTGGCGATGATTGCACCCACGTAGGGGAGCAGATTCATAATAGCAAAAATAACGGCAATTAAAATAGCATATTTTATTCCAAGAATAAATAACAGAATACCATTTAAGAGTGCTACCAAAACCATTTCAATCATTAAACCAGTCAGGTATCCTTTTAGGGTTTTTTCAGTATCATAGATGACCGCTTCCATTTCGGGATGAAAATCTCTGCTGCTGCATAAGAATAGAAATCGTAGTAACAGATTTTTGTAATAAAGGATAAGAAAAATATATAATGGAAGTAGCCCCAACCAAACCAAGAAATGACTTAGGGAAGTGGCAGTACCTCCCGCTACGCTACCCGCCGAATCCATTAATTTCTTTAGTTGTCCATTCAACATTAGTTCCTGCTTTACAGTAGAAAAACCAAGTTGCCGCTCAATCCATGAACTTACTGCCGCCAAATGTTTTTGAACATTTGCCTCAATAGTGGGAAAATCAGACATTAAATTATTCAATTGGGCCAGTAATACAACCATAAAGCCGGCAAAAAGCAGAATAGTCAGGAGCACGCTCAATCCAATAGCCAATATATTTGGAAAATGCATTCGGATAAAAAAGCGGTAAACCGGCAGCAGTAAAATGCTCAACAAAAAAGCGAATCCCAGGGGCATGATTATACTTCTGCCAAAATATACCAGTGTGCCTAACAACATGAGCCCCAACAATTGTATAACACGTGGAATAACGGGAGAACGATCTATCATAAAAAAAAAATTTAAAAAAAGCCTGCCTGGAAAGGCAGGCCGTGATTGGTTAGGCTCTGATTAAATAAAAATTGAATATTTTAAAAGTACTTGCTGCTGTGTTACACCCATCAAATTCTTTTCTATTAGTTTCGTTCTGTTATTAATCGTTTCCTCTCTAATATTCAATTGCTATGCCATTCTATTTTTATTCCTGTTTTTCAAATTGAAGCAGGAGAATCTGCCAGAAGGGGGAAAAAAAGCAACAAACCGGGTAAAATAAGTGCAGCTGAAAAAATATTTAGTAAAGCGGCCCCGATTACGGAATGATCTTATCTTAACCATCTTTAAACATGGTTTCATCATTGGCAACATTTCTTTAAAGAGAATAAAAAATTAACCATTAAAAAAATTGTATGAAAAAGCTATTTATTGCATTATCCTGTTATTTAATCAGCATGGCGGCCAATGCACAAAAAAGAGAGCCTTCTCTTATTATAACAGGAGGCTTAAACCTGGCCAACATTACAGAATCTGCTGAAGGAAAAGTTGATGATGCCAAAACGCTTACATCATTTCATGCGGGGTTATTGGTTGATCTTCCCTTTAACGCTGGTTTTGCTTTTCAGCCGGGTTTATTAATTAGCGGAAAAGGTTCAAAAGTACAGGACGGTAACCCTTCAGACAATAATTATTATAAAGCCACCATAAATCCTATCTATATTGAAATGCCTATAAATTTTGTCGCCAGTATTTGCCTGCAAGGAAAGGCGGCTATTTTGCTGGGAGCTGGCCCCTATGTGGCGATGGGTATTGCCGGAAAAAATAAGGTGGAAGGAAAATATCTTGGGGTGGGATTTAAAAGCGAAAACACCATTGAATTCAGCAACGACGACTCCACTACGCTTAATTATGAAGAAGATGCGGGTATAGGCAAGATGAAACGGTTGGATGTGGGAGCCAATGTACTGGGCGGAATTGAGATTGGTAAAATAATGCTGCGGGCAAATTATGGCTTTGGCTTCAATAAAATTAATTCAGGAGGCGATAACAATACCGATAATAAAAACAAGAATCGGGTTTTAGGATTTTCACTTGGAGTGAAATTATAAGTTTAAAATATTTTATTCTTAATGAAACGAATTGACTGCCCTTCAAGAGGGCAGTTATTCTTTATGCCCGTTTGGCATTAACCTGCAAACTGATTTTGTTATGAAGATCGTCGGGGCGGAATGGTTTATGAATAAAATCAGTAAATCCTTTTTGAATCAGGTCGGCATGAATATTATCATATACGGCTGCTGTAAATGCCAGAATGGGCACGTGGCTATCGATCTTACGGATTTCTTTTAATGCAGCCGCGCCGTCCATTTCAGGCATTTCCAGGTCTATCAGTAATACATCAAATACACCCGGCCTGAATTTTTCTACCGCTTCCCGTCCATTTACCGCTTCCGTTACAGTAATGCCCCATTTTTGAAGGAATCGTTTAGCAACAGCCAGGTTAACCTGGTTATCTTCCGCGAGCAATACCTGTACACCTTCCAAGGAAGAAAGTTGTTTTGTGCGCTCTTCATTAATATATAACTTCCTGTTTGCATTAATAGGCAACTCCATCGTGAAATGAAACGTGCTCCCTTTTCCTTCTTCACTTTCCAGCAACAGTTCGCTGTTAAATTTATTGATCAGCTTTTTAGTAATAGAAAGTCCCAGTCCGGTACCTCCATATTTACGCGTGGTATTTATATCCGCTTGTGTAAAGCTGTCAAATATTTCTTTGTATTTATTAGCCGGGATGCCAATACCGGTATCTCTTACTATAAATTGCAATGTAGCCCTGGTGCTGGTAGCGAATATTTTTCGTACAGCCAGGGTAATAGTACCCGTGTGCGTAAATTTAATGGAATTTGATAACAGGTTACTTAACACCTGGGTTAAACGCGTTTCATCTGTCATCAGTTCCAGGTCGAGTCGTTCATCCACGTCTGTCACAAACTTCAATCCCTTGGTAGTAATCTGCCCGGCAAACTGGGCGGCTACCCGGTGAACAAATTCTTTCATGTTAACCGGAGAGGCTTCTAATTCCAGTTTACCCGCTTCAATTTTATTATAGTCCAGAATGTCATTAATAAGCACCATCATGTGTTCTGAGGAATATTTTAGAATATCGAGGGATGCCTGCTGGGAGGGCAAATGATCTTCCTGTAATAATAAATTGGAGGCGCCAATAATACCATTTAATGGGGTCCGTAACTCATGGCTCATGTTCGACAAGAACCTTGTTTTTACTTTAGCGGCCGCTTCCGCTTTTTCTTTGGATTTCATCAGTTCAAACTCCGTCATTTTTACATTCGATATATCAAGAATACTGATCTTAATATACTTGGCTTCCTTGTACCGGAAAGAGATAACGCTTACGTAAGCAGGAAAAGTTTTTCCAGCTTTGGTAGTAAAACTCAATTCGCCCTGCCAGTTCTGCTTAATGCCATTTACCGCCTGCTCGATGGAATTGAACTGCCTGATATGTTCTTCATCAAACCAATTTTCGATATGAGTGCCTTCAATTTCGCGGTGTTCATTAACTTCAAAAAGATCCAATGCCCGCTGGTTACAACTGGCTACAATATTGGAATGGGCATACATAATAAAAACACCGTCGAGAGAAGTATTGTAAATAGTGTCGCCAAATTTCTTTTCCTGCAAAATAGCCACTTCATTATCCTTATTTACCCGAAGGATGGCGTACGAAAAAATAGTTGTTAGTACAAATGAAATAACCAGGTTGCTATTGAACAACCGGATGTACAGGGCGTCATTGATTATTTCAATATTATTTATGAATGGGCTGATAATTTGTGCAATGATGAGAGAACAGATGGTAATTGCATAAACCACCACCAGCTCTTTATAATTTCTGCGAATGCTCACCACAAACGTAAGTACCAAAAAGTAGGGGAAAAACAACAAGTAATCACCGGACCGCAATCCTTCCACATAACAAATGATAATGAGATAAAGGTTAACATTTATAACAGAAAGAATACGCCCCACTTTCAGGTGGCCCTTTGAATTGAAATAGAATGCCAGTAAGAATATGTACGCCGACGTAATATTTATTAAGGCGCTTATGTAAAGTTTGTTGTAGAAATAAATAATAACAGAAAAAAAATTGATCAGGAGTGCCAGTAATACAAATTGGTTGAAGCGGACAATCTTTTTGCGCTGATCCTTATTAATGATTGCATCATCCAGTCCAGAATAAACAATATCCCGGTAAATAGACCACGCTAAATAAAATAATTTGCCTTTCATAGAGTTATTGGATAGTAGGATCTTTTCGTAATTTACCAGCTAAGGCTTTATACTAGGTCCAATAACGCAAAAACCAGCATAACTATTTTCCGTGAATCATCAGGATCAACATAAGACGTTCATTTTCAATGAAAAAATTGATAAGGAATTATTATTTAGCTTATATGAAGATGATTTTTCTTACATGGAAGAGATTTTTTCAATCACCCGCACGCAACTGAAACCCGATATATCCACTCTAAGAGAGACATTTGAAAACAATGATCTGGCAGGTTTGCAGAAAGCGGTTCATAAAATAAAACCATCTTTTGGCTATATTGGGTTGCCGGAAACACAGGAGTTGTGTAAACAATTTGAGGAAATCTGTGCCAATTCATCCTCCGTTAGCCAATTAGTAACACAGTATACGTTGTTGTGTACCCGATTGGAGGAGAGCATACATATAATAGAAAGCGAATACGAAAAATTAAAAAATTACAACCTTTCCTGATTATGAGTATGACTTGCGTTATAGTAGAAGACTTGCAGGTGGCCGCCGAATATACCCGCAAGTGCTGCGAAAAAAGTGGCTTGCTGGATGTAAAAGGCCATTTTACCAATGTATCAGATGCATTAACCTACTTAAATGCCAATTCAGTAGACATACTTTTTCTTGATGTGGAAATGCCTGGTGCCACCGGCTTCGATCTGCTGGATCAGTTAGGCTATTCACCAAAGGTAATTCTTACAACTTCCAAGGCCGAGTACGCCTATAATGCTTTTGAATACCATGTGATCGACTTCCTGAAAAAACCATTTACCTATCAGCGCTTTTTGGAAGCCCTGCAAAAAGCAGCGGTGAAAGAAGATAACGACAGCGCCGTGACTACCACCGGCAATCATATATTTATAAAAAGTGATGGAAAACTGGTTCGTTTAAACAACGAAGACATTCTTTATATTGAAAGTATGGGTGACTATGTAAAATTTGTTACCCTCGATAAGAAGTACATTACTCATAATACCATTAAAGCACTGGAAGAAAAAGTAAATAAAACTTACTTTATGAAAGTGCATCGCTCCTATATCATAAATCTTACTAAGATTGATGATATCCGGGAGAATGACCTGTTTATAAAAGGAATCGAAATCCCCATCAGCAAAGCTCATAAACAGGATGTACTCAAGAGGCTGAATATTATCTGATACCCTTGTCGGGTTTTTCTATCCGTTCACCGGAAATATCCTCCCAATTACCTAATAAACTTCCGCTCCCCTTTTTTTCAAAGCATCTTTGTATTGCACAACAGCAATATCCTAAGACCAAAAAAAAATAAATCTAATACCAGATAAAATAATTATAGCGACGGTAAAAACTGGAAAAAACCAAATCATTGAGATCCGTACCCTAAAATTGAGTAGACCGATTTAAACTCAAAATGCACCACCAGGATTTCAATAACTTAGAACCGGGCCTAAAGCCCGGTTTTACTTTTTTACGTAACTAACTCAAGTTCCATTGTTTAATATTAGGTGCTGTAGAAGGAATTCCGTTTATCGAAGTTTTTTGGCTAAAAGTCGAAGACATTTGCTCAAACACCGAATAATTTATGACCCACGAAAAACAAAAGCAATCTTTGTGTTGTCATCCTGATCATCCTTTGAAAACCGAATCCAACGCCTTAAAGAACCAAGATCGTTTCCCTGGCCACTGAATAAAAATCCAGGCATTCAATATCCCTGAAAAATTAGTTGACGCACCCGTACCAATTCCTTTGAAATCCTAAATCGAATTTTCCTATCCTTAGAAACAAACCAGTAAGATCTCCTCGAGAAAAGCCATTATCCATTCCCTTGAAACCATCCATCAAATCCAATGTTTGCTGAATCACCAGTAAATTCAAAACATTTACCTATCGAAGAAAAAACTACACATTGACGACCCACAATTGAATTTAGAGCTCCACGTAATTATGGAGCTTTTTTGTTTTACCTCTTAAAAAATAAAGAGAGCAATAATCTCTTATTGCTCTCTTGTCCCAACCTGGCTCCAGGTTTTATCCCTCTATTATCCGTCCTAATTTTTTGCAACATCAAATTTTCTAAATATGGATCGAATTCCATTCTGAATTTCTCTGTGGGTCAAATTATTACTGTTTACTTCGTTGGTTGTCCAGCCCTGCCATACCATTTTATCCGTCTTTACATCTATCATGGTTACCGTAATAGTCCCTTCTTTGGTTAAAAAGGATTCTTTATCATACCCAAGAAACTGAGAAGGATAGAATAATGTTCCATATCTACGGGAATAAGGATTATAATACAACCTTGAATAGGGCTGAGAATACACGGGGTTATTCCTTTCCTTGGAAGTTTTTTCAACTAACACATCATAACCGATCAATACGTCGGGGTTATTTCGCACTTCCTGCCAGCCCTCCTTTTTCAATTCTTCCTTCACCGCAATTTTTATGTTCTGCTCTGCGAGACTGTTGACATTTCCCTTTCCCTGCTCACTATCCATCCATGAATAGGTCTTATATCGACTGAAATCGGCATATTTATCCTTTTCAATATGGGTTGATGGCGAACAAGCTACCAGGAACATGAATCCAGCAACAATCATAATTGTTGCTGCAATCTTCATCCTTTTCATAATTCACCGTTTTAAGTTAATAATTAGTCTTCATCTTATAAACGGTAAAAAACCAGTAGCGATTACTAAAGAGATGTAAAAGTTTAGTGAAAGAAATGTAAAAAAGCAAAATAGGGCAAAAGCCTACCCCAGGCTCGTTTCAGAATGCAGTTCCGGTATGCTTATATCAACAAATCCTTTTTTATACAACCGTTGTTGAAATTGCTGCTGAACATCATATTCCCCATGCACCAGGAAAAGTCTTTTTACCTGCTTC
>JANMBO010000065.1:0-2339 GCA_031360425.1 Chitinophagaceae bacterium | reverse complement strand
CATCTTCATGACCGTTATTTGCAGCAGTTTTTGTGGATTGATTTTTGTCTTGTGTCATACTGATTCTTTTATAGAGGTGCAAGAATGGAACTCCAACTCTTTAACGTAAAATTAAGGGTTCGTTCCCAGCCGCTACTTCTTTTTAATAGAAATTCGGTTCTTGTACATTCACTGGTTCCTGATTAGGGAATAAAACTATTTATCCCGGTAAAGCCATGACCAAACTAACGGTAACTTTTTTATTGATTGTAATAAGTTCTAATGCTGCCTTTAGTCAATCGGCAATCATCAAAGGAATTATTACCGATACCGCCGAAAAAAAGCTGCTGTCCAACTCGGTAGTGGCACTGCTCCGGGCAAATGATTCTACCCTCGTAAAATTTACCCGGAGTACCAAAGACGGTTCTTTTACACTTTCTAAAGTTAACGCTGGCAATTATTTATTGTTAGTAACACATCCTACCTATGCCGATTTCTTTATATCCACTACTCTTAAAGATACATCGATTGTGGATATGTCGGTCATACCTATGATTCTTCGCAGCCAGCTCCTGGAACAGGTAATAGTGGTTCAAAAACTGGGAGCCATCCGGTTGAAAAAGGACACTACTGAATATATCGCGGATAGTTTTAAAGTGGCCGCCAATGCTAATGTGGAAGACCTGCTAAAGCGATTGCCCGGCATACAGGTAGATAAGGATGGAAAGATTAAAGCCCAGGGAGAAGACGTGCACAAAATATTGGTAGATGGAGAAGAATTTTTTGGAGACGATCCTACTATGGCCACTCAGAATATACGGGCCGATGCCGTGGAAAAAGTACAGGTATATGATAGGAAAAGTGACCAGTCTACTTTTACCGGCATTGACGACGGCCAACGAACGAAAACCATTAACCTTCAATTAAAAGAGGATAAAAAGAACGGCTATTTTGGAAAGATCACTTTGGGAGGAGGACTTAAAGACAAATTCAATAACCAGGCTATGATCAATGCCTTTAAGAAAAAAAGGAAATTTGCCGCTTACGGTATTATGTCAAATACCGGCCGTACAGGATTGGGCTGGGGCGATCAAAATAATTATGGCGGTGGAAATACCAATATTGAATTTGATGAAGGAAGCGGGGGGATTATGATCTTTAATAATGGAGATGATTTTGACGGTGGAGGTGGATCTTATTATGGTGAAGGTTTGCCTACGAGCTGGAGTGCCGGCACCCATTACTCTAATAAATTTGACTCAGGCAAGTATAACCTGAATTTAAATTATCAGTTCAGAAAATTAAATACCATCGGGGCCGGAGCTACCACTACTCAATACCTGCTTACCGATTCCTCTTACTTCCGGAATGAAAGAGGAAACAAATTCAACCAGCGTCTTCGCAATACTGTTAGCGGAACATACGAGATTCAACTCGACTCTTCTTCTTCCCTGAAGTTTACAGCCAACGGAACACTGAATAAAAACATCAGCAACAATTATACATTCAATGAAACTTTGAGCGGTTTTAAGGCGCCCGTAAATACCAGCAGCCGGAATAACAATAGCCGCGGCGAAAGCCAGGCATTAAATACCACGTTGCTATGGAGAAAAAAGTTTGCCAAGAAAGGCCGTACTGTTTCGTTGAATTTTGACGAGCGGTATTCCAATAGCGAAGCAAATGGTTTTCTATCCTCCTTTAATCAAATATTTGGTAACGGGAATATAAAAGACACGATTGATCAGCAAAAGATAAACAACAGCAACCGTTTATCATTTAGCGGAAAGGCTTCTTATACTGAGCCATTAAGTAAATCAGTTACACTGGAAGTAAATTACGGCCTCAGCAACAGCAACAGTGAATCGGAGCGAATTACCAATGACGGTATAAACGGCAAATATGAAACATATATTGACTCTTTATCCAGTCACTATGGAGTAAATGTACTGACTAATTCAGGCGGAGCTAATATACGAGTGAACAGGAAGTCCATTAACTTTTCTATGGGAGGAACGATATCTCACGCGGCGTTCCTGCAAAAAGATCTCCGGCAGGACACCACTCTTTCCTATGCTTATCTCAACCTGTTTCCGCGGGCCAATTTCAACTGGACCATTAAGCCTCAAACCCGGTTAAGCATACGGTATAATGGAAGTACCCGGCAACCCACCATCGAACAATTGCAGCCATTAAATGATAATAGTGATCCTTTCTTTGAACGAAAAGGAAACCCTGATCTGAAGCAGGAATTCAATCATAATATTGGCCTAAACTTCAGCGACTTCAAAGTGTTGGGCAACCGAAGCATTTACGGATATCTCGATTTTACCACCACCACTAATGCCATTAGCACCAACGAC
>JANMBO010000049.1:0-121687 GCA_031360425.1 Chitinophagaceae bacterium | reverse complement strand
CCTTCGCGGTGCCAGGCATAAAATGAGTGATAACGCAACATATATAATCCTTCTTCGGGCAGGTAATCTTTCATCATCTGGTAAACATATTCATCGTGCCCCCAGGACATATCCACATTACGTAACCCACAGCCTTCTTTATATTTTCCTAAGGTTGAGTTGAAATGTGTGTCGGAATAATCAGGATTATTAATGAAAAATTCAGGATACACAATCTTATTGGAATAAGCACATCCCACCGGAAACGTATCGCCTACTACGGCCCATTGTGGTTCTCCAAAAAGGCAAAGTACTTTTCCCATATCATGCATGAGGCCGGTCAACACCATCCAATCCGGCTGGCCATCGGCGCGAATGGCTTCCGAAGTTTGTAATAGATGTTGAAACTGATCGAGGTTGGTATCCGGATCCGAGTCATCTACCAATTGATTTAAAAAATCAAAAGCTTGCCATACAGGCATCTGTTTCTTATCAAATTTCAAATAGTTTTCTTTTTTTTCTTTTACAAATGAATAGGTTTGATAGGTATGGTTAAGACGATAAAATTCTTTTACCGTGTCTCGGGCCGGCTCCTCATAATTCCGGAAAGTTTCTTTAGCTTTTGCCGGGGTACCTGGCGTGGGATACCGCTCTAATACAGCTTCTTCCCATTCATCCAAACTGGCCAATGGGTTTATTTCTTTATCGGAAAATGGTTGGTTGGCAGATGCTGGCATAACTAATATTTTATAAAATAGATCGCGATTTTTAAAGTTCCACTTTTTTTCTCAGATCCCGAAGTATCAGTCGTTTTTTTTACTGGAAATCTTAACAGGCAAATGGATATATTAGTGTATCCAAAACCTGCTTTCTCCACGCTCAACGATTATTATGGATTTACAAGCCGCGGACTACCTGATCATTATTCTGTATTTTCTTTTTGTGATTGGGGTTGGTTTTATAATTAAAAGAAAAATAAAATCGAGCAACGATTTCCTCGCCAGCAGCCGAAATATCCCGCTTTGGATTACGAGTCTTGCCTTCATTTCCGCCAACCTGGGCGCACAGGAAGTTATCGGCATGGTCGCTTCCGGAGCGAAGTACGGAATCATGACGGTACATTTTTATTGGGTGGGAGCTATTTTCGCAATGGTATTCCTCGGAGTCTTTATGATGCCATTTTATTATGGAAGCCGGGCCCGAAGCGTTCCCGAATACCTCCGTATGCGATTTGATGAAAAAACAAGGGGCTTAAATGCAATCTCGTTTGCGGTAATGACCGTTTTTTCCTCGGGCATCTCTTTATATGCATTGGCAAAAATGCTGGAAATAATTTTGAAATGGAACTTCGATATTTCAATATGGATTGCGGCGGGTATTGTAATGGTTTATACTTTCTTGGGCGGACTGAAGAGCGCCGTTTATAATGAAGTGCTTCAGTTTTTTTTGATCGTGTTGGGATTTTCACCCCTTGTTATTATAGCCTTGCAGGATGCCGGGGGATGGGCAGCTGTTAAACAGCAGTTGAACCCTAATATGACACACGCCTGGAAATATATGGGGGATACGCAATCCAACCCGATGGGATTGAATTTCATGTCACTTATCTTCGGATTAGGTTTTGTAATGTCTTTTGGTTACTGGTGTACTGATTTCCTGGTGGTGCAGCGGGCCATGATTGCAAAGAATATGCGCGAGGCTCAATTGACTCCTATTATTGCCGCCATACCCAAAATGATGATGCCCTTGATAGTAGTACTGCCTGGTATTCTTGCCATCGTATTGATGCAACCCGCGTTGGCAAAAGGATACAGTATTCCCTTAGATGAATCCGGACAATTGAATTATACAATGACCCTTCCCTCCCTGATTGCACATTATTATCCGAGTGGATTGCTGGGAGTCGGCATTACAGCCCTGATGGCATCCTTTATGAGTGGTATGGCAGGAAATGTAACCGCTTTTAACGCGGTCTTTACGTATGATATTTATCAACCTTATTTTGTAAAGAATAAAAGCGACCAGCATTACCTGCTTGTCGGTAAATATATAACGGTAGCAGGTATACTGATTTCTATTGCCACTGCATATATTGCCAAGGGCTTTAATAATATCAACGATTTTTTACAATTGGTTTTCGGTTTTGTAAACGGGCCGCTGTTCGCTACTTTTTTGTTGGGAATGTTTTGGAAGAGAACAACCGGGCACGGCGCTTTTTGGGGATTGTTAGCCGGAACAGGCGCCGCCGCTCTTACGCATGGCCTTACCGTAGCGGAAGGTAAAGGCGGATGGATAACCTCATTGTACGAAGTACGCAGCGGAATGGGCCAGGCATTTATTGTTGCCGGCGTCTCGTGGATCGTAAACTTTATTACTACCATCGTAGTGAGTTTGCTCACTAAACCAAAGCCCGAGGCCGAGTTAAAGGGATTGGTTTATTCTTTAACAGAAAAGCCGCCAACATCGGGGGGGCCCTGGTACCAGCGGGTGGTACCTCTCGCACTGATACTGTTGGTTATAACTATAATCCTGAATATTATTTTCTTCTAAATGGAATGATATGTACAAAAAACTAAGTCAGCTCAGCTTTGTAATTGGATTGTTCTTTTCTATCGTATCCGTCATTCTTTTTGTAAACGCGCTCCTTAATCAATCAGGCGAACGAATAAGTATTTATACCGGAATTGCTTTTTTGGCTTTTGGCTTGCTGATGATTTATGTAAGCAATAAGGAAAAAGCAGACGATTAACTATTTACTTATTTCTCCTTTCAATACAGGAATATTAGCCTTTGGATTAAAACTGATCTGCGTTTCCATGGTGATCTTGTCACCATCAAAGTGGCAGGTTATTTTTTCGGTATGAGGGCTTTCTATATATCGTAGAAGGATCTCAAGTGTAGTTATGTCTTTCCAACTATAAAGTCCTGCTACTTTGGTTGCTGGCAATCCGGAAAAATGATTTTTGGCAGTTCCCACCAGGGAAGGTCCGCGACGGGTAGTTTCGCTGAATTTCCACGTAGCTGCTCCAACGTTTAATTTGTATGTTGCCGTATCATCTTTAAAAATGATAGCACTATTGTTTCCGTTAATGGTAACACGAACACTTTTGATTTTCTTTTCATTAGGTGCTAGCAGATAAGTAAAATCTATGGAAGGCACCATTACAAAGGAGTCAGTAATGGCGGCTGCTTTTGGAAGAGATAATGAAGACAATTTTTGTTTTAACGAAATGGATTCTTTTTTGTTTACAAGTAATTTTTCTTTTTGAAAGGCAGGTAGCAAATAATCCCAAACCAGGTTTAACTCTCCTTGCATATCACCTGTTTCGGAAGTAATAGCAATGACGGCATCCAACTCAGGAAACACTAATATATATTGCCCGAATGCTCCATCCCCCCGGTAACTATTATGACGGCTACGCCACATCTGGTAGCAATAACCCTGTCGCCAATCGCTTGAATCTTTACTGGCTTGCGGTAATTCGGGTGTTTGTTCAATCTTAAGAGTGGTTGCTTCATCGATCCACGCAGCAGGAAGAACCTGATTTCCTTTCCATTTTCCTTTTTGTAGAAAAAGCTGGCCGAACTTAGCGAGATCTTCTGTTTTAATTCGCAAGCCCCATCCTCCGGTGTTTATGCCTTTGGGATCCTTTTCCCAATCTATATCAACAATACCGAGTGGTTGAAATAATCTGGGGCGGAGATAATCAATAACCTTTTGCCCTGTTACTTTTTGAACAATGGCCGATAGCATATATGTGCCTAATGAATTGTATAGAAATTTGCTTCCTGGTTTATTAAGGACAGGAAGAGCAAGAAACGATTTTATCCAATTACTGTCTCTTGAAACTACACTCCCGGTAGGATCTGGATCCTGACCTACAGACATACTAAGAAGATCTTTCACAGTCAGCTCAGCCAGATATGGACTAATGGTTTGGGGCAACTCTTTTGGGAAAAAGGAAATAACCTTATCGTTTACGGTGAGGCGTTTTTCACTTACTGCGAATCCCACTGCGGTAGCCGTAAAGCTCTTGCTAACGGAATACATCGTATGTTTCAGACCTGGACGGTAAGGGTGCCACCATCCTTCGGTGATCACCTTTCCATGACGCAGGATCATAATGCTATGAAACTCATGCTTACTTTCCCCAACGGCAGTCAAAAAATCAAGTATTGCTTTTGAAGAAACCCCTTCTGCTTCCGGATTGCTTCGGGGAAGCGCCGTTGTTTGAGAACTAACCTGCAAACTGAGAAACAGTATCAGTGCATAAGCTACCAACGAAATCTTTTTAATGGGCATCTGTTAAGTATTAGGTGTCGTGTAATTTTACGCAAAGTTCCCGGCTATGCCTAAATCTACGATTATCTTTAAAATCATTGAATAATTACCCTCTTCATCTTTTATTTTAAAAGCTGCTTACCTCTTGAGTATTCGGTTTTCTTTATGATGGCCACTATTTGTCTTCGTTTTGTCATAAGTGGATCCGAAATTAATCATTAGCTGCATAATTATTCACTATTTATGAGATGTATGAAACGACCTGATTAAAATCATTTGGTCGAAAAAGAAGAATCATGAAAGAGGTAGTGCCAAACGCTGATTTTTGTGGGATGGGTATATCTATAGATAATAAATTAGTGGCAAAGTATAACCTTCCTGTTCCGAGGTATACGAGTTACCCAACCGTTCCTTACTGGAAAGAAGAACTGGATAAGGACTTATGGCAAAAATCATTTGAGCAGCAATTTGCCAGGAATAATAAAGTTGATGGAATCAGTCTTTACATTCACTTACCTTTTTGCGAATCCCTGTGTACCTACTGTGGCTGCAATAAAAAGATAACCACCAATCACCATGTAGAATCAGAATACATTGCCGCTATTGCGAAGGAATGGCAAATTTACCTGGAAGCGATGAGGGAAAAACCCATAATACGGGAAATTCATTTAGGTGGGGGCACCCCTACTTTTTTTTCGCCACGTAATATGGCCGCTCTGCTGGATATTATTTTTAAAAATGCTATTATTCACCCGCTACACGAGTTTAGTATAGAAGGTCATCCGAATAATACGACAACAGAACACCTGGAAACATTGTATAATCTAGGATTCAGAAGAATCAGTTATGGAGTACAGGATAATGATCCTGAAGTTCAACGAATAATAAATCGCATTCAGCCTTTGGAGAATGTACGAAGGGTAACGGATAATGCCAGAAAGATAGGGTTCAGGTCAGTTAATTTCGATCTTATCTATGGACTTCCCAAACAGCATGTTCAAAGCATGGAGCGAACCATTCTTCAAACCCTGGAATTACAGCCCGACCGGATTGCCTTCTACAGTTACGCCCATGTGCCATGGACCAGTCGCGGACAACGATTATTTGATGTCAATGATCTTCCTTCCGCCGAAGAAAAAATGCAATTGTATATGCTCGGTAAGCGAATGTTTACGGATCATGGATATATAGACATCGGTATGGATCATTTTGCATTGCCGTCCGATGATTTGTATAAGGCAAGAGAAGAAGGGTACCTGCACCGGAATTTCATGGGCTATACCACCCAAAAAACAGCTATGTTGCTTGGGCTGGGGGTTTCCAGCATCAGTGATGCCGGAATTGCATTTGCTCAAAATCATAAAACTATTCAACAGTACTACGAATCGGTAAATAACAAAGAACTCCCGGTTACCAAAGGGTATTTTCTGACTAATGAAGACCTTGCTTTCAGGCAATACATTCTTGATATAAGCTGTAAAGGATTTACTTCATTTAACCCGGATGATTTAAATATTTTGAAAGGATATAGTTTTCCGGAATTGAGAAAACTGGAGGAAGATCAGCTACTTATCTGGAATGAAAATGAATTAACAGTTACGGAACTGGGAAGGTTTTTTATCCGGAACATCTGCCGGGCATTTGATCTTCATTTATTAAGAAATGAATCTGCTGAAAAACCTCAGTACAGTAAGGCTATTTGATAATATTCATAATAATAGACTGCTCAATAAGCCTGATGAATCTTCTTGAATTCTCCATTCACTCCTTTGAACTTCTGAGTATCTTGTAAATACTAATGGCACTCATAATGAGGATTATAAACAGAGCCAGGCCCACTAGTCCCCATAGTAAACTGATATTTTGTTTTACCACTACCAGCATTACAATGGCAACCAGTAAAATGGTAGCTACTTCATTCCAGATCCGCAATTGCTGGGAAGAATAACGAAAGATACCTTTCTGCTCGTCAGCATAAATTCTGTGCAGCGTGAAGTGATAGGCGTATAAGACCGCCACCAGGCCAAGCTTTATCCATAGCCAGGTGGGTATTGCTCCCATCAGGTAAGCCACCCATCCCCCAAAAATAATGGTAAGGATGGCGGATGGCCAGGTAATTCCCAACCATAACCGACGGATCATGATGTCAAATTGTTTTCGCAGAATTTCTTTTTCTGTATTTCCCTTTTCCCCTGCTTCTGTATTATAAATAAACAAACGAACAATGTAAAACATGCCGCTGAACCAGGTAACGATAAAAATAATATGAAGGGCTTTTACGTATAAATACATATAAAGTTAAGATAAGATCATTTCTGTATTTCCGGCGCTATAATCTTTTATCCAGCCACTCATAGCTGCTACCCAGGCGGGGTGAATATTTAAGCAGGGTATCATAGTATAGCTTTCACCACCGGCATGTATGAACGATTCTTTCCCTCTTTCCGCAATTTCTTCCAATGTTTCCAGGCAATCACTTACAAATGCCGGGCAAATGATCAGCAATTTCTTTATTCCTTCGGCAGGCATTTGTTCCAGGCGTATATCGGTAAAGGGTTCCAGCCATCCTTTACCCAATCTTGATTGAAAGGATATACTGAATTTATCCTTCGGGATATTTAACTGGCTGCTGATAAGCCGGGTGGTTTCAAAACATTGGTGGCGGTAACAGAAATTATGAGCCGGAGAGGCCACCTGGCAACAATTATTCACCTGCAGGCAATGAGTGCCGGTAATATCACTCTTCTTAATATGCCTGGCAGGTACCCCATGATAACTGAATAATAGGTGATCATATTCCTGGTTGAGGTAAGGCCGCATATTTTCCACCATGGCATTAATATAGTCCGGGTGGTTATAATAGGGTTTAATAGTAGTTAGTTTGAATGAATAGTTCCCCGCTGCATGCGCTTCTTTCATATGTTCAACAGCAGTTTCATAACTACTCATCGCGAAGTGCGGATACAGGGGGAATAAGATAACTTCTTCCAATCCGTCAACCTTCTTTAATAACTCATCATAGGAGGTTGTGGGAGATGGAGAGCCATAGCGCATAGCGATCGTTACGGGTTCTTCAATTTGCTGTTGCAGAGCGGAACGCAATTGTTTGGTATGTTCAATTAAAGGGGAGCCTTCCTTCCACCAGATTGTTTTATACGCTTCAGCACTTTTGGGTGCCCGGAACGGAACAATGATTCCTTTTACTAATAACAGCCGGAGTAAGTAAGGAATATCAATTACGCGACCATCCATTAAGAATTCATTAAGATATTTCCGTACATCTTTTACGGCGGTTGAATCAGGTGAACCGAGATTCATTAATACGATCGCTCTTTTTATACTCATGGGTCATTGATAGTTTACAAAAGTAACCACTTGCCATTCTAAATGTTCAGGAAATAGCAATATTGTTCAATCGCCTATGCTTTATACAAACGTTTGGAAGCTCGGTTGATTTTCCTCACCTGGTTATGTGATAAGAATCAAGCAGTGAAAATGACATTGCTGTGACGCATATATTTTGATGCAGGATTATCGCAGGGTACTTTTGTGTACTCTTTTAAAGCATCCGATTATATGTTTTCTCAAAGGCCCACCGACATATCAAAATTCTTCCTCGCAGGAATAAACTACCGCAAAGCAGATGCTTCGGTGAGGGGTCTTTTCGCTATCAACAATGAACAGTATTCCCGGCTTTTTACACTGGCCCCTCTGCATCACGTAAAAGAATTCTTTGTGGTATCTACCTGTAACCGGACAGAAATTTACGGCCTTGCTGAGGATGCGCTCACTCTTTCCCGATTACTTTGCACACAAACGGAAGGAAGCATTGACCAATTTTGCGAAATGGCCTATGTAAAAAAGGGGGTAGAGGCGGTTGAACATTTTTTTAATGTAGCGGCTGGATTAGATTCACAGATCTTAGGGGACTATGAAATAATAGGCCAGATAAAAGCTGCCGTAAAACTTGCCAAAGAAGCGGATTTTATAAATGTATTTACGGAACGACTGGTGAATTCCGTATTGCAATCATCCAAAAATATTAAGACAAATACGGAACTGAGCGGTGGTACTGTCTCTGTTTCCTTTGCCGCTGTTCAATACATAAAAGAAAAAGTTCCTCATTTTACAGATAAAAAAATAGTACTGCTCGGCACCGGGAAAATTGGGCGTAATACATGTAAAAATTTGGTTGACTACCTGGGCACAAAAAATATTACCCTAATCAACCGCTCGGAAGAAAAGGCGGCAGAACTGGCCAGGGAACTGGGGTTAAAATTTGTGAATGTAAATGAATTGGCAGAGCAGGTTAGCTCGGCTGATATTATTTTAGTAGCTACCAATTCTGATGTACCGGTAATTTTAAAATCGCAGGTAGCGAATCGGGGTGATAAATTAATTATCGATCTTTCTGTTCCTTATAATGTGGAAGTTGAAGTACAACAGTTGCCTTCCATTACTTTGATAAATGTTGATGAGTTATCGAAGATTAAGGACGAAACCTTACAGCACAGAGAAGCAGAAGTACCGAAGGCGAAATTAATTATAGCCAAACATATGGCGGAATTTATAGAATGGCAGTTGATGCGACGTCATGTTCCGGTACTCAAAGCAGTACGAACAAAATTGGAACAGTTGAATCATTTTGATTTATTTATCTCCTATTCTTCCAAATATTCGTCCTCTACCATATACAAGAGCGAAGAAGAAAAGATTCAGAAAGTCATTAATGGCATGGCGGTGAAAATGAAGAAACATAACCGGCAGGGATGCTCTTATATTGAAGCCATTAACGAATACATAGCCACGGGTACTTCTTGATGAGTCATTGGATAAAGATTTTTTCTTGATCGGCCTGGTTTCTTTATTTACTTAACGCTTGGCTCAGCGAGTCTGGATTATTTCCCTTAAAGAGTTTTATCAACCTGGCCGAATTTATTACCCGGAAATTGTGATTCGGAATAATAGTTCATATATAAATCACTAGGGTAGCCTCGACAGGAATCGAACCTGTATCTGGAGCTTCGGAAACTCTTATACTATCCATTGTACGACGAGGCCTGTTTGAGTCGGTAGTCATGAGTCGGTAGTCGTTAGCCCGTCCCTGATTATTTATAATACTCAACTCAATTTAATTTTTTAAAAGAACTTGGTTCGATTGATTGCTTATATATCTTGAATCTGAAATCTTTAGTTGTGAGTTTCGACTCCTGACTCCCGACTAAAAACTCCCCACTTACTTAATCATTCCCGGTGCATTACTGGCAAATATTTTTACCGCAATAGCGAGCAATATTACGCCAAAAAATTTACGTACAGCAATCATTCCGGCTGGGCCTAATATCCGCTGAATAAGGTTTAACGATTTCAGTACGGCAAATACTATTACCAGATTGATCAATATCGCCACTAATATGGTTAGTTCTTCATAATTGGCCTTCAGCGACATAATAGTGGTGAGCGTTCCCGAACCGGCAATCAGGGGAAAGGCGATCGGTACCATGGTACTGGACTTCACATCTTTTTCACTTTTAAAAAATTCAAGGCCTAAAACCATTTCTAACCCGAGAATAAATATTACAATTGAGCCCCCTACCGCAAAAGAACGCTTATCCACTCCCAGCATATTTAGGAATTTTTCTCCTACATATAGAAATACAATCATCAAGGCGCCGGAGATCAGGGTGGCCCTTACTTCATTAATACCTCCCATTTTTTGCTTCAATGATATCAGGATAGGGGTAGATCCTATAACATCAATTACGGCGAATAAGGTAAAGGTTACTGTGAGAAGTTCATTGAAGTTGATGGACATGCCGGAAATTTAGGTAAAGGTAAATGCCTTTGAAATTTATTAATTCATATTATTCTAACGGTAAATTTCAAAAGGAAAGGGCCCCGTTGCTGTGGCGACCCTTTTGGTTTTCTACTTTATTTAAATCTTGTTTTTGATTCCTGTTCATGAATCTTACGCACTGCAAATAACACAACCTTCTTCCATACTGCAAGTACCTCCATTTAATATTGGATCGCTGGTAACAGCATCTGATGTGGCACTGGGAATTACCGGTTCCATAGCGCTGCTGACCTGTTTTTCAACAGTAAATTGTACCGCCTGAGAGGCTGCCTGTGTTCTCAGGTAATACATCCCGGTCTTCAATCCTTTTTTCCAAGCATAAAAGTGCATAGAAGTAAGCTTGCCGTTAGTGGGCGTATCTACAAAAAGATTCAATGATTGCGACTGGCAGATATAGGCACCGCGGTCAGCCGCCATATCAATCAGATTACGCTGTTTGATTTCCCAAACTGTTTTGTACAGCTCTTTAATGTGAGCTGGAATCTCCGGTATGTTTTGAATAGAACCGTTGGCCGCGATAATCTGGTTCTTCATATTGTTATTCCACAAACCCAATTGAATGAGGTCTTTTAAGAGATGTTTATTAACGATGATGAACTCTCCGCTCAAAACCCGTCTTGTATAAATATTGCTGGTATAGGGTTCAAAACATTCATTGTTGCCCAATATCTGCGAGGTGGAGGCGGTTGGCATCGGGGCTACCAACAAGGAATTGCGAACACCATGTTCTTTTACTTCTGCCCTCAATGCTTCCCAATCCCAGCGATTACTTGGTTGTACTCCCCACAGATCAAATTGAAAAAGTCCTTTGGACAAGGGCGATCCAGGAAAAGTTTCATAAGCACCCTTCGCTATGGCCAGGTCCTTACTGGCAGTCATAGCTGCGAAATAAATTGTTTCAAAAATATTTTTATTCAGTAGTTTGGCAAGATCGCTTTCAAATGGCAAACGCAGCAGGATAAAGACATCCGCCAGTCCCTGCACGCCCAAACCAATGGGGCGGTGTTTGAAGTTGGAATTCCTTGCTTCTTCTATCGGATAAAAATTGTTGTCGATAATTTTGTTCAGGTTCTTTGTTATCTCGTATGTTACCTCGTATAATTTCTGTTGATCAAACTGTCCGTTAATTACAAATCTTGGTAAAGCAATAGAAGCCAGGTTGCATACGGCTACTTCATCGGGAGAAGTATATTGTATGATTTCGGTGCAGAGGTTTGAACTTTTGATAGTTCCCAGGTTCTGCTGATTGCTCTTTCTATTGGCCGCGTCCTTATATAATAAATATGGATTTCCCGTTTCAATCTGTGCATCTAAAATAGCAAACCATAAATCCTGCGCCTTTACTGTTTTTCTTGCTTTCCCCTTTGCTTCGTAGTCCTCATACAATTTTTCAAAGGCCTCCCCATAACTATCACTCAGCCCGGGAGCTTCGTTAGGGCAAAACAAACTCCAGTTACCATTTTCTTCCACCCGTTTCATAAAAAGATCGGGCACCCACAAAGCATAGAAAAGATCTCTTGCTCTTATTTCCTCTTTGCCATGATTTTTCCGGAGGTCCAAAAATTCAAACACATCGGCATGCCAGGGTTCAAGATATATAGCAAAAGCCCCTTTACGCTTACCGCCGCCCTGGTCCACGTAACGGGCAGTATCGTTAAACACCCGCAGCATCGGTATCAAGCCATTGCTGGTGCCGTTGGTGCCTCCAATATAACTTCCGGAAGCCCGGATATTATGAATAGCAAGGCCAATGCCCCCGGCACTTTGTGAAATTTTTGCCGTTTGTTTGAGTGTATCATAAATACCATCTATGCTGTCTTCTTTCATCGTTAATAAAAAGCAGGAAGACATCTGCGGTTTAGGTGTACCGGCATTAAAGAGAGTGGGCGTAGCATGAGTGAACCACCGTTCACTCATCAGGTGATACGTTTTGATAGCGCTTTCAATATCATTTTTATGAATACCCACTGCCACACGCATATACATATGCTGGGGGCGTTCGGCGATCTTACCATCGATGCGCAACAGGTAAGCCTTTTCAAGCGTCTTGAAACCAAAATAATCAAAACCAAAATCGCGATCGTAAATAATAGTACTGTCCAATAGCTCAGCATTTTCTTCTATGATCTGCATTACATCGTCAGCGATCATGGGCATTTTTTTGCCGATAGCCTCATTAGTGTACTGATGTAGTTTACGCATAGTTTCTGAAAAACTCTTCAACGTGTTTTTGTGAAGGTTGCTGATGGCGATCCGCGAAGCCAATAAAGCGTAATCGGGATGTTTGATGGTTAATGAGGCGGCTGTTTCTGCCGCCAGGTTATCCAATTCAGTGGTGGGAACACCTTCATAAATTCCTTCAATGGTTTTCTTTGCCACTTCAAAGATATCCACCAGCGGGTTTAAGCTGTAAGACAGTTTTTCAATTCTGGCAGTTACTTTGTCGAACTTTACAGATTCTTGTTTGCCATTTCTTTTAATAACGTACATAAGAACGAGTATGATTTATGGTTTATGATATTTGATTTCGTTTAGTACCGGTTTCTCATTTATTTTTGATAATAGAATAGTAATCCCATCTTTTAAGCTTTCGGGTAAACAATACCCTATTACCTCGTACAATTTTGCTTTCACCGAATGGCTATAATCGAAATAATTTTTTCGGAAGTTCTTTACAACAGCAAATCCGTTACTTTCAGCGATTCTTATTAATTCCGGAAGCGTGTACTCTCTTATATGGTTGTGGTAATGTATAGAAGTTTTATCTATTAAAGGGAACGGGTTCTTCCCCATTAACATCGCCAGCCTGTTTTTCAGCGAAACGGCATTAGGTGTTTGTATCAATACATTCCCGCCCATTTTTACCAAAGAATTTAAGAATTCAAACATAGTATCCATACTGATTGGTAGATGTTCAATTACTTCACAACATAGAACTACATCATATTTTTTATCAATAAAAGGAAAGCCATTTGGAAGGGTAGAAAAATTCAATTCATAATGTTTTTCGGCTGATGCTCTTTTATCATATAATCCTATCGTATCCACCGACGCCCCGTTTTTTTCGAAATAGGATTTAACGCCCCAGGCTCCAAATTCCAGCATATTTTTTCCGGAACAGTTGCCCATTATTTTTTTAATGAATGCAAATCTCCGGCGGTGGTAGTGGTTGTAATTGGCTACTTCCTGATCTACTTCGTAAGCCTCCATTTTGTTGTTGGTTGGTTTTTCCAGTATAACGCTAACCGTTTGCCACATTGTCTCCAATAGTTTTGCCTTGAACCTTTTTGTTGAATTATTCAGAATAAATCCCCTACCATAAATCAAAAGTCTTCTTCCAGCGAAAAACTTTTTTCTTCCTTATTACCCAATACTCCCGACTTCTGGTAATCGCCCACTCTTTTTTCAAAGAAATTGGTTTTGCCTTGCAGCGAAATCATTTCCATGAAGTCGAATGGATTGGTTGCATTAAACAATTTCGGACAACCCAATTCCGATAACCATCGGTCGGCCACAAATTCAATGTATTGCTTCATCAGGTCTGCATTCATACCAATTAATTTAACAGGCAGGGCCTCGCTGATAAATTCCTTTTCGATAGCCACTGCATCGCCAATAATAGCAGTTACTTCCTTCTGCGATAATTTATTTTGCAGCATGCTGTACAGCAGGCAGGCGAATTCGCAATGGAGTCCTTCATCCCGGCTGATCAATTCATTGCTGAAAGTGAGCCCGGGCATTAATCCCCTTTTCTTCATCCAAAAAATGGAGCAGAAACTTCCGCTGAAGAAAATACCTTCTACGGCGGCAAACGCTACCAGGCGCTCCGCAAAACTTCCGTTCTCGATCCAGCGCAAGGCCCATTCCGCTTTTTTCTTTACTGCCGGTACGGTTTCGATGGCATGAAAGAGTCGGTATTTTTCCTGCGGATCTTTAATATAGGTATCAATCAGCAGTGCATAGGTCTCTGAATGGATATTTTCCATCATGATCTGGAAACCATAGAAACACCGCGCCTCCGGCAACTGCACTTCACTCATGAAGTTTACGGCCAGGTTCTCGTTTACAATACCATCACTGGCTGCAAAGAATGCCAGGATATGAGAAATAAAATGACGTTCGCCATCATTTAAACTGACCCAGTCTTTCTGGTCGCCACTCAGGTCAATCTCCTCGGCCGTCCAGAAACTGGCTTCATGCTTTTTGTATTGTTCCCAAATTTTAGGATAGTTTATAGGAAGAATTACAAACCGATCCTTGTTTTCTCTCAACAGAATTTCATTCTCTTGCAGCATACTATTTCTTTTATCTGGTTTACATTTTCCGGGTGGGGGTAGAGGGGCTGAGTACAGTCGGAAACAAGTTCCGGGATTGTATTCATTGCTCTGCCTTTCACCCGAAGGAGTGACAACTTATTATTTGAATAATGGCAGGTTTTCTGACTTGGCTCCTTACTGAATACCTTCCCGCTGATGTGGCTATTACCTGTCATCAACAGTGGTTTAAAGATTCAGCAGGCGAGGGGTAAGTAATAAGTCGTGAGCCGGTCCTGGAAAATAGTCACCCACTATTTTCCGGTGTTCTTACAACCTTCCTGCCGACGGGCAGGTTCACGTCTTACTCCTCACAATCCTTACAGCTACGGGGATAGTTCCAGACTTTCACCGGATTCCCTTTTAATACAACCATCCTTTGACAGGCGGGTTGCAACCATCATTGCCGTACAATGTTACTAAGCAATATTATTTTTAAGTTAAGTAGTTATTCACTCCCTGTTGAAAAGAGGGGCATCGAATCTAATTCAACTGGAAAAGTCGCCACCACACTGGATTTCGGAGTAAAACAAAAATATGTATTCTTTTATTTGTTGGAGAATTGGCAATTCGTTATTGATTTCATACCTAAAGGGTGAAAAATGATCGGATCGCTTATCAAATAGAGAGGAAAGGAAATTGTTTTGATGGCTATAAGAAGGAAGTCAGGATGAATTATTGTATTTGGAAACAATCTCCTACTTATCGCTTGCCGTTTTGAAGAATTGCATTGCAACTCCGGCAAAATAATTTCTATCCGGCGCTGCATTATAATACCTGCCGGCCGACGCATTAATATCATTACCCAAGCTATACTTCTCATTCAGCAGGTTATCTACGCCTGCATAGAAATTGATTTTAATTGAATTTTTTATCACAAATCTCCATCCGATACGTGCTCCTAATAAATCATAGGCCTTTGCTTCCACTGTATTCGCATCGTTAAGGTAAATACGGGAAGCATGATAAAAGCTGCTATTAATGTATAAACCTTTTTTGAACTGTAGATCGGCCAGCACAGATAAAGTATAATTCGGAACACTGGGTAAACGTTTGCCGGAAAAATCAGTTGCATCTTTTATAAAGCTGCCATAGGTAAAGTCATTTAAACTTTGAGCCGTACGGATAATTAAATAATTAATTAAAGAATTGGTTCGGGAAATTATTAAATAATCTATACTTAGTTCAATTCCTTTTTGAATTGCCTCACCGGCATTAACATAGTAATCCGCATTGTTGTTATCCTTTCGTACAACAAGGGCATCCTTGAGTTTGAAATAAAATGCCGTCGCTTCTACTTGTAGTTGCCTGTTTAATAAATTTATCCTGGACCCTAATTCATAGTTAATGCCCTGTTCCGCTTCCAGCGAAGTGCTGATAACCCCGGTGGAAGGAAGTAATTCAGCCACCGTTGGTGGTGAAAATCCTTTGGCAATACTTGCGAATAAAGAAAAATTATTTCCAAATTTTCTTAACGCAGAAAAACGAGGCGAAAATTCGTTTCGATAAGTTCGGCTTTGCGTTACTACCGGATATTTATTAAGCCGCGTAATATCAACAGCCGAATTATTAATGCTTCCCCCTGCACTTAGGATCCAGCTTTTATTTAATTCGATATCGCCCTGTACAAATACGCTGTATGTGGTAAACCGTAAATCGTCATTTGTTTGGAGGGTATCCGGATTACCATTCTTATTCTTCGATACCTGTGTATTGAAATAAGCTTGTTGTAATTCTCCTCCCGCTACCAATTGGAATTTATGATCATCCCATTTTTTTTCATAAGTAAAAATGGTTCGGCCACCAAAATGCGGTTCATTGCGCCGTTCGTAGTTGCGAAAAGTGGGGTTTTTGATTTGTGCAAAAGCCCCGTAGAGGGTAGTGGTATTCTTAAAATAATTACTGAAAAGGTACTGATGGCTGAGGCCGGCTAAAAAATTCTTTTGATAAATACCGGCTTTAGCCGTTTGGGCACTCGGAAAACCACCTGCTGCGGGCCTAGCCTGTTTGGGATTGCTGTTGAATTCGGCCAATGTTAATCCACCTGGAGTCTGGTAATACATATCGGTGAATAAAACATGTGCATCTAATTGCTGTTTACCGGTTAATTTGAGTTGAGTTGACCAGCTTATATTATCTCTGCGCATGTTAGTATTATCCCGGTAGCCATCGCTTTGATTATGAGCATAGGTAATACTGTTTCTATTTTCATTTTCCCCGAATGATATTGATCCAAATATATTCTGCAGGTTATAGCTACCGGTAATATATTCGATCGCAGCTCCCCGTTTCCAGCTATTATCAAAACTTTTTAATAACAGTAATCCTCCGGTTCCGGCTCCATACATACTGCCGGCCGGACCTTTTACTATTTCTATTTGAGAAAAGTTATTAAAGGCAAACTGGTTAAAGTAGGTATTGCCACCCGGATCAGTGACCGGGATATTATTCCAGTATACTTTTACATTACGTACCCCAAAAGGAGATCGAAGGGAACTGCCACGAATATTAATTCGATAACTGCCGGGCGAACGTTCTTCCATGCGAACACCCGCTACTGAATTGAATCCGTTTACGAGCGAACTTTTATTATAGCGGTCAGCATTATTTTGAGTAAGAATTTTTACAGAATTACTGCTTGAGTTGATCGCGCGGTTTTGCTCAAAAGCTGCGACCGTTACTTCGGGAAGAAGCTGGGAGGAATCTTTATCAGCTTCCTGGGACCGGGATAAATATGGGCAAAGTAATAACAATAAGGAGATTGATAGTTGTCTCATAAGAAATGGAATGGTTACAGAACGTAAAGGTAACCCCAAAAATTCTTTATCTTCCCTTCATGAAGACGAATAAGTTGAATTTATTTTCTCTTACGATGATCGTAATAGGGCTGGTAATTGGGATGGGTATATTTCGAACTTCGAAGGACACGGCAGAAGCTTCCTTAACCCCCACCATTTTTTTCGCAGCCTGGATTATTGGCGGTATTGTTGCATTCTGCGGTGCACTCACATATGCCGAGATAGGCTCCCGTTACCCGGTTACCGGGGGGTATTATAAAATTTTCTCCTATGCATATCATCCATCCATTGCCTTCGCCATTAATTGCATTATTCTCATATCCAATGCAGCCTCGCTTTCAGGAGTAGCATTGATAGGAAGTGAATACATTACCCCGATTCTTTTTAAAGAGGGCTCGGGGGATTTTGTAAAGGTATTGGTGGCCATGGGAGCTATTATTCTCTTTTATGCGGTAAACCTGATGGGTCTTCGAATGAGTTCCAAAACTCAAAATTTCTTAATGATCGTAAAGATCAGCATGCTGGTAGTAATCATTGGCTCCTTATTCTTTCCACAATTATATAATCAGTATCCTTTACCGGTTGCTGATTCCAGTAAAGCAGGCTGGGCAGCTATCCTGTTGTCGTTTGGAGTAGCGTTGAAAGCTACTTCCTTTACCTACGGGGGGTACCAGCAAACAATCAATTTCGGTGAAGAAATTAAAAACCCGCAGCGTAATATTCCCCGCGGAATTTTTATTGGCATACTGGTCATTATAGTATTATACCTTTTGGTGAGTTTTGCTTATTATAAAGTCATCGGGTTTACGGAACTAAAAAATACAACTGGTATTGCTTCTCTCGTGGCAGAAAAAATGTTTGGGCCAACGGGGCGCTATATTTCTTCTATCCTGTTATTTGTAGCTGTGCTGGCCTATGTAAATGTATTATTGCTTAGTAACCCGCGGGTAATGTATGCTATGAGTGAGGACGGCATTCTTCCGAAAGCATTCAGAAAAAAAGATGAGAAGCGGGATGTGCTTACGGTGAGCCTTACTGTTTTCGCGGCAGCCTGCATTATTGTATTATTCTTTGCCGACACCTTTGATAAGATATTAAGCTTTACGATCTTCCTGGATTCAATAGGAATGGCAACTTCTGCGGCGACTATCTTTGTACTTCGTAAACGAACAAAACACCTGGATGGAACCGGAATTTATTCAATGAAACTTTATCCCCTGTTGCCAATTATTTTTGTTGTCACGTATCTTTTTGTGGGAACCGTCATCGCTATCACTTTTCCGCAATATGCCTTGATCGGTTTGTCGGTATTTGCGGCATTCCTGCTATTATATTTTGCTACTCAATCAATCCGCAATCAAAAGAAGTAATATGGATCTTTCTTATATACTAAATGAGCTGGGGGAAGACCGCGAAAACTATTACAATGCCATTTCTCCTCCTATCATTCAAACCTCCAACTTTGCCTATAAGAAGGTGGATGATTTGCGCACTGCATTCGAAGATGAAATGAGCGGATATTTGTATAGCCGCGGGTTAAATCCAACGGTAGATATTCTTCGGAAAAAACTGGCTGCCCTGGATGGAGCGGAAGATTGCCTCGTTTTCAATAATGGGGCCGCCGCTATCTTCGCGGGAGTGTTTGCTAATATAAAATCCGGTGATCACATCGTGTCGGTGGCAAAACCTTATACATGGGCTCAACGGATGTTTGATGTAATACTGCCTCGTTTTGGTGTTACTACCACTTATATAGATGGAACAAAGATTGAAAACTGGCACCAGGCTACTCAACCTAATTCTTCCTTTTTTTATTTAGAAAGCCCCAATAGCTGGGATTTTGTGATACAGGATATCGAGGCGGTGGCTCATTGGGCGAAATCAAAAAAAATAATCACACTCATTGATAACAGCTATTGTTCGCCTTTATACCAGAAGCCGATAGCAATGGGTATTGATTTGGCTATGCAAACAGCTACTAAATACATCAGTGGCCACAGTGATACGCTTGGCGGAGTACTATGTGGCAGCCATACAATGATCAAAAAAATATTTGACAGCGAATATCTTAATATCGGAAGTGGCATTCAACCCTTCAATGCCTGGTTATTGATCCGAGGATTACGAACTTTGCCTGCGCGGTTTGATCGTATCAGCCGGTCAACCCTTCAGATAGTCGATTATTTAAAACATCATCCTGCTATTGAAGAAGTAATATTTCCCCTGGATTCCTCTTTTGCTCAATATGAACTGGCTAAAAAACAAATGACCGGTGCCTGCGGTCTGCTAACAATCGTATTAAAAGTTCAAAAAAGAGAAGAAATTGTAACTTTCTGCGAGCGTTTACGACATATCCTGATGGCGGTAAGCTGGGGCGGGCACGAAAGCCTGGTAATACCCAAATGTGCCTCATTGTTATCCAATCAATTTGAAGCGGCTAACCGCGAACATAAAATGGTTCGTTTGTATGTAGGATTGGAAGAGTCGGAGTACCTGATCGCTGATCTGGAACAAGCACTTACTGCCATCCGATAGTGTTTGACAAGGAATTAACGACTTAGTAATCTTATTCCCAAAGTTTCCAGGTACTTTGTCTATTCATGACAATTTAATGACCGTCCATCAAAATTCAAATTCCCACCCTTGCATTACAATTACATTTGTTTTATGAAACATTCTGTATTATTAATGGGAATAAGTCTATTTATCAGCAGCCTGGTAACTGGCCAGGAAAAATGGGATCTGCGACGTTGCGTAGAATACGCTCTTGCAAACAATATTTCGGTGAAACAGGCTGATATAGTGGCGCGAACCGCCGAACTTACCCTTAAGCAAAGCAAACTGGCTCAATATCCCAGTGCTAACTTTTCAAATAATACGGGTATTAATTCTGGTCGGAGTATTGACCCTACCAGTAACCAGTTTACTAACCAGCAACTACTTTTTTCCCAGTTCAGTTTTAATACTGGAGTAACAGTATTTAACTGGTTCAACCTGAAAAATACTGTCGCAGGAGATCAATTTTCTTTAGAAGCATCCAGGGCGGATGTTGATAAATTACGAAATGATATCTCACTCAACGTAGCTTCGGCGTATTTACTGGTGCTGGTATCAAAAGAACAGGTAAATATTTCCAATGTAGCCGTGCAGCAAACCTTGCAAAACCTGGATAATACCCGCAAAAGGGTGGAAGCTGGATCATTGCCAGAATTAAATCTGGCAGAATTGGAGGCTCAGCTTGCCAGAGATAGTTCGGCACTTATTTCCGCATTGGGAACAGTTCAGCAAAATACCTTACAGCTTAAAGCTATTTTGAATTTGGATGCGGCCGAATCTTTTGAAGTAGAAACACCTCCACTAGATAAGATTCCTGTTGAAAATCTAAATGATCTCCAGCCCGATATTGTTTACGGTCTTGCATTGGCCAACCTGCCTCAGCAAAAGATAAACGACCTGCGTATAAAGGCCGCACAAAAGTACACAGAGGCATCACGGGCCCGTATGTATCCTGTTATTTCCCTGTTTGGGGGTATGGGTACCAACTATGCTAATAATAAAATACCTTCTTTTTCACAAACGCCTACCGGAACGTTTCAGAATACGGGAGCAAAAGTAAATGTTGGCGGCAGCGAATATTTTGTCCAGGCACCTGTATTTAATAATATTGTTTCCACTTATAAAACTCCCTTTGGAACTCAAATGAGTGATAATTTCCGGCAGAACGTTGGGATGAGTTTAAACGTACCCATTTTCAATAACGGGGTAGCAAGAATAGGGTGGCAGAGAAATAAACTGACCGTGCAGAATATGGAATTGCAGAAACAACAGGCAGAAAGAACCCTGAAGCAGGATATCTATAAGTCGTACACTGATGCAACTACTGCCATTCAAAAATTCAACGCGAGTAAAAAAAGTGTTCAGACCGCGGAGAAAGCTTACAATTACGCTCAAAAGAGATATGAGTTGGGATTGCTTCCCACCATTGATTTTCTTACTAACCAGAATAACCTTACCCGCTCTAAACTGGAGTTGGCATTGGCGCAAGTAGATTATGTATTTCGATTAAAATTGCTGGAGTTTTATAAAGGCCAGGGAATAAAATTGCAGTAATTAACCTGAAAGCAAAAAATATTAATAAAGTATAATAACAGATTTATGAGTAAAAGAGTTAAATGGATCATTGGAATACTGGTATTGCTGATTGTGATTTTGGTAAGTCTGAAAGCAGCCGGTATAATTGGGAAGACGGAGGGAATGAAAGTATCCACAGAAAAAGCAACCCGTCGCACCATTATTGAAACAGTTAATGCGAGCGGCAAAGTATTCCCCGAAATAGAAGTAAAAGTCAGTCCCGATATTTCAGGGGAGATTGTTGAGCTCAAAGTGCAGGAAGGCGACAGTGTAAAGCGTGGAGCCATATTGGCGAAGATATATGCTGATATTTATACTACTCAGCGCGACCAGGCCTCGGCAGTGGTAAATCAGCAACAGGCTTCCGTAGAAAACAGCCGGGCACAGTTGGAAAGCTTGAAATCGGCTATGGAACTGGCGCAACGCACTTACGATCGCCAGAAGAAATTATTGGAAGAAAAAGTAATCTCACGGGCGGAATTTGAAATTGCAGATAATAGTTACCAATCGGCCAAAGCCAACTACAATGCAGCTTTGCAAGGTATTCGCAGTGGCCAGGCGGGGGTACAAAGCGCGGCAGCCAGTTTACAGCGGGCTAATAAAGACTTGAGCCGAACAGCTGTTTTAGCTCCAATGGACGGAGTAGTGTCTTTGTTGAATGTAAAGAAAGGAGAGCGCGTGGTAGGTAATTCCATGATGGCGGGAACAGAAATTATGCGGATTGCTAATATGAGCCTGATGGAAGTAAGAGTAGATGTGGGAGAGAATGATATTCCCAAAGTAAAACTGGGAGATTCAGCATTGGTAGAAGTGGATGCCTATAACAACAGAAAGTTCAAAGGAATTGTTAGCAAAATCGCCAGCAGCAGCACTTCTTCGGCGCAGGTTGCTGTTACCTCTAATGATGTCACTAATTTTAAGGTTCATATCCGCTTGCTTCCGGAATCTTACATGGATCTGATGGACCCCAGCCGACCAAAAAACTTTCCTTTCCGTCCTGGAATGAATGCGAGTGCTGATATACAAACAAAAACAAAAGCGAATGTGCTCTCTATTGCCATAAACGCAGTCACTACCAGGGAAAAAGGAACTGATAAGCTGGTGAACGAAAAGAAAGACACTAAAGTAGAAGAAGGAGTGCAGGAAACCAGCCGCACCTCATTGGCAGCCGATATGGACGAAGTGGTATTTGTATTGCAACCTGGTGGCCTCGTAAAAAAAGTTAAGGTGAAAACCGACGTACAGGACATTAATAATATTGAAATTACCGAGGGATTAAAAGAAGGAGATGAAGTGATATCGGCTCCTTATAATATTATCAGCAAAACCTTGAAGAATGGAATGAAAGTTCAGGTTGTGGCAAAAGACAAGCTTTTTGAAACCAAGAAAAGCTAGCGGAAAAATACTGCTGCTAATTTGAGCTATATATGGTAAGGCCGGAAAGACGGAGTGCGGAATGGGTGTTCATCACCATCTCCTAAATCGTTTTCCCGGCTATTTTATTTCAAATTGTTTAATCAGCCTCTTTTTATTAAATCACCCTATCCTATTTTCTTATTTTTGAGTATAAAGTATTTATTATGCAATGGGGTATTATAGGAAGTGGTAGTTGGGCAACAGCATTAGCAAAACTGCTTACGGACAATAATCACTCTGTAAACTGGCTGGTTCGTTCCGAATCGATGGTGACGCATTTCCGAAAACGACATCATAACCCCACTTATTTACGATCGGTTTATTTTGATACAGCTTTGATTAGCTTTTATACAGATGTTAACCAGGTGGTAAGCTCATCGGACCGCCTGCTTATAGCGGTACCATCATCGTTTGTAATGGAAACGCTCCAGTCTTTGCCAAAAAATGCTTTCGAGGGAAAGAAAGTAGTTTCTGCTGTAAAGGGAATATTGCCGCAAGACAATTTATTGCTGAATGATTATTTACGAAATGAATTCAATCTTCCGATAGAAGACTATCATACAATAATGGGTCCCTGCCATGCGGAGGAAGTGGCTTCTGAAAAACTTTCTTACCTCACTTTCTCAGGTATTGACATGGCCAAAACCGAAGAAATCGCATCCTGCTTTAAGACCATTTACCTGAATACGATAACCAATAACGATGTTTTCGGAGTACAATACGCCGCCATACTCAAGAATATTTATGCATTAGGAGCAGGAATAGCCCATGGTTTGGAATATGGAGATAATTTCTTAAGCGTACTGATAGCTAATAGTGCGGATGAAATGGCTGGGTTTTTAAGGAAGGTGGGAATTAAACATATTGAGGTGGGTGTTCATGAAGCGGATGACCCCATTACCCATAAGAGAAGCCCTAATTATGCGGCTTCTGTATACCTGGGCGATTTGTTGGTTACCTGTTATTCATTGTATAGTCGCAACCGGACTTTTGGGAATATGATCGGGAAAGGCTATTCTGTAAAATCAGCTCAATTGGAAATGAATATGATAGCGGAAGGCTATAATGCCAGCAAGTGCATATTTCAAATCAATATGAATATTGGATGCCCAATGCCGGTAGCCGAGACGATCTATCGTATTCTCTGGGAAAATGTTAAATCTTCTGAAGGGTTCAAACAAATTGAAGAAGTACTCGTCTAATAAGTAGTAATTTTAAACTGATGCCTTTAACTTACCAAACATACGGCCCACTTTTTATATTGGTAATGGTAATTATATTATCAATAGCCGAGTTCATTAAATTTCTTCGTAACCGCCGTCTAAAGCATTCTTCCTGATATTTTCAAGTTTCTGCAAATAATCCAGCTGCAATTCCATCGGCAAATAATTTACCCCGGCGCGTAAGTATAAAACTACTTTCATTTTGCCGGAGTAGTTCCTGGTTCAGGAAGGAGAGTGCCGATTGCTGAATTCTCTTTAATTCGCCGGATCCGAATTGTTCTAATATGTAGTTATTGTCGATTCCTTCCATAGTACGCAAGGAAGTCATTATATATTCATTCAGCTGTTGGGTGGAGGTTAAATGTTCTATTTCAAACGACAATTTACTTTTTTGCAAACTCTGAATGTATAACGCGTTATTAGAAATATTCCACTGGCGGCTTTTCTTGTTATACGAATGGGCGGAGGGTCCAAGGCCCAAATAGTTGGCTCCCTGCCAATACGAACTATTGTGCCGGCTCCTATTACCCGGTATGGCAAAATTCGATATTTCATAGTGCTCGTATCCTGCTGCTTCCATCCATTCCATGAGCAGTAAAAATTGGCGGGCCTGGTCATTCGAATCAACGTCTGGTATCTTTTTATTAGCGATTAATTTGAATAATGCTGTTTTAGGTTCAACAGTTAGCCCGTAACAGGAAAGGTGAGGAATTTTTAAATTAATGGCCCTCTTTATATTTTCTTTCCATTTTGTATCAGTAAGAATAGGAGTACCATATATTAGATCGATGGTGATATTATCGAAATACGTACAGGCTAACGTAAGGTGATCGATAGATTGCTTTGCGGTATGTGCCCGGTTCATCCAGGTAAGATCTTCTTCAAAAAAAGATTGAACACCAATACTGAGCCGGTTGATACCAATTTCTTTCCAGGCTAATAACTTTTCGGCACTGAGGTCGTCGGGGTTTGCTTCCAGTGTAATTTCAGCATCTTTTGCCACCGGGTGAAGGGAACGTATTTTGTTCAAGATCCTGTCACATTCTCCTGGTTCCAGCAGGGAGGGGGTGCCGCCACCGAAATAAATAGTACTAACCTTTTCGCCACCCAGGTAATTGGTTTGGAGGTCGGCTTCGTTCAATAAAGCGTTTAAAAAATCGTTCTTTAACGCTAAAGAAGTGGAGAAATGAAAATTACAATAATGACAGGCTTTTCTGCAAAACGGGATATGTATATAAATGCCAGCCATCGGTTTGCTCAATTTTATTCGGATATTACACTGCAATTCATGAAAAACTAACATGGCAAAGGTAGAGGTATATACATATTGCAGCCGGATTGCCCTTCTTGGTTTACTCCTTATTTTTCCCTCTGCCCTTTTTTCGCAATACCTCCTGAACATAAAGCCTGTTGATAAAGACGAAGTATTTATCAGCAACACATTAAAATTGCAAACCAATTTCAAAAATAGAACACTATGCACCGAATATGTAAATAAGCTTACCGGCTTAATGCAAACAAAAGGATTTATTAGTGCTTCCATAGACAGTGCCTGGTACGATTCAACAGAGGCGTATATCCAATTATATACCGGGGAAGGTTTTCGGTGGGCAGTATTGCATACTGATTCCGTGGAAAAACAGCTTCTGACAGCCGTTAATTGGAATAAAAAAAATTATGAAAATAAGCCACTAAGGATTGAACACCTGCAAACGATGCAGCGAAATTTACTGGACTACCTTGAAAACAACGGGTACCCTTTTGCTAATATAAAGCTGGACAGTATTCGTTTACATGACGACGTTTTGGAGGCCATACTCCGCGTCGAAAAAGGACCTTTATATAAAATTGACAGCATACGTAATAACGGAACAGCCAGTATTTCAACCCGGTTTTTGCAGCGTTATCTGAATTTATTGAATGGCAGCAACTATAGAAAAAATAGCCTTTTGGCCATCAGTCGAAAACTAAATGAATTGCCTTTTGTAGAGGAACATCAACCGTGGAGCATAACCTGGCTGGGAACCGGATCGATAGTTAATCTTAATCTTGCTCCGCGCAAAAGCAGCCAGGTTAATGTATTAATTGGCTTATTGCCGGCAGTAGCAGCCTCTAATAATATATATGAGGCGCCGAGGACCAAATTGCAGTTTACCGGGGAGGCTACTATTAATTTGAGGAATTCATTGGGAAATGGTGAGCTGATCGGATTAAACTGGCAGCAGATTCAGCTAAAGTCCCCCAGACTCAACCTGGCCTATCAGCAGTCTTATCTCTTTGGTTCTCCTTTTGGCGTCAACTTTGCATTTGATTTATTTAAGAAAGATAGTTCTTTCATCACCATCAATATGTTGTTGGGTGCGCAGTATTCGGTTTCTTCCAGTCAATCCGGATCTTTGTTCATACAAAACCAGCAATCCAATTTAATTTCAGTTGATACTAATTTTGTAAAACAAAACCGCCTGTTACCGCTGGAGGCCGATGTTCGGTCGGTAAGTCTTGGAGTACAATACGACGGGTATACTACTAATTATCGTTTTAATCCAACAAAGGGAAATGAATGGCAATTATTACTCTCGGCCGGTACCAAAAAAGTAAAGAAAAATAATGTGATTGTTCAATTGACAGACAAAAACGATCCCTCCTTTAATTTTAATTCGCTGTACGATACTATCCGGTTAAAATCCTTTCAATTTCGCATAAAGGGTTCTGCTGCTCATTATTTTCCCTTTAGCGGTGTGTCAACGCTGCGAACCGCCATTACGGCGGGATGGTTTCAAAGTCCTAATATTTTCCGGAACGAGCTATTTCAGATTGGTGGATATAAGTTACTTCGAGGCTTTGATGAAGAAAGTATTTATGCTTCGAAATTTGCTGTTTCTACCGCTGAATACCGGTACCTGATTGGCCGAAACTCTTATCTGTTTTCTTTTGTTGATTTCGGCTGGGCCAGCAGTACTGCCTCGTCTGGTAACCGCAGCAATACCTTTATTGGTGCTGGTTTGGGAATGGCGCTGGAGACCAAAGCCGGTATATTTAATATTTCTTATGCGGCCGGTAAACGAAACGATCTCAATTTTAATTTACGCCAATCTAAAATTCATTTCGGCTATGTAAATTTCTTCTGAGACTAATAAATTCATTTCCGGCAATGAGGTGGCTCAACTATTTTTGCTGGCGCAACACAAAACTGGTGAAGAAAAATCTGGTCGTATTTTTTGGTACTTTATGGTTTCCCTTTTTGCTCCTGGCACAAACAGGAACAGATACCGTACGGATAAATCAGGATAGCCTGCCTTCCAAAAGCAAAACTACCGGGTCAAGTCTTTTTAATTCAGGCAAAAATTACAGGGATTCATTACCCCGAAAGCAAAAAGACAGCGTGACTTATGCTGCCAATTCAATGGATACAATAATTGTCTTACCTGCAAGTCTAAACAAACTATATCTTTTTCAGCGGGTGCTGTATAAGCATCCATATTATAATTTTTCCGGAGTTCCGGTACAGTTGGTTATCCAGGAAAAAAAGAGAGAAGGCAGCGAATTATTTTTCTACCTGCTATTGGTATTATTCCTTTATTTTGCTCTCATCCGGTTGATCTTTGCCAAGTACCTCGGAGATCTCTTTATGCTTTTTTTTAGGTCCACCTTACGACAACAACAGCTTCGGGAGCAATTGCTGCAAAGCCCGCTTCCCTCTTTGCTACTTAATATCCTTTTTGTACTAACCGGTAGCTTGTATGCCTCCTTATTATTCAGGTACAATAAATTAATGCCGGAAACTAATTTGTGGTTATTATGGTTGAATTGCCTGCTGGTATTGGTGGTAGTTTACTCAGGAAAATTTTTAGTACTAAAAACAATGGGCTGGGTGCTAAGAATCAGCCGGGCAACAGATATTTATTTATTTGTAGTTTTTATGGTAAATAAAATGGCCGGAATTTTTTTATTACCGGTCATATTGTTACTGGCCTTTCCAGAACCCCAATTATTACCTGTAATTATATCCCTTTCATTGTTTGTATTGGCCCTTTTGTTAGTGTATCGTTTTTTGGTTAGCTATCGATTGATTCGCAATGAAATAAAACTAAATCTGTTCCATTTTTTTCTCTACCTTTGCGCCTTTGAAATAGCACCGCTTTTATTGATCTTTAAAGTGTTGCTGAAATTTGTGGAAAGAACTTTCTAAATTTGCGAACCGATACGTTACGAATATGGTTAAAAACGGGGTAAAAAACGTGGCAGAACCTGGAAGCAACATAAAAAAAATCCTGATTACTCAACCCAGACCGGAAACTGAAAAATCTCCCTATTTTGAGCTGGCCCGGCGATACAATGTTGAGTTGGATTTTTACTCATTTATTCGACTGGAAGGCATACCCTCCAAGGAATTCCGAAAGCAGAAGATTGACATAACCTATTACACGGGAGTCATTTTTACCAGCCGCAACGCAATCGATCACTTTTTTCGTACCTGCGAGGAAATGAAAGTGAGTGTTTCGCAGGATACGAAATATTTCTGTATAACCGAGGCCGTAGCCCTGTATTTACAGAAATTTATTCTCTATCGCAAGCGTAAAGTTTTTTATGGTGCGGATGGTACCAATAAAAGTATGTTTGATGTTATAAACAAACATAAAGAAAATGAGAAGTTTCTATACCCTTGTTCCGAGAATCAACAGGACAATGAAATTGTAAACTGGCTTAAAAGTAATAATTGTGAATTTGCTACTCCGTTCATGTACCGTACCATTAGCGCTGATGTAAAAAATGTGCTGGTAGAAAAAGAGTACGATATTATTTGCTTTTTTACTCCAAGCGGAGTAAAAAGTTTGTTCGACAATGCCCCCAAGTTCAAACAAAATGGAACCAAAATAGGCGCTTTCGGGAATAATACATTCCGCGCAGTAGAAAGTGCGGGGTTGGTATTGGATATTAAGGCCCCTCTTCCGCAAATGCCATCCATGGTGGCGGCCCTCGAGAGCTATCTATCTTCAGTATTAAAAAGGAAATAATATCACAACATCGAAAAAATAATTTATTAAGTACTTGCCTGCCAGGTGCTTTTTTGTTTGGAACGATTTGTGTTTTATAGTTTGTGGTTTTTCTTTCTTCAGGTATAACATTTCCGGGTATAAGAATCCGAATATATTCAGACTTCCAGAATCTTGGTAATGATAGACCAGAAACGATATACCCCAAACTGTAGCCTAAACTTCTTAAATTTCCCTCTCAAATTTCAGTATGCAAACATTTACCAACCGGCTGGCGAAAGAAACGAGTCCATACTTGTTGCAACATGCACACAACCCGGTCGATTGGTATCCATGGGGGGAAGAAGCTTTGCAAAAGGCCAAAAAGGAAAATAAACCAATTCTTGTAAGTATTGGATATGCGGCTTGTCATTGGTGCCATGTGATGGAAAAGGAGAGTTTTGAAGATCCGGATACCGCCATGCATATGAATAATCATTTTGTAAATATTAAAATAGACCGGGAAGAGCGGCCGGATCTGGACCATATTTACATGGATGCGGTGCAGGCAATAACCGGCAGTGGTGGTTGGCCTTTAAATGTTTTTTTAACCTCAGAAGCAAAACCCTTTTATGGAGGAACTTATTTTCCTCCTCAAGCTGCATTTAACCGTCCATCCTGGAAGGATACTGTCCTGGGAGTTCACCAGGCATTTACCGAACGAAAACATGAGATTGAGGCGCAGGCAGAAAATCTAACCGCTCATTTGTTGCAGGCTAACAGCTTCGGACTAAAAAAACCGGGGGAAGAAGCCAGCCAGGAAGATTTTTCAAAAGAAAATGTGAAAGAATTATTTTCAAACCTGATGAAATCCGGAGATAAAATTTTTGGAGGTTTTGGCCGGGCTCCGAAGTTTCCACAAACTTTTTCCATTCAGTTTTCACTGCACCATTATTATTATACTCAAGATAAAGAAGCCCTTGAACATGCCTGCCTGAGCCTGGATAAGATGATATATGGAGGTATTTATGATCAATTGGGCGGAGGATTTGCCCGATATGCTACCGACAATGTGTGGCTGGTTCCCCATTTTGAAAAGATGTTGTATGATAACGCACTCTTGTTAATCGTACTGGCGGAAGCATACCAGGTAACCAAACTGGATCTTTATAAAAGAACTATCGAGCAAACGGTGGAGTTTATTTCGAGAGAATGGTTGTCCGCAGAAGGTGGTATTTATTCGGCGCTGGATGCGGATAGTGAAGGCGTGGAAGGAAAATACTATGTGTGGCAAAGAAAGGAGATTGAATCTGTTTTAAAAGGAGACTCAGCTACCTTTTGTGAGTTCTATGATGTAACAGAAAAAGGAAACTGGGAGCATACCAATATTCTAAATATTAAGAGACCGATAGATTCTTTTGCTTCGCAAAAAGGGATTGCTGTTGAGGAGCTTGAAACGAATCTGGAAGCTTTCAGGCAAGCATTGCTAAATAGAAGGGATACCCGAATAAAGCCGTTGCTTGACGATAAAATACTACTTAGCTGGAATGCATTAATGATAACAGCATGCTGTAAAATTTATGCGGCGCTTGGTAATGATCATTACAAAAGGATGGCTGTGCGCTGTATGGACTTTATTTGGCAGCATTTGCGAAAAGAAGGAATATTCTATCACACGTATAAAAATGGGCAAGCTCGTCACCCGGCCTTCCTGGATGATTATGCCTATTTGATCCAAGCCCTAATTAATTTGCAGGAAATAACTTCCGATCCTGGTTACCTGCATAAGGCACGTACTCTTACACAATTTGTTATTGATCATTTCAGCGAGCCAGGGACCGGTTTTTTCTTTTTCACCCACGCCAACCAAAAGGATGTAATTGTACGTAAAAAGGAAGTATATGATGGGGCCACCCCTTCAGGAAATGCTATCATGGCGTTAAATTTATTTTACCTGGCAATAGTTTTTGACGAATCGAGTTGGAGAAAGAGAGCTATCGAAATGGTACAATCATTGCAGCAGGCAATAATCCGTTATCCTACCTCATTTGGGGTTTGGGCAACATTGCTGCAATCTGTTTGTTATGGAATTCCTGAGATTGCCTTATTAGGGGAAAATATCAGTCAGGCGCATTTGGAATTTATGCGTATTTTCATCCCTTTTAGAGTATTTCAATCCGCTACCTTATCAGATAAGCAGTTTCCCTTACTGGACCGAAAGCCGTACACAACCGGTCCACAATTCTACCTGTGTAAACTATATAAGTGTCAAATCCCTGTTTCTGAAACACATGAGTTGGTTCAGATGATCAGGAATGTGTAAAACTTAATTATTTTTTTGATACAATAATTTGATTTCAAGCGCCGTTTAAAACAATGCCTTAATCCGGTATTGCATTTATTAAAAATTAATTCTAAACTTGTAATGAAGTCGGTAAAACATTATTTTTGCCCAATACCCTTTAAAATTATGAAAATGAAGAACCTATCCGCCATGTCAATCCTTATGGCAACCTTGATTATCACTGGTTGTGGTAAAATGGGAAAGAAAGCCTCCCGCGGGTTGCCAAATGACGGCCAGCTTCACGGAGTAGCTCCTGCCAGCAAGTATAACCTGACAAAGCCCCCGGGAATGGTATATGTACCACCTGGAACTTTCCACATGGGCCCCAGCGATGAGGACATTAACTACGCCTATACTGCGCGTAATAAACAAATTTCCATTAATGGCTTCTGGATGGACGCCACCGAAATCACCAACAACGAGTATCGTCAGTTTGTGAATTGGGTACGTGATTCCACTGCTGCTGTAAAAATGCAGTTAGGAAAAGAAGTGGATGGAGTATTTGCTGTTGATTGGAAAAAAGCACAAACCATCAAATGGAACGATAAGTCGACGGTGGAAAAGATCGACGCTATGATCCTTTCTCCTGAAAACAGGGTATTTTCTAAAAAGGATCTCGATCCAACCAAGTTGATTTATCATTCTGAAACATTCGATCTGAAGGAGGCCGCCCGTCGTGATAACGGGAGCAAACCCCGTTCTCAGTTCATAATTAAAAAAGATATTCCCATTTATCCTGATACGCTGATATGGATCCGCGATTTCAGTTATTCTTATAATGAGCCAATGACTAAGCGTTATTTTTCTCACCCCGCTTTTGGTAACTACCCCGTTGTTGGAGTTAACTGGAAACAGGCAACTGCTTTCTGTGAATGGAGAACACATTATTTAAATTCCTTCCTTGAATTAAAGAAAAGAGCTACCGAATCAGATTTCCGTTTGCCTACAGAGGCTGAGTGGGAGTATGCTGCAAGAGGTGGTCGTTCTCAGTCAATGTTCCCCTGGGGTAACTATTACCTGAGAAACCGCAAAGGATGTTTGCTGGCTAACTTCAAACCAGGTCGTGGTAATTATCCTGAAGATGGTGGATTCTATACGGTACGTGCCGATGCGTACTGGCCTAATGATTTTGGCTTGTATTGTATGGCAGGTAATGTGGCTGAGTGGACCTCTTCGCTTTACTATGAAGGTGCCTATAACTTCCAGCATGATATGAACCCGGATATCCGCTTCAATGCAAAAGATTCAGATCCTCCCCGTATGAAGCGCAAAGTTACCCGTGGAGGTAGCTGGAAAGATGTTGGATATTACCTGCAAACCAGCACCCGTAATTACGAGTACATGGATACAGCTAAGTCCTATATCGGATTCCGGTGCGTAATTGATCTGCCACCAACTCAGAAAAAGCGTTAAAATTCTGTCTATCGCAAAATTTTAAATCTGTTTTTACCGTTATTGAGTTGATTTCATTCAAGAATCAAATTAGAACCGTATTCACTTAACCCTAATAAAATCCGTTTTCCTAACCTTTTAAATTATTAAAATTATGGCTGGAGTTTCTAAATCTACCGAAAGACTGGTGAATGTAATTGTGTGTATGGGTGCTGCAATCGTAATCTTTGGCGCCTGGCAAAAAATTACCCACCAGCCATTAGCCGACTTCTTTTTGACAGCTGGTCTGATCACTGAAGCAGTAATATTTGTAGTATATGCATTTTTACCCCCTCCCGGATCCGAGATGCACGCTATTGCTGAAGCATTACCGAAACTGGCAGCAAGCTCTGGTAACCCGGCTTTAGATAAAATGGACAAGATGCTGCAGGAAGCCGATATTACTCCAGCGAACCTTGGACGGCTGAGCGAAGGCTTTAAAAAATTAGGCACCTCTGTAAGTAATATAGCTGAAGTATCGGATGTAGTTAGATCTACCAGCGATTATTCAAAGAAAACCCAGGAAGCAACTGCTGCGCTGGATTCGATGAAATTAGCTTATCAGAATGCAACAAATACAATGGGTCACTTTAATAAAGCGGCCGACAGTACCAAGCAATTCCACGAGCAGGTACAGGTATTGACTAAGAATTTAGGTTCGCTTAATGCAATTTACGAACTGGAATTACAGGATACTAACAATCACCTGAAAGCCATGAACAGCTTCTACAGCAACCTGGTTACAGCTTCTGAAACTATGCAGGGAAGCGTAACGGATGCTAAGAAAGCACATGAGCAAATTGGTAAGCTGGCTGGCAACCTGACCAACCTCAATACCATCTATGGTAACATGCTCACTGCTATGCAGGGTCGCTAATTCAGTGTATTGTAAATCCTGAAACCATGCAAGCAAGCAATTAAAAAGTATTGTTTAAACTGGAAAACCTAAATCCATGTCATTACCTAAAGAACCGAGGCAGAAGATGATCAACATGATGTACCTGGTGCTAACAGCAATGCTGGCACTGAACGTATCATCAGAGATCCTGAATGCCTTTAAAGTTGTAAACCGTAGTATTAATACATCCAACGATGTTATTACTGGCAAAAACCAGGTAACATACGATGCTTTCAAAAAAGATCTGGAAGATCCTCAGACAAAAGCTAAAGCGGCAATCTGGGCCCCTAAGGCTGTAGAAGTACAGAAATTATCCGGTGATTTATTCTCCTATATTGAAAATCTCAAATTGTCTTTGAAAAAAGAAGCCGATTTAAAAATCGGTAAGGATGGCAAAGAAGATTTTAGAGAAGATAATCTCGATGCGTCCACCCGTTTAATGGACAAAAAGGAAAAAGGAAAAGAATTGTATGACAAACTAGGCAACTTTAAAAAGCAATTGATTGCTGTTTTAAAACCAGAAGAGTTTGCTGATAATCCTACTTTCCAGGCTCAAATAAAAGCTAAGATTGAAGAACTTCAAAAAACGCTTCCTGTTGATCTTTCCGTTCCAAAAAGTCAAAGCGGAAAAGAATATAGCAATGATGCGAAAGGCTGGACCACTAATTATTTTCATATGACCCCCACGGTGGCTGCCTTAACCATCATGAGTAAGTTTCAGAACGATGTAAAGAATTCTGAAGCCCAAATGGTTGATTATTGTCATCAGCAAATTGGAGCAGTAAAAGTAGTATTCGATCAGTTCCAGGCTATTGCTACCAGCAATACCACATATGCAATGCCTGGTGATGACGTTGAAATCACTGCAGGTGTTGGCGCGTTTAGTGCTGCTGCGAAACCAAAGATTTATGTAAATGGCCAGTTAATGCCATTGACTGCAGAAGGAACTGCTATCTATAAAACTACAGCAGGTGGTGCCGGCGATAAAAGCGTGTCGGTAAAAATTGAATATGTAAAGCCCGATGGCTCTATCGCTACCGTGAATAAGAACATCAAGTATACAGTGGGCGTTCCCTCTGGTGCCTCTGTGTTCCTTGAGAAGATGAATGTATTGTATATTGGTGTTGACAACCCGCTTACCATTTCTGGTGGTAGTGTAGGAAGTGAGAAAGTGAGAGTAAGTTTTGCCAATGGCTCCTTAACTAAAGTTGGTGGCGATCGTTATGTTGCCAAACCAACCGGAAGCCCAACCATGTCTAAAATTGTAGTTAATGCAGATGGTAAAAATTATGAATTCCCCATGCGGGTAAAAAGCCTTCCGAACCCTGGTGGTTTCATCGGTTCAAAAAGAGGAGGTTCCATATCTTCAGCGGAATTCAAGGCAATCGGTGCGTTGATTGCCAGACTGGAGGATTCTGATTTCGAAGCCCCCTTTAAAGTGATCAGCTACAAATTAGCGGCCATCGGAGGTGGAATTCCCACGTATACAGAAGCTGCAAATGAAGGAAACAGATGGAACGGAAGTGCGGCATCCATTGTTGGACGCGCTACCCCGGGTACCAATATATTCTTTGATAATATTCGTGTAGTAGGTCCGGATGGACGTAACCGCGAAATTCAACCAATGGTGTTTAACCTGAAATAATACTTAAATAGGGAACAATGAAGAACCGTATCATTAAATGGAGTTTGTTGCTTGCAATTGTTACTGTTGTTTGTACGGCAACGGCTGACGCGCAGAATAAAAAGCCTTCCAGGCCTAAATCTAAGCGATCGACTTCCAAAGCAAAGACAAACACAAACAGGAACAATAACAGCAAGAATACTGCAGCTATTGCCCCGCCGGCAGCGGATACTACCAAACCTGTTGCCCCCGAGCCAGACTTAAAGATTACGGCTCCACGCCCCTCTTTACGTAACGATTATGCGTTTGAACGTAATCTGGTGAAGGAAAGAACGCCGCTGGTTTACGAGCATATCCGTGAAGATGATGCTACCTATGTGCAAAGGGTATGGAGAGAAGTTGATGTACATGAGAAAATGAATTTACCGTTCACTTATAAAGCAGAAGGCGACCAGGGCAATCAACGCTTCATTATGATATTGTTGAATGCTATCAAAAAAGAAGAAATTACTGCCTTTGACGCCAATTTGGATGACCGGTTTACTACTCCTTTAAGCTTCAAACAAATTGCCAGCGGGTTAGTAGGAGCGCCACTCTTGATACAGGTGCCTAACCTGGTTCAGGATCCGGACGGTTCTAAAGGATTAATGCGCGATACTACCATCATTAATGAATTTAACCCGGATGCCATAGAGCGTTACTGGTTAAAAGAAGACTGGATTTTTGATAAAGAGTCTTCTCGTATGTATGTGCGTATACTCGGAATAGCCCCTCTAAAATCAGTATATAATAATGATGGATCTTTCCGGGCGGTTACCCCCATCTTCTGGGTGTATTATCCCGATCTGAGACCCATGTTAGCAAAGCACGAAGTGTACAATGGTAAAAACTTTGGTGCCCGTATGAGCTGGGAAGAATTGTTTGAGAGCCGTATGTTTGCAAGCCGAATTATTAAGTCAACAATTAATAACCCGAACGACATGTTCATTAATATGTACGTAAAAGATCCTATCCTTGCCTTATTAGAAGGTGATAATGTAAAGGAAAAGATATTTAATTACGAACAGGACCTCTGGTCTTATTAATTAACCAAATTTCATAGTTTGAAAGCATCGTATAATTACGATGCTTTTTTTATGCCTACTAGAATTGATTTTTCACAAAAGGCAGGCCTGCAAATATTTATATGAAATCCTACAATAAAGTATTTTAAAAATACCCACAAAAGGGTATTGTTTTGTGAAGTGCATTTACTATTTTTACCACGGTTTTTCATAGGATATTGGATTTTAAAAACGGGGCTGGATTTCTATCCGGGCCCCTTTTTTTATTGGAGTATTTCAACTTTTTTGATGAAAATGATTCCACACAAGCAACGCTCTTGATTCCCCAATTTGTTTTGCCAATTCAGCTTTAGATAATTGCCGTATTTGCTTTACTGATTTAAACTCCTTCAGCAAAGTATCCGCTGTATTTTTCCCAATTCCTTTTATGTCTTCCAGTTCGTTTTTGAAAGTGCCCTTGCTTCTTTTTTGCCGGTGAAATGCAATTCCAAAGCGGTGCACTTCATCACGAATGCGACGGATAAGTTTAAGACTTTCACTAGTATAGTCCAGTTTCAACGACTCTGTATCACCGGTAAAAAACAGTTCTTCCTCGTTCTTTGCCAAACCCACCAGGGTAAGTCTTCCCGTTAATCCCAATTCGGTTATGCTTTCCTGCGCGGCACTTAGTTGCCCTTTACCCCCATCAATGATTACGAGTTGTGGTAATTCACTTTGCTCATCTAATAACCTTTTATATCGCCTGTATACCACTTCTTTCATGGTCGCAAAATCATTAATGCCTGCCACCGTTTTTACATTAAAATGGCGATAGTCTTCCTTACTGGGTACAGCATTCTTAAAACATACCATAGCCGATACCGGGTAACTTCCCTGGAAATTCGAATTATCAAAGCACTCTATATGAGTAGGAGTTTCGGAAAGTTGAAGATCCTCCTGCAACTGGTACAAGACCTGTTTAAAGGCAGTATCCTCTTTCCCTTCCAGTTTTACCACTTTTTTCTTTCTCAACTCTTCGTAAAAATAATTGACATTCTTTTCCGATAATTCCAGCAACTTCTTCTTGTCTCCGCTTTTGGGAATGGTAATTAATATTCCCTCTTCAGGATAATCAATTTCGAAGGGAACAATGATCTCTTTTGACAAACTATTAAAAGTGGTTCGCAAGTATACTACGGCCAGTGATAATATCTCGGTATCCGTTTCATCCAGCTTCGGCTGCAATGGGATGGTATGTGTTTGTACGATGGTTCCATTTTGAACCATCAAGTAATTTACATAAGCAGCCTCTCCATCCCTGAGTAAGGAAAACACATCGATATTGATAAAACGACTGTTCACAATTACGCTTTTAGCCCGGTATTCTTCGAGGTGCTCAATTTTTTTTCGTATCCACTCGGCCTTTTCAAATTGCAGTTCGCCCACATATGCTTTCATTTCATTTTTGAAATGCTGGATTACCGGGGAGAGGTTTCCCTTTAAAATATTCTTTATCTGTTGCAGTCCATATTCATAATCTTCTGATGACTGTAATCCCTCACAGGGGCCTTTGCAGTTACCCAGGTGATATTCCAAACAGACTTTAAACTTACTTTTTTTGATATTGTTTTCGCTAAGATTGAGTTTACAGGTACGCAGTTGAATGTTTGCTCTTACAAAATTGAGTAACTCACGCACTTTACCTACCGAAGTAAAGGGCCCCAGGTATTCTGATCCGTCATCAATTTTCTTCCGGGTTAGAAAAACGCGTGGAAAGGGTTCATTCTTCAAAACGATAAAAGGGAAAGACTTATCATCTTTTAAATCGATATTGAACCGGGGCTGATGTTGTTTGATTAAAGCATTTTCCAGGAACAGGGCGTCTTGTTCCGAATTCACTATGGTAAATTCAATACGTTTTATACGCTTTACCAGTTCATGTGTTTTCCAGGAAGTAAAGGTTTTGGTAAAATAAGAACTTACCCGCTTGCGCAGGCTCTTGGCTTTTCCTACATACACTATTACATCATTGGCATCATAATATTTGTAGATGCCGGGTTGAAGGGGTATGGTATGGGCTATATGTTGAAATTCTGCAGCGGTCATTTCTAATCGGCATAGTGCTGTGGATCCCAGATGGCTTTGCGGATGAGGGTAGAATTAAATCCATTGGCTGTTTCTTTTATTTCCGCAATGATCAGGTATTGCCTCATTTTCCAGGTTAGTTTCTGGCTCACTATCGTATCACCAATCCTGTTTTCTTTTTCCATGTAAATTCGATGCACTTTATCGGTAGTCAGGCTTGGAGAAACATACACTATTACCTTTCGCAAGGCTGTTTTGTTGCTGTCCGCTGTGTAGATGAAATTTAGCATCTGTGTTGTTTCATCCATTAGCGACGTTTCAGTAAACTGATTATAGAAAATAGCCGAATCTAGTTCGGGCAAGAAGAATTCGGATACCAGTAATTTAAATTGCTGGGGCTGAATGAAAGCAGAATCATTTTTCAACGTGCCTGTTGTTTTCAATAAGATACCTCCGCCGAACGAGTCGATCCTCTTTATATCTTCCTGAATAAAATCAGTAACGGGTAAATAGGATTTCGCCTGTTCGGTATCGGGTTTGACGGAAGAATTTTTGCAGGCTCCTATACTGCCGGCAATAAAAAAAATAATCCATAGATTTTTCATACTGCAAAATTAGGTGTTTGAAGCGGGGTGATAAAAAGCAAAAGCCGCATCAAAAATTGTTAACGGCTTTTTAGAAATTTAATTTCTTATTATCGAATGGCTTTACTGATACCCAGCTTAATTCCATATTCGGTGAGAAATTCTTTAACCGGATATTTCTCATCATAAGAAGATAACAGTTGGTAACGCAATTGAGGGCCCAATTGAAACTTAAAGCCGGCTGTTTTATAGGAGAGAAAAGCTTCCGCGCCGGTATTTATATTCCAGCGACGCACCAGGGAAGGTTCGTGGGTATAATTTTTATAATCGGTGGTGATCAGGTAATTATCCCGGTTAATCAGATACGTTGGCTGAATAGTTCCCGCTACAGAGAACTGTAGTCTTCCTCTGCCCAGCACCAGCACTTCAATACCAATTGGGGCTGAAAGCTGGTAATACTCATTTTTAAGATCTTTTACGGTATTGCCTCCGAAGTTCCCTATCCGGGTATAGGTTGTTATAGAATCCGTAGTTGTTCCGTAAAAATTATTTAATGCTATAGTAGCCCTGTCCGTTGCATAAGAACTATACGCCTGTATTTTGTACCGGGAGTAATTAAATTGTACTCCCGACTTGAACGTAAGGTTCTTGCTAACCGCGTATAAAAACATGGAGCCTAATTCAAAACCCACGGCAGGTTTGTGATTTACCAGGTTATTTACATCACCCTCAATATTAAAAGAGATAGGAATGTTCTTTGCATCAGATGCAATGTTGGCATTCTTATTACCGGTAAGCTTCCGGTAATTCATGGTGGGAGATAATGTAAGCTGCCAGCTGATTCTTTTCAACTTTGGCCTGGTTAGTTCGTAAATCGCATTTTCCTGCAGCCAATTAATCCTTTTCTGATCGCTCAACTCATTATTACTTGCAACCACTTTCTCATCCATAGCCTCCATGTTATTGTTTGCCAACTCATGAACGATGGTTCCTTTTTTAATAAACATAAAGGCCATGTTTTCTTTAAAGGTCTCCGGTATGGTATGTGGTATTAAAGTCTTTTCAATTATTTCGCTTTGGTCGTTTTTACCCTGGGTGGAATAAGTATTGCGATCATTTTCTGTTTCTTCGTTCACATCCTCAGCTATAATAAGCGGATCAGTCATTTCTTCCGGGCCCGCAGCCATTTCGTTCATAGCAATTACCAATCCCTTCCGGTCATAATTATTACCTGCTGCAGGCTTGGCATTTTTGGAAATAGGTGTAGTAAAGGGAAGAATAATTGCTTTTGGCGCATTGCTATTTTCATCCGAACCAACCGGAGCATTTTCTTTAGTGCCTGTAATATTTTTTCTTGGAGGAGCCGACAATTGATCAATGGCAAAATAACTAATGCCAGCCAAAAACAAAACAAAGCTCAACCAATACCATCTTCGGGAAGAATGAAGAGAGCCATAAATACCTTTCCATACTTTGTGGGAAGGGTAAATTTTATATTGATCTGACTTCTGTTTTATCAGTTGTTCAAAATCAAAATCATCATTGTAGAAACGGCGTTCCATTTTTAGTTAGTGTTTGTACGGGTTGTATTCATAAGATCGGATTATAAACAGTTTCCTTTCGTTAACGGCCAGCGGCTATCTTAAACCAGCTGATTTTTTCCAGGGGCTTTTGAATAATTCTTTTCCTCACTAAAATGTCTTCCAGCATCTGCTTCGCCCGCGTATACTGAGATCGACTGGTGCTTTCTTCTATGTCAAGCATCTCTGCAATTTCTTTGTGGGAATATCCTTCAATTGCGTACAGGTTTAAAACAGTTCTGTAACCCATTGGCAATAAGCGGATGCATTCTACAATCTGCTTCGCCTGTACAATCGATGGCACCGATTCTTCCCTTACCTGAATACTATTCGCATGTATAATATCAACACTTTCGTTAAACCGCTTATTTTTCTTCAGATGGTTTATGCAGGTATGTACTACAATCCTTCTTATCCAACCTTCAAATGCACCCTGGCTCCGAAATGTATGTATTTGCGAAAAAACCTTTATAAAGCCTTCCTGCAACATATCCTCAGCATCCTCCCGGTTGTGGGCAAACCGATAACATACTGCAAGCATTTTAGGACTGTACCTGGTGTACAGTTCCCGTTGACTTGAGGCATTGTTTTGTAAACAGCCTTGTAAAATGGCTTCTTCGGTCATAAAAACCGTTTGGTTGCCCCGTAATTTAGACAAATTCTTTCAATCGCATGCTGCTTGCCAGATTATTTTTTAGTGGAAAAAGCCTCCCAAATTTCGCAGCGGAGGCTTGATGAAAATCGGAATTAAATGGCCGTTAAAAATTAGCCTTAAATGCCAGGATAACATTTCGCCCCGCAGCAGAAAAGCCTGAGGCGAAATACCGGTAGTTGCGGTCCAGTATATTTTCTACAGCTAGTTGTACCTGAAGATGTTGCTTATAAAAATAGTGACTAGCCCTTACATTAAGAGTGAACCAGGATGGTATACCATCGGCAGTTGCATACTGGGCATTGTCTTCCCCATCTGCATTGTACTGATCAAGTTTCTTCCAACCATTATAAAAAGCGAACAGCTCGACACCCCATTTCTCTTGAGTTAATACAAGTGCTGTTTTTCCGAATAAAGGCGGAATATGATCCAGCGGCTTTTTTGATACATTTTCCTCTACCAGTTTATAGGTTCCATCCGGTTGTTTTTTATATACGGAAGAAGTTTTGGAAGGATCTGTTTTAAAATTACCCTTGGTATAGTTAATAGTACTGGTAAGTGTGAGGTAAGAAGTGAGGGCTAGAGACACGGCGGCATTGAAACCATATACGCTTGCTCTATTCCGGTTTTGACTCGCCAGTATCTGACTCTTTACTCCATTATATAAAATGGAATCCTGCCCATTTATCCGGAAAGGTGCTTTTACAATGGCATTGGTAAATAGCGTATAAAATCCCGTTATATCAAAGTTGATTTTTTGTGCTATACTATGGGTTAAGGAAAAATCAACATTGTACGTGTATTCCGGTTTAATATCCGGGTTAGGAAACACAACTTGTTTAGCCGCCGTACTCGATTCAAAAACCTTTGTAAGATCATCAATATTAGGAGACCGGAATCCGGAGGCTAATGATAAGGCAATTTTGGTATTCTTTTGCGGAAGGTAAGAGACGCCGATATTTCCTGTTACAGAAAAGTTGTCCTGTTTTATATCCGTAAAGGGGAGGTTAAAGAAAGAATTGTCTGATAGAGTTGAATGCAGGGTTACCAGTTGAAAACGGATTCCGTCATTCAATATTAATTTACTATCGTAAAATTTATATAAATGCTGGGCATAAGCGGCAAAGTAATTCATCTTATTCTTTCCATCGGGGTAACGAGTGTCGAGTTTTGTTTTGACACCTGTCAGCATATTGGTCCGGTCGGCAGCTGATTTTAAATCGTTCAATTGACCATCCATACCAGTGGTTAACTCGTTATGCCCCCATATTTTTCTCCCATCTACCGTAAAGGCCCACACTTTTATATGCTCCCGTCGGCTATCGAAGCGGTCATACCTCCTGTATTCCCTTGTTTGCCTGCTTTCCTCAATATCCTGGTAATTGATATTGGCCCGGATTTCATCATAGAACCCGGCCCTGCTTATTCCTAATTCATAAGAACCCATTATTCTTTTTTGGGGTCCATAATACCATTCGGCATAGCGAAGTGCTCCGTTACGTATATCCTGTAAACGATCGTACCTCGGAACATCGGTTGTATTGGAAAGTTGCAGGTTAATCAAGTGAGATACTTTAGCCGTCGTTTTAAATAAGAATTTCTGTGTAACATCCCACTGTTCATAGCCGGAAAAACGCTGTATTCGGTCGACCTGGTTTTTTACCACCGAATCAATTCCATTGATACGGGCAACATACTGACTTCTTCTGCCAAAATCAGGGTACTTACTACGATAGTTGTTCCCCATTTTCATATCACCAAATTGGCTGAAATTATATGCCTGTAACCAACCGAATTTCCTGCTGCCCATGCTGACATCCGCATGGATCGTTTTTTCATCATTGGCCGAGCTATACCTAACAAAACCACTTCCGGTAACCAGCAGGTTTTTATCGCCGGAAAGTTTAGGCATTTTTGTTCGAAAATGAATGATACCTCCCAATGCATCGCTGCCATATAAGGTAGAGGCCGGACCAAACAATATTTCTACTCTTTCCAGCATATTCTGGTCTACGGTAATGGCATTTTGGAGGTGTCCTGAACGATAGATTGCGTTGTTCATGCGTACGCCATCAATCAACAATAAGACACGGCTGGCCTCAAAGCCGCGTATTACCGGGCTGCTGCCTCCCTGCTGGCTTTTTTGTACAAAAATAGTTCCCGTATTCATGAGCAGATCTCCGGTGTTTTGCACGTTTACCGTAGCAATAGTGCGGGCACTTATAATCTCTATCTTCTGAGCAATATTCTTTTTCTTTTCCACGAATTTATTGGCCGAAACTACTACCTCTTCCAGGGCAGTTACTTTAACAGTATCTGTTTCTTTTTGTGCAGTTGTAGTAATAGATATCAATAAAAATAATGGCAATACAATTTTCTTTTTCATAAAACGAAAAGGTGTGCAATTAGTTTAATAATACATTTCCAGGATGCTATGCTGTTCCCTGGTGTTAAAAAATCTGAAAGAAAATTTGGCCGTATTATATTTTGGGAGGAGGTGTTGGGGTGGATAGATTTGTATAAATCAGGGGATCGTCGACGCAGGAATTATAAACAGAAGGAGGAAATAGGCAGCAGGGAAAAGAATAAGGTAAAAGGTCATCCTGGAAAAGGACTAAGGAAAAGAATTTTGCAGCGGTGCTGTTAATGGGATTATTTTTTTCCTGCTGCTGCTGCAGTTGGTTAATCATCTCTTTGATGCTTGTTTCTTTTTCATCGAAGAGACCTTTAAATTCGGCCACCCTATTCACAATGCTCAACGATTTTACATCGAATAGTTTTCCCTCAATAATTATCTCTTTATCCTGTTTGTACCATTGAATTTCATTTACAGGTACACGAACTGTTTGAATATACATTTCTTCCAGTTTTTCTTCCATCTGGTGTTGTATATGCAGCTGCATTACCTGGTAATGTAGTATCAGGAAACCTGGCAAGCCTAACAGAATAAGCATTCCAGTTGCTGATATTGATTTTCTAATTGCGTTCATTGAACTACTAAATTAGTACATCTCCGGTCATTTGTTCCGGAATAGGTAATTGCATCATAGTGAGTATCGTTGGGGCAATGTCTCCCAGTTTACCGGATTTTACACTTCCCTTCCATTCCTTATCAATAATAAATAAAGGAACAAGATTCAGCGTATGAGCGGTATTGGGTGTGCCATCTTCATTAATCATATAGTCCGCATTGCCATGGTCGGCGGTTAAGAAAATGGTATATCCATGTTCAAGGGCAGCTGTTACCACCCGCTGTACGCAACTATCTACTGTTTCAATTGCTTTGATAGCAGCTTCCCAAATTCCGGTATGCCCCACCATATCTGCATTGGCATAATTCAAACAGATGAAATCGGCCGTTTCCTTTTCAATTTCCGGAACAATGGCATTGGTTACTTCTACGGCGCTCATTTCTGGCTGAAGATCATAGGTAGCCACTTTTGGAGAGGGGATCATAATTCTTTTTTCCCCTTCAAAGGGCACTTCTCTTCCACCGCTGAAAAAGAAAGATACGTGCGGGTACTTTTCGGTTTCCGCAATCCGAATTTGCGTTTTATGATTCCCGGCCAAAATTTCACCCAGCGTATTTACCAGGTTATCTGTTTCAAAAATTACCTGCACGTTCTGAAAGGTTTTGTCGTACTCGGTCATAGTAGTATAGTAAAGAGATAATTTCTTCATTCCATACCCCGGCATATCTGTTTGCGAAAGCACCTCTGTTATTTCACGGCAGCGATCAGTTCGGAAATTAAAACATAGTACTGCGTCACCATCTTTAATGGTAATTAACGGTTTTTTGTCCTGACCGGTAATTACAGTTGGTTTTAAAAATTCGTCGGTTATATTATTGGCATAAGACTTTTCAATGGCTTTGATGGCATCTGTGGCTGTTTCCCCGGTTCCCTGTACTAATGCATCGTAAGTAAGTTTCACTCTTTCCCACCGCTTATCGCGGTCCATGGCATAATACCGGCCGCAAACTGTAGCAATTTTTCCGGTTGTATGGGAAAGATGCTGCACCAAGTCTTTTATAAAACCTAAACCACTTTTAGGATCGGTATCACGTCCATCCGTAAAGGCATGGATAAATACATTATCTAAATTCTCTGTTTTACACAAAGAAACAATTGCTTTCAGGTGATTAATATGTGAGTGAACGCCGCCATCACTCACTAATCCAATCAGGTGAAGCGGTTTATTGTTAAGCCTGGCATAACGGATAGTATTTAATAAAGGCTCGTTGTGGAGAAGTTCTCCGTTTCTAATGGCTACGTTAATGCGTTGTAATTCCTGGTATACTATTCGGCCCGCACCCAGGTTAAGGTGCCCCACTTCGCTATTACCCATCTGACCATCGGGTAGGCCTACCAGTTCGCCGCAGGTAGTAAGGGTTGTATGTGGATATTTATTATATAATGAACTTACAAAGGGAGTGCGTGCATGCTGTATCGCATCAGAAGATTTTACTTTGCCTAACCCCCAGCCGTCCATAATAACCAGAATTGCTTTTTTTCCTGCCATTGGTTGTTTTGCTTTAGATTATAAGGGACAAAGGTAATTGAATACCCGTTTGTTAGTAATTTTTCATCCTATTCTTACTTTGGCATGTTTTTGGCAACTTTTAAGCAGAAAAATAGCTGATCATGAAACACTTTTATGGATGGGCCATCGCAGTTTGTACGTTCTGCCTCGTATCCTTTACGCCGTATTACTCAATTGATGAAGTGGTAAATGCCATGAAAACCGGAAATGCGAATCAACTGTCAAGATATTTTGATGAAAGAATTGATATTTCCCTTCCTGGAAAAAATGATAACTACAGTAAGAGCCAGGGCGAAATGATTTTAAAAGATTTCTTCAGCAATAATGATGTAAGAGATTTCCAGATCAAACACAAAGGAGAAAATAACGGGTCTCAATTCTGCTTTGGTGTTTTACAGACAAAGAATGGAAATTATCGAACCAAGCTATATATGAAGCAAAAAGCAGATAAGCAGGTATTACAGGAAATAGGCTTTCAGCGGGTAGATTAAACTTCATTCAATAAAATAATTTTAACCCACAGCTATTAGCTTTGGGTTTTTGCTTTTGGGATATATTTGTAGATGCTCTCATTTAACGAACAATTAAACATTCTTGTCAAAAATGCTTTGGAGGAGGACGTTGGCGACGGCGATCATTCGGCGCTCTGCTGTATTACTTCCGAAGCAAAAGGGAAGGCGGTACTTAAAATAAAACAGGATGGACTGTTGGCAGGAATAGATATTGCCCGGCGCATATTTCAATTCAAAGAACCCCGCGCCTCGTTTATTGACTATAAAAAAGACGGGGATCTGATGAAAGAAGGGGAAATTGCTTTTGAGGTATCGGCTTCTGTGCATTGTATTCTTCAATGCGAACGCCTGGTGCTTAACTGTATGCAACGCATGTGTGGAATTGCCACTTTAACAAAAGAGTACGTAAATAAATTAAAAGGATACCAAACCAGGGTATTAGATACCCGCAAAACAACTCCTAATTTCCGGCTGCTCGAAAAAGAGGCAGTTCGTATTGGGGGAGGGGTTAATCATCGTATGGGTTTGTATGATATGATAATGCTTAAAGATAATCATATTGATTATTGCGGAGGCATTGAGCCGGCTATTGAACGTGCCCATGCTTATGTTCAAAAAGTAAAGCCTGGGTTGAAAATTGAAATTGAAACCAGGAGTATTGAAGAAGTAATCAAAGTGATGGCTGTTGGGAAAGATAAAGTGTTCCGGATTATGCTGGATAATTTTACTCCCGGGCAAATTAGAGAGGCAATGACTTATATTAACGGACAAATGGAAACAGAAGCAAGCGGTGGCATCAACCTGGAAAACATATCCGCCTATGCGGCCACCGGGGTTGATTTTGTGAGTGTGGGCGCTTTAATACACCAGGCAAAAAGTTTGGACCTCAGCCTGAAGGCAGTGAAAGAATAACTGCTGAAAAATTATACCAGTTCTTGTGGATTGATAAGAACTTTCATTCAACCTGAATATAATCGTTATGAGTAAAAAAAATAAACCTGACAACAGAGGTTTTGTATATAGTACCGATCCGCATTTCAGATTTGAAGAAGAAACTGTAAATTTAAATACGCTTACTCCGGCTAAACAAAAATTAAAAGTTATCCTGGAAACAAAGCACCGGGCCGGCAAAGCAGTTACCGTTGTGTATGGCTTCCTTGGAAGAACGGAAGAACTGGAAGTAATCGGCAAGCAATTAAAAAATTACTGTGGTACCGGGGGCTCGGTAAAAGATGGAGAAGCTATTGTACAGGGAGATCAACGCGAAAAAGTATTACAATGGTTATTAAAAAATGGATATACGGCCAGTAAAAGAGTTGGATGAGGGTTCGGCTGCCTGGCATCATGAAACAGAAATTAAAAGATGTGAATCGGGAACCAGGAACCAGGAATTAGTATCCTCCACAGCGAAATTTAGCAAGGATTTTGCTGGTAGAGGGTAAGGAATGCAGTTTCGCCTCCTTTAAAACATTCAGGCATGAGAACCAACCTTTTACTTGTTATTATGGCTCTTTTTATGACCGTTACTGTACACGCTCAATTGAAGGCAACGATACGTTGTGAACCATTTACCGTAGATATATTAAACGGAAAAGTAAATGAAACAAAACCGGATTTTGGAATTGAAGAAATAAAGAAAATTTTTCCTTGTTTTACTGGAATAGAAACAGAAGAACCTGCTTCAAAATGTGGGGGTGGAGTTTGGTTCAAAGACAAGGATCTTTATTTCTACACCGGCAGGGATTACGTGCAAATTGGAGAGAAATTCAAAGGGAAGCTCAGCCTCCCATTGTTGGGTGCCAGCCGGAATAGTTTCTTTAAAACTTTGGGAAACCCTAAAATAAAAGATCAGAATTGGGATGCTTACCAGATGCAATACGGAACATTGGTATTGCATTATAACAAAACAGGTAAAGTAAACCTGGTTCAATTCAGTACCCGGTCGACCGAATCATTAAACCTTTGTGAATAGAGTAGGATTAATTAAGAATTAGAAGGAAGTACAGATTCAAAATAAGTAATGCTTTCCTTTTCCAGCGTGCGCTAAATGCTTGACCATTTCAATCTTCCCCAGGGAAATATTTATTGACTAGCGAGAGAGGGGCCACGGTTTTCCATGCAGTAGTCACCGCATCAATCAGCATTTCATTTTTTATCTTTTTCAGGTTGATAAACGTGGACCCTTTCTTACCCCATCGACCCGGTACGGGGTAAATGACGGTTGGATCGATTTCGCAAAAAACGGATTGATCAATATTATTAAACTTTACCATCATCAGGTTTTTATCTTCATGCAACGACGCGAATATCTTTTTCTTTACCCTGAAATCGGGCAAATGAAAATGGCTATGCTCTTCCACTTCAGGTAGTGAAAGGGCCAATTTACGCGCTGTATTTAAAGAAACCATGATCCGTGTGTTATGTGAAGTACTAAACGTCCCCTCCAATGGGTGATTTTGTTCCAAGGATATTATTCGTAATATTTGTGTATTCCTCTTAACTCTAAAAACATATGCCATGACTGCTGCTGCCAAATCAATCTATTATTTCAGTATTTACCTGTTTGTAGTTGGGTTAACATTGGTATTTATGCCGAATATTTTCCTGACGACACTTCAAATGCCCGAAACCAATGAAGTATGGATTAGAGTAGTGGGTCTTCTGGCATTTGTTATTGGCTTTTATTATAACCGGGCTGGAGCAACAAATCTCCAATCTTTTTTTGGTCTAACCATTCCAGCAAGAGTAATAGTATTCATTTCTTTTGTACTTTTTGCATTAATGAAATGGGTATCGCCTATTATTATTGGTATTGGAGTAATTGATCTGGCAGGTGCACTGTGGACATGGATGGCGATGAAAAAAAATAATTCGCTTATAAGTAAATCCTACAGTGTCAACCAGGCAAACCAAAATCTCAAATTATAAACTATTACTGCCCCTGCGCCAAACTATAGGCTCTCTTATCGCCCCACATATTCAATAATTCAAAAGAACATATCTTAAAATTGCCACTAAGGCTAACATACAGCCCGATTATATCCTGTTGATTTAATGGCTCCCCATCCAAACTTTCAAATCGGGCATTATATTGGTTAACCAGGTTAGTATAAATAGAACCCGTAGGCCATACCTGGGTACCTCGGTTACTGATATTTATAAGTTTAAATTTTACCCCGGCATGGCGTTCACATTTTTTTGCAATCTCCGTAGGTTGCTGTGAACTTTCAATAAACATATCTACGCCTACGATTTTTTCTTCCTGCATTTCCACTGAAACCATCATCGCGTTCTTATCAAGCTTAAACATGGTTTGGGTTACCGGTTTATTGGGCAATACTGGTTTGGGTACCACCTGGGGGATATTTCCAAAGTTGTCAATAATAGCTTGGGCAAATTGGGTGGTATTCACCGGTGCTTTGCTTTTATCACCAAAATCACCGGTGTGAATACCACTTTCCAGCGTATACAGTAAAGCATTTTCTATGATAGCCGCGTTTTCCATTATACCGAGGTGGCGCAACATCGTGATACCACTTAATAACAAAGCCGTCGGGTTGGCAATATTTTTACCTGCAATATCGGGGGCGGTGCCATGCACGGCTTCGAAAATACAAATATGATCTCCGATGTTTGCAGAAGGAGCAAATCCCAATCCTCCCACCAACCCTGCGCATAGATCACTTACAATGTCGCCCTGTAAGTTGGTCAAAACTACCACATCAAACAAATCGGGCCGGGTTACTAATTTCATGCAGAGATCGTCCACAATTACATCGTCTGCTTTTAATGACGGATACTCTTTCGCCACCTCATAAAAGCAATCGAGGAAAAGACCATCCGTAATTTTCATAATATTGGCCTTGTGCCCGCAGGTAATACGTTTAGCATTTTTCTTTTGTGCCATTTCAAAAGCATAATGGATCACCTGCAAACTTCCGGGGCGGGTAATAAATCGCCTGCTGAGTGCCACGTCGTGTGTAAGCATGTGTTCAATTCCTCCGTAAGTATCTTCAATATTTTCGCGCACGACCGTTACATCAATTGGAATACCCGCCTTACTGAAAACTGTATCTACGCCATGCAATGTTTGAAATACCCTTTTGTTGGCATATGTGTTCCATGTTTTACGCGCCGTAACGTTTACGCTTTTTACGCCTTTGCCTTTGGGGGTTTCCATGGGCCCTTTGAATAATATACCGAGATTTTCAATGGTTTGCTGCGATTCCGGAGTCATACCATTACTGAATCCTTTGTCGAATACCCACTTTCCCATGTCAACGTATTCATATTCCAACGCTACCTTACTAGCCTTAAAAATACTCAATACCGCTTCCATGATTTCGGGACCGATCCCATCGCCTTTGGCAACAGCTATTTTCATTACTTTAGTGTTTTGTGAATGTTTTTAAAGGATTCCGCAATTCGCAAATTTAGCAAGCTGCCTACAGAAATCCCCATTAATTCGACAACATTTGCTGGTATCCGCCTGTTTTTTTAGTTATCTTTATTAAGTAAACAACCAAAAGATGGTTTCCAAAATTTCCGAAGGCATTGAAATTAGTGTAGAAACGTTCTACCAGCCCGATTATTCTAACCCGGTATCAGGGGAGTTTATGTTTGCTTACCGGATCAATATTGAGAACCACAATAATTTCCCCGTAAAACTTCATCGCCGACACTGGTTTATTGTAGAAGGCAGTGGCAGTCATCGCGAAGTGGAAGGAGAGGGCGTCGTGGGTATTCAGCCAACTTTGCAGCCGGGGGAACGATATCAATATGTAAGCGGGTGTAACCTGCGAACCGAAATGGGTAAAATGTATGGCAACTATTTAATGGAGAACCTCCATAACAAACAACAGTTTGAAGTCAACATTCCAATTTTTGAAATGATAGTGCCTTTTAAGATGAATTAAGAGCAGTTTGTGGTTTGTAGTTTATAGTTTGATGCCTGCTCATCTGAACCCAGATTTTTGATATTTTGAATTACTTCATGAATTATGATCCCACCGTATGGTAGGATTTTCTTATTTAATTGCCGAAGGGTGGCATGCCCTTCGGCTTCTTTGTGTTAATTAGCACTTTATTCGTGTTGATTGATGTTACATCCTTCTCACGAATTCGTTGATATTCGTATCTATTCGCGTGAAATCTTCATTGCATTTTTATATAGTATCCAACCCATCAGTGCAAAGAATAAAACACCCAGCAAGTAGTATCCGGCCGTTCCTATTGCAGCTGTTATTGAATGCTCCTGGTTTACGGCTGTCAATAATTTATTACCACTATCGGAGCCCGAAATAAAGGCGATTACTACGCCTGCCACTGCGCCCCCGGCCACTAATCCGGTTGCAAACAAACTGCCTTTGCTTAGCTCCTCTTCTTCAGGACTACTCAGAATATTATTTTTCTTTTGTTTCCATTCCACAAAACCTCTTATGGCACCGCCTACAAAAATGGGTAAAGTAGTCGACAATGGAAGGTAAGCACCTACTGCAAAGCTCAATGATTTAATACCGCAAAGTTCCATTACCACTGCCAGGAATACACCTACGAAAATGTATTGCCAGTCGAGATTTTGCGAAAGAATCCCTTTTATAAGAGTGGCCATCAACGTAGCCTGTGGAGCTGGAAATTTTTCAGTGCCTATCATATGCGTTACACCCTGGTTAACCATTTCGGCAGTTGGCTTATCAAGGAACTTAATAGTCAGCCCAATTACAATAGAAGAAACAATAGCTCCCACAAATAATGCGATCTGCTGGTTGCGTGGTGTGGCGCCAACAATGTAACCGCTTTTCAAATCCTGCGAGGTGGCACCGGCATTAGCGGCTGCAATACAAATCATACCTCCTACTACCAACACTAATGGTTCATAGGCATTCCCCGTCCAACCTACACTAATAAAAATTAAGCTGGTACCCATTACAGTGGCAATCGTCATACCACTGATGGGATTGTTGGAGCTACCAATCAAACCGACAATTCGCGAAGACACCGTTACAAACAAGGCGCCGAATAATACCACGAGTATACCAATTAATAATTTTTGTCCAAACCCATCTCCTGGTATCTGAGGTAAAACGCTGATAAGACCTACGAGTCCAAGGCTACCCAATCCAACAACTTTTAGGCTGAGGTCTTTATCGGTTCTAAGTACCGAGGGAGCATTTTTATCTTTGCTGCTTTTCATGGAAGCAACACTTGACTTCACAGACTTGGCAATAGTGGGTAACGTTTTAACTAAGGTAATGATACCACCAGCCGCAACAGCTCCCGCACCAATCTGGCGGACAAATGCATAATATACAGCGGCGGAATAATCCGTGAATGTATGGGTGGCTGCATTCCAATTTCCCTTGCCACCATCTTTTGAAAGATCTGCCAGGTAACCCAATTTTACCAATTGCGTTGCTATTGTATCTGCCGGAACAATAGAAGCGAGCAAAGGAATAAGTACTAACCAGCTTAATACTCCACCAGCTACCAATACTCCGGCTATTTTTGGGCCGATGATATAACCCACCCCGAGATATTCAGGGGTAATCTCACCACTTACTTTTGCTGAAGGGAAAAATTTATTAACCTGTTTGGTAGTATAATACGGCAACTCGGCAATTACACGCAATACTTTTTGCAACAGCGCATAGGAGAAAGCAACTCCTAATCCTATAAATGCTGTGCGGGCGAAATCACCCCCTTTTTCACCAGCCTTTAAAACATCGCCGCAGGCAGTGCCTTCGGGATAAGGAAGATTGCCATGTTCATTTACGATTAACGCTTTTCGTAAAGGAATCATTAGTAAGGTTCCCAATAAGCCCCCTACAATAGCAAGAATTAATATGGTGAGATAATTAAAATATTGCGCACTGTCTGGGGAACTTAAAAATAAAAAACCAGGTAATGTAAACGCTACACCCGCTGCAATACTCTCCCCGGCACTTCCGGTTGTTTGAATGATGTTGTTTTCGAGGATAGTAGTTTTAAAAAAACGCCGGCCCAGCGTAATGGCAATGACAGCAATAGGAATAGAGGCACTTACTGTTAAGCCAGCTTTCAACGCCAGGTATACGGTGGCGGCTCCAAAGATCACCCCAAACAAGCTGCCGAGTAAAATAGACTTTACTGTCAGCTCTTTTATATTTTTTTCCGGGGCAATAAAGGGCTGAAATTTTTTCTCAGACATAGCATGAATTTTGGTTTGTAAAAGAAAGATACAGAAAATAAAAAAGGAGATGCATTTTTAAACATCTCCATTAAGAATGACTGGTTATTTTATGCATGCGTAGTTACCATCATCTTCTGCAATTTACGGGTAAGTAAAAACAACAGTAAGGCGGCCACGCCTCCCATTACTACAAAAAGCATAAAGAAATCGAACAGGTTATTCATCTGGTATCCCAGGAAGAAAGTTGTTTTACCACCATCCGGATACAATGCACTAAGTGAACCGGCCAGTTTATTGCCAAAAGCATTCGCGGTAAACCAAACAGCCATCAACAAAGAAGCAAATTTTATGGGAGCTAATTTATTCACCAATGATAATCCAATAGGAGATAAACACAATTCCCCTGCGGTATGAATTGCATATAATACGGTTAACCAAATCATACTCACTTTAGCGCCGGGCTGAACATTATTAACTCCATAAGCGATCCATAAATATCCCAGGGATATCAATACTAAACCAATGGCCATTTTAGTAGGGGAAGAAGGTTCCATTTTTCCCATTTTTAGCCACATAAGAGCAAAGAACGGAGCGAATAAAACGATAAATACCGAGTTTAATGACTGGAACCACGCGGTGGGCACTTCATCCTGGCTTACAAAAGATTTACCGGAAGCCAATAAGTAAATATTTCCGGCAATTACCGCGATGGCCAGTAATATTAATAATGCCTGTGCTGTAACCCGTAATTCTTTATTGAAGGAAGAAGATAAATTCTTAGAAACGTTTTTGAAAAGTGTATAAGTGTAGTATAACAAACAGGCTGATAAGAAATAGATGATAACCACAGGAATTTTAAACCATCCCAGCGATCGGTTCGTTTGCTCATCGGCAAAAAAAGTAAGGGAAGCCCCGGTTTGCTCAAAGGCACTCCAGAAAAAGATTACAAAAAAGCAAACAACAATTATTACCGCTACTTTACTTTTTTCATTCTTGGTTAGCGACTTATCAGTATATATTATAAAAGGAATAATAACGAAGCAGGCTATCAGCAGGTAAAACAAATAACTGAATACTTTTGCGTCTATATATATTAATGCAATGGCAATTACCGAAACGGCAGCCAACCCAAGGACCGTTACCACCGGGGATAAAGCGCTTTTGGGACTATCTTTAGGAACCATTCCGAGAATATTATTATCCGGGTCGGTTACATATTTCCGGTGAAATACCAGCTGTATGATTACACTGATCACCATACCTATAGCGGCTACTAAAAAGGCCCATTTAAAATCAGCCGGGTTCCCGGTATTTCCTACCAGTCCGCAAATAAATGGTCCGATAGCGCCTCCCAGGTTGATGCCCATATAAAAAATGGTATACGCGGCATCTTTTCGCTTATCGTTGGGCTTATATAATTGCCCCACCATATTGGAAATATTAGGTTTAAAAAAGCCATTGCCGGCAATCATCATTCCCAGCCCGCAATAAAACAGGACCGATGAAAGTTGAGGAGCTTCGGTATATAAAGATGCACAAAAAAACAGAATCAGTTCCGAGATGGCCATTACAATCCCGCCTGCGATTATGGATCGTTGATTACCCCAGTAGCGGTCTGCCACATAACCTCCTACCAATCCCGACAAATAAATAAGGCTGATATAACTGCCATACAAATTCGAGGAGAACACTTTGTCAAACAGCAGGGCCTGTGTCATGAATAGAATGAGGATCGCTCTCATTCCATAGTAGTTGAAACGTTCCCACATTTCAGTAGCGAAGAGAATGTAAAGTCCTTTGGGATGTGCCTGGGAGGGAGGTTGACTCATAATAGTTTTTTTAGTGTTGCAAGCGTTGGTTCCAATTGATTATCTCCGTAAAATACAGATAAAATTATATATAGTACTTAGGCGGCTAACTTAAATTCGGTTGTATGATTTTAAATGCGAAATTTGCTGCAGTAAAAAAACGACATCATGAAAATCCTGCTCTTGGGCTCAGGAGGAAGAGAACATGCTCTGGCCTGGAAACTGAATCAAAGCGTTTGGACCAATCCACTCTATATAGCGCCGGGCAATGCGGGTACCGCACTTTGCGGTACCAATGTATTGCTTGACCTGAATGATTTTGATGCCATTGCCGCCTTTTGCATAAAAGAAAAAATTGAAATGGTGGTGGTGGGGCCCGAAGAACCATTGGTTAAAGGATTATGTGATTATTTCCGGGCACATGAAAAATTGAAACAGGTCTATTTTATCGGTCCATCAAAACAAGGAGCTAATCTCGAAGGAAGCAAAGCCTTTGCCAAAGCATTTATGAATCGGCATAATATTCCCACTGCCGGTTATCGTGAGTTTGACCTTTCCAATTTTGAAGAGGGAGTTAAATATGTAAATGAGCATCCATTGCCCGTGGTATTAAAAGCAGATGGGCTGGCAGCTGGAAAAGGAGTGATTATATGTACTTCTCATATTGAAGCGGTAGCCGAATTTGAATTAATGATTCAGCAAAACAAATTTGGCGAAGCAAGTAAGAAAGTAGTAGTGGAAGAATTTTTAGATGGCATTGAGTTAAGTGTATTTGTTCTTACGGATGGAAAAAATTATGTGATTTTACCTGAAGCCAAAGACTACAAACGCATTGGGGAAGGAGACCGCGGATTGAATACCGGTGGGATGGGCGCCGTGAGCCCGGTACCCTTTGCCACTCCAGGGTTCATGCACAAAGTAGAAGAGAGAATTATTAAGCCAACCATTGAAGGATTTCAAAAAGAGAATATCGAATACAAAGGATTTGTTTTTATTGGCTTGATAAAAGTTAACGGACAGCCATTTGTAATTGAATACAATTGCCGGATGGGTGATCCGGAAACGGAAGTAGTAATACCCCGGCTGGAAAATGACCTGGTGGGGTTGCTGGTAGCTACGGCCAACCAGGAACTAAACACTATAAAAATTAGTATTGATAAACGACCTGCTGCTACCATAATGGCGGTTAGCGGAGGCTACCCGGGCCATTATGAAAAAGGGTTTGTTATTGATGGATTAGAAGAAGCATTGCCGGCAGACAGTCTGTTGTTTCATGCAGGTACTGCCGACAAAGAGAATAAAATAATAACTAATGGCGGAAGAGTATTGTGTGCAACTTCATTCGGCACTACGATACATGAGGCGGTGATGAAATCCAGGGAGGTATTGGATAAAATAGATTTCCAGGGAATCTATTACCGGAGGGATATTGGGTATGAATTTGAGCCGGAGAGATAATTTTTAGTGTATAGTATATAGTTTGTGGTTGCTGCTGGCTTTTCAGCCTGTTTATAATTATTAAGACAATTGCATAAAATCAATTATAAACCATCAACCTCAAACCACGCACTCCATCCTAGCATCTCCTAATCAAAAATCCTCGCCATGTCCCAGCCTGTTCACTATAGCGATTACCTTCAACTAGATAAAATACTGGACGCGCAGTTCCCGGAAAGTAACAAACACGAGCTTCCTGCTCATGATGAGATGTTATTCATCATTATTCACCAGTCTTACGAATTGTGGTTTAAACAATTGCTACATGAAGTAGATTCAGTAAAAGACATTCTTTACAAACCGGCACTGAATGATAATTCACCCGAACTTCAAACGGTTGTACATCGGTTGTTCAGGGTAGTTACTATTTTAAAATTACTGGTACAGCAGATTGATGTAATGGAAACTATGACGCCCATGGACTTCCTCGATTTCCGGGATATGCTTAGGCCGGCATCCGGTTTTCAAAGCTGGCAGTTTAAAATACTGGAGGCAAAACTCGGTCTGAAATTCGACCAGCGCTATGGGCAGGAATATTATATATCGCAATTGCGACCCAAACAGGTTGAATTAATTAAGCAGGCGGAAAAAGAAATTTCCATTTTAGAATTGCTGAATACCTGGTTAGAAAGGATGCCTTTTTTTGAAGAAGACGCCAACTGGAAGAATTTTCAAATCACCTATTCTGCCATTGATGAAATCAGTTTTGGAAAGACACCGGGTGTAAACCGTTTTTGGAATGAGTATCTTTTTCGGTATAAAGAAAGCCTGGCCGACGCGGAAAAAGCAAATGAAAGCATGTTTAATATAATTTTTTCAGAGGCGGATCCAACCGCAACCGTGCAATCACAAGTTTCCCAACCATCCCGCGCCTTATCACCGAAGGCCTCCCGCGATGCCCTTTTCATTATGCTATATCGGGGTTACCCAATGTTGCAGCTGCCCTTCCAGGTATTGAATGTATTGCTTGAAATTGATGAGCAGTTGAGTACCTGGCGCTACCGGCATATGAGTATGGTGCACCGCATGATTGGCAGCCGCATTGGAACGGGTGGCAGTACGGGCAGAGATTATTTAAAAGGAGCGCTTGATAAGCATTATATATTTGCTGAAGTTGCCCGGCTTACCAGTTTTTTAATTGAAAGAAGAAAACTACCGGGGCTGAGTGCGGAGATGGAGAAAAGGCTGGGATTTGGAAATTAAAATTGAAAAATTAGAAATGAAGAATAAAAAAGTAAGTACTCATAAAGTTTACGGAAGTTTTTAATTAGCGGAGATCACTTTTTCATTCTTTATTTTTCATTATTAATTCTTCATTTCAATTAAACCTTCCCTGACGCTCAATCTTTCTCCACGGCTTCTCAAAAAACTCCCCCACTACTTTGTTGAAATCATCTTTATAAACCACGGGGGTACTGTGGCCCGAATTGGGCAATATCCACAAATACGCTTTTGGAATATTTTTATAGATAAGCATCGTGTGTTCTTCTTTTATTACATCATGATCACCACCAATAATAAGACTGGGGCATTGTATTCTATGCAGATCAGCAAGGGGTATATGTGGTTCTTCAATCAACAACCGCATTAATTTCCATTGTGTTTTTTGTATCTCATTTTTGGAAGCGATATTTTTTAACTGTTTATAAAAAGGACTAACGAGGTCAATTACTTCCTGGTAAACGGCACTGGTATCAGGTTGAAGATTAGCCCCTGTAGAAGCCAGTTTCTTTACTTTTTCCGGGTGGCGGATAGCCAGCAATAATGCATTAATGCCTCCATCACTCCATCCAATTACTAAGGAAGAATCAATTTTCAATTGGGTTAATAAAGCGGCATAATCATCAGCCATCATTTCATACGAAAGGGAGTCCCCTTTATCGGCCGATTGCCCTTGTGCGCGATTATCGGCAATTATGACCTTATATTTTTTGGAAAAGAAAGGAATTTGATTTGTAAAGTCGGCTATGGAGCCTCCGTTGCCATGAATAATGAGCAGGGGTTCACCTTCTCCATAAATCTCGCAATACATTTTAAAACCACGTATATCATAGAAATTCCCGGCTTGTTTATTATGCCCGTAAGGAATTTTTGCTTCCTGTGAATCCACAATAAGACTGGAAAGAAGATAAAAGGCTAATAGAACATTGTTTGAAGAAGGCAGCTTCATGATAAAAGAGTTGAAATGGGAAGTTAGGAACTTTTCTGTTCAGGATTACTGCCTGGTTTTTTGCCAGCCAGGTAAACAATAGCTACTACAGCGAGTGAGGCGGCAAACAAGAAAACAGGCTGACTGCCCGCGGAATACCAAAGAATACCGGCCAGGGTACTGGCTAAAAATGCTGCCACACTTTGAAGCGAAGTGTAATAGCCAAGGGCAGTGGCCGTATTTTTTTCATGGGCAATATTAGTAATCCATGCTTTGGCAATACCTTCCGTGGCTGCGGCATATATTCCATATAGGCCGAACAATACATATACTACCCATGAGGTATTGTTTAAAGCAAAACCTGCATATACTATAACGAAAAGAAATAGTCCAAATATAAATACTTTTTTCATTCCTGCTTTATCCGCCATTATTCCCATAGGAAAAGAACTGATAGCATACACAAGATTGTATAAAATATAAGCGGTAATGGTGATACTGTCGCTTCCGCTAATTTCTTTTGCTTTCAACAAAAGAAACAGGTCCGAACTATTAGCCAGCGCAAATAAAATTAACCCGGTTACCAGGTGCTTGTATTCACTACTGGCTATTTTGCGGTAAGAAAAGAAGGACAAAAAATTCCCCTTCCCCATGGTAGAAGCCGCCTTCTTTTTTTCCCTCAATAAAAAAATCAGCAACACCGAAACAATACCAGGAATAAAAGCAATATAAAAAAGTGATTTATATTGGGAAGGAAAGAATTGCAGAAAAACCAGTGCCAGCAAAGGGCCAGCGATAGCACCCACTGTATCCCATGACCGATGAAAAGTAAATACCCTGGCCTTGGTGGCTACGGTAGCTTCCTGGGATAGCAGGGCATCCCTGGCCGCCGTGCGTATTCCTTTTCCCAGGCGATCGGTTGTTCTGGCCAGGAAAATCCAAATAGGAAAGGTTAGTACGGCCATCAAAGGTTTTGATAAAGCACTGAGAAAATAACCCAATTTGATAAAGGGTAATCGCGCACCCATTTCATCACTTCGTTTGCCAAAATATCCTTTACTTATTCCAACGGTAAATTCGGCTATGCCTTCTAGTAATCCAATCATCAGCACAGAAAATCCAATTTCTTTTAAGTATACGGGTACCACAGGATACAGCATTTCACTCGCTATATCCGCAAACATGCTTACGAAGGATAATACCCAAACCGTTCTTGTAATGAATCGCATAATTCTAAATGAAGTTAATATAATGTGTGAAAACGCATAAGCGATGAGGCGGGAGTTGGTCGGGAAACAGCCAGGAAAAGTGGTGGCTCATGGTTCCAACAACAGGAGATTTTCATCCAAACATCCAAAAATTCCTCCTCCGGCATTTCTAAATTCCTTCCTCTCTTATCACAATATCCACTTTTGGCCTGCGTTTATCTCGTGGAGTAATAATTAAAAAAAGATTGACTGGCAATCATTTGGCTTTGTTTATTCGAATTATTTCCTTCAATTTTGCTGCATTATAATCCTATCTAAAAACTGAGATCGAAAACATGGGACTATTCAACTTTTTTACCCAGGAAATAGCAATAGACCTGGGTACAGCCAATACCCTCATAATACATAACGACGAGGTGGTCGTGAATGAGCCGAGCATTGTGGCATTGGACCGAAACAACCCGAAAAACGTGCTCGCGGTAGGCAAAAAAGCCCTCATGATGCACGAGAAAACGCATGAGAGCATCCGTACGGTTCGTCCGCTGAAAGACGGTGTGATAGCTGATTTCAACGCGGCGGAGCTTATGATCAGGGAGCTGATTAAGCTCGTTTATCCCAAAAAACCCCTTTTTCCGCCCAGCTGGCGGATGATGATTTGCATTCCTTCGTCAATTACCGAGGTGGAGAAAAGAGCAGTTCGTGATAGTGCTGAGCAAGCAGGTGCCAAAGAGGTTTATCTCATACATGAGCCGATGGCTGCCGCACTCGGTATTGGAATTGATGTGGAAGAACCGGTGGGTAACATGATTATTGATATTGGGGGCGGAACCACTGGTATTACAGTAATTGCCCTGGCAGGTATTGTTTGCGATCAATCGATTCGTATTGCGGGGGATGAGTTTACAGCCGATATTATGGAAGCCCTCCGCCGGTATCATAGCCTGTTGATAGGTGAGCGTACAGCCGAACAAATAAAGATCAATATAGGTGCCGCCATGAAAGACCTGGAATCACCGCCCGACGATATTCCGGTAAATGGCCGGGACCTGGTAACAGGTATTCCCAAGCAAATAATGGTGAGCTACCAGGAAATTGCTGAAGCACTCGACAAAAGCATTTTCAAAATTGAAGAAGCAATTCTGAAAGCACTGGAGCAAACGCCCCCCGAGCTTGCGGCAGATATTTACCGCCGGGGTCTATACCTTACCGGGGGAGGTGCATTATTACGCGGGCTCGATAAAAGGCTCAGCCAAAAGATAAAGCTGCCGGTTCACGTTGCCGATGATCCGTTGAAAAGCGTAGTTCGAGGAACAGGGATTGCCTTAAAAAACTACGATCGCTTTCCTTTTGTTATGCGCTGATTTGTTAATTCTCAGATGATGAATAAGAGTCATACTGATTACTTCGTTTAGAATGATAAACATTCCTTAGTGCGAAATATCTTCCTCTTCATCAGGCGGTACTTTAACTTCCTGTTTTTTGTACTGGCACAGGTAGTGGCGCTGATGTTTCTTTTTCGTTACAATATGTTTCATGAAGCTGCTTTTATGCGGCTGGCAAATGAAGGCACCGGTTGGTTTTATACGAAGTATGATAGGGTTGATTCCTACTTCAAACTCAAAAAAACTAATGAGGAACTTGCCAGGGAAAATGAACAACTGCGTAATCAGCTCAGGCAAAATTTTCAATCTCCGGATACCAGCCTAAGAATAGTTCGCGATACCATTCCCTTTGACACACTCGGTAATTACCGGCAATATATATGGAGGTCGGCCAAAGTAGTGGGTAACACAGTAAGTCTTCAAAATAATTATATTACTATTCAGCGGGGAGAAAAGCAAGGGGTTCGGAAAGATATGGGAGTGATCGGCCCCAATGGAATCATTGGTACCGTAATAAACACAAGTGATAACTATGCCGTGATAATGAGTTTGCTCCATTCTCAAAGCCGGGTAAGCGCAAAGGTTCAAAAAACAGGTGAATTGGGTACCGTGCAGTGGGATGGGAAAAGTCCATTATCTCTTACGATGATAAATGTTCCCAATAGTGTTCAGTTGACCCAAGGAGACAGCATAGTAACCAGCCAGTATTCCTATTTATTTCCACCAGGCTTATTGATTGGTACCGTTTCGGAAATTGTCAATGATAAAGCGAGTAATTTTTTTACGCTCCGCGTGAAACCGGCTACCGATTTTTATAAATTGGAATATGCAACGGTATTGGAAAACTTACGGAAGGATGAACAACGAAAATTGGAAGAAGCCACTAAAAAGAACCAATGAGTGAACTGATAAAAAATATTATCCGTTTTTCTGTTTTTATACTGGTGCAGGTATTTGTTTTGTTCCAGGTAAACCCATTGCACCAGTTTATTGTTCCGTACCTCTATTTCCTGTACATATTATGGTTGCCATTTAATACGCCAAGGCTGGCTTTAACGTTTACCGGTTTTGTATTTGGGCTAACACTCGATTATTTTACCAAAACGCCTGGCTTGCATGCAGCCGCCTGTACCTTGATCGCTTATATACGGCCATTTTTGGTGAGTGTACTAATTTCCCAGGAAGGAGCTGATCAGAACTATAAATCCCCCTCTGTTATCAGTATGGGTTTGGCACCTTACGCAACCTATGTTGTTCTTTTGACATTACTGCATCATACTTATTTGGTATTCTTAGAATGGCTGCAATTCGGTTCGTTCTGGTTTTTTTTAGGTAAAGTGTTGGGCACTACAGGTATCAGCTTATTGTTGATTGTTCTTACCGAGTTGTTATTTTTCCGTAAACAAAAATTCAGAACCAATACGGTTTAATAACAGGTTCTTATTTGCATTCCTAATTTGAAATTTGTATTTTAATTTGTTGATTTATTTGGTTCTTAGTTACTGGTTCTAGTGATCTTACCCCCATATGGCATTATTCAATCAATCGCGGAGTTTTATTATTCGCCTCATCTTTGGGGTGGTATTTTTCATCATTCTCCTGCAATTATTCAACCTGCAGATCATCTCCGGAAAATACCGACAACTGGCTATGAACAATGCCGTGTTCCAAAAAGTAAAATATCCTGATAGGGGTATTATTTATGATCACAAAGGGAAGGCAATTCTGAATAATACTATCATGTACGACCTGGTAGTAACCCCTAATGAAGTTAAAAAGATCGATACTTCCGGACTCTGTCAGTTATTAGAGATTGATACGGTTGAATTCAAGAAAAGATTACTCGAAGCAAGGCTGAAGAATGGGCAATACCGCCCTTCCATATTTGAAGACCTGCTGCCCCCCGGTTTGCATGCACGTCTCGATGAAAACATTTGGAAGTATCCCGGTTTCGCGTTAGTAGAACGTCCGGTTAGAGTATACCCATTCAATTCAGCGGCTCATATTATGGGGTATATAGGGGAGGCAGATTCCGGTATAATTAAGCGCTCGAAAGGATTTTATCGGCTCGGCGATTATGTAGGAAGAAGTGGATTAGAATCATATTATGAAAACGTATTGATGGGGCAGCGGGGCGTTCAGTATATGATAAAAGATAACAAAAACCGGCTGGTAGGAAGTTATGAGAACGGCGCCTTTGATACGGCGGCCATTGCCGGAAGAAATCTACGTACCCATATTGACATAGAATTACAACAACTTGCTGAAAAATTATTAACGAATAAAGTAGGAGCGATCGTAGCAATTGAACCTAAAACGGGCGGAATCATTACCATGGCATCAGGTCCAAATTTTGACCCAAACGACCTGACCGGTCCTGAAAAGCAAAAGAATTTCAGTCGAATGTCACTCAATGTAGCCGCTCCTTTATTCAATCGCGCCATTAAAGGACAATACCCGCCCGGATCTACCTATAAACCACTTGGCGCACTCATTGCCCTGGATGAAGGATTGATAAATGCAGCTAGTGGCATTAGCTGCTATGGTACTTATTATGGGTGTAACCGTCCGGTGAATTGTACGGAAAAATGGAGCGGACATGCCAATAACCTGCGCCTGGCAATGGCCTGGTCATGTAACTCATTCTTTTCTGATGTGTTTAGGAAAACAGTAGATAATCCGGAGTATCATAGTCAAAGGAAAGGGTTATCTAAATGGAAAGAGTACCTGACCGCATTTGGTTTGGGTCATCGGATTGGAGTTGATCTTCCCAGTGAAGATGGGGGTAATATTCCCGACACAACCCAATACGACAAAGAATATCGTGGCTCCTGGAATTCCTGCACCATGGTAACCCTGGGTATTGGCCAGGATAAAATGACGGTTACTCCCTTGCAAATGGCCAACTCTATTTGCATAGTGGCTAACAAAGGATACTATTATATACCACATTTTGTAAAAAATGTTGATGGCAGCAATGCGGATGATACCCTGCTAAATAAATTCCGGCAAAAACACGAGGTGCTTACCCATATTTCCGATAACGATTTCGAAACGGTAATTAGTGGTATGCAGGATGTGGTAGACATTGGTACCGCTAAAGGGGCGCAAATCCCGGGGATCAGCATTTGCGCTAAAACAGGTACGGCTGAAAACAAAATGGTGCTCGACGGAAAAGTGATCCAGTTAAAAGATAATTCAATGTTTATTTGTTTTGCGCCACGCGAAAATCCTAAAATCGCTATCGCAGTGGTTATTCAGAATGGAGGATTTGGTTCCGCGTCGGCTTCCCCCATCGCTTCCCTGCTGCTAGAAAAATATCTGAACGATACCATGCGCACCACAAGCCTTAAGAAAATAGAGGAGATAGCCAAGATTGACCTGATGCCAGGATACTTACCCCGGCTTCAATACAAGACTGATTCTATAAGAGCATATCAATGGTTCAACATAACCAAAGACAGCAGCTACATACGTGAATACCTGAAAAGCGGAAAACCATATGTGCCTCCCCCAAAGCAACAAAAAGGGGAATTGAAAACTAATATAGGGGCGGTACTACCTGATGAGAAAAATGGCATTAAACGAAAGAAGGAAATTCAAAGCTGATGAATCAACGTAATCCGGGCATATCAATAGGCGTGGACTGGACCATTATCTGGTTGTATTTCCTTCTTGTGACTATAGGTATTCTCAGTATTTTTATGGCTACATACCGAGAAAATGATCCAATAGTTCAAAGCTTTCTTAATTTTAAAACAGATTACAGCCGGCAGTTTTATTTTTTTATTCTTTCATTGATATTGGGTCTTTTTATACTGCTTACCGATAGTAAGTTTTTTACCGCTACCGCCAATATCGGGTACGTGGTAGGTATTATTATGCTATTGTTGGTTTTTCCTTTTCACACAGAAGTGAAGGGAACCAATTCTATTATACGGCTGGGCAGTATACAAATTCAACCCGCCGATATTTGTAAATTATTCGTAAACCTGGCATTGGCGAAATATCTTTCGCGCGTAGAAACAATTTTTGCTCAACCCCGCTCGCAGTTGATTGCCGCGGCCATATGCCTGGTTCCTGCATTGTTGAGTATTGCCCAGAATGAAACCGGCCTGGCACTGGTTTATTTTTCTTTTTTCCTGGTAATGTTTCGGGAAGGCTTGCCTGCCTCCTACCTAGTAATTGGTTTTTCACTGGCAGTACTTGTTGTTCTTACCCTGTTATTTAAACCCTCCTTCTTATTCATCACTATTACTGTAATTACATTACTGTCGTTGTTTTTTATGCGACGGCAGGTAAAAAGACGCACGGGACTTGTGTTTTCCCTCCTGCTGATTTGGGGCTTATGTGTGGTGATCTCCGTTTTCTTTGTGCCATTCTTGTTTACCAAAGTTTTGCAAAAGCACCAGGTAGAAAGAGTATTCGATCTTATTGGCCGGGAAAATCCGTATGCCGGCCAAAATACTGTGGTAAGTGCTGAATTGGAGAAGCCGAAGAAAAAAAATGATAATTATAATGTAAGACAAAGTAAGATTGCCATTGGAAGTGGAGGATTTACTGGGGTAGGTTTTTTAAAAGGAACACAAACCCGTTTTGATTTTGTTCCTGAGCAAAGAACCGATTTCATCTTTTGTACTATTGGAGAAGGGTTTGGCTTTATTGGAAGCTTTATTTTCCTGGGTATTTATTTTTTCCTGCTCATGCGTATAGTAATGATTGCGGAGCGTCAACGCAGTGTATTCAGCCGATGTTACGCGTACGGGGTGGCTTCTGTTCTCTTTTTTCATATCGCTATTAATATTTGTATGACCATCGGGTTAGCGCCCGTGATTGGTATTCCCCTCCCTTTTATCAGTTATGGAGGAACTTCCCTACTTACTTTCACCATTATGCTGTTTATCATGATCCGGTTGGATGCAGATCGCCAAATGGTGTTACGCTAATAGGTAAAACACGAATTAACGCCAATAATGAACACGTATTAATTCAAATGAAATGTAGGTATGCGGAGAGTGTTTGCAAAAATTCAATTTAATTTGTAAAAATTAGTGTTTGATAATGCGCATCCTCCCACTATCTGAAGGCTCGTTCACTATTGATAAGACCAAACTATTCGTTCCATTTGATTCATCTGCCCATGATTTGCAGCAACGATCGGCCGGAAGTTTACTGGTAGAAGTGCAGCCTTTTGTGGTGATTACTTCTGAAGATGTATTATTACTTGACACCGGTTTGGGTTTTGAAAAAAATGGTGTACTACAGATTTATCAGAACCTGATCGATAATGGTATCAATCCTTCTGAAGTTACCAAAGTATTAATGACACATTTGCACAAAGATCACGCGGGAGGAGTAGGATTGGAAAGAGATGGCTTGGGGACCCGGTTAGCCTTTCCCCAGGCGCAGTATTATGTGCAACGCAAAGAACTTGAATTTGCTTTTGAAAAAGGGTTCCCTTCATATATTACTGAAGAACTGGAATGTTTGCAAAACAATACACAGGTGAATTTATTAGAGGGAGATGGCGTATTGAACGGGTATATAAAATACCAGGTTACAGGAGCTCATAGCCCGCATCACCAGGTGTTTTGGATTGTGGATGCTGGGCACAAAGTATTTTTTGGAGGAGATGATGCCCCGCAGTTACACCAGATGAAAAACCGCTTTGTGGCTAAATATGATTATGACGGAAAGAAGTGCACGGAACTCCGCCGGCAATGGTGGAAGCAGGGTAACGAAGAGGGGTGGACGTTTTTGTTTTACCACGACACTAAGACACCAATTTTTGCTAATTGAAACGAATTTGGACGAATGTTTTATGCCAACAGGTATTGGGGAGATACAAAAAAGAGATTAATAAAATGAGACTTTAATAAGTGCAAATGACTCTCTTGAATTGCAGCTTGTCGGCTCCGAAATTTATCACTATTCCTAAGTTTACCTTTGAAGTTTTTAGTTAATTGAGAGTTTGGCGAAAACTATCAGCATGAAATTGGGATGAAGCTTTTACTTCGATGATGATTGAATCAAAAATAAAAAAGTCAGCCTGAAATTTACTTTTAAGAAGGATATCGTCATATTGAACATAAAACTCCTTCTCCCGTTCAAATGAAATTTCTTCTTTTGTTAATTCTGCCTGTAGGGCATCTTTGTAAACAATTTCCTTAAATCCTTTTCCAAGTGCAGAATGTATTTTCATACAAAGGCCAATAATTTTGTAGCACTCCTCTTTGTATAGAATTTTTGTTTCCATTCAGGTAAGATAAGGTACATGGTTAAGTAAAATTTGGGATTTTTCTCATGATAAATGTGATTTTCCTTTCCTTCGGAATTATAATTCAAAAAGTTCACCAGGTGACTGCAGTATACCCCTTCACCCCTTTTTATATTTCATTCGCATTTATTCGTTTCAATTAGAGGTAATTGGTGTAAAAAGAAAGGCCCGCTCTTAACAGAGCCGGCCGTTGCTAACCTATGAAAAACACCGATTTTAAAATAAGTTTAGTGTAATTATTTTTGGCGAATGCGGTTGCGGTTATCCAGCCGTTGTTGCCTTCGCTCCATCATTTCTTTCTGCAGAAATCCATTAAACTCTTTTTCAACGCGGAAGAAGGTATTTACTTTTTCACCCGACAGCGCTTTGGTAAACTCGCCGTTAAACCGTTTGCGTATAGTCAATATTTTTTCTTCACGGTCTATTTCCGTAGTTCTGTTCTGACGTGCTTCTATTTGCACGTTACGAATTTCATCGGCGTACTTATTATAAACGGGCCAGAATTTTTGCGCTTCTTCTGTACTCAGATTCAGCTTACGGGTAAGGAAAGCGATCTTAAGAGCTTCGATACGGCCACCATCTTTTTTGTCTTCATCCTGGCTCATACTGGCAACGGTAAAACCCAGGAACAATGCGATGATGAGTAAATATTTTTTCATAACACTATTATTAGTTCGTTATTGAATTATTGTTTTCAGGGGTTGTTTCTTCTACATATTGCTGTAACTCTTCATCCGAAACATCCGCCAGCATTTCCTTCATGTCGGTAGCATCTATTTCTTCATTTGTAGTAGCGGTGGTCGCTGGTTCATCTACCGAGTTATCTTCTGTTTCTATAAATTTCACCAGTTCGTCATCACTAATTTTTTTTACTGCGTTCTGTGTTTCTTTTGCCACCGTATCCTCACTTGCTTTAATAGTTTTACTGTTAGTATACAACCAACCTGCCGTTACGATCAAACCAGTTACAACCGCTGCCGCTGCATAACGCAATACTTTTCGGCCCCAATTCATCGAAACTACTTTTGCCGCTTGTTGCTGTTTAGCTGTAGCCAGTACCACATCAGCCAAATCATCAAAATAACCCGGTGGTACGTCATATACATTCTGTCCTTTCAGGCTAATCATTAAGGGCGATAAGTTCTCCAATTCTTCATTTACCAGTTCAATTGCTTTGGCACCATCGGTTACATTGCCCGCCAGTTCTTCAAAATATCCGGGCGGTACATTATAGGGAATTTTCTTATTCAACTTGCTTAATAGAGGCGATAAGCTTTCAATCTCTTCTTTAGGAGAGCCGGCTTCTGCGGCTTTTACTTTCTTAAGTATTGTTTCTGCAAGGTTCTCAAAATAGCCTTGCGGTACATTATAAGGATTTTGCTTTGCTTCATTGAAAACAATGGAAGCTTCTTCCCTTCCCTGAACCAAGCCAAGGATTTTTTCCGGTAACTCCTCAAAATAACCCTGCGGCACCTGGTAAGTGGCAACAGGATTACTTTCCGCGAGCACCCGGCTCAGTTCCTTTAGTTCATTTACTATGGTTTCCCTGTTAGTCATTTGCATCTATTGAGATGATAATTCAGCTTCAAAGTTTAATGATTCACTATATAATCTTCAATTTTTTTTACCGCGTGATGGTAGCTGGCTTTTAGGGCTCCTTCGGAGGTTTCCAGCACCCGGCTCATTTCTTCATAAGGCATTTCGTCATAATATCGGAGAGTGAATACAATACGCTGTTTTTCAGGTAATTGCTGGATAGCAACTTGGAGTTTCCACTCCAACTTATTGGCATCAAAATGTTTATCGGCTTTAACCATATTTTCGAGTCCTCCTTCTATATCGCTAAGCGAAACGGAGGATCTCTTCTTCTGCTGTTCTAAAAAGCTGAGGCACTCATTGGTAGCAATCCGGTAGAGCCAGGTATATAATTGAGCATCTTCCCGGAAGTTCTCGAGGCCGTTCCATACGCGGATGAATACATTTTGGAGTACGTCATTAGCATCTTCATGCTCTACCACCATCCGGCGAATATGCCAGTACAAGCGTTCCTGGTACTTCCGAATAATGGAGGTATAGGCCTTTTCTTTAGTAGCCGGGTCGCGAAATTGAACTAACAGTTCGCTGTCTTGGGTGGTTACCGCCATAAGGTTAGCTTTTTATACTTGAAAATTAGACTTTTAATAAGGCTTCAGGTTTAAAACGCAATCTGGAATTATTTATGATATTGTAGAACAAGCTTCACGCTTTTCGCATCATGCTCACTATTTCTGTTTTTCCTGGACTTATACAAACAAAAAAACCATTCAGATGAATGGCTTTTCAAGATTATTTATCCTTATACTATATTACAATTACCTGTATCTCACTCACTATTTATTATCGTCCATTCACTTCCTCCGCTGCATCACCTTTTCAACCGCTGCCACAATATTCGGGGTATCCAGTCCATATTTCTGCAATAACTGCATGGGTGTTCCGCTTTCACCAAACGTATCCTTAGTGCCAATGTATTCAATGGGGATCGGGAAATTTTTAGCTGCTACCTGCGCAATGGCATCTCCTAATCCGCCTATTACGTTGTGTTCTTCTACCGTTACCGCGCATTTGGTTTTTTTGATGGATGCAATAACTGCTTTTGTATCGAGTGGCTTTATAGTATGAATGTTTATGACTTCTACGCTTACTCCTTTTTCTTCCAGTATTTTCCCGGCTTCAATAGCCTTCCAAACCATATGCCCGCAGGCAAAAATGGAAACATCTTTTCCTTCACTGAAATGTTGCGCCTTTCCTATTTCAAAAGGCATATTAGTAGTAAAGATGGGCCACACGGGGCGGCCAAAGCGTAAGTAAACCGGGCCAACATAATCAGTAATGGCAAGCGTTGCTGCTTTAGTTTGTGCATAGTCGCAAGGAACAATTACTGTCATACCAGGCAACATTTTCATCATGCCTATATCTTCCAGTATCTGGTGAGTAGCTCCATCTTCTCCCAGTGTTAATCCAGCATGCGAGGCACATATTTTTACATTCTTATCAGAATAGGCCACCGATTGGCGTATCTGATCGTAAACACGCCCCGTTGAAAAGTTGGCAAATGTAGTCGTGAAAGGAATTTTTCCTCCAATAGTTAATCCTGCGGCAACGCCAATCATATTGGCTTCAGAGATTCCACATTGAAAAAATCGATCGGGAAACTCTTTAATAAATTGGTTCAATTTCAACGAACCGCCCAGGTCGGCGGTAAGGGCCACTACGTTCGGATTTTTGCGGGCGGCTTCTGCTATTCCATCGCCAAAACCACTGCGGGTATCTTTCTGTCCGGTTGATTGAATATCCTTTAACATGGGTAAAATTTGGTGCTGCAAAGTAAAGGAAAACCGGGGTCAACTTAAGTGCTTTTTTTACTATTTTGAGAACCAGCAGGTCAAAAGAGAAAAGTGGGAATACCAGGAGTCTGGGAAATTGCAACAACTCTTTTTTTTATTTTGTATTCTTTGTGAAAGCTATTTAAAACGCAGCGAATTCATAATGTCCTGGGCAATGGGCTTCCATTCCTTAACTTTTTTCTCTATACAATTAAATGAGCAGATGAGTAATCTGCCCTCCAGGTCGGTAAACACCATATAGTTGTAAATTTTATCATTGTTTGTATCGGTTACTACCCGGAAGAATCCCACTTTTTTTCCATTTATCTCCTTTATGCCATCTTCTTCCCACGCGGCATCGGGATAGGCATTTTCCAAACTTGTTTTTAATACCTCTTTGTATTTTTCCAGGTTATCGGGAGACGCTTTGCTATCTGTATGATTAAAGGCAAGACTAATTCCACCGGTTGCATCACTGTATACTAATTTAGGCGGACGCGCTCCGGGATATTTTACCTTAATCAATTCTTCGCTCATGGGTTTCCAGCCTTTGGGCAATAATATTTCTACTTTATTATCAAGGATCCATTTTTTTTCCAGTTCTACAGGAAGTAATAATGTACCTATTACAAAGGCAGCGATTATATTTCTTATAAAAATCATTAAAGAGGTTAGAAAGTTGTTTTAACTATGATGAAAGAACAGAAATTATTTATTCAATATAAGTAATCAAGGATAAGCCTGTTGCCCTTAATCCAGACTCCAGGCTTCTGTCTTCAGCCTGCCGACTTAATTCAATCCTGCCGGCTTGCTTTGATAAAATTTTTCATCATTCTTAATTTTCTGCTCCCATTTCCAGGCCGTGGTCATCATATCTTCCAGTCCAAATTTTAGCTCCCACCCAAGGGTATTACGGGCATGGTCGTTATTGGCATAAATCGCAATTACATCGCCGGGTCTTCGGGGCCCAATAACATAATTCAATTTTTCGCCACTTACTTTTTCAAAAGCGTTAATGGCTTCCAGTACGGTTACTCCATTACCTGAACCAAGATTAAAAACTTCACAACGATTTTTGTTCTTTGCTTTTTGTAAATATTGAACCGACAATGTGTGCGCATGACCGATATCGCCTACATGAATAAAATCGCGCAGGCAAGAGCCATCGCGGGTATTATAATCATTACCATAAACAGTCATTAGTGGCATTTTTCCAATTGCCGTTTGAGTAATGGCGGGTACCAGGTTGGCTGGTTTGCCAATCGGGAGTTCGCCAATTAATATCGAGGGATGTGCTCCTACAGGATTAAAATATCTTAATAATATGCAATGGGTGGCATTGGCTTTGGCAAATTCGTTTATAATTTGTTCACCCATTTGTTTGGTGTATCCATAGGGCGATTCCGCCGGCTTGGGCGGCGTGGTTTCGGTTACCGGAATTTTATCCGGATTTCCGTATACTGTACAGGAAGAAGAAAAAACAAAATGGGGAATATTAAATTCCTGCACACATTTTAGTAAATTAATTAAGGAAACCAGGTTATTTTCAAAATAGATCAATGGCTGTTCAACCGATTCACCCACTGACTTATAGGCCGCGAAATGAATGATGCCGTCAATATCTTCATTTTCTGCAAAGATGGCGAAGGTGTCATCAAAATTGCAGAGATCAACTTTATAATTCTTAATTTTTTTACCCGTAATTTTTTCTACTCCTTCGAGTATACGGGAAGAAGAGCGGGAGTTGTTATCAACAGAAATTACGTCAAATCCGTTTTCTACCAGGTCTACAATGGTATGAGAGCCGATATAGCCACAACCGCCGGTTACCAAAATTTTACTCATGTAGTTTACAAGTTTTATATATTAATTTTCTTTAAGCAGGTTCAACAGGTACTGTCCATATCCACTTTTCAACAAGGGCTGTGCCATAGTTTTTAGCTGGTCGGCAGTAATAAATTTTTTCCGGTAAGCTATCTCTTCAATACAGGCAATCTTGATACCCTGTCTTTGTTCTATTACCTGCACAAATAACGAAGCCTGCATCAGTGAATCAAAGGTGCCGGTATCTAACCACGCGGTACCCCTGTCTAAAATGGAAACCTTCAGTTGATTCCGGCGAAGATATTCTTTATTTACATCGGTGATTTCGTATTCACCCCGGGGGCCTGGTTTAAGGTCCTTTGCAATTTGAACAACTTTATTGTCATAAAAATATAATCCAGGTACAGCATAATTACTTTTAGGAAGTTGTGGTTTTTCTTCGATAGACAGCACCTGGTTATTCTTATCAAACTCAACTACTCCGTACCGCTCCGGATCACTTACGTGATAGGCGTATACAATACCTCCGTCGGGTTTAGTATTTTTTTCAAGTTGTTCGCCCAAACCGCCACCATAAAAAATATTATCGCCCAACACTAATGCTACATTGTCTTTACCGATAAAATCAGCCCCAATAACAAAGGCTTGTGCCAGTCCATTGGGAACTGCCTGTTCTGCATAGGAGAATTTCAAACCCAATTGTTCGCCTGTTCCCAGTAGTCTCTTGAACTGCGGTAAGTCATGTGGGGTAGAAATAATCAGGATTTCGTAAATACCCGCCATCATCAAAGTGGAAAGCGGGTAATAGATCATGGGTTTATCGTAGATGGGCATGATCTGTTTACTGATAGCATAAGTAATAGGGTGCAAACGGGTACCGGACCCTCCGGCAAGTATAATACCTTTCACGCAGTTTATTTTTTTGAATCAACAGGAAAACGAAAAATGTATTGCCAAGGTAAGCAGAAAGCATTGAATTAAAAAAGCAGTTCCCCGGTTGAATAACTGCTTCTTTAAATAATAATTTATTGGGTTTAAATAAACAGTTTAAGTAAATAATAAACAACAGCAGCAAGAATGGCACTCACGGGGATGGTAAGTATCCATGCCCAAAGTAAATTAATGGTAACACCCCACCGCACGGCCGATAATCTTTTAGTGGCTCCCACTCCAATGATAGAACCCGTAATGGTATGGGTAGTGCTTACGGGTATTCCCAATTTTTCACTTAAAAATAGCGTTATAGCACCGGCCGTTTCTGCACTTACTCCTTCCAGGGGTGTTACTTTGGTAATGCGGGTCCCCATTGTTTTTACAATTTTCCAGCCACCGCTCATAGTACCAATTGCTATTGCTGTAAAACTGGCTATTGGTACCCACATATGGGTATTTACAAACTGGCTGAAGCTTATATCAACCCCTCTTTGTTTTTCATAATATATATAGGCGGCTCCAATGATGCCCATTACTTTTTGCGCATCATTTCCTCCATGGCCTAAGCTAAAAAGGGCCGAGGATACTAATTGCAATCTTCGAAACCAGCTATCTGCTTTGTAAGGGTTCGCTCTTCGGCAGATGTTAATTATTAGAACAGTTATAATATAAGCAATCAACATTCCTATTAATGGCGCCAGGAAAATAAAAAGGAAAGTAGGAATTACCTTGGCATAATTTATTACGTTTATTCCGTCCTTATTTAATGCTCCTGCATGGGCCAGTGCCGCCCCCATAAAACCGCCCAGTAGGGTGTGAGAAGAACTGGAAGGAATTCCAAACCACCAGGTAAGCAGGTTCCAGCTAATGGCCGCAATTAATCCGGCAAAAATTACTTCGAGGGTAATAAAATGTTCATCTACTGATTTAGCGATGGTATTACCTATCTTAAACTCCCCTATGATATATTTCGATACAAAGAAGGCAGCGAAATTAAAAATAGCGGCCCACAACACGGCCTGGAAAGGTGTAAGAACTTTGGTTGAAACAATAGTGGCAATGGAGTTGGCTGCATCATGAAAACCATTGATGTAATCGAATACCATCGCCAGGATAATTATTATAACGAGAAAAGTCATAGTATTAATGTGATAATATGCTAAAAGGCGGATTTGCTTTGGTAATACTAATTGAATAAAGACTGTTTATCATTATTCAACTATCAGCAAATTGGCCAATTAGTAAAGGGGTTAAGCATATTTAATAATGATAGACTCAATTACATTGGCGGCATCTTCACACTTATCGGTAACTACTTCCATTACCTGGTAAATTTCTCTTTTCTTAATTACCTCTTTGGCGTCGGGCTCCGTTTCAAACAGGCGATCGATGCTCATATCGAAAACATCATCGGCCTGGTTTTCAATACTGTTCACCTTAACCAGCGCATCGGTAATATTGCGCATGTTGCGCATATTTCGTAATTCTTTTACCGCTGTTCTTATATTATCACAGGCCTGTTCAATGAGGTCGGCCATTTTCTGAATACCCACATCGTTGGGGTTTATCTTATAAAAGTTTATTTTTTTTGCCGTAGCATATGTATAATCACATATATCATCCAAAGCGGATGCGAGGTAATGAATATCTTCCCGGTCGAACGGCGTAATAAAATTTCGGCCCAGTTCCGTGAATATGCGATGAGTCAATTCATCATTCTGGTGCTCCAGGTCTTCTACCTTAGAAATAACAGCAGCACGCTTATCAAAGTCGGGTTCTGTTACCACTTCTTTTAAGGTCTTACCCATTTTGGAAACATTATCCGCTACTTCTTCAAATAAGGTATAAAAAACCTTGTCTTTAGGCATGAATATTTTCATGATTGATCCGAGGCCCATAATTCTAAATTTTGCGCAAAGATTAGATTAATAGAGCGCTCCATCATTCACCCTAAATTTTGGTAACAATTTCTTAATATGACCATGCAAGCACTCTAATACCTTTGCCCCAATGTTATTTTATTATGAACTTATTGTTACGCGTTAAACAGTTGATCCTTGCCACTATACTGCTCCTGATCGTTCAACTTTCTGAGGCTCAGTTTTTAATGGATATGATTGATACCACTACGGATATGGGAAAGGGAATGCTTAACCTGTATAGCCGGTTCGACAGGCTCCGGTTCAGCGGGTATATTCAACCTCAATTCCAGGTAGCCCAGAGCAAGGGGTCCAAGAGTTTTAATGGAGGAGATTTTGCCCCCAATTCCAATAACCGTTTTATATTAAGAAGAAGCAGGATTCGGATAGATTATATCCGTTCCAATAAGTTGCAACAACCTTCTATGCAGTTTGTCTTTCAATTTGACGCCACTGAGCGGGGAGTGAATGTAAGAGATGTGTGGGCCCGGTTGTTTGAAAATCGTTTTCAGAAATTTGCTTTTACCACAGGAATATTTGCCCGACCGTTTGGATATGAATTAAATCTTTCGTCTTCCGACCGCGAATCACCCGAAAGGGGACGCATGTCGCAGATTTTAATGAAAACGGAAAGGGATCTGGGAGCTATGATCACGCTGGAATCGAGAAAGAAAAATGACAAATGGAAGTATCTGAAAATTGACATGGGTTTTTTTAATGGACAGGGACTTAACGGCCCCGGAGAATTTGATGGATTTAAAGATTTAATCGGGCGCATTGCCCTCAAACCTTTTAAACTTACCAAAAGAATAAGCATTTCTGCAGGAGCTTCTTATTTGCATGGTGGAATTATTCAAAATACAAAATATCGGTATCAAACGGTTTCAGAGAATGGAAACAAAACATTTGCGGTGGACTCTTCAATAACTAATATCGGTCAAAAAAATCCCCGATCTTATAATGGTTTCGACGCGCAATTGAAATGGAAACATGATTGGGGTGCCACTGAATTGAGAGGTGAATACTGGTGGGGCAAACAAACTGCCAGCGCAGCCACCAGTGAAACACCTGGCGTATTATTAGCCAGTAACGAAGGCTATTATATACGGCATTTCAATGGAGCCTTTTTTTATTTTTTGCAAAATATCCTTAATACCCATCATCAGCTTGGACTGAAGATGGATTGGTTTGACCCCAATACGGAAGTCTCCAAAATAGAAATTGGTAAATCGGGAACAGCTGTAAATGCTACTAATATTAAATATACCACCTATTCATTGGGGTATAACTATTATGTCAATGAGAATCTCAAATTAATGCTGTGGTACGATTTTGTTACCAATGAAAAAACGGCCCTTACGGGATATAATTCGGAAATAAAGGATAATATCCTTACTTGCCGCCTGCAATACCGTTTCTGAATGAGCGAAGTAACATTGTGTTAATATTGGGAATACAATTCGATAACACTGGAGTAATACTTCAGTAACATTGCGCTTATACTTTTGCCCTCAACCAAACAGTCTTTTGTGAGCAAAAAGTATTTACTCATTTTCTCCATTATTATTTCATCCTTTTCAGTTTTGGCGCAATCCGGAAAGATATCCGGGAAAATATTAAATGATAAAAACGAACCACTCTCGGGTGTTTCAGTTAAGATTGTGGGGGCACCCGGTGGAGTAAGCTCCAATGGGGAGGGTCTATATACAATTACCTTAGCGGCAGGCAGGAAGTATGAATTGGAATTTTCTGCTGTTGGGTATGAAAAAAAATTAGTAAGCGATATAGAAATAACCGCCAATAAGATTACGGATTTGAATATTGTATTGGCAGGATCAGGTAAAAAATTATCAGAAGTAACAGTTACCGGCACCCGATCCAATGCACGTCGGGAAACAGCCGCTTCCATTATTTCATTTCAGAAAAATACCAATACGGTTGCCTCGGTTATTTCTGCGGAAAGCATTCGTCGGTCCCCCGACCGGAACACCGGTGAAGTTCTGAAAAGAACCCCCGGCGCCAGTATTCAGGAAGGTCGCTTTATAGTAGTAAGAGGACTGGCCGATCGGTATAACCAGGCAATGCTCAATGGCATTTTGCTTACCAGCACCGAACCCGATAGAAAAACCTTTTCATTCAATTTAATTCCTGCTTCAATGATTGATAATATTGTTATCAATAAAGCATTTGTTCCGGAGTACCCGGGCGAATGGGCAGGAGGTTTAATACAGGTGAATACAAAAGATATACCTTCCAAAAGTTTTTTTAATATACAGGTAGGTACGGGCTTCAACACGCAAACTATAGGGAAAGACTTTTACGAGGATAAAGCCGGAAAAACTGATTGGTTGGGTATTGATGATGGAACGAGGGCGCTGCCATCTTCCTATACGCGGAAAGCCGAGTTTGATGTATTGACAGCTTCCGAAAAAACAGTAATCGGTAAAAAAATGCGAAATGCATGGATGGGTACACTATCTACGGCACCTCTTAATGCTTCTTTTGATATTAATGGCGGATTCAATACTAAACTACTTGGAAAAACAGTTGGTGGTACGCTGGGTATTGTCTATAATAAATCCAACAGAATTCTAAACCTCGTTAATCGCTCCAATTCATTATCCGGAAATGTGTTTAGCGTTAACTACGATCTTATTGATACCCGCTTTGCCCAGGATGTTTCAATAGGGGCCTTAGGTAGCTTCTCGATCCAACTTAATTCGTTGAATAAAATATCCCTTAAGTCTATCATAAATGTCAATTCCACAAATTTTATATCCAATCGTAATGGAATTGATTATAACCGGGATGAGCAAATAAGCGGATCTGAAATTACCTTTAAGCAGAACACTTTTTTCACCTCGCAAATTGCCGGCGAACACATTATTGCTAAACCGATTAAACTAAAATGGTACGGAGCTTTCAATATTCTTGATGGCTACATACCTGATCAACGTCGCATTTTATATTCCAAATCCAGAACAGGTACTGATCCCTATCGCCTGATTGTTTCTAATACATTGTCCCAGCAAAGCGGAAGTCGCATTTTCCAGGATCTGAGTGATTATATTTATACAGCTGGTGGCGACTTAACCAATACATTCAATCTTTTCGGTCAGAAGCAGTCTTTGAAAGCGGGTTATATGCTGCAGGTAAAAGACAGGTTATATGATGCTAAACTATTCGCCAATTACTTACCGTTGGATAATGATGCATTACGTCAATTAACAGCAGATAAAGTTTTTGCAGAAGAAAATTTTGGAGACGGAACCGGGGATAAATTTGGTTTTGACGCTATAAAAGGAAGAAATTTCCGGTACCTGGCTAATACTATTCTTAATGCTGGTTTTCTTCAATTTGATAACCAATTCTCCTCAGCCTTTCGCGTCGTGTGGGGCTTACGGGTAGAACACTTTGACCAATTGGTAGGTAGTATAAAAAAATGGGATCCACGGTTTACCCATACGGTAGTTACCGATTTTCTTCCGGGTTTAAATGCTACGATGAAACTTAATGATAAGACTAATCTTCGGGTTTCGGGTTCTCAAACGGTTATCAGGCCTGAACTACGCGAACTATCATACCTGAACATTTATGATTTCGAGTTAAATGCTTCAGTACAGGGCAATCCTTCCCTGGAGCGAACCAAAGTCTCTAACCTGGATATTCGCTATGAAGTGTATCCCCGTGCTGGAGAAGTCTTTACTGTAGGGGTCTTCTATAAATATTTTGATAAACCGATTGAGCAAATTTTCAATGAAGGAAGTGGTGGTTCCAGCACGTTCAGCTATCAAAATCCGGAGAAAGCAAAATCTTTCGGTGGTGAAATGGAATTGCGTATGAAGCTGGATTTTATGAAAATGAAAAATTTCACGTTCCAGGCAAATGGCGCCTACATCTACAGCCGGATCACCGACCAGGGATTCCAGGTGAACAGACCCCTCCAGGGTCAATCTCCATACATTATAAATATTGGGTTATTATACGATTTGCCAGAGGCCGGATTTAATACCACTATTTTATTCAATCGTGTTGGCGAACGAATTTACCTGGTGGGAGATATAACCGCCGGGGCAGGATCTCCTGATATTTATGAAGCACCCCGCAATTTGCTCGACTTCCAGGTGTCTAAAAAGATACTAAAATCAAAAGGAGAAATACGTCTGACGATCTCCGATATTTTGAATAATACTCAATACTTCTATCAAAATATAGATAAAAAGACCTCGTTCCAGAAGAATAAAGATGCTTATCGTTTCACAAGGAAATTCGGAACTACGATTGGTTTAACTCTTAATTATTCATTGTAAACTCTATTAAAAACAATAAAGAAAATGAAACAGTGTATTTTTTATTTATTAGCCATTAGTGCGATTTCCTTTTCGGGTTGCCGCAAGATTGAAATGGATGGAGAAAAAGAAATTGTTATTATTACCCAGCCTGGTACTGGCTCAACTGGTCAAACAATTACCCTATCGGGTCGTATAAATGCTGATACCACATTCCGAAGAGCAAATACCTATATTTTGAAAGGTCTGGTATACATTGTAGGAAATCATACCCTGAATATTGAAGCAGGTACTACTATTAAAGGATCATACAGTGGAAGCGACGTGGCCGCGTTGATTATTACCCGGGGGTCAAAAATTAATGCCGTAGGAACCCCCACTGAACCAATCGTTTTTACTTCCGCTGCTCCGAGTCCTTCTTCAGGCGATTGGGGTGGTATTGTAATTTGTGGAAAGGCGGCAGTTAATACAAGCTTCAATGGAACCGCCGGGTTATTCCAGGTAGAAGGGGGGGTTGATAATGCCAATGGCGATGGGCTTGCAGGATCAGGTGATGCAGTGGTTCCCGCGCCTGTCGATAATGACAATTCGGGGATTTTAAGTTATGTTCGAATTGAATATGCCGGGTATGCTTTTCAACCCGATAAAGAAATTAATAGTTTAACGATGGCGGCTGTGGGTAGTGGTACTACTATTGATCACATACAGGTTATTTATGCGAAAGACGATGCATTTGAATGGTTCGGTGGTTCGGTAAATTGCAAATACCTCGTTGCCTATAAAACGCAGGATGATGATTTTGATACTGATAATGGATACAGCGGTAAAGTACAATTCGGATTAGTAATCCGCGACTCCCTGATTGCTGATATTTCTACCTCCGAAGCATTCGAAAGTGATAATAATTCCAGTGGCACGGTAGTTACTCCCAAAACAAGCGCAGTGTTTAGTAATATAACTGCTATAGGCCCCCGTGCTACGCTGGGTAATTCCGGAAACACTTTGTTCCGCGCCGGTGCCCAGATTCGCAGAAACTCATCCATTTCAATTTATAATTCAATTATTATGGGATGGCCCCAGGCTGTGCTGATCGATGCAAGTACGGGCTCCCCTACAGATTTAAATATTAATGATAGTACGCTTCGTATCCGTAATACCACCCTGGCAGGAAATACCATAAATGTTAAGTATACGGTGAGTGGAAGTGCTCCCACGGGTGCATCCGATGCAAGCATCCTGGGTTGGTTTACTAACTCCTATTTCAATAATGATATACTCACCAATGCTTCAGATGCGAAATTGATACAACCTTTTAATTACAATGCACCCGATCCCACTCCATTTGCTGGAAGCAATGGCAACCAGAAAATACTGAACGGGGCGAGTTTCACCGATCCTAAGTTGGCAGGCCCATTCTTCAGTACCGTTGCCTTTCGTGGAGCTATTGCTCCGGCAGGACCCGAAGCTACCTGGTGGAAAGGATGGACACGATTCTCCGGACTCTAATGTTTTGTATATAATAATTTATCGAACCGCTCTTTTAAAGAGCGGTTTTTTTAATGATACCGTAACAATGATTCATCTGCAGGTAATGTTAGTTGTGCAACTTGCAGGCAATTAGTTCTTTTTATTGGTGCAATTTATTTTTAATCTTTCAGAACAAACTTTTTCTCATGTGACTGCAGCCGTCCGGTTTCCACCGGGATGGCTTTTCTTTTTTATAAGAGTTGGGCAAAAAATGATTCAAAGTGCAATTCTCATAGGTTTTTAATCTGGTTTAATTATTATTGTGAATGCTCATTGAACACCGAAATGAGTTGAAGGGCAGTATTTGCCGGGCCCTTTTCAACCATGATCCCTTTCTCTCTGGAACAAAAAATAGCTACTTCTTTCGTAACTACTTTTTTAACGGGCGGGGGTTCAATTAAAGATTAAATGTGGATAAGGAATATCTAATTTGTTCTTGAGATTGGTACAGCGGTACATCAGCATATCTACTATTGCTTCGGTGGAGTATTCAAATTTAACATCGGGCACTTTGTCGCTATTTACCCACCGGTTAAAATGATCGGTAAAGTCGTTATCTATTCCTTTTATAACGGGAACACCTAGATTTTTTAAAGCCGCGGCATTACATTGCTGTTCATATTGTCCGTGGATCGGTATAGCGATGAGTTTCTTTTTTAAATACAAGGCTTCTGCAGGAGTTTCAAACCCTCCCCCCGTAATAATACCATAACAATTGATCAGGCTTTTGTTGAATGCTTTCTGATCTATCGGAATAAAAGTGAGATTCGCCTCCTGAATTATTTCTTTTTTCTGGTGTGAAAAAATTTCAAACCGATGATCCTTTAAAGGTTGCAGGTATTTACGCAATTCGTTATCGCAATAGGAAGGAAGGTATACCGTTATGTGTTCCTTATTTTTAGGATCGGATTGAATTATTTCTTTTTTAATAACGGGCGAAAAAATAAAGTCATCATACGACTGGAAATGGAGGCCAATGTTTTGTGTAGCTTTCGCATAATTCTTTAAAACCCATTCTCCCACCCGGCTGATTTTTTCGGGACGTGGTGTATTATCAGATAAAAAGCTCGCCTGGTGTCCAAAGTTTACCGACGCTATTTTCTTTTTGGCACAGGCCATTGACGTAATGCATTCAAAGTCGTTGATCACCAGGTTGTATTTCTCAACAGGCAAATCATTTATTTCTTTAATTATCTTCCAGGGTGAAATATTCCGGACCATTTTGCTGTAACTCAGTTTTCCCGCACAGGTATAAAAAAGACTTATTCCCTGACTGCGGAATTTTATAGGAGCATCCAGCACCAGGGTGCTGTTGGCGCCGCTTAAGAAGATGTCTACATTCCCATATCTTTTTAAGTGAGGAAGTAATTCCATGGCCCGGCTGATATGACCATTGCCCGTTGCCTGTACCGCGTAAAGTATCTTCATAAAGAATTTATAATGCTAATGAGTTAATATAAAAATTGATTTGGTCTGTAATTACAGAGGGGTTTGCCTGGATTTCAATACTGCTATGCTTGAAATCTTTCTCGTCGTACGTAAATATTTTCCATTCCTGGTGGTGGTATTCGAGGGAAGTGAGATGTTCCACCCAATCGCCACTGTTTAGATAGGTAACTTTGCCATTGGGGGTTTCAACAACCCGCTGCTGGGGTTGATGAATGTGGCCGCAAATTACATAATCGAACTTTTTTTCAATGGCCAGTTCAGCCGCTATCTGTTCAAAATCGTTTATTTTAGCAACAGCCTTGTTCACGCCTTCCATTATTTTTTTTGAAAATGATATTTTCTCCCTTTTGAAAAATGTTAGCATAGAATTGATGCTGCGATTTAGCAATAAAAGAAATGCATATCCATTACTGCCCAGTTTAGCCAGAAATTTAGCGCCTCCCCTGGTCGTATTATCAAATACATCCCCATGAAAGATCCAGGTCATTTTATTGTTGATTTCTAACACCAGCTTATCGGTAAGCGTAAAATTGCTTAACTGAAAATCGGTATAACGGCGTAGTTGTTCATCATGATTGCCGGTGATATAAAATACCCGGGTGCCCGACATCATCAGGTTAAGTATTTCCTTTATAACGGCCATATGCGCTGCAGGGAAATATCGTTTGGAGAATTGCCAGCCATCTATAATGTCACCATTTAATATAAGAATATTCGGGCTGATACTTTTCAGGTAAGCGACCAGCTCCTTGGCACGGCAACCATAGGTTCCTAAATGAACATCAGAAATAACTACCACATCAACGGAACGTTTTTCCATGCAGAATTGGGTTTAGCAAAGAACTAAACTGCAAATGATTTCATCATTACTCCAGTGTTACCATATCATGAGTATTGTGTTAACTTATTATGAATATTCATTTCTTCGCTGACAAAATTATTTTCTATTTGCATTTATGTAAGCATTCAGTAACCTTGAGGTAACGATGGCATAACCTGGTCGGCATAATTTCGTTGCCATAATATCTTGCTAAAACAAAAATTTCTATTGCTGATCACCTGTATATGGTTTTATTGTGGTTTCCCGGAGATAAAAAAGAGTGCAGTTTAATTAAAGAAATACCAGCTTTTTGGCATATCAATAGCAACACAAGCAGTTCGGAGTTAAACCGGCGAAGCTTTTTTAAGTTTCGCCCTTTTTTTTACTTACCTTTTCTATCAAAATATTCCCATGAAAAAAATATTGCAGTACCTTATCATGCTGGCCTTCCTTTTTCCGGTAGTGGTATCTCTTGCCCAAAAGCAGGTTGATGTCCTTACCGTTCCCGGCGTAAATGAGTTTACTGCAATTAATGAAAAAGGGATATCCGTTCTACCAAGCGGACGTTATGTAACTCCGGCGGGTGAAACTATCCGCATTACACACGATCCTTTTGGAATGGCCATATCACCAGATGGTAAGAAAGCGGTCACTTTGCACAACGGCGTATTTACTATTATCGATTTATTGACTTTGCAACCAGTAAGAGTTCCTTCTTATGATGGCAAAATTATTTCTCCCTTATCTGGTGGATCGTTTTTAGGAGTCGCTTTTTCTCCCGATTCAAAAATTATTTTTTTGAGTGGCGGCGATAATGGAGCCGTTATCATTTATGATATTGAAAAAATGCAACGGCTCGATTCACTTTCGCTGAATGGAAACGTAGAGGGAATACAATATGATGATAGTTTTACCTCCGATCTTTTGTTAAATGAAGATAAGAATGAACTATTAGTTTTAGACAGGGGTAATTTTCGAATGGTTCGGATAGATCTGGCCACCCGAAAAATTACCGCTTCGGTTAAAACAGGTCGATTACCTTTCGGAGTTTCGTTGAGCCCCGACCATAAAACGGCCTTTGTAGCCAATGTGGGTATGTATGCCTATCCATTAATAAAAGGAGCTACACCCAGTAACTACGATTCACTTATGATTCCATGGCACCCATACCCAAACAATACCAAAGAGTCTATTGAAGGAACAATTATTGAGGGAAGAACTATTCCGGGTGTAGGCAGCCCGTTATCTCCCGAAGCAATGAGCGTATTTACTATCGACCTGGCTACCAATAAGGTGATTGATAAATTTAAAACGGGCCACCAAATTGGGCAAATGATAGAAGGCGCTGAAGTAGTTGGAGGAGCGAGCCCTAATTCCATTGCTATTGGTAAAAACTTTGCCTATGTTACCAATGCAAGTAATGATAATATTTCTGTAATCGATTACAAAAACCGAAAAATTATTGATCATATTTCTATAAGTATTGATAAACGCATCGATAAATACAGGGGACTGCTGCCCTTCGGCATTACGCTCAGCAAAGATGAAAAAACTCTTTACGTAGCCTTACTCGGATTTAATGCGGTGGCCGTAATTGATACCAAAACAAAAAAGACCACGGGATTAATTCCCGCCGGTTGGGGACCTGCCCGCGTTATGTTATCAACAGATGAGCAGGAAATGTATGTCATTAGTTGCCGGGGTTTAGGAGCAGGTCCTAATGGCGGAGAACATTTCGTTGAACCTATACAAGGAACTTATATAGGCGACATTCAATTGGCCACTTTTCAAAAAATAAAAGTACCCGATGCACAAGCCCTGGCAAGCTATACCTCACAAACCATTAATAATACATTTAGGTCGGTTACCATCAAAGATGATATAAAAAATCCATTACCACCGCTGCCTGGTATTAGGAAATCACCCATACAACATGTGGTTTACATCACCAAAGAAAACAGAACCTACGATGAAGAATTGGGACAACTGGAAACAGGGAAGGGGGATGCTACCCTGGCGCGGTTCGGAATGCAAACTAATATATTCAGTAAGAAAGATACCGTAAGAAAAGCCAATGTAATGCCTAATCACCATAAAGCGGCGCGTCGCTTTGCTTATTGCGATAATTATTATTGTGACAGCGATGCCTCTATTCATGGACATCACTGGATGGCGGGGGTTATACCTAACGAATGGGTGGAAACAAATTCAAGTGTTGATAAAACGGCGAAGATTTTTTCATCGGCGCCCGGAAGACGGTTTCCGGGTTCTACCGGAAGTATGGACCCGGAAGATTATGCAGAAATCGGTGGTTTGTGGGAAGCCCTGGAAAGAAATAATATTTCTTTTTACAACTTTGGTGAAGCTAACGAAACGGCCCATGTGAGGGAAGCATGGGATGATACATTGACGGGTGCAGGTCATGGTGTAATGATTCCTATGCAAAAAGCATTATGGAGCCGTACCAGTCATAACTACGCTGGATTCAATACCAATATTCCGGATCAGTTCCGGATGGACCAGTTTGAACAGGAGTTTACAAAGAAATGGTTAAGTGGTAAAGAGAAGATGCCTAGATTTATTGCCATGCAGGTACCCAATGATCATGGAGCCAATCCAAGACCGCTGGATGGATATCCCTATTTACACTCCTACATGGCCGATAACGACCTGGCCTTGGGCCGCATTCTGCATTTTCTTTCACGTACACCCTATTGGAAGAATATGCTGGTAATTATTACGGAAGATGATCCGCAGGGTGGAGTAGATCATATTGATGCCCACCGCAGCGTGTTATTAATGGCAGGGCCTTATGTAAAAAAAGGATATGTTTCTCACACCCACGCCAATTTTGGATCTGTATTAAAAGTGGTGTACAATTTATTGTCCATTAAATATGTGAACCAGTACGATGTTACTGCTTCCCTGCTAAGTGATTTTTTTACAGATAAGCCAGACTTCAGTCCTTATACATTGGAAATGCCCGACAAGCGTGTATTTGATCCTCAAAAAGCAATGAATCGCTATAATAAAAATATTGACTGGAAGAAAATTATGAAAGGTCCGGAAATGGATGATGAGGATGACCAGCGCAAAGAACATTACCGGCAGAAAAAGAACAATGATTAATCTTATTTTTTTAATTGCGTGTGTGCTGGCAAGACTGTGAAGCGGCATAATCCGGATTATACATGGATGGATTATCCCCTACTTCGGTAATTTTATAAATAATGCAACCTAAAACTACGGCTGGCTTTAATCGCAAGCAAATACTATCTGCACTATTTGCAGCAACCGTAACTTTTTTGACTTATGCGTCTGTGTATGCATATCGTAAGCCCTTTACAGTCGCTACATTTGATGGCTTAAAATTTTGGGGAGTTTCTTATCAAACCCTATTAATCATCAGCCAGGGGGTTGGTTATATGCTGAGTAAATTCTATGGCATCAAGTTTATTTCAGAATTAAAAAGATTGGGTCGCTGGAAGACCAGCGCTACCTTAATTGGAATTGCCTGGCTGGCACTGCTGATATTTGCTATCATTCCACCACCTTATGGAATGTTGTGCCTGCTGGTAAATGGATTTATGCTTGGGTTTATGTGGGGCATTGTATTCAGTTATGTAGAAGGTAGGAGGGCTACCGATTTTATTGGATCGGTTATGGCTGTAAGTTTCATTTTTGCAGGTGGCTTTACCAGGTCAGTAGCTGTTTGGCTGCGGGAAACATGGCAGGTAACCGACCAATGGCTGGCTTTTACAACGGGCCTGGTGTTCGCATTTCCTTTGATACTCTTTCTGTACCTGGTAGAAAAAATTCCTCCTCCCACCGGGGAAGATATCAGGGAACGAACGGTTCGTATGCCCATGAATAAAGAAGGGCGCCAAAAATTATTACGTCAGTTTGGGTTAGGAATAATTGTAATAACCCTCACCTATGTATTTTTAACGGTGATGCGCGATATAAGAGACAATTTCATGAGCAATATGTGGAACGAACTGGGCTATGGCAAGAAACCCGCCATCTTTACCCGCACAGAAACTATCACCTCGGTAATTGTATTGGCTGTAATGAGTTTGCTTGTTATGATCCGTAATAATTTTAGCGCTTTTCAGGTGATACATGGCGTAATAGTTATTGGATTTTTAATAGCCGGCATCTCTTCTATTTTATTTATTACAGGTTATATAGAAGGTGCCCTCTGGATGCAACTCACCGGGCTTGGTTTGTATATGGGGTACATTCCGTTTAATTGTATTTTTTTTGAACGCATGATCGCTTCCTTCCGCATTGTGGGCAATGTTGGTTTTTTAATTTATATAGCTGATGCCTACGGGTACCTGGGTAGTATGAGCGTGGTGCTTACCAAGGAAATTCTAAGGGTTCAGCTGAACTGGGTATCATTTTATTCATCTGCCGTAATCATTTCTTCAATAGTAGGGGTTGCAGGAACTATTTTATCGCTCATCTATTTCAACAGAAAGTTTAAAGTAACTTCCCCATCAAGGCAAAACAATCCGCCGTCATTATCAGTGCCGATATTGTAACAGCACGAATCTCCGATTCGCAAAAGGTGGAGGATATGAATTAATCTCTTTTGCTGCTAAGGGTAAAACCAATGGTAGTGCCTACATCAGGTGTACTGCGAACATGAATGGTTTCTGCATGGGCTTCAATGAGGTGTTTGCAGATGGCCAGTCCGAGCCCTGTACCTCCTTTGTCGCGGCTCCGGGCCTCGTCGGTTCTATAAAACCGCTCGAATATGCGGGGTAAATGTTCTTCATCAATACCAATGCCATCATCGCTGATTTCTATTAATACATGATGATCATCTGTACGGTAAATGCTGGCTACAATCGCACCGTTTTGCTTCCCATATTTGCTAGCATTTTCTACGAGGTTATCAAGGACCTGCTTAATCTTTTCTTTATCAGCAAACACCGTTATCGGGGCTTCACAGCCTTTTTTTATGATGGCATGAATGTTTTTATGCTGCATCTTTATAGACAACGCATCAAAAACTTCCAGAACCAGCTCCTGAATCACAAAATTCTGCTTGTATAATAACTGTTCTCCTCTTTCGAGCCTGGATATTTCATCAAGGTCATTCACCAGGTTCACCAGGCGGTTAGTATTTTTCGCGGCTTTTTCAAGAAATTTTATACTGACTGTTTCATCATCTATAGCACCATTCAGCAAGGTATCTACATAACCCTGGATAGCGAAAATGGGTGTTTTAAATTCATGAGCGAGATTCTGTAAAAATTCTTTCCGGTATATTTCGTTTTTCTGCAGTACTTCAATTTCTTTTCTTTGCCGTTCGCCCCATTCTTCTACATCCTCCCTTACCTGGTCGATACTTTTCTGCGGCAGTATGTATTTGAAGTAAACTTCCTCGCGGCGGGTGGCTTTTGTTTGATGAATCAGCTTATAAATGAGTTTTATCTTCCGGTAGATGAATCGTTCCAGTGTAAAAATGATGAGACCAAAGCTTCCGGCAAAAATGAGTAGAAAGGAAGCGAGACCAATTTTCCAATTATCGGTAATAACCAATATTCCCAAAGCTATCGGAACCGATAATAACGCAGCCGTAAATGCGGCCAATTGCCGTGGTGATAAATTTTTGGTGGAAAACATTATTTACAAAACTACAAATCAAACTTATAACCAACACCTTTTACCGTTCTGATACAATCGAGCCTCAGTTTCTGGCGCACCTTCCGAATATGTACGTCAATGGTTCGGTCGCCCACTATAACTTCATTACCCCAAATCTGGCTTAAAATTTCATTTCGCAAAAAAACTCTTCCCGGTCGGGAAGCAAGCAGATGTAACAATTCAAATTCTTTCTTCGCAAGAATAACAGATCGGCCATCCACTTTCACTTCAAATTTAACCGGGTCGATTTCAACATTCTCAATTTTTATAAGTGAATCATCCGGCTCTTTATGCAAACGACGGAATAAGGCATTTACCCGGCTCATCAGCACTTTAGGACTTATTGGCTTGCTTACATAATCATCTGCCCCTGATTCCAGTCCTTTAATATGAGAACTTTCATCGTTTAGTGCCGTTAAAAAGATAATCAGGGTTTCTTTAAAGGCGGGCTGCATACGCAACAATTCGCAAACCTCTACTCCATTTTTCTTGGGCATCATAATATCCAGGATAATGAGATCGGGTTTGTGCATCCTTGCCTTAGTAAGCGCCTCATCACCGTCGCGGGCAGTTAATACCTCGTATCCTTCCTTTGTCAGGTTGTACTGGATAATCTCCAGGATATCCGGTTCATCGTCAGCTATCAGTATTTTTTTACCTTTAGGATCCATGCGTGAATAGTTATTTTCGCAAACCTACACAAATGGCGCACAGGGGTAAAATCTTCATATTGAGTTCACAATTTGTTAATAATGGTTCTTTTTGGGTTCGTAAACCTTTATTTATAGCCGGAACCTGCATTTGAAGCCAATCGAATATTTATTAGCAAATTGTTAAGCCTCAAAATACTCATTAAGCCTGTCTTACGTTTCAATACAACCAATTGGTAGTATTTTTGCTCTCTTGAAAGGAGCCCGGCTTTTATGAAAAAACATATACTTCTTACATTTATTCTTCCCCTGGTACTATATTCTGCATCCATTGCTCAGGATACTGAACCCGTTAAAATTGCCACTGATCGGCTGCTTTGGCATGATAATATAGACAAACAGCAGAAAAAATTACTTAATGAGGAAGGGATGGTAAAATTATCTTCCGATGAGTCGGTCAATCTGCATATTGCAGGTGCACTTATTAAACGGGTGGATGAATTGCAGAATAACCTCGAAAAAGATTCCACTATTTCGGGCAATACCAAAAAGAAATATCTCCGCAGTCTCGAATCCATGCTCAAAGGGTTCAATGAAAATTGGAATAAGAAAGATTTTTCTGCGGCTATAGCACCCTCCCTGGTAGCTGCTTTTGAAGAGTGCATGCAAAAGGATATGAAAAAAGAGAGTATTAAGCCAGTGATTGATATGCATGATTATGGGGTAGGAAAGATTTTGGTGGAATGTTTTTTGTTGCCATCAGAAAATGAAGGAGTACCCGCAGCTCGCATTGAATTAATTCGAAAATACTGCCGACTTCATCCCGATGAAATTTTATCTGTGCTGCGGAATAGACCGAACTTGTATTTTGCTGATAGTCTTATCACCCTCGCTGCCTACCGGGATATTCCCAAACTATATGATTATGCCCAGGCCCGTAATACCCTGAGTAATCGTTTCCGCAGTCATCCCGATTCCCTGGTTCGCCTGGTGGCTGCCATGGCCAGCAGCAAAAGCGGCCGGCTCTATTTTCCCTTTTTAGAAAATTTAATGCGGGGTAAAATAACACTGGAAGAAATTGATAAAGTAAAAAATGATGATTTAAGCTACTACCGGCTAATGGTTCAAACCCGCATTGAATATGCGGGTCGCGTATTACCTCCATTAAAAGATACGGCCCGGGAAATGAAATCCCTGACTTCCATGATGGCCCGAAAAGCAAAAGAATATTTCATTAACGAAATAAATGCCCTTCATTCGGTAGATAATGAAGCAATCCGGTTTAAGCGGCTGGAAGGATTGACTGCGCAGGAATTGTTTTACCTCGCTGTGCTGACCGAGGACCAGATTTATACTTCCAGTTTTGTTAAAGGAGTATATCCCCGCATATTCCAACGAATGACCAACCCGCGGAGTGATAGTTTGTTGATGAGTGTAAACGGAGACTATTTCCGCAAGTTTATAAAGATGTGCGCGGGATATAATACATTGAATGATTTTCTTTCGAGAATGGAAAAAGGAAACGACAGTGTGCTGATGAAGGCGTTTGTTATTGGATTGGAAAAAATCCAGGGAACAGAGGAAGCGGTGGATGTGGCCGATTCATACAGTAGTATTATGGATAAGAATCCTAAGCTGGCAGATTTCATTCAACAGGAAGCAAGCTGGAACTTCAATAAGAACAATAAAGCCATAAATAAAAAAGGAACAATAATCTATAACATCCTGCAGGTGCTTTTTCAATCGGCTGATACTACTCAGAAAGTAGACTTGTCGACTCTTCTCGGAATTCCCCCGGTGTATACCGTAGATAACGAATCTTTGAAAGACGACAGCGGCCGTATAGTTATGCAGGTATTTTTCTATGGAGATGAGGATAAGGACGGGCAAAAGTCCTTTGTAAGTTTTATGAGCATGTTTAAAAACAAGGCCGAATGGAAAATATCAGAAAACACGGAATGGGTTTCTATTTCTGCGGTAAAAGGTCATCCCATCCTGATATATGCCAATAAGCCACTGCTCGGAGAAAATGATCCGGAAGAAACAGCTATCAATAACTTAAGTAATTATTTGTTTGATCGTAAACTGAAACCTAGCATTTATGTGCATCGTGGACACAGTTATCATGTAAAATCAACTATGAAGCGCATCATGCCTTCTGCCCGTATTGTCATTCTGGGTTCCTGCGGCGGATATAATAATATTAATGAGGTGTTAACCATCAGTAACGATGCGCATATTATCTCTTCCAAACAAACCGGTACTATGTATGTGAATGATCCAATTTTACAATCTATCAATGGGTCGCTCTTGGCCGGTAAGAATATCGATTGGATAACTTTGTGGAAAGACTTGAGCACTAAATTTTCTGGTGTTGACGCCAAAGAAAAATTCGACGATTATATCCCGCCTTACAGAAATCTCGGAGCCATTTTCATAAAGGCTTACCGTAAGGCCATGGGTGATGAGTAAGTTTTTAGTTTGTGGTTTATAGTTGGTGGTAGGCTGGAGCATGTTAGTTAAATTTTTCAGGTTTAGACTTACCTTTCATCCACAATCCTCCGATTACAAGCTACAAACCTGCCTTATATTTACTGCCTGTTATGTCTGAACCAACAGTCCGAAAAAAAATTTTTGATTTTAGTCTGCTGAAAAGAGTATTTCGGTACGCGGCCCCGTATAAGAAAAAATTTTATTTGTCGCTGTTGTTAGCCATTCTGCTTGCGGTACTGGCCCCTGTACGTCCATTTTTGATTCAACAAACGATCAATAAATTTATAGCCTCGGGAAGTATCAATTGGGTGATCTGGATTACATTAATTCAAATAGGTCTCCTCTTAATTGAATCAGGATTTCGATTTTATTTTTCATTCATTACTGCCTGGCTGGGACAAAACGTCGTAAACGACCTTCGTCAAATGGTATATAAGAAAATACTTGGACTCAATCTTTCGCAATTCGATAAAACACCCATCGGTACACTCACAACCCGATCTATTAACGACATTGAATCGATCAACGATATTTTTTCCGACGGATTAATACCGATTGTTGCTGATCTTTTATCAATCATCTCTATATTAATAGTGATGTTTGTTACTGATTGGAAGCTCACTTTCATTTGCCTGGCACCTTTCCCCTTCTTAATTATAGCTACGTATTTCTTTAAAGAAAGCGTGAATAAATCTTTTATCAGGGTGCGGAATGCGGTAGCCAGCTTAAACGCTTTTGTGCAGGAACATCTTACGGGCATGCAGGTGGTGCAAGCTTTTGCAGCCGAGGAAAAGGAGTTCAGGAAATTTAACCGGATAAACAAGGAACACCGCAATGCCAACATTAACGCCATTTTTGCCTATTCTGTTTTTTTTCCCCTGGTAGAAATTATTCTGGCTGTTTCTACCGGGTTGCTGGTTTGGTGGGGCGCCACCCATGCTATGCAAATGCAGGGGAAAGAAGCCGCCTCCATGGCAGGAAAAATCATTGCCTTTGTGATGTACCTGAATCTATTGTTCCGCCCGCTTCGGGTAATTGCCGATAAATTCAATGTATTGCAAATGGGAATGATTGCCAGCGAAAGAGTGTTTAAAGTACTGGACAATGATGACTATATTAAACCGTCGGATAAAGAAACCTATGCACCTGAAACAGTGAAGGGTAAAATTGAATTTGATAAAGTTTCATTTTCTTATGCAGACGATCAGTATGTATTAAACAATATTTCTTTTTTGGCACTTCCGGGTGAAACGGTTGCCCTGGTAGGGCATACGGGAAGCGGTAAAACATCTATCATCAGTTTGCTTAACCGTATGTATCACATTCAAAAAGGAACTATTAAGATTGATGATATTCCCATTGATCATTACCAGGTAGATGCGCTGCGAAAAAATATTGGTGTGGTATTGCAGGATGTGTTTTTATTCTCCGGTTCAGTTATTGATAACATTACCCTCCGAAACCCGGATATTTCAGTGAACCAGGTGATTGCCGCCGCCAGGCTTATTGATATGCATGACTTCATTATGCAATTGCCAGGTGGTTATAATTATAATGTAATGGAGAGAGGAGGAACACTCTCCCTGGGTCAAAGGCAACTGATTTCATTTATTAGAGCCTTACTTTATAATCCTTCTATACTAATTCTGGATGAAGCAACTTCCTCCATTGATACAGAAAGTGAAATGCTTATTCAGCACGCTATCGATAAACTGATTGCAGGAAGAACCTCTATCGTAATCGCTCACCGGCTTTCTACCATTCGTAAGGCCAATAAAATTATTGTCTTGGATAAAGGGGTCATCAAAGAAACTGGCTCGCACGACCAATTGCTTCAGAAAGGAGGCTATTATGCAAACCTGCATAAAATGCAATTCGAAAAGCATCCTCAAAAGGTATAAAGCGGGCCAATTAACGCAGGTAATAACCACATGAATATAGTGGAAAAAAAAGAATGCTTTTACCGACTTCAATCAGAGAAATTTTTGACTTCCTTTTCATCAAAAAAAGAGGCGTCTGTCTAAAAACTTACCTTCCTTAATCTCCTTTTAATCTGTTCATTGCCAATAATGGAGCTGGCAGGCAATGCTGTTCCTAAGTCCATTTAATGGGGCCTTTAAATAATGATATTTTTGGGAACTAAGAATCCCGTCAATAGTTTTCCCTTTTTGAATTTTTTACTGCCTCCCTCCTTATCTTTGCGCCAAATTTATAGATGGGTATGTCGGTTCGAAGTTTACAATCCTTATGGGGAGCGGTTTTCAGTATATGTTGTCTCTTTTTTTCTACCGGCAGTTTTGCGCAGGAAGATCATAAGGGCGGCCATGCTGATGCCAAACCTAAAAAAGAAGGTTTCAACGCCGCAGAAGTAATCTTCGACCATATCCTCGACAACCATGATTTTCACATTTTTGATATTCCAGGAGAAAAGGGTGAAAAGCGTCCGGTTTCAATACCACTGCCTGTAATTCTTTATTCGCCTCAAAAAGGATTCAGTGCATTCATGTCTTCCAGGTTTGAGCATGGCCATAAAGCATATCATGGCTATAAATTAGAAGAAGGCAAGATTCATGCTGTTAAGGAAGACGGAACAACTCCCGATGAATCAGTAAAAGTCTACGACTTTTCACTCACGCGTAATGTGGTACAAATGATGCTGGCGCTCGCTATCCTGGTCTTTTTAATGATTCGGATCTCTAACCGCTATAAAAAGGGTGGAGGGGTAAAAACTGCCCCGAGGGGATCGCAAAGTTTGATGGAACCTGTTATCACTTTCGTACGGGATGAAGTAGCCAGGCCAAACCTCGGACATAAAGCCGATAAGTATTTGCCTTACCTGCTCACTGTTTTCTTCTTCATTCTTATTAATAATATATTTGGATTGATTCCCGGTTCTGCGAATGTAACTGGTAATATCGCCTTTACTGTAGTACTGGGTCTTATTTCCTTTGTGGTGATTCTGGCTAGCTCTAATAGTCATTATTGGGGCCATATCTTCAATCCTCCGGGAGTGCCAACGGGAATTAAGTTTATCCTGGTGCCCGTTGAAATTCTCAGCGTATTTATTAAGCCGGTGGCACTCATTATTCGTTTGTTCGCGAATATGGTTGCGGGCCACATCATTATAATTTGTTTGATATCACTGATATTTATTTTCGGGCAAATGCATCCCGCGGCAGGGTGGGGTAGTTCTATAATATCCGTTGCATTTACGATTTTCATTTATTTTATTGAAGTGTTGGTGGCCTTTTTACAGGCCTTCATTTTTACCATGCTTACGGCAGTATTTATCGGGCAGGCCTTTGAAGGCAGTCATGATGATGTGGATCATCATGAAGATAAATTAATTGTTTAACTAGTGATTTTTTAAATATAAAACCCAGAATTATGGACCTGAATGTAATTATGATGGAAGCGATAGCAAACGCAGGGGGTGCGATAGGTGCTGGATTGGCTGCCATTGGAGCAGGCATCGGTATTGGCCAGATTGGTCGCGGTGCCGTTGAATCCATTGCCCGCCAGCCTGAAGCAATGAACGACATCAGAGCGAACATGATTCTTACAGCCGCCCTGATTGAAGGAGCTGCGCTGTTTGCAATTATCGTAGGCTTCCTGGCAATGGTATTGTAATACCCTTGTCTGATCTTTTTAACTGCATCCAACGCAAAGGGCCGCGGATGCAGTTATTCCCTTAGGCACCCGATTAACGAATTATAGAACGCTTTTTATGAAACTTCTTACACCCGATTTGGGATTACTCTTCTGGACGTTACTTTCTTTCCTGGTAGTATTGTATATCCTCGCTAAATACGCGTGGCCTTCTATTGTAAAAGGATTGAAAGATAGAGAACAATCCATTACTGACTCTTTGGCTACCGCTGAAAAAGTAAAAGCAGAAATGGCGCAATTGCAAAGTGAAAATGAGGCTTTATTAGCCAAAGCCCGGGAAGAAAGGGCTTTGATGCTCAAAGAAGCGCGGGAAATCAAAGACAAAATTATTAACGAAGCAAAAGAACAGGCAAAAACGGAGGCAAATAAAATTATGTTGGAGGTTCAAGCCGCCATACAAACTCAAAAAATGGCAGCCATTACTGATGTAAAAAATCAGGTCGGCTCGCTGGTAATTGAAGTAGCTGAAAAAGTATTGCGCCGCGAACTCAGTAATAAATCTGATCAGGAGAATTTTATTAAAAAATTATCAAACGAAGTGAAATTGAACTAATGCAAGATTGGACGGATGAGCGAAATCCAGCAGCAAATATTCGCGCTTTCGCCCTTTTACTAATTCGCAAATTGATTATATGCCAAATCCCCGTTTAGCAGGAAGATATGCCAAGAGTTTGATTGGTTTAGCCGTAGAAAGGAACCAATTGGAGAATGTATACAAAGACATGCTTTTTCTGGAAATGGTTGTTAAAGGCAGCCGCGATTTTGTAACCTTGCTCAAAAGCCCTATAATTAAGTCAGATAAAAAACAAGCTATAATCAATGCCGTAACCAGCAGTGGAAACTTAAGTGAACTCACACTGGGCTTTAGCAGGCTATTGGTGAATAAAAGCCGGGAGAGCAATTTACCTGAAATCATCACCGCTTTTATAGAACAATACAAAACAATTAAAGGAATATTTACTATAAAACTAACAACTGCTGTGCCGGTAAGTGAGGAATTGAAACAGGCCATTGTGCATAAATTACAGCGTGAAACTGCCATGAAGAATATTGATTTAAGAACGGAGGTTGATGAAAATATTATCGGCGGTTACGTCCTGGAAATGGGAGACAAACTGGTGGATGCCAGTATTGCCTTTGATCTCAGTAAGATTAGCAGCCAGTTTAAGAAAAATGAATTTATTTTTAATATAAGATAGATGAAAGTCCGAAAGTCAGCGAGTCCGAAAGACCGTAAAAATCATAAAGCTATTTGGTTTTACTTTCTGCCTTTCAGTCTTCCAGGATTTCGGCCTAACTAAAAAACGAAAAAAAGATACACAATGGTAGAAATTAAACCCGATGAGATATCGGCGATATTGCGCCAGCAGCTAAGCAACTTTAATGCGGGTGCCGATCTCGAAGAAGTGGGTACCATATTACAGGTGGGTGATGGTATTGCCCGCGTGTATGGATTGAATAACGTGGGCTGCGGTGAGCTGGTAGAATTTGAAAATGGTGTTCGCGCTATTGCATTGAACCTGGAAGAAGATAATGTGGGAGTTGTATTGATGGGGGATAGCGGTAGTATTAAAGAAGGAGCGAAAGTGCGCCGCACAGGCAAAATTGCTTCCATTAAAGTAGGTGAGGGGATGCTGGGCAGGGTAGTAAATACACTAGGCGAACCTATAGATGGTAAAGGGCCATTAACCGGAGAAAAATATGAAATGCCCCTGGAAAGAAAAGCACCAGGCGTAATTTTTCGGGAACCAGTTAAAGAACCACTTCAAACAGGCATCAAAGCAATTGATTCGATGATTCCAATTGGTCGGGGACAGCGGGAATTAATTATTGGCGACCGTCAAACAGGTAAAACGGCTATTGCGGTTGATACTATAATCAATCAGAAAGAATTTTACCAGGCAGGTAAGACTGTTTATTGCATCTATGTAGCAATCGGGCAAAAAGCTTCTACTATAGCCGGGGTAATGAAAACACTGGAAGATAATGGTGCAATGGTTTACACAACTATTGTAGCGGCATCTGCCTCTGATCCGGCCCCCTTGCAGTTTTATGCTCCATTCGCGGGCGCCGCTATTGGCGAATTTTTCCGCGATACGGGTCGTCCTGCATTGATTATTTATGATGATCTTTCTAAACAGGCTGTTGCCTACCGCGAAGTTTCTTTGTTGCTGCGCCGCCCGCCTGGCCGGGAAGCCTATCCGGGTGATGTATTCTACCTGCACAGTCGTTTACTTGAGCGCGCCGCTAAAGTTATCAGCGATGACGGTGTTGCAAAGAATATGAACGATCTGCCGGATACAATCAGACATCTCGTAAAAGGAGGCGGATCGCTAACGGCATTACCTATTATTGAAACACAGGCTGGTGACGTTTCTGCCTATATTCCAACCAATGTAATTTCAATTACGGATGGACAAATATTCCTGGAAGGAAACCTTTTTAATGCAGGTATTCGCCCAGCCATTAACGTTGGTATCTCGGTAAGCCGGGTAGGTGGTAATGCTCAAATTAAGTCGATGAAGAAAGTGGCTGGTACGTTGAAGCTGGACCAGGCCCTTTACCGGGAGCTGGAAGCTTTTTCTAAATTTGGCGGTGACCTTGATGCGGCTACCAAAAACGTAATTGATAAAGGCGCCCGCAACGTGGAGATTCTGAAACAAGCACAATACTCCCCCTTTGCTGTAGAAAAACAAGTAGCCATCATTTACCTGGGAACCCAGGGATTGTTGCGTGATGTAGCCGTAAAAAAAGTGAAAGAATTTGAGGAACATTTTTTAATGGAGATGGAGAATAAATTACCGGAGGTAATGACAGAATTTAAAAAAGGAAATTTACCTGAAGATGGAATTAAGAAGATGACGGAATTGGCTAAGGGATTAATTCCGCAATATAAATAATACCGGTATTAGCTTTTTTTAAAAGAGCCCTGGCATTTTTGCCAGGGTTCTTTGCTTATAAAACTGACCTTTTTTTTAAAAATTCATAAAAAGAATAAAAATTTTTCTGATTCGTAGATTTACTATTGCATCTTCACAAAACAACAGCAATCTTTGTTGAGTTAATCGATAATAACTGGACATTCATCTAAACTACCAGTTCATTCAGCGAAAAATATCAAATCCCAATTTCCTCTGAACTACTCACCCGATAAGTTCAATCGCAAAAGTCAACATATTCCAATCCTCCTTCGAAACTAACTGAATTTCCTTCCTTTTTTCCTATGGGCCGCAAAGTACCGAGTTCTGTCCCTTAAAAATGTATTTCATGAAAACGTACCTGTGCCCTCCATCAATTGCTATAACCATGAACCTGCCGTCCTTTCTTCGCAGGTCTTTACTACTTATATTATTAGCGTTTTATGTATGCTTTGCTTCTGCCCAGGAGCTTGTATTTAAAGACCCTGTTCTTATTTCAGGGGTGGCTGGTGGAGATGGAGCCATCTATCGTTTTACTAAAGTAAATAACTATGTAGATGCCTTGGTAACAATAAACGGTCGTTCTTCTTCACTGGTAAGCCTGGTAAATCTGGATATGACATTCACTGGCCACGGTAAAGCGTTTCAACCGCAGGTTACCTGTAACAATAACGCTACACTTGCTGGAATTAGTGATTGGTGGATGGAGTTTAAAATTTCATTTGTAAATACGGGCGCCAATACTCCAACGGTAGTTGATTCCTTTAATGTAACAGCTCTTGATATTGATGGTAATAATGATAAAATAAACGAATGGGTTTCTTTTTATAACTTAAAAACATTCCTTTTTGAAAGCAATACCCAACTGGCCAGCTCTAATATTATGGAACAGGTGGTTGGGGTTAATACCTTGGTTGGAAGAAAATTCGATGGGCCAGTACAGAATTACTTGGATGTTGATACCAATGCTACCAGTGTAATGGTTACCAACAGCTACCAGTCGACCAATAGCTTCCGAATCAGAACCGGGGGACATAGTACGGGTGTAAGTGGCGGGGCAGACAGAATGTATTCTTTCTGGTTTAAAGGATTTAATTATAAGACACCCAGTGAATTTGGGCTCCCACTCGTGTTGCAGAATTTCACTGCAAACCTCAACGGCAAAGGAGTAACCCTTAATTGGACTACCGGAAAAGAAAAGGAGTTGAGTCATTTTGTAATTGAACGCAGCGTAAATGGTTTAGAGTATAACGAAGTGGGGATTGTAATGGCTAAAGGTAATTCAGACGTAAAAGTTAATTATAGTTTTTCCGATGTTATCAATACCAAAGTGAATGGAGTGGTTTATTATCGGTTGAAGATGCTCGATGGTGACGGGAGCAATCAACTCTCGCAGGTGCGATTGATCCGTATCGGGGATGTAAATGAGAACATGAGTGTGGCAGCATATCCTAACCCGGTAATCAGTGAATTAAGAGTAACTGTTCCTGCTTCCTGGCAGAATAAATCAATCAGCTTTGATTTGTATAACGCAAGCGGTCAGATTGTAAAGCATGTAGTAGCAGGTAAGGCAAGCCAGACAGAAACCCTGAATGTTAATGATCTGACTGTTGGTCTGTACATAATGAAAGTATCTAGTGGTAACGAAACAGCCGTTCAACGAATAGTAAAAGCAAAATAAAATAATTAGAAGAGTTTATTTTAAAGGGTACGATCAACAAACGCCGTCCCGTTTCTACGGGATGGCCATTTTTAACTGGTCGTTTTTTGAAAAAGCCTGAATGGAAGTCGAGAAAAGTATATTGTGAAAAATGAATAGTGAGTGACAATTCAAATAGTGGTTATCATTTTGCAACCTGCATCTCACCTTCGCAAAGCTACGGTGAGTTAAGCCAGTATCCCCCATCTCACCTTCCCAAAGCTACGGTGAGCAAAACCCGTATCCCACATCCATCATCCCGCCTTTTCGGTCCTTTCCATATTTCAAAATCCAATTCTCTCTGCAATTCTTTCCAAGTCCATGGTAAACGTTTAGTTACTTATTGTACCAATTGAAAATTTAAAAACGTACTTATCATGAAACAGCAATTCTACCCAATGCAGGCAGGCAAATCCGTTGCCTATGTAATTAAAGTAGCCTTATGCTTTACTCTCTTAGCCGTTCTCTTTTTCTCACCAAAGGCAAATGCGCAGGGATTGATTTTTAAGAATTCCTTTTTGCAATCCGGTATTGCCGGACAAGACGCGTCGGTGTATCGGTTTCCTTCCGTAACCACTAATGTAGATGCATTAATTAGAATTAATGGAAGGTCTTCTTCCCTGGTGAACCTGGAATCAATCGATTTGACAAATACAGGATTTGATAAATCATTTCAACCCCAGGTGAGTTATAACAATGGTACTACCCCATCTGGTGCCAGCGATTGGTGGATGGAATTTACTATCACTTTCGTTAATGCCACAACCAGTGTTCCGGTTAATGTAAATAGTTTTGATGTAACCGGTATGGATATAGACGGCAATGGAGACAAGATAAATGAGTGGGTTTGTTTTTATAATCATACCAGCTATACGCTCGAAAATAATTCAGAGCTCCAGTATGGAAGTGTTTGGGAAATGGTAAACAGTCTTTCTACCCTGGTAGGTACAAAATTTAATGGTCCAGTTACAAATTATGTAGATATTGATACAAGTGCTACCACGGTGATGACTACCGCAATTTATCAGAATTTAAATGGCATGCGACTCAGAACCGGCGGTCATAGTACCGGTCAGAGTGGTGCTTCAGCTCGCATGTATTCTTTTTGGTTCAAATCTTTTTCTTATCAATCACCTGTACAATCAGGATTGCCGGTAACTCTGAAATCGTTTACAGCCAAACTGGAAAATAAAAAACCGGTGATAAGCTGGATATCTTCCAAAGAAGAAAACCTGAGTCATTATGTACTGGAAAGAAGTTCTGACGGAAGCAATTATAATGAAGCAGCATTAATATTCTCCAATGGTACTTCTAATAACGAAAGCAACTACCAGTTTGCAGACAATGCAGTAGGAGCAAATAGTAAGGGAATATTTTATTACCGCTTGCGTATGGTGGATATGGATGGGAAATATAAGTATTCCGAAACAAGATTAGTTCGGATGGGGGATGCTGGAAAAACAATGACTATCCAGGCTTATCCAAACCCGGCAGTAAATGAACTGCGTATTACAGTACCCGCCACCTGGCAGGATAAAAAAGTACAATATGATATCTATACGGTAAGCGGGCAAAGTATGAAAAGAGTTAACCGCAGTAATGCTGGTCAAACGGAAGTAATGGATATCTCACAACTGCCTGCTGGGTTTTATATAATCAGGGTATCCGCCGATTCAGAAACAGCTACACAGCAATTCGTAAAATCGAAATAAAGAACATTTTTAAGGGTACGATCAACAACGGCCTGGCTATTCTTAGCCGGGCCTTCTTGTTTTAAACGTTGATTTTAAACACTTAAACTAGCTCACAAAGCCCCTCAATACTCCCATTTGATTGTTATAAGTAGGGCTAGCCTAAAAAATAATTCAATAAAAATATTTGGTTTATGTTATAAACCAGTTTATGTTTGTGATAAATTTACAAACAATGCTAAAGGTCATCTTACTAATTTTTTTTATTTTAATTTCTATATTGACAAATGCTCAAACCGTTGTAACCGGCAAGGTAAAAGATAATAAAGGAAAGCCGGTAGCTGGCGCTAGTATCTCGGTGAAGGATAGCTATGATGGGGGAACCTCCGACTCCACCGGTAGTTTCCGGTTTCGTAGTTCAGAAAAGGGGGAGCAGGTGCTTCTTTTTACCTCTATTGGCTATAAGTTATTAGAACAAAAAATAAATCTCACCGGGGGAACAATCACCGTTAATGTAGTGCTGAAAGAGGAACCCAATGAATTAACGGCAGTGGTTATTTCGGTGGGAACTTTTGAGGCAAGCGATCGAAAAAGAGCGGCTGCTATATTGGACCCTATTGATATTGTTACTACCGCCAGTGCCAATGGCGATATTACCGGAGCCTTGAAGACCTTGCCAGGAGCACAACAGGTAGGGGAAAGCGAAGGATTATTTGTACGGGGTGGTACAGCCGCGGAAACAAAAACATTTATAGATGGAACACTGGTAAATAATTTCTTTTTCAGCAGTGTTCCCAATATTGCTTCTTTCAGCCGCTTTTCTCCCTTTATTTTTAAAGGAACGGTTTTTAGTACAGGAGGATATTCTGCTTTGTATGGTCAGGCTCTTTCTTCTGCGTTGATACTCGAATCGATTGATCTGCCCGAGCAAAGCTCAGCTAATATTGGGATATCGATTTTGAGTGGCAGCGCAGGTTACCAGCATCTCGCAAAAAATAAAAAATCCTCCTGGGGTATTAGTTATTCTTATACGAACCTCGCTCCTGCTTTTGCATTGATTAAACAAAAGCAGGACTATTCTCAGGCCCCCGAATATCATTCCGGTGATGCAAACTTTCGCATTAAGACATCAAAGAACGGCATTCTGAAATATTACGGCTATTTCAATAATAGCCGCTTAGCCTTCACCGATAATAGCCTGGATTCTATTGGGTATAGAGACCGGTTTGGACTTAAGAATACAAACACCTACCATAATTTTTCGTGGAAAGAAAGCCTGGCTAAAAAATGGAAGTTGAATACCGGTATCTCATTTTCATTAAACCAGGATGACATAAACAGCGGAATGCAAAACCAAAATAAGCAGGATGTATTACTGAACAGTCTCGAATTCAAACAATTTGTGATTGATAATAGCGGAGATTTCTTTAATGCGCGGATGGTTGTGGAAAGAAGGCTGAAAGGCTTGTCGGCACTGCGTTTTGGAGGAGAATATAATTACAGCCATGAAACAGCAAGATATACAGCCTACAACAGTCAAACTTTTCCTTCCTCCGTTACGGAAAATATTAAAGCCGCTTTTGCGGAAGCGGATATATATGTGACTAACAGCATTGCGGCAAAAATTGGTGGACGACTGGAGCATTCTGCCCTTTTAGAAAAAACAAATTTTGCCCCACGCATTTCCTTAGCCTATAAATTCAGCCGGCAGGCGCAGGCTTCGCTTGCATACGGAATATTTTACCAGAATCCCGAACGAAAATATCTTCCTTCCAACAACGATTTATTGTTCGCCAGGGCAACCCATTATATTGCCCAATACATGAAAGTGAATGGCAAAACAACATTCCGGGCAGAGGTCTTTTATAAAAAGTATGAAAACTTGGTTAAAACCGGATTTATGAATGGCCGGGAAACAGCGATTAATAATAAAGGATATGGAGATGCAAAAGGCATTGAGTTTTTCTGGAGAGATAAGAAGCATATTAAAGATCTTGATTATTGGATATCCTATTCTTACCTCGATACGAAGCGTGATTTTTTGAATTTCCCTAACGCGGCGGAACCCAATTTTGCAGCGAAGCATACGGCTTCATTGATTGTAAAGAAGTTTGTATCAAAACTAAAAATGAACCTAAATGGTTCTTACAATTTCGCCAGTGGCCGTCCCTATTACAATATCGGCTACGATGGTTCCGATTATAAGTTTAACGACCAGGGTACAATACCTTCTTATCATAATGTAAGCTTCTCTGTCAATTACCTTCCTTTCATTGGGAAAAAGAAAGCCAAAGTGTTTGATGTGTATGTATTGCAAATCAGTAATATCTTCAATATCAAACAAACTTATGGGTATCAATATTCATACAATGGGTTGCGCAAGCAGGAAATTGTACCGCCTTCGCGGATGTTTATATTCATCGGGGCCTTCTTGAGTTTTGGAGTAGACCGTTCTGATGAGGTAATTAATAGTGGTCTATAAATTAACAGGCGTATACCAAAATCATCAATCACCAATCATAAATAATATGTCTAACTATCAACCTACTCCTTCCGGCAAAGAGCCTCATTTATGGGAGATTGCCCAACGCAGGGCCAGTTTTAAAACACACCTGGCTACTTATATTATTGTCAACGGTTTTTTATGGGGCGTTTGGTTTTTTACAAATCAGCATGTTGATCACAATGGATTCCCTTGGCCGGTTTGGCCAACCTTTGGATGGGGCATCGGATTATTCTTTCATTTCATGGGAGCGTATGTTTATCCTCAATCCAATAGCGTCGAAAAAGAATATGAAAAATTAATGCGCGATAAAAAATAAACAAACATAAAATAAAACACCTGTTATGAAAAAGTTCATTCTGTTCATTGCTGTATTCAGCATAATCAACTTCTCGGTAGCTCAAAGTGAACGCTACCAGAAAACCATGGAACAAAATATTGCCGGTATAGATACTACACGAACCGTGGATGGATGGAGGGATCTCGGTAATTCTTTTCAACGCATTGCCGATGCGGAAAAAACGCAATGGTTACCTTTTTATTATGCTGCCATGAGTCATGTAATGGTGGGAAACTTAATTGGAACCGCCAACGGCGGCATGGGAGGATTTGCAGACAAAACAGATCCAGAGGCCGACCAGGCAGAACTATTATTAAATAAAGCGGAAGAATTGGGCAAGACCAATTCGGAGATTCTTTGTGTACGCAAAATGATTGCCACGTTACGGATGATGGCCGATCCGATGAATCGGTATCAAACACAAATTCCGCTGGCCGCTGAAGCGCTCGAAAGGGCAAAGGGCCTAAACCCGGAAAATCCACGGATATACATTTTGGAAGGGCAGGATAAATATTTTACACCGGAGCAATATGGAGGTAGTAAAACAGAAGCAAAAACTCTTTTTGAGGAAGCGATGAAAAAATTTGAAACCTTTAAACCGGAATCTTCTATTCATCCGAATTGGGGTAAAGGGCAACTCATGTATTTTCTTTCGCAGTTGAAATGATGTTTATTAGTCCGCAGGGTATAGCCTGCGGACCTTTTTACATGTAATACTAAAGCTTTTTATTATGGCCGATGATAATTTCTCCCCATCCGAAAGCCTGCAGTTAATTCAATCGATGATTGATAAAACAAAGCAAAACCTGTCGGGCAATAGTCATTATTTCTTATTGTGGGGATGGCTTACGTTTGTCGCCTGTGTCGGGCAGTTCATACTGAAACATATTCTTGCCTACGAAAAACATTACCTCGTGTGGTGGGTGATTGTAGTAGGTGTGGCAGGATCCATTTATTTTTCGATCCGGGAGGCGAAGACGCGAACAGTAAGAACTTATATTGGAGAAACAATGGCTCATCTCTGGACAGGGATGGGCATTACTTTTTTTATCGTTTCCATGATATTATCCAGGATTGGCTGGGAAAGTAATGTTTTTCCTTTTTTTATTGTACTCTATGGATTGGGTACGTTTGTTTCGGGTTCTGTAATAAAATTCAAACCCCTGGTTATTGGCGGAATTCTTTCCTGGATACTGGCAGTAATTGCCGTGTATCTTCCTTACGATTACCAAATTTTAATGGGCGCCCTGGCTATTTTATTTAGTTATATAATACCAGGCCATTTATTACGCAACAAAAAATGACAGCCGTTATGGAAGAAAAAAAACTTTCGGAACAGGAAAGCCTCGCCCTCATAACCCAAATGATTAATACGGCAAAAAATTCATTTGTGGATACGGGAATCGGTCCCATTTTATGGGGTTCGGTAATTACCATATGCTCACTGGTCCAGGTTGCGCAAATACAATTTGATTTTGAACTTCCGGTTGATATATGGTTCCTGGCCGTAATAGCGATAATTCCACAAATTATCATCAGCATCCGGGAAAAGAAAATGCAAAAAGTGCGCGGGTGGACGGATCAGACTCTTAGCTACGTGTGGATGTGTTTTGGAATCGGGGTGTTCCTTATGAATTTTATAAGCGTTTCTTATGTACAACAGATTGAACCGGTTTTGCGCGAATATGAAGAATTAACCCATAAATCAGTCAGCCATCTTCATTTCTGGAGCTATGCTACTTCTTATCTCCTTTTTTTATATGGCGTTCCTACCATTATTACGGCGGCCACTCGTAAATTTCGCTCGATGCTGTTGGGAGGTATTTTATGCTGGGTATGCAGCCTGATTTCTGTATTTACAAACATAAAGATTGATTTTTTACTCATGGCCCTATGCGCTACTACTTCCTGGCTGATCCCGGGTATTATGATACGAACTCAATTTTTGAAGCAGGGAAAACTGTTGGATGTTTAAAGACCTGGACCCCATATTACACTCGCAGCTTCGGTTAGCTGTAATTTCTCTTCTCATTGGAGTGAAGGAGGCAGAATTTACTTTTATCCGGGAAAAAACAAATTCAACGGCCGGCAACCTCAGCGTACAAATCAACAAACTGAAAGAAGCCGGTTATATAGATGTGGTTAAACAATTCAAAGATAATTACCCGCAAACTACCTGTAAAATTACTCCTGATGGTATTAAAGCCTTTGAATTGTATGTGAAGAATTTGCAATCGTATTTTACGGCAGGGAAGTAGGGAATGCCAAAATTCAAATTCAAAATATAAATTGTAAAGATCAGGAGCCGCCCTTTTGCATTTAGTATGCTATATTTTACAATTTAGATTTTCCCTTTCTTTTCTTCGATTGCCTATTTCTAAAAAATAAAAACGATAACCAACAGATTGAAAACTCAAGAAATCGTAACGCTACACTCACTTAAACAAATGAGTATAACGTATCCGAAAAAAAAATGCTCACAAAAGTTTGATGGGGTATTATTTTCTTAAATTCGATTTAGCGATGATACTTTGTGCCCAGAGATAGTAATACAGATTATTTCCAATAGCCAACTACCTTATGAGGGTACCATTGCTGCTATACTGCTTATTGCTTTCGCTTTTTGCAAATACGTCCTTTGCACAGGATAGTGTTTCTGTCATAGATGAAATCATCAATTTGCCGACTAAATTCTTCCAAAAAATTAACGGGAGTGCGAGCCATCTGGAAAGGAGCCTCGAAAATAGTACCGAAAAATATTTAAAAAAAATTAGCGAGACAGGAAAGCCAGTTTCAACGGAAACCGGGCAAAATAGATTCGGCGGCGAGTACAAAACAACATCCCTCAGCTGTCGAAAGGATGTGTTTATAAATTAGAGACTGCTGGAGCGTTTTTTTGCTGAGCTGCTGGCGATTATTATTACTGATGCTTAAAGTAAAAAGCAGCTTGTGCCTGCATACTGTGTAATTTCTCTTATTCAGGCACAAGCTGTCCTGCCACAAATATTTTGATCATAAATTATTTTAGTATCACGGCAGGAACGCTCAGGCTCTGATTTTCTAAATGCCTATCTCGAGTTTACCCATACTTGCCAGTTAGGGAAAAAAAAGTGGAAAATCCTTTTTTTGGAAAATAGGAATTATATACTATTATTAAAACTGGTAAGTAACAAGAAATTGAAATGACGATGGATTTATATTAAGGTCGCGATAGGGAGAAAAACTTTTACTGCTTGCCGCATACCTCAATTCTAACTGAATTTTATTGAAAGCTAAACCTAGACCCCCTAATAGCGAGAATTCATATTTTTTAGGACCGTCCAGTGCTTTCGCATTTTCTTCCGTACCGAAGGAATATGCCGTATGAAGAGAGTTTGTATTTTCCGCTACAATCACTCCATTTCCAATTCCTGCATTAATATAAGGGGAAAGGGAACCTTTCGATTGAAATACGTACCGAATTATGGAATTTAGCTGGACATACGATAAAGAAAGGGTAACATCATTTGTACGGGTATAACCACTTCCATACGGTCTTGTAAAACTGCTGCCCGTTTTATACATTTTATAAACCAGTTCATTAATAATATGCCATTTATGCTGGTTACGGGAGAGCCCGATGTCTATTGATAACCCTAGCACCGGTGATAGGTTATTGCTGTAGTTCTCGTCAACCAATAATGTATTGGTGCCTTCGAATTGGTATTTATTGAATATTGCTCCTGCTATGATCCCAAACTTAAGTAAAACCGGATCTTTCTTTTTAATAACAACGGCAGTTCCGGGTACGGCGTATTGTATGTATTTCAATAGAAGGTCAATAATGCTTTTTTTCGCAAATTTGACCGTTTGTGCTGAATTGGCAACATCGGAGCAGGCCCCAAAGAAATCAACCAGTTGTTCCTTGTAGGTTGCAACCTCCCGTACTTGTTTGGTTGACTCATCATAAATATAATGATGTATTAACTCAACGGGTTCCGTATTTCCTTTAACATAATACAGATGTTCTTTACGGCTATCAGCAAAAAGGAATAAACTGGCTGCCGGATGTTTTACCAGTTGAAGAAGAAATATTTTTTTCTTAACAACAGGGGAGTCGCTAAAACGATTGTTTATGGCATCATCCGGATCGCCGGGAAGCATATTCATGTCAACCAGGAAACTTTCATACGTTTCATTGGCCGATGGAATAAAGAACCCTTTGATAGCAGAAGCATCCAATATTTTCTTATCATTATTCTCGCTAATAAAATTTATGGATGATGGATTATATTTCCAGTTACGATAATCAATGGTTCCATAGAGGCTGTCTCCATTATTGCTGATAATAATGCCCTTTATAAAATTCGACTGGGTGGCAGCAGAAAAGTTGATTAATATAAGCAAGACAATGAATAACCAATTTTTCATTATAAACACTTTTAGGATACGATGAATTAAAATTAATTCTTTCGGTAATGCGATAATGTGAAATAAAAAATTAAATTAGTTGGGGCTTTACTTTTTTATTTATAATTCTTCCTCTTCATTTTCTATAAACAAAGAACCCCCTGCAACATGCTGCCCGGGGGAACTTCTTACCTCTGTATTAAACCTTACAAAAACCTTATTCCTTAATCAACTTAACCAACATCCGTTCAGTACTATTTACTATAACTTCCATCATGTACAAGCCAGGCGTTAATTTACTGGTTCCCTCCATTAATAAACTATTTGAACCGGCTGCCAGTTTCACCGTTTTGCGCATCACTTCACTGCCGCTGTGGTTCATTATTTTTAATACTACTACCGATGCCTCGTTTAACTGGATGGTGGCGGCAATATCATTCTTGGCCGGGTTGGGCGATACGCTGATCATTTTAGTAGAATGACTATTGTATACCCGTATTACCAGGATACGACTCAACGATGTTTTTCCTTCGAGATCGGCCATCTTTAGCCGGTAATAGAGATCTTTCTTGTTAGCTGTATTGCGACCCACTTTATCGGTAAAACTATAATTCTTCTTCACCGTTGAAACACCCTGTGCCTTTACGATGCCGGCCGTTTCCCAATTGGTACCATTCAAACTTCTTTCGATTTCGAACTTATCACTGTTTTGTTCGAAGGTAGTGGTCCAGTTTATTTCAACATTTCCATCATTCTTATACAAACCACTAAAGTCTATTAGACTAACGGGCAGGAAACCACCCGAGGGAAAGGTAATGGTGACGGTAGCCTGGTTTGAACACAAAGGGCCAAAACCCTGGTCGCAGATCTGGTACGTAAAGCTGGTGGAATTACCGGTGAAACCGACATTAGGGGCAAAGCTGAAGCTTTTATCAGGATTGATAGTAACCGTTCCATGGGGCGAATTGGTGATCAGGTAAGTATCAAACAGGTCGCTATTAGGATCGTAATCGTTACTACAAATAAAACCGGCAGCGGTGCGATTGGCATTACCGGTTATATTATCATTCACAGCTACTGGCGCTTCGTTACAACCACCTGCATACAATTGCGAAGCGGAAATTTGTAAATCATCAATGGCGATGCGGGTAGTTCCGCCGATGCCCTGGTAATTAATATATACTTTGTATAGACCCGAACCCGCATTGAATGATTTGTCATATGTATAAACCGTTCCGGAACTGGTACCGGTAAATTCAATATTGTCTAATTCACTTTGAATTTCGTTATCATGGTTAACCAAATAAACTTTTAACCAGCGACGGGTTCCATTGCCAAAATCGCTGTCAAACTTATATTTGAAAGAAATATTGATATAACCAGGCACTTCTAATTCCGGGGTATAAATACCAGTGCTTTGCGTGGCGTTAGAACTTGGTCCCGATACCATAGAACCATCTCCTTCTATACCAGGGTTCCATCCACTCTGGTTAACATCAAAATCCGGAAAGGCCCAGCAATGACCTTGTAAATATCCTTTTACCTGGGAGGGGTTGATTCCGCTCCGCGCATTAAAATTTTCATTTGTTTGGGCCGTGGCGGTCAGGGAGACGAATAGGCATGCCGATGCAAAGAGAAGACTAGTACGTTTCATCGTTTGTAAGTTTCAGAGTGATACAATAAAAAATCAAGCATTACGGGTGGGAAGCGGTCCACCGGCATTCAGAGGAAGGATGATGCATTGATTAAAGGAGTGCGAAACGATGGTTCTTACTCTTGAAACGTACATAGCTATTGGAACGAATATGATAATTCCCTATGGGATAAAAAGTATACAGTGAGGAATTTCGGGGATTTGGCAGCAGTGAATAAAGAATATTATTCTACCTGCTAAACGGAATGTCAGAGGTTGGATGAACTATATTAAAAGTAATAGGCGATTTCGTTAATTGCAAGCCTGCGGGTCACTTTATTTTTGAACTTTATCCAGTCTATAATTGTTTAAAAAGCAGTTTTTTAGAGAATACAACCCATTTCCAGGGTATTTTCGCCCTATATTCATATTATGTCAGCAATTATTAACGTATCCCACCTCTCCAAGCATTACCAGGAAATAATGGCTGTTAATGATATTTCCTTTACAGTAAATGCTGGCGAGGTATATGGGTTTCTGGGTCAGAACGGGGCCGGTAAATCCACTACAATTCGCATGTTGCTTACCCTGGTAGAACCCAGCAGCGGAACAATTGAAATGTTTGGGATGAATCTGAAGACTCACCGGAAAGAGATCTTGCGGCAAGTAGGGGCCATCATTGAACGCCCCGATTTGTACAAATACCTCAGCGCCCTGGAAAACCTTTCTTTATTTGCCCGTATGAGTGGTTGCCTTAAAACGAATGAGGAATTATTGGCCCAACTCGAAATGGTAGGATTGAAGGGAAGGGAGCACAGTAAAGTAAGAACCTATTCGCAGGGAATGAAACAACGCCTTGGATTGGCCGTCGCGCTGATACATGATCCGCAACTGATTATTCTGGATGAACCCACCAATGGTCTCGATCCCCAGGGTATTGCTGATGTACGTAACCTCATTCTTCATTTGAGCAAGCACCATGGTAAAACCATCCTCGTTTCTTCCCACCTGTTGAATGAAATTGAAATGATGGCCGACCGTATGATCATTATCGATAAAGGAGCTAAAATTGCCGAAGGGTCGGTGAAAGATTTGTTCGATCCTTCCCGCATGCTGATAGAATTAGAATTAACAAACCCCGAATTGGTGCAGAGCCAATTGCAACACAGTCCGTGGATACAATACCTTCATGCCCAACGAAACAACAAAATCGTATTTCAGTTAGATAAAAAACAAGTGCCTGACATAACTGCGGCACTGGTACAAATGGGAGCGGGTATTATTTCGCTTCAACCTAAACACTCGCTGGAAGAATATTTTCTTTCATTAACAACCGCCAATCAGCATGTGGACGATTTTAAGAATTGAACTATTTAAAATATTTAAAAGGCCTCGTACCTATATTTCTTTTGTGGCCATAGCGGCTATTATATTATTAATACAATTGGCGCTATTCCTGGATGGGGATACCTACGTGCGGTTTATGTTGCAAAGCATTGAAAGCACTTTTAACATCGAAGGAAAAATAATGCATGGCTACCTCATCTGTTATGTTATATTGCAAACCCTGCTTATTCATGTTCCGCTATTGATTGCATTGATAGGAGGGGACATGATTGCCGGGGAAGCGAATATGGGAACTCTTCGATTATTGATCAGCAAGCCGGTAAGCAGAACAAATTTACTATTAAGTAAGTTTACAGCTACGGCTGTATATACATTATTGCTATTGATATGGATGGCTTTTTTATCGCTATTGTTATCTATCCTGGTATTTGGAACAGGCGATTTGATGATTTTTAAAAGTCAGCAGATTGTAATTTTGAAAAGCACAGATGTAATGTGGCGCTATTTCGCGGCTTTTGGATTTGCCGCCATTGCTATGATAACGGTGGCCGCTTTATCTTTTTTTCTGTCGCTGTTTGCTGAAAACTCCATTGGACCTATTGTTACTACCATGAGCATAATAATAGTATCCACTATACTAACCACGATGGATCTACCTTTATTTAACTCCATAAAACCATTTCTTTTTACTTCTCATATGCTGGGATGGAAAGGATTTTTCGATGATCCCGTGAATTATGCCGCTGTTTTTAAGTCGGCTGGTATATTAATAATGCACATCATTGGATTTGTGGGGGCAGCGATTTTAGTATTCAGGAAGAAAGATGTGCTGTCGTGACCTGCCAAAAAACTACGGCGGTTTATTGATGATCCTTGAATTTTGAGCATTCAAACCACCGTAGTCCGAATAAAAAAGCCCCGCAATAAAGTGAGGCTTAAAATACTATCAACTTTTTAATGAATCAGTCAAGATATCTAGTCTGGCTTCTGGTCATGGACTTCTTTCTCAGGACTTACTCCTAGAATCCCAGCTTCGTCACCCCAGGCGTGGCTATAGGATAGTATCCATCATCGTTTGGAAGTACAGGAGGTAATGCGTTCCAGTCGTATACTTTTGGATGCAAATCGATACCACTGTTAATCGCCTTATCCCATTCTACAACCTGGCCGCTATATGTTGCCATCCTGCCAAGAATGGAAGTCATGGTACTTTTGGCCCCATTATCAACATCTGCAAATTTGTATTCGCCTTTAGCAATAGAAGCAAACAATTCGTCGTGCTCGGTTTGATAAGGATTGTTTTCCAGTTTGGTATCGTACTGGTATAATACTTTTCCTTTCATGTCTACGATGTTTGCTGCACCAGCGGATATCTTCCCTTTGGTTCCAATTAATAATTCATCCACTTTGCTCATGGTACCCGGTATATGACGGCATTGGCTGTTGAGAATGGACCCATCGGCATAATGGAATTCCACATAATGATGATCGAATATTTCTCCATGATCTTTTCCTTTACGTACCTGCCTGCCGCCCATGCCTTGTGCTTTTACCGGGTAGCCGCCTTTAAACCAGTTAATGACATCTAAATTATGTATATGCTGTTCGGTGATATGATCGCCGCAGAGCCATACAAAATAATACCAGTTGCGCATCTGGTACTCCATTTCGGTTTGGTTGTATTTGCGTTTGTTAACCCAAACTCCATCGTTATTCCACCAGGCTTGTGCCGAAGTGATATCGCCAATAAGTTCTTTACGCTTGAATAATTCCCGGTAACTGTTTTGATAATGTCTTTGCAATCCAACCACCACATTTAATTTTTTCTGCTTGGCAATTTCTGCCGCGGCCAATACTCTTTGAATACCCGCCGGATCGGTGGCTACCGGTTTTTCCATAAAAATGTGCTTGCCTTGCTTAACCGCTTCTTCAAAATGGATAGGGCGAAATCCAGGAGGCGTCGTTAATATTACTACATCGGCTAATGCAATGGCTTTTGCATAAGCATCAAACCCGGTAAACTTTCTTTCCTCGGGCACATCAATTTTATCTTTGATATTTCCTTTCACGCCACTCCAGTCAGAAATATCATCTGAATTGAGTTGTTTATAGCAGCTATCAAGGCGATCGCGGAAGGCATCGGCCATGGCTACCAATTTTACATTTTGTTTACTTAACATGGCCTGCATGGCGGCGCCGGTACCACGACCGCCACATCCGATTAATGCTATTTTAATTACAGCATCAGCTCCAGAAAAATAATTGGTGGCACTCGAGATAAATGGGGCGGCGATTAATCCGCCCGCAAGCAGTGAAGATTGTTTTACAAAATCTCTGCGGGATGGTTGTTTATTGTCCATATGATAGTTGTTTCGTTGTTAGATAAATGTTTTAAAAGTCCGAAAGACCGAAACGTTGAAATAGGCATTGCCATTTTCCAAATTATTTCCTGATAAAGGATTTTCAATTCTACTCAAATTAACATGCGTTGGTTTATTACTATTTAGAACCAATGAATTCGCCACTTGTCATTCGAAATCCGCACATCCGCCCATTTGCACAATTGACCTTTTTACTGCCCATTCGCTTCGTCAATTTCCCAAATATTTCTGATAAAACGCTTCTATTTCTTCGGAACTTGGTTGCTGCTGCGGCCGAAGTAATCTAAAACCTACCGACATTGCATCGGTAAGCCACCATTTGCTTTTGGGGACCTGCGGATCCCGTTTATTCCAGGATGCTTCGGATTTTGCACGGGCGGCACATCGTAGACCGGGCTCTATATCTAAAAACCCTCCTCCGCGCACAGACCTCGGATAACGACTTATTGGTATGTTCACAGGGTCAGCTGTTCCCTCGCTTACCATTTCATAATATTTTTCATCATATTGGTCCAATGTCCATTCGGCCACATTTCCCAGCATATCATATAATCCCCAGGCATTGGGTTTTTTCTGCATTACTTTTTGATACGATTGCCTGCTGTTTCCGGCGTACCAGGCGTATTGTTTTAATTGATTTTCATCATTGCCAAAATAATAAGCGGTGCTGGTGGCCGCTCTGCAGGCGTATTCCCATTCGGCTTCAGTAGGCAGCCGGTAAAATTGTCCTGTTTTTTTATATAACCAACGGCAATACATTAAAGCGGTATTTTGGCTCATGCTATTTACCGGGAATCCTCCCTGCTTGCCCATGCCCCAACTGAGATCGATGTATTGAGGAGTGGGCCTGGTAACCGCATCCACTTCAGAATTGCGACTGGTATTCTCATCATTAAAAAAAAGCAGGAATTCATCATACGTAACCTCGTGCTCAGCCATCCAAAAAGGAGCAATGTTTATTGAATGGAGTGGCCCTTCGTCACTTCTTCTTCCTTTTTCAGAGTCTCTACTGCCCTGTTTATAGCTTCCTCCAGGTATAGGAAGCATATTAAATTTTACAGGGGAAGAGGGTATTGCCTGTTCATACTTTACAAAGTCGGAGACAGGCTGTGCATATACACTTATATAAAAAACAAGTAAACACAATACAAATCCGGTCCTTTTCACTTCGTTATTTTTAAAAATGGAAATTAAGCAAATAATGAATGGTCGGATCACGGATTTATGATTAATTATAAAATTGGCGAAACGATTGCGCAAAAATTACCTGTAAATAGGTATATAGTAATTAACTTGAGAGCATAAAATAATTTCTATGCAACGTCGTCATTTTATGCAACAATCGATCCTGGCCGGTGGAACGCTTCTTACAGGTACTGCCCTGGCCAATGATTCCGTGAACAGGAACGAAAAGCTACTGACCGAAAGGCCCTTCAATCTTAATTATGCTTTTCATGATGGAATGTTTGAAAATTATGGGGGAAAGGATTTCGTGGGTCAAATAAAATATGCCTACGAAATGGGTTTCCGTGCCATCGAAGATAATGGTATGATGGCTCGACCGGTAGAGCAGCAAAAGAAAATTGGTGATACCCTTGCCAAATTAGGAATGGCCATGGGAGTTTTCGTAATCACTTCCGATAGCTGGCATTGGAAAACATCGCTGGCAAGCGGCAAACAGGAATGGATAGATAGAATGATGAAGGATTGCAAAGAGGCGGTGGAAGTTGCCAAGCGCTGTAATGCAAAATGGGCCACGGTGGTGCCTGGCAATTATGAAAGGAGTTTGTCTTACGATATGCAAATGGCCAATGTGATCACCGCATTGCGTAAAGGTTGCGAAATATTGGAACCAGCGAAACTGGTAATGGTATTGGAACCACTCAGTGATAACCCCGATCTGTTCCTTCGTCATTCACAACAGACTTATATGGTGTGCAAAGCAGTGAATAGCCCCTCCTGCAAGATTTTGTTTGATATGTACCATATGCAGCGCAATGAGGGTGATATCATCAGTAATATTAATAAGTGCTGGGAAGAGATTGGTTATTTCCAGATTGGTGATAACCCTGGACGCAATGAACCGGGTACAGGGGAAATGAATTATAAAAATATATTCAAACATATCCATGGCAAAGGCTATAAGGGAGTATTAGGAATGGAACATGGCAACGTAAAGCCGGGAAAAGAAGGGGAATTGGCATTGATCAAGGCGTATCGGGAAAGTGATAATTTTCTATAGGAATAATGAGAACTAAGAGTACAAAAAAATAAAGGGGAAGAAAATGACCTTTTTAGTTTCAGCATCCCTCCTTTGACCTCTTAGTCCAAAAATAAGTTAAGAGTATAAAGGAGAAAAAGAGAAGAAAGAGGCTCTTTGCATTTCAATATCCTCTCCTTTACCTCATTTTCTCCTTTGAACTCTTGGCAAAAAAACCAAGATTACCATAGAGAAATAATCTATTCCATTCTCAACATTTTGGACCTTTCCTTGTTTTATATTTTAGCCTTTCAGCCCCAAAACTATCGTTAAATCAACTTTAAGGAGCTGCGAATTGTGGTAATTTGGCGTTTATTAATTATGAAATATATATCCCTTTTATTTTTTCCTTTCATTCTTTCGTTCAACTTTCTAAATGCCCAGGATGCCACTGTCCTTGCTAAAAAGATGCAGGCTAAACTGGCTTCTGTGAACGATTACCTGGCAATGGGCATTATGAAGACGGATGTATCGTTTATGAAAATACCGCCATCAGAGGTAACGGTATATTACAGGAAGCCTGATAAATTTCGAATTAAGAAGCAGGATGGAATTACGGTTACTCCCAAAGGAGGCGTAAGTATCAATCTCAATTCGTTAATTGCAGGCGATAATTATACAGCCGTTTATGCCGGACCAGGTATGGTAAACGGAACACCAGTTTCAATTATTAAATTATTACCACTGGGAGAAAACAGTGAAGTGATGGTATCAACACTCTATATTAATGAAAAGCAACTGCTCATTTATAGGGCCACTACTACTACCAAAGATAATGGCACTTATGAAATGGAAATGGTCTATGGTAAATTTGCCGGTTGGGGGCTTCCCGATAAAGTAACTTTTATTTTTAATACCAAAGATTATAAATTACCCAAAGGACTTGCTTTTGATTATGATACGGGTATTAAAGCCGTTGACAACAGCGCTTCCAAAAATAATAAAGGGAGAGTAGAAATCTCTTATAGTAATTACACAATCAATAAAGGAATAGCTGACTCATTTTTCCAATAATAATTCCCGCTTCTTTCCATTTTTTCATCCTGCTCGACTAGCTAACTTCGGAAAATACCGGAGAAGTAATAATTATACGAATAAGTGTTTCTGTTTATTCCTGTTGATTTTACTATGTAGTTAATCGTAATTGTTTCGGTCGTCGATTAAAAACAACTCCTTATCGAAAAGGCGGAAAATAATTATAAAGCCTCCACGTTTACCTATATATTTGACCAGAACTTTATTCTGTGTCCCTTAATCCGAACGTATGAAATCAGAAAATTTTACCCTATCCCCTGTAATTACCTTTCAAAAGCTGAGGAAGCTTATTCCCTTAACTATATTGACATTCAGTAGTATATTGACAGGCTATTCGGGCCAGGCTCAGTGTATTGCAGGTTATACAGGAGCCCAGGTTAACTGGGATAACCTGGATTATCTTCAAAGCACCGGTAATTACGCCGGCTTTGTTACGGCAGCTATGGCAAATACGCAGTATTTTACCATAGGGCCTAACCGGATGACCCTGGCAGTTTCCAATAATATTGGAATTGTGGGGGAGACGGTAAACCATACCGGAGAGCTCGCAAATTATACCGGAGCAGATGTAGAATATAACCCTACAGCAGACGGGCAAACCATTACCCTCACTTTTGAAACAGAGGTAATGAATGCCAATTTTACCCTTTACGATATTGACCGTGGAGGACAATTTACCATAGCGGCTACTAATACGGGGGGCTTTTCACAGATAATTAATGTTGGTACACAGGCTGGTACTATTTTGGCAATTGGAGGCTTACCTCCCTTTGCGCCAACCATTACTGCTAATGCAACAGCGCTAGCCAATAACAGTAACCAGGGAAGTGCCACCATTACTGTTTTGGGCCCTGTTAAAACAATAACTATTACCAATAATTTACGTGGTGGGGATGCATTTTTTTGGTTATCGGATATCAATGCCTGTGTAACGGGTAGTTTTCCCGCCAGTTATTATAATATCAGCAGACCCTTTAACGGCGGGATGGCAGGCGGTCAACCCTCTTATTTTCTGAATATTGTAGATGATAGCGTTTATATCACCAACCCAGCAAACGGAATTAGTAAATTCTTATTTACAGATGCCACGAGTTTAGGTAAGATCAATTCAGTTGGTTATGATCCATACAATCATATCATGTACTTTGTATATAGTTTGACTGGCTCTGCTATTAACAATAAAACCTTACGTAAATACGACTTCAATACGGAAACTTTCAGCACAATTACTAATAATATAGTAACCCTATTGAACATTCCTACATTCGACCAGGGAGTTGAATCAGGGGCAGCTGCCTTTTATAATGGCAGTCTGTATTTTGGAGTAGAAGCTTCCAACGGTTCCAGAAACTCTGGACGTGAACATATCATCTGGAGAGTTGATTTTAATGCTATGGGTAATCCATACCAGTCAACCCAAGTATACGCAACTCCATCAGATGGAGGAGGAATTTTACTGCACGATTGGTCAGATTTTGTGATTTCTAATGGAATACTTTATGATTTCGATGGCGCAGCTTCTTCGGTGAATATTGATCATTATGATTTAATGACTGGAGCACGCACAAACTATACACCTGCATTTAGTCCCCGCCAAGTTACTGTTACCTGGAATGAGCAGGTATATGAAGTAGGTAGTAATAGCGCCCTATTGTATGATGCGGGTCACGTACAACCGTATAATTATAACGGTACCGTAAATGGCGCCTTGAATTTTCCGCTTGTTCAACCCCCGGCTATTACATTAAGGGGAAGCTGGGGTGATGCGGGGGAAGCCTTCCGTCCTAAGAGCGATTTTGGAGATGCCCCTGCCAGCTACGATCCCGTTGCTCTGGCGCCCGCAACCCATGAAAGAGATATTAATCTTCGGTTGGGGTCTACTTATGATTACGAATGGAATCTTACTTCGTCGGCAGGTGCCACAGCCGACGGCGCCGATGAGGATGGAATTGGTGCGGCCCCTTCATTAAACTATGACGCCACCCTTACTTATTCGATAAACGTTAGTGTGTATAATAATACCGGTGCAGCAGCAACCTTGATTGGCTGGTTGGATTATAACTTTAATAATGTATTTGATGCGGGAGAAGGCGTATCAGTGAATGTACCCACTAATGCGGCCATGCAATTTGCCACCGTAAGCTGGAATAATATTTATGTTCCCCCTACATTAAACGTTAGAACTTTCCTTCGCCTTCGGGTAACTCGTGCGGCTAATGCAATGACTACAGCCAATATGAATGGCTGGTATCCCGATGGCGAAGTAGAAGATTACCCGGTACTGTTAGGTTCTGCGCTTCCAAAAGACATATTGACCATTTCTGCAGACAAGACAGATAAGTCGACTGTTAAGATTCAGTGGAACGCTATTTCGGAATCTCCCATTACCGGTTTTGAAATTATGCGCAGCAGCGATAACCAATCGTGGGAAAGAATTGCCACGGTGGCTTCTTCCGCGGCTGTTAAAAACACAGAGAAATATACATATATCGATATTGATCCGGTGAAAGGCCTTTCTTATTATCGCATTAAAGTGAATTATTCGGTTGGTAACAATACTCACCGCTATACAGAAATAAAATCTGTTCGAATCGATAATAAAATGGCGGCTATGCGAGTACAGCCTAACCCGGTAATAAGTATTGCAACGCTGCAACTCAGTTCCCCCAGGGCAGGAGACGCTAAAATAGACATAATAGATGTTTCGGGCAAACCAGTTGCGCAGTTAACGCAGCGGGTGAACATGGGAGTTAACAGTATTGTTCTCTATGGGCTGACGGCCTTACCTAAAGGCGTGTATACGGTTAGGGCCCAGGTAGATACTGAATTATTGATCACACAATTTGTAAAATCGCAACAATAATATTATTTTACATGGTCGGCTCATTATAAAAAATGGGCCGGCTTTGTATAGAAAAAGGCAGGTAAATTCTTGGCTTTTTCTGCAAAAAATTCCTAAATCCCAATTTCCCTTATGAAACGTACGTTTATTCTACCCTTATTTTTTCTGCTCAACCTGGTTGTTACAACAACAGAAGCACAAGAAAAGTATAGTAAAGTAAAGATCTATGTTCCCCAGGATGCCAACCAGCAAAAGGAATTGATTGGCTTGTTGCAGATAGATCACTTTATGAATGAC
>JANMBO010000043.1:0-25580 GCA_031360425.1 Chitinophagaceae bacterium | reverse complement strand
TTATCTCTATTCCGTTCTAGTAATCCTCCAGGTTAATTTAAGCTTACCACTGTTCCGCATAAATTTTTTATACGGGTATATTATTATTTTATAAAAAAAACCAACGCAAATGAAAAAGATGATCCTGTTGCTGCTTTCAGTATTAACTGTGGCAGCCTATTCTCAAAACGCAAACCTATCCACTGTAAATACGGTAAGGCCCAAGAAAGGACAAAAGATGGCCTTTGAAGCTTCATGGAAGCAACACCTTGCAAAATTTCATAAAGCAGACAATAAACAGGCAGTTTATGAGATCTTAAGCGGTCCTCATATAGGTTCATTTCACCTGGTAAATGGACAAAGGAGTTTTGCAGATATGGACAAAGATAGAGCGGACGCCACCGCACACAACCTGGATCTTGACAAAACTTTTTTCCCCCTGCTGGAAGATCAAAGTATGAATGCAACCTATCGGTTCATAGATACTTTAAGTTATCGTACTGACGTACAGGCCGAAAAGTTTATAGTAAACGTGAGGCATATTAAGCTTTCCATGGAAGGAGATTACCGAAAAGAATTAGCAAGGGGTGTTAAATTATTGAGTAAAACCACTGGAAAGTTTTTTGAAAACTTAAGTTTTGCCACCTTTGAACAATTGTGGGATGGGTCAGACCCTATTGTTGTAAATATCCGTAATCTGAAAGACGGGTATCAATCGCTGGATATGGAATTTTATGGCCCTATGGGAAATAGTTTCAAGGATGAATACATTAAAGCTTATGGAACGGCCGAATGGGATAAGAGAACTAAACTTTTGGATGATGCTGTGGTTATGAATGAAGTGTATATAATGAAACTTAGAAAAGATCTCAGTAGTCAATAAAAGCATTTAGAAAGAAAAACCCCGCCGATGCGCGGGGTTTTTCTTTAATGAAACTGGGATTCCCTTTTTTATGCAAAGTATTTTTCATCATCCCGGTAAAAATAGAATTAATCATTGCTGCCGTAAAACATGTCAGCTAATGATTGCTTGAATTTCCGAATAAGACCCTTTTGCGATTTAGGTTGCTTATCGAAATAACTTGCTTCCAGGATACGCACGCAAAGCACCAGTTTTTCTTTGTTATAATACTCCTTCAAATTTTCCGGTAACTGTTTTAATTCTTCCGGGTCTGATATTACCCTGGCAATACCAAAGCTATTAAGGAAAAATGGAATTCCATTTTTGTAATAATTGAGCGCCACATGAAAGCTTTTGTCAAGTTCCTGAATGTATTGAGGGGGCCTGCTCACAGTAACCCATACATAACCTGCCTCATCCACAAAAAGAGTTTGGGCCAGGGTGGTAGCTAATTTTATAATACAATTACTATGGCAATGCATAATGGCCGTTTGTAAATATTGGATCTTTCGAGTGATAAATCCAATTTGGTCCTGTGTATTCATATCAGTTATTTGGCAATTAAGAATGATTTGTTAAATGAAATTTACGTACCAGAAATTTTTCTCCTTACTCGGAGCCTGTCGTGGGGAAATTATTACTCAACCTCCCTTTTACTTAGGCGCAGTTTCCCCAGTTTTTATGAAAAGTCAGATAACTATTTAACGGCACAGTTTTGCATGGATAAACCAGGTAATCCAATCTTTAAAAAATAAAATACTTAAATCATGATGACAAACACTAAATCAAACGGGGAGTTGCTAGCTGACTCTACCGTAAGCGAAAAATTTAAAGATTTCTTTGTGGATGAATTGAAGGACATCTACTGGGCAGAAAAGCATTTAACCAAAGCATTACCAAAAATGCAGAAAGCGGCTTCTTCGGAAGAACTGGCCAACGCGTTTGGAGATCACCTGGAGGCAACGAAAAAACATGTTAGCCGTCTTGAGCAGGTATTTGAATTAATGGGCGAAAAAGCGGTTGCAAAGAAGTGCGATGCAATGGCCGGGCTTGTAGAAGAAGCCAATAGTATTATGGAAGACACCGAAAGCAACACAAGCATCCGTGATGTGGGTTTAGTTATGGCCGCACAAAAAGTAGAGCATTATGAAATTGCTACCTATGGCGGGCTGGCACAACTGGCTAAAGTAATGGGTAATGAAGAAGTAAAAGCATTGCTGGGGGCCACACTCGATGAAGAAAAAGAAGCAGACGAATTACTTACCAGCCTGGCCGAATCAGGCATCAATGAATCCGCAGCGCAGGAAGGAACGCCCGAAGAAGACGTGGAAGAAAAAGCTTATAAAGGCACCACAAAGAAATCTTCTAAAAAATAAATTCATTTCATCCTTCCAAAGTCGGATTGCCTGGTCAATCCGGCTTTTATTTTTTACCCCGAAAAGTAAACAATGAAAAAAACAAAAGAAGTTTCATCCTTTGCAAAGAAGTTTGAAAAGATATCAGGTAAAATAACTCGCATAAGTGGTAGCCCGGTAGCCGTTTTGGCTGCCCTTTTTGTAATTATCATTTGGGCGCTGCTGGGGCCGGTGTTTGCTTATTCAGATACCTGGCAACTCGTAATAAATACCAGTACCACCATTATCACTTTTATAATGGTGTTCGTAATTCAGCACTCACAGAATAAGGATACGACGGCCATTCAGCTCAAGTTGAACGAACTGATTGCCGCTAATGAAAAAGCCAGTAACCGCCTGGTAAATATTGAGGACCTTACAGAAGAAGAATTGATGGTATTAAAAAAGTTTTATGAAAAACTATCCGATCTTTCGGAAAGAGAAAACGATCTTTTCAGTTCTCATTCGGTAGATGAGGCGGAGGGGTTACATCAATTTAAAAACAGATCTTCAAAAAAGAAACCATCATAGGTACCAAAAAATTTCTAAGCTTCTGTCAATAAGTAAGAGGGCACCACCTGTGTGGTGCCCTCTCTCATTAACTCTAAAACCCCTGGTAATCATTAGCCGGATTCTGAAAACAATTGCTGTAAAGATTTATTGCTATTGTATTTCACATAAGCGGCGCCTATTCTTCTTATTTTTTAATCTGTTGTTTCAGCTTATGGATTTATTTAGACTCTTTAAGCAGGGTGCCTTTACTTTCTTAAATAGCCTGGTGAAGGTCCCTGTATTTTTTTATGAGATCATGCGAACGCTTAAGACTGTCTTTTTGATCCATGATCAGTTGACGCGTTTCTGTATCCAGTTCGGCATTCGTATGCAATGCTTCATTATATGCTTTTTGGGCCGCATCTTCGCCAAATTCACATGATTCCAGGATGGATTCCCTGTCTGAACCCGTAAACGTATTCTTTACATCCATCCACACCCGGTATATTTTCCCTGATACCGTGGTATCTGTTACCGGATCGCCCCCCAGTTCCATTACTTCATCCGTTAGTTCTTTTACATAGCTCCGGCTATCTTTGGCCATTTTTAAGAAGATTGCCTGCAGGTCCATATCGCTTGTTTTGGTTTGATCCGCTGCTTTTTCGTATCCCACTATCCTATCATTGTTGATCTTGATTAAATCATTCAATGTTTCAGTGAGTTGTTCATTGTTCTTCATGTTATGTAGTTTTTTATCAGAAGGATAAAAAACCATGCCATTGCCTTTTTAGCTTTACTCTATACCAATGCTGTGGAATAATCTCCCCATAAAGTCCTTTTTGAGCAAAAAAGTGGACGAATATATATTGGTAAATGATGAGTTAAATTGAGATCATAAGCAACTGGCATGATTAAAGATTTCAAGCAAACAGGATAATCTCTTCTTTACATGGTAAATTACATTTCTATTGATGGTGACGGGCAGTGTTTAAAATAACCTATCATATATGAGCTGGATTATCTTGGCAGTCATTTCTTATGTGGCATTATTAATTTTAGTTTGCCTTCGAATTGTTTTTGAAACCCACAGTACCAACAAAACGCTGGCCTATCTGCTTTTTTGTTTTTTTATCCCAATAATAGGTATCGCTTTCTATCTCTCGTTTGGTATTAATTACTGGAGAAAGAAACGATATGGCAGAAAGCTTACCAATGACTCAAATATATTAGCCCATCTTAAGACAAATATTCAGCAATATGAAAAGGTGAGCCTGTCTGCAAAAGATATTTCCGTAGAACAAAATTCAGAATTGGCATCTATGCTGTTGAAGGACCTGGGGAGTCCCCTTACTGGTAACAACCAGGTAACGTTGCTGGTAAATGGTGAAAAAAAGTTCCCGGAATTAATGCAGGCTATCCGGCTGGCGAAACATCATATTCACCTCGAATATTACATTTATGAATATGATAAGATAGGAACCCAATTGGTGGAGCTGCTTATTGAAAAGGCCCGGCAGGGTGTGGAAGTTCGTTTTATTTACGATGATTTTGGAAGCCCCTCAATAAAGAGGAAGACAGAGGAGCGAATGCAGGAAGCGGGTATAGAAGTTTTTCCTTTTCATAAAGTGCGGTTTTTTTTGCTTGCCAATAGAATTAACTACCGCAACCACCGTAAAATTGTGGTGATAGATGGAAACACGGCTTTTACAGGTGGCATTAATGTAAGCGATAAATATATCAACAGTGAACCAAACAAATTATTCTGGAGAGATACGCATGTGAGGTTAGATGGCCCGGCTGTATATTATTTGCAATACCTTTTTATTTCTGATTGGAATTTTTGCTGTTCCAGTTCTTTCTCTCCCGGCACGGCCTATTTTCCTCTTATACCCGAAGGAAACACCAAGAGTTGTGTGCAGGTAACTGCCAGCGGCCCCGATTCCTATCAACCTTCAATATTATATTCTATCCTGCAATCCATTTACCTGGCAAAAGAAGAGATACTCATTACCACTCCTTATTTTATCCCCGGAGACAGTATCATGGATGCATTACGGGTGGCCGCACTAAGTGGCTTAACTGTAAAATTGCTGGTACCCGGTATCTCCGATTCCAAACTCGTGAACGCTGCCTCCAAATCCAACTACAATGATTTATTGCGGGCAGGGGTAGAGATCTATCTGTATGAAAAAGGATTTGTGCATGCCAAAACTTTGATAACCGACTCCAAACTTTCAATTATAGGAACAGCCAACATGGATTACCGCAGTTTTGAACTGAATTTTGAAGTGAATGCGATCATATATGATGTTGCCATAGCTAAAGAGTTACGGGAAATATTTTTTGAAGACCTTAAGGATGCAAAAAAAATAATAAAAGAAGAATGGTTATCCAGGCCCTGGTACGTCCAGTTTCCTGAAAAAATAGCCCGCTTATTTTCTCCTGTTCTATAAGTCTTATTTTATTATTCCCTTCTCTTTATCCCGATCTTATCCTTCCTTTTTCATCGTCTTCATAAAATTGCCATAGAAAATGGTATCGGCAGGGTGCTTTGGTAACAAACAGCCTTCTGCCTCCGTTCCATCAGTACCCTGTAGTCGGTTTAGTCTCACATGGATAATACACTCCCCAGCAGGATTTCCTCCCGTTACTGACCAGGATCAAAAAATGCTATGATAATAATCAACTCTTAGATTTATACAGTCGGCTACTTTGTACGCTCTTAAAACCATCAAAAACTGTCAATGCAAACAACCGCTTCTGTTCCTGTAAGCCGTAGCGTATTAACTCTTCTACGCATCAGTATTGGAGTCATTTACTTGTGGTTCGGCGCACTCAAGTTTTTTCATGGATACAGTCCTGCAGAGGACCTTGCTATCAATACTATTAATAAACTTACTTTCGGATTGATACCGCAGCCTGTAAATATTATTTTACTGGCTACCTGGGAATGCGCCCTTGGTTTCTTGTTATTAGCAGGGATATGGCTGCGCACGGCCCTACTTGGCTTATTCGTGCATATGCTTTGCACATTCACTCCTTTACTCTTTTTTCCATCGGTATCTTTTAAATATGCTCCGTATGGCTTTACCCTGGTAGGACAATATATCATGAAAAATATCATCATTATTTGTGCCGCGCTGGTGATATGGCCAGGAAAGAAATGATAGAAACTGAAAAAGAGCATTCATTATTGGAGTTAAGCAGGGGATGAGATCCTTCTTTTTTTCCGAGAGCTGGTTAAATTACCAATTAAAATTATCTGTTAATGCAACATTTGCATATAGGAAAATTAATACCCCGGCTACCATGACAGTTCTGTTTTTTTTAATTGCTAGCGGTCTTAATAATACTTATTCCGCTACTGTAAGTCAACCAGGTTCCCATATTACTCCTATTGAAGTTTGGAAATATAAGAGGGCCCGTGAATTCATTAAATTAACAGCCGCAGATATCAACAATCTCACTGGCAAAATAATGAATTTGCTGCAACGGTTTTCTTTTTTTATCATGAAGAAAAAAATGAACCGGTCTCTCCGGAAAAACCCGAATCTTACGGTAAACGAATTTCTTTCTGCTCCTCATAAAGTAGAAATAATCTGGCTGATTGTGATTATTGCGCTCGCTTTACTTCTATTGCTGGTAATGATTGCGTTGTTAGGAGGATTGTAAGAAATTTCTTATGGTCGCTGAAGGTAAAAACCTAATTTTGACTTAACAGAAAATGAGATGCCAGCATGATGTACATCCTAAAACAGATAATAGCTGTAGTATGCGGAATAGTATTGGTTAATACATCTGCAATAAAGGCGCAGGTACCAGTACGCGACGAACCTCGGCATCATCCTGTTTTTCAAAACAACTACGTCCGGTTACTGGATGTATGGATACCACCCGGCGACACCAGCCTTTTTCATATTCATGCAACGCCCTCCCTTTTTGTTATACTTTCCAATACGATTACCGGTTCACAAATAAAGGGGGAAAAATGGGTTAAAGCGCAAAATGTTGCTGGTACTGCCTGGTACCGGTCTTTTACTCCAGACTCACTGGTTCACCGCGTTTCCAATTTGGATACAGTACCCTTCCATGTGAACGATATAGAACTCCTTTCCTTATATAACAATAATAATTTAATCAAGAATAATCCTCTTCCATTTACGCAGTTGTTTTCTAACGAAAAAGTAATTGCTTATCGGTTAAATGATTCATCCTTCAAAAAACAAATCATTAAGAACCGTGGCCCACTGGTTGCAGAATTAATAAAAGGGGATGGATTAATTTTTCATGATATTAAAAAAAATCTATCCATTGAAATTAAAGCGGGCAAGTATTTGTATATAGAACCTGGCACTTCCTTCTATTTCGCCGCCAGCGGGCCATCAGCAATCGATATGGTTCTTTTTGAAATCAGGTAATATATATCTCTGGTGCAGGTCCTCATCAACAAAGGTTACTAAGAATTCTCTCCTGATTCATTTTTAGGTATTATTTTAGGATAAGATATCGGTTCCTTACCAAAAGCCATCAAACCTTTATTAATTTTCCTTCATCATGACGAAGATTTATAGCTTATTTTTTTATTTGCTTTTATCCTTTGCAGTATGGGGGCAAAAAAAATATAAAGTGATTGCCTATTATACCGGCAATGGAGAAACCATCCGCCAATACCCGGTTCATCAACTCACGCATATTATTTATAGTTTCCTGACTTTACATAACGATTCACTCGCTTTTCGCAATGAACAGCAACAGCAAACACTCCAGCAATTAGTACAACTGAAAAAGGATTATCCGAAATTGAAAGTGATGGTATCCATTGGTGGCTGGGGGGGTTGTGCGCCCTGTTCCGATCTGTTTGCATCGGCCGATCACCGAAACAATTTTGCTAAAACAGCGGTGGATCTCTTTAAACAATATGATATTGATGGGCTCGACCTGGATTGGGAATACCCCTCCATTGAAGGATATCCCGGCCATACATTTAGCATAGCTGACAAGACCAACTTTACGGAATTAGTAAAAGCATTACGCCAGGAAATGGGCAACAATTATTTGTTGAGTTTTGCTGCCGGTGGTTTTACCAATTACCTTGAACAGTCTATTGACTGGGATGCCGTGATGCCTTTGGTAGATTTTGTAAACCTCATGACTTACGACCTGGTTAATGGATACAGTACAGTAACGGGGCACCATACACCCCTGGCTGATTACCAGCCTGTACAGCAATCAACACAGCGTTGCGTGAATTGGTTACTGAATAAAAAGATATACCCCGGTAAATTGATCATAGGTGCTGCTTTCTATGCCCGGGTTTGGAAAGATGTGGAGGCAACTCATCGTGGGTTATTTCAACCGGGAAATTATTCACACGAATTAGCGTATAGGAATTTTTCTTCCTACTTCAGTGACAGTTCAGGCTTTAAATATTACTGGGATAGAAAAGCAAAAGCGCCCTGGCAATACAATTTAAAAAATAAATTATATGCCACCTTTGATGATGAGCGATCCATTGGTAAAAAAACAAATTTTATACTCCGCAAAAAACTCGGTGGCATTATGTTTTGGGAATTGACACAGGATAAACCCACCGGGGGTCTTATTGATGCTATCAACAATGGATTAAATAAATAATTATTTGTTCCTTACCGAGTACACCTTTGTCTTCCTTGAGGTATTATTTTTTTCATCTCTTACCCGGTACAATAATGATATAAGAGTGATAGATTTTTTATTCAGCCACGGTAATCAGCTCAACTCACTCCCACAATTTTTCCGTTTACCACATCAATAAAATTCGCCTGCGGTACTCTTGGTAATCCCGGCATGCGCATCATTTCTCCGCATACAGCTACAATAAAACCAGCACCCCGGTTAATCACGAGATCATCCACATCTATTTTAAAATCACCCTCTAATCCACTTATATCCGGATCGTCAGTAAAAGAATATTGTGTTTTAGCCATGCAAACCGGCAATTGTTCCAGTCCCAGCTTTTTTATTTTCCGTATCATCTCCTGCGCCTTTTTGTATAGCACCACATCTTTCCCTCCATATATAGTCGTTATGATCTTCCTGATCTTGGTTTCCACATCATCCGACAGTTCGTAAGTATATCGTATCGGCGGAGAAGGATCTTTGCAGATATCCACTACGGCCCGAGCCATTTCCAATGCACCCTCGCCGCCTTGTGCAAAGGCATTATTTACTGCAAACGCGGCCTCTTTTCTATTACACCAGCCCCGCATAAATTCAATCTCCTCGGTTGTATCAAACTGATACCTGTTCAGCACGACGAGCACTTTCTGGTTAAATGATTTCAGTATGGCAATATGCTTCTCCATATTTTGTAATCCTCTGGTAAGGGCAGCCATGTCGGGCAACATCATTTTTTCTTCCTTTATGCCTCCACTCAGTTTCATTGCCTGCGAGGTAGCTACCAATACACTCATGGCCGGTTGCAATCCCGCTTTCCTGCATTTGATATTGAAAAATTTTTCCGCCCCGAGGTCGCTGGCAAAACCAGCTTCGGTAATTACATAATCTCCAAATTGCATGGCTGTTTTGGTGGCCATTATAGAATTACAACCATGAGCAATATTAGCAAAGGGTCCGCCATGTATTAATGCCGGGCAGCCTTCCAGTGTTTGCACAAGGTTAGGAAGTATCGCATCTTTTAATAACGCGGTGATAGCACCCGTTACGCCGAGGTTTTTAGTAGTAAAGGGGTCACCGGCAAAAGTGAATCCCAGTAACATGTCATCTATTCGTTGCCGAAGCTCTTCCAAACCCTCCGCCAGGCAAAGAACTGCCATCAGTTCACTGGCCGGAGTAATTACAAACCCGGTTTCTGAAGGAATACCGTTATTGGGCCCATCCAGCGCGGTAACTATTTTACGCAACACGCGATCGTTTACATCTAGGCAACGTTTTAATAACACCGTCTTAATTCCTTCCGGTTTTCCCCTGTTATAAAAACGAAAATTATCCATTAAAGAAGCCAGTGTATTATTAGCCGCGGTGATCGCATGAAAGTCGCCGGTAAAATGAAGGTTGATCTCTTCCATGGGAACCACCTGGGAGTATCCGCCCCCAGCTGCACCACCCTTCATTCCAAAGCAAGGCCCCAGGGAAGGTTCCCGCAGCGCCAATACCACTTTTTTATTCAGTCTTTTTAATCCATCCGCCAACCCGATAGACGTGGTGGTTTTACCAATACCAGCTTTGGTGGGAGTGATGGCTGTTACTAATATCAATTGGGAAGCAGCTATTTTATCTTCATCAAAGTGACTGATATTTATTTTAGCCTTATAGTGCCCGTACGGAACCAATAGCTCCGCCGGCAATCCCATATCATTAGCTATTGTTGTTATTGGCCGAATGGGGTTTTCCTGCGCTATTTCATAATCCGATTTCATTCAAAACTATTTAGGGGTATTATAAGAATAAGATGATAATATATATTAACATACTAATTTGATTTCTTTTTAGAAAAATAGCCTTGACAATCTTCAGGAATTGAATTGATCATTGTCATGGGCCATTGTCTCCACCAAAATAGTTTATTTATTCACTCCAACAGATAGGTTCATTATAGGTTAATCGCGCGGTTTGGAGTGTTGTTCCAAAGGCGCCGCTTATACAAAACATATTTTACTCAACTTTTATTATACTACCTTAGAAAGCCGGTTTATTTTTTGACCTGAGATTGCAGTGATCCTATAAATCCTATACTTCATTCATTTCCTGGTTGTAAACTTCGTCAAATAAAACATACACTCAATACCATTCATTTATGAACTATTTTAAGATTACTTCTCTTTCAATCGTTTTGTTTTTAATGAGCATGCAGTCGCTATTGTATGCCATCGATCCCACTGATACGCGTATGTTGGCGCAGCCTTCCATCAGTGCCAATCACATTGCGTTTATTTATGCCGAAGACCTCTGGGTAGCAAACAGGGATGGATTAAATCCCCGCCGCCTCACGGTGGATAAAGGAACTGAATCCAACCCGGAAATTTCGCCGGATGGAAAAACGATTGCTTTTAATGCCGAGTATGATGGTAACGTAGATGTTTTTATTGTCCCGGTAGAAGGCGGCGTTCCTACCCGTCTAACCTGGCATCCTGCTCCTGATATCGTCCGCGGCTTTACCAACGATGGAAAAGCAGTCCTGTTTGCTTCCCAACGTACAACTTTCTCTAACCGCTATGCACAGCTTTTCACGGTGCCGGTTACCGGCGGTATGGCTACAAAATTGGAAATACCCAATGCCTTTGGGGCCTCGTACGCTCCCGATGGAAAACAGATAGCTTATAACCCCATCAGTGATGCATTCCGCCAATGGAAACATTACCGGGGTGGTTCAATTTCGGTTATCTGGATATATACCTTTGCCGATCATAGCACTATTAAGGTTCCGCAACCCGAAGGAGGATGCAACGATGTTAATCCTATGTGGATGGGTAATATTGTCTATTTCCGGAGCGACCGGAACGGAGAGTTTAATTTGTTTTCTTACAACACGACTTCTAAAAAAATAGATCAGCTAACCAATTTCAATGATTTTCCTGTGCTGAATGCATCGGCAGGAAATGGAATGATTGCTTTTGAGCAAGCAGGTTATTTACATACGTATTCACCGGGTGAAGCAAATTCAAAAAAATTAAAGATCGGAATTGCAGCTGATCTGCTGGAACTTCGACCGCGCTTTGTAAAAGGATCCTCCTATATAAGGAGTGCGGGTATCTCTCCATCCGGGCAACGTGCCGTTTTTGATTTCAGAGGAGATATCATTACTGTTCCCGCAGAAAAAGGGGATCCCCGGAACCTTACGCAAACTGTTTCGGTACATGAAACATTTCCTGCCTGGTCGCCCGATGGAAAATCAATTGCTTTTTTCTCTGATGCTTCCGGTGAATACCAGCTTCACATAAAAGCACAGGATGGCAAAGGAGAAGTAAAATCTTTTAAGTTGAATGGAACCGGCTTTTATGCAATTCCAAAATGGTCACCCGACAGTAAAAAAATTAGTTTTGTAGATAATGGCCGCAATCTGTATGTACTGGAAATAAATTCCGGGTCGATACGGAAAATCGATGCGGATGATTTGTATGTACCAGGTCCCTTCCGGAATATTTTTGGCGATTGGTCATCTGATTCAAAGTGGATTGCCTATACCAAAGTAACCGAAACACAGTTCAAACGAATTTTCCTCTATTCATTAGATCAGCAAAAATCATTTGCTCTTACGGATGGTTTAAGTGACGCATCCGAACCTATATTTGATAAGGGAGGTAAATACTTGTTCTTTTTTGCCTCCACCGATGCAGGACCCTTAATCAACTGGTTTGATCAGTCGAATGATGATTTGCGCTCCACTAATTCTATTTATTTAGTTACGCTGCAAAAGGAAACTATCTCTCCCTTTGCAAAAGAAAGCGACGAAGAAAAATCGAAAGAAGCGGCTGATACTGCTAAAAATAAAAAAGAACCGGCCCCTGCTGCAGAAAAGAAGCCAGTATCTTTTTCAATTGATTGGGAAGGAATTCAAAACAGGATTATTGACCTACCCCTGCCTGCAGCCAATTACGGCCAATTAGGAATGGGAAAAGAAGGAGAGCTATTATATATAGTATATCCCCCCGATTTCCAGGGCCCGGGTTTGATGCATAAATATGATATAAAGAAACGCAAGGATGATGTTATAATGGAAATGGATGGTTATTCCCTTTCAGCAGACGGAAATAAAATGTTATATAGCAAAGGATCAACCTGGGGAATCAGTGGTGCCGGTGATAAAGCGGAACCAGGAAAAGGCATTTTGAATACAGACGCTGTGCAAGTGAAAATAGATCCTCCTGCAGAATGGCCGCAGATATTTGATGAAGCCTGGCGGGTAAACCGTGATTATTTTTATGATCCGGGAATGCATGGGGTCAACTGGCCCGCAATGAAAAAGAAATACGAAGTCTTCTTGCCCCACCTGACTTGCCGGAGTGATTTAAATAACCTGTTACAATGGATGTTTAGTGAATTAGCCGTAGGGCACCACTTTATTACCGACCGGGGAGAAGTATTTCAAAATCCTGAAAGAGTGGGTGGCGGATTATTAGGTGCTGATTATACCATAGATAAAAATCGTTACCGTATAAAGAAAATTTATGGCGGCTTAAACTGGACTCCGAACTTACGATCGCCCCTGACCGAACCGGGAGTAAATGCAAAAGAAGGAGATTACCTGGTGGCCGTAAATGGCCAGAATGTAACCGCTTCCGATGACATTTATCGCTTTTTTGAAAATACAGCTGGTAAAATTGTAGAATTGACTATAGGGCCCAATGCCGATCTAAGTGGATCAAGAGTTATAAAAGTAGTACCAGTAGGCAACGAATTTGGCTTACGTAACCGGGATTGGGTGGAAGGGAATCTGAAAAAGGTAACAGAAGCCACTAACGGGCAGGTTGCGTATGTATATGTTCCGAACACTACCAACCTGGGACATGAATATTTCAAACGATATTTTTTCCCTCAGGCCAACAGGAAAGCTATTATCATTGATGAGCGTTTTAACGGGGGCGGACAACTGGCCGATTATTATATCGATATTTTACAGAGGCCCTACCAGGCACACTGGAACATGCGTTATGGTAAAGATCTCAAATCGCCCAGTGCTTCCATACAAGGACCCAAAGTAATGATCATTGATGAAACAGCCGGTTCAGGTGGAGATATGCTCCCCTGGATGTTTAGGAAATTCAAAGTAGGAACCCTGGTTGGGAAACGTACCTGGGGAGGATTGGTTGGTATTTTAGGATTTCCTGAATTTATAGATGGGGGTTCAGTTACCGCGCCGAATGTAGCTATCTGGACCAAAGATGGATTTGTTGTAGAAAATGAAGGCGTTGCTCCGGATGTAGAAGTGGAACAATGGCCGGCCGACATAATTAAAGGAAGAGATCCACAATTGGAGAAAGCTATTGAAATTGCATTAAAAGAGTTGGAAAAGAATCCATTCTCAGAGCCGAAACGTCCACCCTATCCCAAAAAAGTACAGAATTAATCTTCTTTGGAATTAAACGAAACAGTTCCGATTGTCAATGAATTTCACTCACTTGCTACCAGGTAAACAAAGTACGCGAATAAGAAAATAAATTTTCCTTATGTGTTCCCTTGTATACCTGGTAGCTTTTATATGAAGCATCAATTTTAAAATACGCAGATTATTTTAAGGGCTCCGATAAAATTCTTACCAACTTATCTATTCGCTATTCCGAATACGTTCCTGCATAAATTGCCATTCCGGTCAACCATCTCTTTCCCTTTAACCGAATGAAATAGTCTACATTAATATCCACCAAAACTACCTGTCATGCGTGCTTTTATTCTTGCCATATCCCTGTTAGGTTCAGTCATCATATCTGCCCAGCAAAAGCCTTATTATTATACCATACCGGATACGCCTGTTGTTTATTCGGCTACAACCGTAGCCGCGCGCTTTGTTGATGGTTTGGGCTTTCGTTATTATTGGGCAACAGAAGGATTAACGGATAAAGATCTTAATTACCGGCCCTCCCGGGGAGCAAGAACTTGTTTGGAAACACTGGAACATATTAATGGCCTAACTGAAATATTGGTGAATGCCGTTAATAAGAAGACAAACCGTTTTGACGAAGCCGCCAATGAAAAATTTTCTTATCTACAACTACGCGACAAAACATTAAAGAATATCCAAACGGCCAGTGAATTATTAAAGCAAACCAATGTAGCATTGGATGAACTTGATATGGTTTTTGAACACGACGGAAGTAAAACAGAATACCCCTTCTGGAACCTAATCAACGGTCCGGTTTCAGATGCCTTATGGCATGTGGGCCAGGTTGTAAGTTTTCGGAGAGCATCCGGCAATCCACTGCCAAAAGGAGTAAATTTTTTACCGGGGACCAAAACAGAGCAGTAAATGAAAAATAAGAGAATGGGCTTCCGGCCCGTTCGTTTGACTTTAAAAATTACGGAGAAGGGTTTCTTCATTTTCACAGCCAACTCACAGACTGAATCCAAACATTAACGTCTGATCGGTTGAATTAAGCCTACCTTTCGCCGAAGTCTGTAATTCTATTGGTCAATAAAATAATAGTATGTCTAATATTACACAAGTAGTGAACGTTGATAAAAACCTGAAAATATTAAAAAAGAGCGTACATGCTTCCGACATGGATCAGTTATTAAGCAGTACGGGGCCTTATACATTTTTTGCTCCTACCGATCTCGCATTTGAAAAGCTGGAGAAGGGTTTAATGGATAGCTTACTAGAACCAAACAATCGTGCCCGCCTGGCCGACCTGATTAAGAATCATGTTATAAGCGGGAAGATTGATTTTAAAGATTTAAAAGATGGAGACAAACTGGTAACCGTAAATAATAAGGAACTATTGGTACAGATAAAAGAAGGAGTAGTGAGTATTGGTTCGGCATTGCTGCAGGCGCGCGATGCGAAAATTTCCAATGGCGTCATTCACCTGATGGATACGGTACTGCTAAAGAATTGATCGTAGCGTTTTCATTGTCAAAACCTCAGGTACCTGCCTGTGGTTTTTTTATTTTTACCGGCAATAACCAATTCTTCGTTACATGGCTGAACCCTTTACACTAACCATTTTTTATAAAGGGGTGGAGCAATCATACGAAGCTGAACTCCGGTTGATGGGCTATACCCATAAAATTGCGGTGAACATTGAAGGGACTGAAATTCTCTTTGAACCCGATGAAGAACGCAATTACCGGGCACTCTTACTAGAAGCAGATATGCAAAAAAAGTTCGATACCGAATTGATCCGGTTAATCGCAGCGGAATTGGAAGCAAATCTCAAATAAGATCTTCCCAGGCCGTTTAAGATTTATTAGCGCATAAAAAAACGGACCCCTTTGGGCCCGTTTCAATTGATAACAAGTTTATCACTTATTTCAAGTGCTTAGATAAGTGCTTCGCCATATCAAACATAGATACCTGCGCCTTGCCTCCAAAAACTGCTTTCAGATTAGCATCGCCATTGATCATACGTCTGTTTACTTTGTCCTGTAGTTTATTGGCTTTGATATATACCCATATTTTTTTCACCACTTCGGTGCGGGGTAATGGTTTACTTCCCACCACTTCTGCTAAAATAGCACTGGGGGTAAGCGGTTTCATGAATGCTGCCGAAGGCTTACGGGCAGATTTCTTTTTAGCCACTTTTTTAACTACCTTTTTCTTAGCCGCTTTTTTTGCTGCGGGTTTTTTTGCTGCTTTTTTTACAGCTTTTTTTGCTGCTTTTTTTGCTGCTTTTTTTGCCATGATTGTTAATTTAGAATTTTAATGGATGTTAGCACTTGGGTGCCTTTAGTATAAAAACAAAAATAAATATAGTTCATTTCTATTTTCCGTATTATGATTAGTTTTTTTTCTCTATTTGCATTTCTTCCCAAATACCTGAGGGAAATAGGAAATCATAAAGACTGCAAGGTAATAAGCTCTTTCCATATTTGATATATTCTCTCCTTTACAATTTCACCACCTTCCCTGTTCGTACCGATTCATCACAGGCAAAAGCAATACGCAAACTGTTTACGGCATCTTCAATATGATCCGTTAAGTCTACCTCTTCCTTAATTGCCCTCAGGAAAAACCGTTGTTCCCGGTTACATAGCTCCTGATGGTCAGGCTCGTCCTGCAGGTTAATCCATTCATCTCCCTTGGTAAATTGGTTGTTTTCGTCAATATCCGCATGGTGCAAACGGATCGATTCTGTTTTGGTATGCGCTTCTATTGAATCAGATTTACCTTTTCCTCCTGCATCCCTGGCAACAATAGATACGGATCCTTTAGGCCCCATCACATCTTTTACAAAAAAGGCTGTTTCGCTGATCATCGGCCCCCAGCCTGCTTCATACCAGCCTACCGATCCATCTTCAAAACGGATTTGCAATTGTCCGTAATTATAATTGCCCTCGGGGATATCGTTGGTGAGCCGGGCCCCAATGGCGGTTACCTGTACCGGTTTTGATCGAACCATCTGGCACATTACATCTATATAATGAACGCCACAATCAACAATGGGGCTAAGGCTTTTCATCAGGTTTCGATGCACATTCCACATTATCCCATGGCTTTGCTGGTTAAGATTCATCCGCATCACTAATGGTTTTCCCAACTGTTGGGCCAGCTCTATGAATTTCTCCCAGGAAGGATGGTGTCGTAAAATATACCCAACCACCAATTTCTTTCCTGCTTTCTTAGCCGCGGAAGCTACGCGTTCAGCTCCTGCCACCGAATCAGCCAAGGGTTTCTCAATAAATACATGACATCCCTTTTCCAAAGCGAGAATCGCAAACGGTTCGTGTGTATCAGGATAGGTAGATATACAAACTGCATCCGGTTGGCTTGCTTCCAGGGCTTCTTTATAATTATTGAACAGCAGATATCCTCCTCCCAGTTTCTGATTCAATACCTCTTTACTACTACCGGTAGATACAATGCCGCAAATTTCTACCCCGTCGAGCATATTATACGCCATTGCATGCGAAGCGCCCATGTTACCACATCCAACTACCAGCACACGTATATTTTTTGATTGAGCTGTCATAAATTGATTAAGGCCTTTTTTTTGAAGCCCAAATGTAGGTAAGAATTCCGGCCCTTTCGCAGGAGGGAATAGGATGAATTCAATTTTCGCAACAATTATGCGGGCTTCAGCCGCAGCAATCGAAGTAATGTTAATCTCATCAAGGATGAAAATGCCATTTTATACTATGCGTTCCACCAGCAATAGAGGTTAGAAGATTTACACGGGGGCCGTTTATTATTATTCACTGATGGAGTTTAGGAGGCAGGGGAGTATTTACTTATTGAAACTTTATTTGAAATTTGCCCGCTTTGATCAAAATTACATCTCCTTTTTGCGTGGCAGCATAGCCACCAAAACTACCACTGGCAATACCGGTTTGATGGTCGTACCTGGTAATATCCAATGTAAATCCGGGTAAAGGTCTCGATAATAAAATATCGGGCTTACCTCTCTCATAATATTCAAATATTACCCGCTCGGTGCTAATGCCGGATTTATTACCGTCTAGTACTACTCCATTTAAATAAACTGTCATGACCAATCCTGTATCAGCTGAGCAGGCAGAGGGACCAAAAAAGGTGAAGGCGGTTCTATCGGGACTAATTATTGCATTTGTAACAGTTCCGCAGATAAGAGTAGAATCAGTTTTAAAACTCCATTTGGAGAGCAGCAACGAATCTCTGCCCACACAAGAAGAACAAACAGGAAGTGTAAATCCGGAGGGAGGCACAGGGTCTTCTTTTGTCGTAGAATCGTTAATAGTTTCTCCTTCAAAGCTATAATCTTTAATACAACCGGGGGCGCTCAGCAAGATTATCACAAGAAAGATTAAAGAAGGGATAATATGTATTCGCTGGACAATACTCATAAAATGACCGGTAACGGGTACCGTGGTTTGATTGAAGACAATAAAGTTAAAACCTTTTTATATCAATAGTATCTAAAAGTATCAGCATTCTATCACGTCATAACCGGCATCGTTATCTAACAATGTATTAAAAAGATACTGACATTCATGTGTTTAATGGTTACTGGTTATTATTAGCAGGGATGGGGTCTTAATACTAACTGTTGTTCACTTCATAAAACCGGGATTGATTTTATAGGAATCAACCTGAGCCGTATCGCGATTTACACTTATACCGGTGATCATTTTATTCCTTTCATACCATTGTTTCATTAATTGACCAATTGTATCTAATAACGCTATTCACATTTATTATCGTTATCGTTAATAAAAAAAATAGCTATTGATGTAATTGAATACATTATAATATTATCTTTAAATTTATACAACCATTAATATTCTACTACATGTCTGTTAAAAACCCAATTACCCCCAAAAAACAAGTTATTCTTCGTACCTCATTTGCCGAAGTATTGCGCAACACGAGTACGGGCCAACAGCAATTAAGTTCATTGCAATCCTTTCAGCCGGGAGAAGTGCTATGCACTTTTCACGCAGGAGAAACGGTAACACAACCAACGTATCTTACTGTTCAAACAGGTATTGATACCCATATTACCCTGCGTCCCGAATTCTTACAGTACATTAATCACAGCTGTAATCCGAATGTATTTTTCGATACCACTACTATGCAGTTGGTATGTTTACGACCCATTGAAGCAGGGGAAGAGTTTACCTTCTTTTATCCTTCTACTGAGTGGGAAATGATTCAGCCATTCCTTTGCCAATGCGCTTCGGCCAATTGCCTGCAACTGATTCAGGGTGCCAGTTATCTTTCTGCAGAAACCTTACAGCAATACCGGTTAACCGATTTCATTCAGCAACAGCTTCACCGGAAAGCACAACCAGCAAGCGTTTGATTGCATGAGCCAATCTATAGCCGATCCTTTTCATAAATATAAAGTGTGGGTACTGGTACCCCACCTGGAGACTGACGACCCTAATCTGCAGTATTATTACGATTTCTCCCAAAGCCTGAAAGAATATACACAAGTGTTTGCCGAGTTGGGTGCCCAGTGGCAATGGCAGCCAATAAACATGGAAAACATTCCGCAAACTATCGGGGCGATAAAAAAACAATCGAACGGACAACTACCCCTGGTTATTAATTTATGTGATGGCGATGAAATTAACGGAACACCCGGTATCTCCGTTATTAATGAACTGGAAAAACAAAAATTGGCCTATACGGGTTCCGATGCATTCTTCTATACTATTACCACTTCCAAGATTCCCATGAAGCAAGCCTTTGATAAAGCAGGGGTACCAACACCTAAATGGGCCGTAATTGATGGAGAAGACCAGGCTATTAAGAATATCTGCCGAAAAATTGGAACTCCCATCATTATTAAACCCGCAATCTCCGGAGGCAGTATGGGTGTGTCCATTAAGAATGTGGTGCAATCGGAAGAAGAACTGCTTCACCGGGTTAATGAACTAAACACCGGTTATCGCGGATGGCAGTTAACAACCGGCGGGTTGTTGGCTGAAGAGTTTATTAAAGGACCGGAGTTTACTTCATTAATTGTTGGGTCTTCTGATCACCCTGATGAATGCATTGTTTACGAACCGGTAGAAAGGGTCTTTCATGAATCACTTCCAGATAATGAGAAGTTTTTATCCTTCGACCGCTTATGGGAGATTTACGAAAATGAAAGCCCCATGCCTAACAATGAAAACTTCTATAATTATATACCGGTTAAAGAACCGCAGTCAGCCGCTGTTAAAGCAATAAGCCTGAAAGCTTATTGCGCGGTAGGCGGAAAAGGTTATGGCAGACTTGATATACGAATGGATGCTTTAACAGGGAATTTATATGTACTGGAAGTAAACGCACAATGCGGATTAAGTGAAGACGAAGACTATACATCTATTGGAGCCATACTACGCGTATCCGGTAAAACGTTTACTCAACTAGTATCGGAAATAATAAAAGAAGGATTAAGTAAAAGAATAGTTTAATTAATTGAATTAATCTTTTACTTTTGATGAAGACACATGATAGCTATTAAACCCATTATTTCATAACGAAGTCACCGTATGAAAGTTTGTGTACTGCAACCTGACTATTCTACTACCGGCGTAGATTACAAAAATTACGATCCACCAAGGGACCTGACTCCCTTTTTTCCGGAAGCAACCGTGGATCATGTATTCCTTAATAAGCTTACTACTTATCGCCAGTTGAAAGAGCTGGGTAAAAAAGGATATGACATTTTTGTAAACTTGTGTGAAGGTTATCTCGAATGGGAAGTTCCTTCGATAGATGTAATCCACAGCTTTGAAGCATTGAATCTGCCCCATACCGGCCCATCATCCAAATTATACGACCCTACCAAGGAGTTAATGAAATATGTGGCCTATTGCGAAGGAGTACCAACCCCGCAGTTTGTATTGATCGAATCAATCGAAGATGCCGAACTGGCCTGTAAACATTTATCATTCCCTTTGTTTGTAAAACCAGCAAAAGCAGGTGATAGCCTTGGAGTAGACGAGCACTCGCTCGTTACTAATAAAGAAGAGCTCCTTAATAAAATCAAAGAGATTCTGGAAGAATATGGTCCCTTGCTGGTGGAAGAATATATTGCAGGTCGCGAGTTTACGGTATTGGTATCCGCCAATGCAGCACCGGAGAAAACCTGTACAGTATTTAAGCCGGTAGAATATATTTTTCCCGAGGGCCGCGAGTTTAAGACCTATGCATTAAAAACATCGGAACTCCATCCCGATTGTAACCATCCCTGCAAAGACAAGAGAATAGAAAAACAATTGCGTAAAGCCTCCGAAAGGATCTTCCGTGGTTTTGGCGGAGTAGGGTATGCGCGACTTGATTTCAGGGTAAATGATAAAGGCAAAATTTTCTTTCTCGAAATCAACTTCACCTGTTCCGTTTTTTATAAAGATGGATATGAAGGCTCGGCCGATTTTATATTGAAATATGATGAAATTGGACAGGCTGGTTTCCTCAATCATATTATAGCAGAGGGTATTGCCCGACATCAGCGGAAGCAGAAAAAATTTATGGTTCGTGGCAATTCTATTGCCGGTTATGGCATTTATGCCCGCCAGGACATGAAGAAGGGGGAAATGGTATTTTCAGGAGAAGAAAGATCACAGCGCCTGGTTACCCGGCGTTTTGTAGAACAAACCTGGAACGAGGATGAAAAAGAACTCTTTCGTCGCTATGCTTACCCCGTAAGTAATGAAGTTTTTTTATTGTGGGATGATGACCCCTCCGGTTGGGCCCCGCAAAATCATAGTTGCAAACCCAATACGGTTTGCAATGGATTAAATGTGGTAGCGCTTCGTACTATCAAGAAGGGTGAAGAGCTTACACTTGACTATGCTGTTTTCCTTGATGAACACATGGAATCCTTTGTTTGCCGTTGCGGAACGGATAATTGCCGTGGCCTTATTTCCGGCACCACGCACAACTCCGTTACCGAACGGGAGAAAAAAGTGAGAACATTGAAATAATCATCACTCTTCTTTTCGTTTCACCACCAGCAACCAATCGTCAGATAAGGGGAGGTACCCGTATTCGTAGCAATAATAATATACACTGCCTTTTCTGTTGGTATGGGTATGCGTATGATAAGGGAATAAAAAACCAAGGCGCTGTAATTTTTCCTTATTCACCCTTATGCTTTCCTGGGTTTGAGGCAATAATCCTTCCAGTATACGCCTGTTTTTTAATAGCCAATTATTTACATTTCGCACATAACTGCTTTTTTCCGTTTTAAACTGGTTATTGTAACTATTGCGGCAATAATCGTCGCAAAATTTCTTATCAATTCGCCCTCTCAGTATTTTATTACAACTACGGCAACTTTTCGTACCTGAAGTGGATTGCATATATACAAGACTTTCTCACAATTTAATATGGCTTATTATGATCTTAAGCGTTTAAAAACGATTATAAACGGGTAAAAACCGGCTATTGTTTTTTTGCATCCGCATCTTTGTTCCGTTGCTTCATTGGCGCCAATGAAATAGCCGGGATTATCAAATTTTAAAATGGGTTCTTTCTTTTTCCCGATTGGTTAAGAGAGGAGGGCCAAAAAACTTAAAACTATGTATGCTTTAAAAAACAAAGTTCAATTAATTGGGAACCTGGGGAATGCTCCCGATGTACGCACCACGGAAAGCGGAAGAAAATGGGCCCGTTTTAGCATGGCAACCAGTGATGCATACCGAAACGCCAAGGGCGAAAAAGTAACCGAAACTCAATGGCATAATATTGTTGCCTGGGGAAAAAACGCGGAATTAGCAGAAAAATACCTGGTAAAGGGAACTAACCTGGCCGTGGAAGGTAAACTGGTAAGTCGAAGTTATACTGATAAGACTGGTGCAAAAAAATATATAACAGAGGTTCAGGTAAATGAAATCCTGTTACTGGGTCCAAAGCCTTCGAAGTGATCTATTAACGCGCAAAACCACTTCGGTCCAGTGAAATTGACCCCTTTCAATACCAAGAAGAACTAATATTACTTTTTCGAGGTTCCGATTTCCTGGCTTTGCACTGGCTTATTATTTACTGGTAAATACCAATTATTATTACCAGTCCTTTCCTTGAAATTATTTTATTTGCCACGAAAGCACTGGTATTGTAACCCTTTTCCGCGCTTTCGTGGCAATAGTAATCTCTCGAAGGGCTACTAAAAATGAATCCCTTTACCAAACACCAAACCATTTAAAAGTTTCTAGCTACAAAGTTGGTTTGATACTTAACTTCGGAAGGAAATCGGCCGAATACAACCACCTTATATTTTAATAACAAAGTGGCATTTTTAACTCCGGATACAAGCAATGAACTTTTTATCCTGGCAACTGAATTCGTTGCCAACACCTCCCGGCATATCTTTCTTACAGGTAAAGCAGGTACCGGAAAAACAACTTTTCTCAAATACATAAAAGACAAAACCAATAAGAATGCAGTGGTAGCAGCACCAACTGGTGTAGCGGCCATTAATGCCGGCGGCGCCACGTTGCACTCGCTTTTTCAGTTACCATTTGGTCCTTTTATTCCTGGTAACAGGGGCTTCAGCAGTAACGGAGTCACCGACTCCAATAATTTATTAAAGCACCTTAGATTAAGCGCAACCAAAAGAGAATTGTTGCAGGAAATGGACCTGTTGATTATCGATGAAGTAAGCATGCTTCGCAGCGATATGCTGGATGCAATTGATACCATTCTGCGCAGCGTACGTAAGAATCATCTATTTCCATTTGGTGGCGTTCAGGTATTGTTTATCGGAGACCTATATCAATTACCCCCCGTGGTTCCCCCGGAAGAATGGAACCTATTGAAAGATTATTACGAAAGCCCTTTCTTCTTTCATGCCAAAGTAATAGAACAGTCACCCCCTTTATATATTGAGTTGAAAAAGATATACCGCCAAAACGAACAGCACTTTATTGATATTCTGAACCGCATCCGGAATAATATTGTTTTGCCGGAGGACCTGCAGGAACTCAACAACCGGCAACTTTTACTCGCCCACGAACCCTTTCTGAAAGACAGCATTACTCTTACCACCCATAACAGGAAGGCGGATGCTATCAATGCAGCCGAATTAGAAAAACTGCCCGGGAAAACCTTTCGTTTCGAAGGATTAATAGAAAAAGAGTTTAATGAAAATGCGCTGCCTACTGAATTAACATTATTGTTGAAAGAAGGGGCCCAGGTAATGTTTATCCGGAATGACAGCGGAGAAAGCCGTCGGTTTTTTAATGGCAAGCTGGCGACCGTTCACCGGATTGTAAAAGATGAGATCTATTTAATTCCGGCTGGCGAACAGGCCGAGTTAAAATTGGAGAAAGAAACCTGGAGAAACATTCGGTATAATTATAACAAGGAAAAAGACAAGATTGAGGAAGAAGAACTGGGCTCTTTTACTCAATACCCCGTTCGGCTGGCTTGGGCAATTACTATTCACAAGAGCCAGGGCCTTACATTTGAAAAGGCAATAATTGATGCGGGCCAGGCTTTTGCACCGGGCCAGGTTTATGTAGCCCTCAGCCGCTGCACATCTCTGCATGGAATGGTGCTCTCCTCAAAAATATTTGCCTCGGCTATTCAAACGAATCCGCAAGTAATTGCTTTTGCAGAAAGAGAGTCGGGAGCAAATGAATTGAGTCACCTGTTGGAAACTGAAAAGAAAGTATTTGCAATTACCAGGTTAATTAAGATGTTCGAATGGAAAAAAATGATTGCTGCCACTCAAGGACTCAAAGAATTGGCTTCGTCTAAACAACTACCAGGTAAAGAGGTTTCCCTGGATATAATCAACCAGCTACTGCAAAAAGTCTACGAACAAAAAGGCGTGGCCGAAAAATTTACAGCACAACTGCAAAGCATTATTTCTCCTTTTGATTCAATTAACAATAATATACCGGTGCAGGACCGAATAAGCCGGGCGGTTGGTTGGTTTGTAAAATCCATCTACGATGACCTCATAACACCGGTTCATAAGCACGCACAATCTTTGCAGGGCAAAAGCCGGGTTCTGCATTTTACTGCAGCACTGCTGGAAACAGAGGCTGCCTACTGGAACAAGCTACAACAGTTACAAAATGCCAGAATATCGGAAGGTTCTCCTGAAGGAACATTTGAAAATTATTCCAAAGAAATGCTTGAGACCGTAATTATAAAAAGAAAAGGTAAACAAAAAAAAGGAAGCAGTCAGTTGGAAAGCCTGGAGTTCTTCCGGGCTGGTAAATCGGCAGAAGAGATCGCTGCACAAAGGGGTCTGGCTTTAAGTACCATCCAGGGACACCTCGCTGAATTTGTTCTTACCGGGGAAATAGAACCGCTGCAACTACTTTCGCAAGAGAGAATCGATACGGTTATGGCTGCAATAAAAGAAACAACCAGTGAAGAAACTACTGCGATGATAAAAGAAAAATTGGGCAATTCATATTCTTATAGCGATATCCGGATTGTTCAGAATTACCTGAAGAGATCCAACCAGATGCATCAATCCTACTAATTTATTTTTTCTTCCAGTATATCCCTCTTTTTTCCAGGTAGCTAAAAACAAACTCAAAACATTCTTTGTGTTTACCTACCAGCTCCGGTGGAAAAACACCTTTTTCGTTAAAAAGTCCTGCTATTATCAAATTCACTGCCGCGGTGCAAGTATAGCCTGTTGTCCGTGCCATAGAAGATGTTTTTGTAGAAGAATCATACTTATCCAGCAAATCATATTCAATACGCGTTGCTTTTCCGTTTTCTTCTC
>JANMBO010000034.1:0-13963 GCA_031360425.1 Chitinophagaceae bacterium | reverse complement strand
AATCCGGATAACGCTTGCACCCTCCGTATTACCGCGGCTGCTGGCACGGAGTTAGCCGGTGCTTATTCCTCTGGTACCGTCAAGTGCTCAAGAATGAGCTTTTTTCGTCCCAGATAAAAGAAGTTTACAACCCAGAGGGCCTTCATCCTTCACGCGGCATGGCTGGTTCAGACTTTCGTCCATTGACCAATATTCCTTACTGCTGCCTCCCGTAGGAGTCGGGCCCGTGTCTCAGTGCCCGTGTGACTGGTCGTGCTCTCACACCAGTTACTGATCGAAGGCTTGGTGGGCCGTTACCCCGCCAACTACCTAATCAGGCGCACGCCCATCTTCAAACGCCGTAGCTATAATTACAAAATGATGCCATCTCGTAATGTTACGGGGTATTAATCCAAGTTTCCCTGGGCTATTCCCCATTTGAAGGAAGGTTGCGTACGTGTTCCGCACCCGTTTGCCGGTCGCCGCCCATGTATTGCTACACTGCGCTGCCCCACGACTTGCATGTATTAAGCCTGCCGCTAGCGTTCATCCTGAGCCAGGATCAAACTCTCCATTGTAAATGAGTTTTGATCTATGGCGTTAATAATTCTCTTTGGAAAATTAACGTTGTGATCGAATAATAATGTCGCTAGACCTTACCGTAAATACTTGATTTACGTACTGTTGCTTCCAATCTTTCAAAGATCTTTCGGCCTTTTTTGCCGCCCCATTTTTGAATGGGGCTGCAAAGGTAAGAGCCTTTAATATTTATCCAAAATATTTCTTCAACTATTTCGAAGTTTTTTTCTTCAAAATACCAGAATAATTTTAAGAACTAATGCTTTTTAAAAAGCGGACGGCAAAGATACGATCAGATGAGTTTACCGCCAAGTTTTTATAAGTGTATTTTATTCACAACCACTTCACCCTGAATTCACACTGAAAGACCTTCACCCGTTTTTCTATTTCGGGCGGCAAAGATAGGCTGCGCACGGTTACAGCCAAATATATTTTGATGTATTCATTCTTGTTAGGCCAGAATACAGATGGGTAAAGGGTTTGGCCAGAAAAATTTTTTTGCTATTCCTCTACTGACTGCTTAAAATAATCATTCGGGTAATTTACTTTGATCAAAAACAACCCATGAGCAGGCACGCCAAAATCTGCTTTCGCAGAATCTTTTGATGCTAATATATGCTCTAATTCAAAAGTCGTAATCTTACCTCGGCCTACCTGCAGCATTGTAGCAACTAAGCCGCGTACCATCCCCCGTAAAAACCGATTGGCCGTTACATTATATACCAGGCAATTCTTTTCTTGTATCCACTCACTTTTTTGAATATAGCAATCATACGTTTTTACCTGCGTCCTCCGTTTTGCAAAACTCTCAAAATTCGAATACCTCTTTATAATATTCGCTGCCTTTGCCAAATGCTCCAGGTCTAGTGTATAGGGGTAGTAATAGGCTGTATCCTCCAAAAAGGGATCTTTCTGCTGATAGATAAAATACTTGTATTCCCTGCTCAGTGCGTCAAAACGGCAATGCGCATCATTGTGAACCGCCTTTAAACTCTTAATGACAACGGATCCGGGAAGAATAGCATTGAGATTATATAAAGTGGAATTATCGATTATATCTATACTATCGAAATGAAAGAAGTTTTGCAATGCATGAACGCCCGCGTCCGTGCGGGAAGAACCGGTTAATAAGAACCGCATTCTGAAAAATGTGTAGAGTGCCTGTTCAACTTCGTGTTGTATGGTTACCGCATTCTTCTGTATTTGGAAGCCGGCATACTTTTTCCCCTTATAAGCCACCTCGATAAAATAACGATTCATCCGGCGAATGTAAGCAAGACTGTTTACCCGCGAAAGATTTTACATCCGTACCATCACTTTAAAGCGGCTTATATAATATTCATCAGTCAGCAATTCTACCAGTCCCCTAAAATTCTCTGCATCTGAAACAAAAGGGTATGCAACATCGAAAAAGCTGTACCTGGTCTTGTCATTCACAAATAACTCGGTTAGCGCTTTAACCTGTTTTGTAGTAAAGCATTTTGTCCGGAACACTTTTTTGGCCAACACGATGCGTTCGTCCAGATTACTTTCCGAAAGCATTTTTATTCTCAGCTTATCTACATCAAAGTCAGTAGCAAAATTCCTGCAATCAGAATTTATGAGTTGGATCCTTTTTTCCGGAATCGCAACCAATTCTTTTTTGGCAGCTACTGTATCTGGAATTTTTGTAACGGACCTTACTGTAACAGTCGAATCCTGCTTTCTTTCCGTACCTGAATTCTCTTTTGGAATAGATTGAGACCTCAAACTATCATTAACAATTTTAAATTTCCCAGCTATTACCACATTACTATCCTTTGCCTCCTTCGCATAAAATTCTGCCACTTCAATCTCAATTACGACATTAATGGTATCGGTCATTGTACCATCAATGCTGTCGGTAAAAGTGAGTTCCCGCGAGTCTTTTGTCCACCGTTCACCAAGTGCCTTTATAGATGACTTCTTTGGTTCTACCATTTTGCCGGGTGTGTTCTTCTTTTCAGTAATTACTGGTAATGGGGGTGGGAGACTTTTCGTAGAACCATTAATATTGAAATTTACATTGATTCCTGCGATCGCCAGGCTATCATTTTTTTTATCTTTAAGTGCCTCGGTCTGTGATTTGGTTCTTTCTTTGTTCAACTCCTTGTCTGGTTTGCCGGTACTGGTATCCCGAACGGAATCCGTTTTTACAAAATTCACGAACGTATCTTCCTTTATTTTTGCCGGCTTATTTAAAACCGCTGCTGCACTATCTTCCTTTTTCGCTTCAGTAATACCTGGCTGCTTTTCATTATTTACAATTATTGATTTATCCAGCTTATTTTCCATATCCTTCTTTACGAAAGCCGGCTTCGCAGTAGCCGTAAATAATACTGCTGAATCATTTACAATAGCAGCCATCATTCTTGCGAAAGCATCCTTACTTTTTTCTGTAGTGATGATGTCATTTGGTGAAGCCTTCGCTTCCTTTGCTTCTGATTTAATCAACTCAAGGGCTTGCCAATCGAACAATCCCCAGCTTTTTTCTCCTGTTTTTTTTAACTGGTACCCTTTGTCTTTATTTTGAATTTTAATTACAAAAACGTGTTCGGGAAATATATTCCTTGGGAAATTTACAGTGAGGTAATATGTGCTATCAATCAAATTTGGGATAATAAGATGACCTCCGGCAGATGAGCTATAATTTTTTGTTCCAAGGACAATGGAATATGGTTGATTATTATCGGCGGCAATAGCAATAAAATAGACTTTTTGTGCCTGCAACTGGTCGAACGCCAATAAACCGAAGAGAAATAAAAATACCTGCCTCATTAACCGGTATGGATTTTTCGTAATTCCACAAAATTACTTATTTGAAACGAGCCAAGCGCCACTTATGATTTTTTTCACAAATATTAAGTTGGCGGCCACTTATCTTTACGTCCCATAATTTAAAAAAATGAAGAAACTCTTATTGTTATTGCTTGCTGGAATTTTTGTTATTTCTGTAAAAGCTCAGTTTGATGAGGAACCTGCAGATACATCCTGGAAAAAAAAATACAGGGAAACCTATACAATAATCAATGACCTGGTACACACCAAACTGGATATACGATTTGATTACCCGAAATCATACGCTTTCGGTAAAGTGTGGCTTACCTTGAAACCCCATTTCTACTCAACCAATTCCCTGCAATTGGATGCAAAAGGAATGGAAATAAGTAAAGTTGCTTTAGTAAGAGGTGCTACCATCCTTCCATTGAAATATGACTACAATGGGAATGAATTAACTATATCGTTGGATAAATCTTATAAAGGGGGAGAAAAGTATACGATTTATATTGATTATATCTCGAAACCAAATGAATACAACGCCAAAGGCAGTGCGGCTATAACAGATGCCAAAGGATTGTATTTTATCAACCCTATCGGTGATGAAAAGGATAAACCCACCCAAATTTGGACGCAGGGAGAAACCGAAGGCACTTCCGTTTGGGTTCCCACTATTGATAAACCTAACCAGAAAACAACCCAGGAGTTTAATATGACAGTTCCGGAGAAATATGTAACCCTTTCGAATGGCAAACTCACTTCACAAAGAAGAAATAATGATGGCACCCGCACCGATACTTGGAAAATGGATCTGCCTCATGCCCCTTACCTCTTCTTTATGGGTGTGGGAGATTACGCGGTAATTAAAGATTCGTACAAAGGCAAAGAGGTAAGCTATTATGTTGAAAAAGAATATGCACCTGTAGCCCGAAAAATATTTGGCAACACCCCGGAAATGATTGCTTTCTTTTCCCGCATTACCGGGATAGATTATCCCTGGGTAAAATATGCTCAGATTGTAGGACGCGAGTATGTAAGCGGCGCGATGGAGAATACTACCGCTACGCTTCACCAGGAAAGTGCCCAGCAGGATGCAAGGCAACTAATAGATGGAAACGGATGGGAAAGCACCATCGCCCATGAACTGTTTCATCAATGGTTTGGCGATTATGTAACTACGGAAAGCTGGAGCAATCTTACATTAAATGAATCTTTTGCCAACTATAGTGAAGTATTATGGGATGAATATAAATATGGTAAAGATGCCGGCGACGCTCAGAATTACAATGATATGGAGGGCTATCTGCAAAGCGGAAGTGATAAGAAAGACCTGGTACGATTCTATTATAGCGATAAAGAAGACATGTTTGATGCAGTTAGCTATAACAAAGGAGGTCGCATTCTGCACATGCTTCGGAATTTTGTAGGTGATAGTGCTTTTTTTAAAGCATTGAACCTGTATCTCACTACTAATAAATTTAAATCAGCCGAAGCCCACCAGTTGCGGTTGGCTTTTGAAGAAGTAACCGGACGCGATCTGAATTGGTATTGGAACCAATGGTATTTTGGAAGCGGTCATCCTAAATTAAACATCGATTATATATATGATGATAATGCAAAAAAAGTTCAGGTAATAATCAAGCAAACACAGAGTGGTGATAAAGTGTTCAAACTTCCCATTGCCATTGATATTTATACCGGTGCCAGCAAGACCCGCAACCAGGTTTGGATGGAAAACAGAATGGATACATTTTCTTTTGATTATTCATCGAAACCCGACTTGGTTAATGTAGATGCTGAAAAAAAATTACTGGCGGAAAAGAAGGACAACAAATCGCTGGAAAATTTCATTCATCAATACAAATATGCCGGTGGCTATGTTGATCGCCGGGAGGCTATAGAATTCGCTTTGCGAAAACAGGATGATCCGAAAGCCCGGGACCTGCTAATGGTGGCCTTAAAAGATAAATACTTTGGTTTACGGAATCTTGTTTTATCGCGCATAGATCTAAGGAAAGAGACGGTTAAGAAAGGGGCGGAGTCAATTATAGCAGATATTGCTAAGAATGATCCCAAATCAATTGTTCGTGCGGCAGCGTTGGTATTACTGGGCAATTACAATAATCCCGAATACAAAGAAATTCTGGCCAAAGCAGTTAATGATTCCTCTTATACAGTGGCCGGAAGTGCCCTGGAAGGATTAGAAAAATTTGATCCCGCTGCGTCAATATCCCTGGCTAAAAAAATAGCCTCTCAAAAGACGAAAGGAAAATTAAGTATTTCATTGGTGAAAGTGCTGATTAAATCGGGCACTGAAACCGACTTCGACGCTATTGCCGATGCGTATAATAATATGCCCTTATCGCAGGAAAAATTTGAGTTAATAAAACCTTTTTGTGATCTGCTTGGCAAAACCAACTCTTCTGAAAGATTAAAGAAGGGAGTTGATATTGTGATAAGATTCCGGGATAAAATTCCAGAACAATACGGGGTGGGTCCGGTGATCAATAATTTTTTGAAAGGGGTAATCGCTAAAAAAGAATCTATCAAAGCCGCTTCTGAAAACAAAGCAGATTTACAGGAACAAATTGACTATATTAAAGGGAAGATTGGTGAGGAAAGGAAAGGGTTTTAATGTGCAAATGTCTAATGTGCGGATGTACGAATTCTCTTTTGGTATGTATAACTATTATTTTTAAGATTAACCTAATAAGAAATCCGCCCAATATATTGGGCGGATTTCTTATTAAAAGAATAACCATTTACGATTACTCAGGTTTCAAAATATAAGAGAATCATTCTCAAATCGGCGCATTTGCACATTATTGCATTACCAGCCTCCACTGGCCCCGCCGCCTCCACTACTTCCTCCACCAAAACCACCGAATCCGCCACCACCACCTCCACTCCAGCCACTACCGCCACCGCCCGACCAACCACCTCCGGGCCAGAATACAGTAGGGCCGAATCCGCGATATCCTCTGCGGCTCATAAATCCACCGCCACCTCCACGATTTATATTAGAAAGAACAATAATAATAATGATGAAAATAATGATCATTCCGAGAATACTCCCTCCCCCCCGCCCTTTTCGTTCGTTATATCCTTCAGGCGCTTTGTATTCACCCGTGGCTGCTTTAATAATCGATTCCGTTGCTGCATCCAGGCCCTCATAATAATTACCGCTGCGGAAATTGGGGCCAATATCGTTCCGGATTATCTGATTCGCAATAATATCGGGGATAGCCCCTTCTAATCCATATCCCACCTCAATCCGAATCTTATGATCATCTATTGCGGCAAAAATAAGAACACCATTGTTTGTTTTCTTATTACCAATACCCCAATCACGGTACAATTTAAGCGCGTATTCTTCAATGGGATAATTGTTTAAGGTCTTGATGATGACAATAGCAACCTGGCTGGAGGTACTATCGTCGTAGGCCACCAGCTTCTTTTCCAGTCGGGCTTCTTCTTCCTGCGACAAAACATCGGCCAGGTCATTTACCAATTTTGGAGGATTGGGCTTTTTCGGAAACTCCTGGCCACTGACCCCTATTGAAAAGGTTAGTAAAAAACCAATGATTATAAACTTAATTCCTTTCATCCAGGCTTTGTAATTTCTTTACATTATTTTCCAAATACTATATCGTCTGGCAATTCATTCTTATCCGTATTATTTTCGTAAGGAAAATGATAGTGCAATGCGTGACCAACATCTTTAATTAGCAGGGAAATTGCATCCGCCATCTGGTTCTCACGAAAATGGCGATACATCGCTTTTACTTCTTCTTTCCAAAAAACCTCTCCTACCTTTTCATAAATTCCATGATCAGCAAAAATTGCATATTGATGATCACGTATGGCCACATAAACCAATACAGCATTTTTATCCTCTGTTTGATCCATCTTCAACCCCCAGAAGATTTCAGCCGCCCGGTCGAGCGGATCTACAAATCGGCAACGACTTTCTAAAAATACCCGTATTTCTCCGCTGGTTTGCAATTCAGCTGACCGGATAGAATCAATAATCCGCTGCTTTTCCTCTTCGCTGAAGAAATTATTGCGCGTAAAAAAGGAGAATAATGCCATGAATGTTATCTGCTGTTAAAATTTAACCTCGGGAGCTTTTTCGGCACCTGGATCTGCTTTGAATCCATCTTTCACTTTAAAGCCGAATATTCCTGCGAAAAGGTTGTTAGGGAATTTTCGAACAATAGAATTGTATTCCTGCACAGCCGTATTGAAATCATTACGGGAAACTTTTATACGATTCTCGGTACTCTCCAATTGAACCTGAAGATCCTGAAAATTTTTGGTAGCCTTCAGGTCCGGATAATTTTCTACTACAGCCAATAATCTCCCTAATGCACTTGTCACTCCGGCTTGAGCCTGTTGGAATTCTGCTAGTTTTTCTGGTGTAATGTTAGAGGGATCAACTTGTATAGAAGTAGCTTTCGCGCGGGCTTCTACCACTTTGGTTAGTGTTTCCTGCTCAAAATTTGCCGCCCCTTTTACCGTATTTACCAGGTTAGGAATAAGGTCCGAACGGCGCTGGTAATCACTCTGCACATTATTCCATTTCGCTTTTACATTTTCATCCAGGCTTACCATTCCATTATAACCGCTGCATCCGCATCCCCCCAGTATTAAAATAAAAGCTACTACTACGATAACAATTAGATTTCGGGACTTCATAACTATAATTTTTTGATTTGTAAGGCAAAAATAATGTATTTGATTTTTCCCGGACCTTTAAATTTAGGACCTTCACCGGTTAAAACCGTTATTATGCCGAGAACCATTTACACGGCACAATTTTGGAAGGTAATTAGAATATTGAAGCATAGAAATATGAAAAAAAATCTCTTTACCTCTTTATTCTTAGCAGTCATCATCCTTCTTTCCTGCAAAAAAAAAGAAGGTACAAGCCCTTCCAATACACCGGTTGAAATTACCAGTTCAGTGCTGGTAGAAAGCTTAACTCTTCCCTGGGAAATTTTGTGGGGGCCCGATAACCAGATATGGATGACCGAAAGAGGGGGTAAAATAAGCCGGGTAAATCCTGCTACCGGAGATGTTGTTCCACTTCTAATTATATCTGAGGTAGATTCGAAAGGAGAAGGGGGCTTGTTGGGAATGGTATTGCACCCTCAATTTAATAGCAAACCATATGTTTTTGTGACATACAATTATACTTCGGCCAGCAGTTACCGCGAAAAAGTGGTTCGCTATACTTTCAGTTCCGGTAAACTCGCTGATCCACTCATTATTCAGGATAATATAAGTGGAGGAAATATACACAATGGCAGCCGACTGGTTATTATGGATGATAAAATATTTATCAGCACAGGTGATGCCGGTAATTCAGCTCTTCCCCAGGACAAAGGATTCATTAATGGAAAAATTTTGCGTCTGAATCTGGATGGGACTATTCCTTCCGATAATCCTTTTTCAGGAAATGCCATATGGAGTAAAGGGCATCGCAACCCGCAGGGATTAGTTTATGCCAATAATATATTATATAGTTCGGAACATGGACCCGATACGGATGACGAAATAAATATAATTGAAAAAGGAAGAAATTACGGATGGCCCACTGTACGGGGGTTTTGTAATGAAGGTGGAGAAGTCGGTTTTTGTTCGGCTAATAATGTAAAAGAACCCATAAAGGCCTGGACACCCACTATTGCCGTTAGCGGTATGGATTATTACAATAACAATCTTATTCCTCAATGGAAGAATTCTTTATTGGTGGCTACCCTTAAAAATAGCCGGCTGATGCAGTTAAAGTTAGATGATACGCATAAAGTAGTTACCGAAACCAATGAATTTTTTTCCGGAATGTATGGGCGAATGCGAGATATCTGTATTGGTCCTGATGGTAAAGTATATATCTGTACCAGCAATGGCAGTAATGATAAGATTGTGGTGGTGACGAAGAAGAATTAATGTGCAAATATGAAAATGTGCAGATTTGCAAATACCTTCTCCACAGGTTTTATTATTGAAAATGAAAATTCTTACAATTAAAAAATCAGAACAATACTATTTCATATTATCTAATAATTCCCATGCTTCTAAAGTAACAGAAGCCCTGATTTGCACATTTTCATATTTGCACATTTATTAATTAAGATTTCACGGCCGCTATCCCCGGCAATTCTTTTCCTTCAAAATACTCCAGCATGGCGCCGCCACCGGTAGAAATATAACTTACCTTATCCGCAAACCCAAAATCATTAACAGCTGCTACGCTGTCGCCACCTCCCACCAAACTGAATGCTCCGTTTTTAGTAGCATCGGCAATGGCAGACGCAATAGCCCGGGTACCATGATGAAATTTATTCATTTCAAATACTCCCATGGGGCCGTTCCATAAAATCGTTTTCGATTTGTGAATTACGTTAGTAAACTGTTCGATAGCATGGGGGCCGATATCAAGTCCCATCCAACCATCCGGAATATTATTGCTGGGGGCGTTAGATACATTGGCGCTTTCATCAAATTTATCGGCAATAATTGAATCAGATGGAAGATGAATACATACTCCTTTTTCGTCCGCTTTTTTTAATAACGCGGTGGCCATTTCTAAGCGGTCTTCTTCGCACAAAGAATTTCCAATCTTTCCCCCTTGCGCCTTGAAAAAAGTATAAGCCATCCCGCCGCCAATAATAATATCGGTGGCTTTTTCCAACAGATTTTCAATAATGAGAATTTTATCGCTAACCTTCGCTCCTCCAATAATAGCCGTAAAGGGTTTCTGAGCGGAATGCATTACCTTCTCTGCACTAGCTACTTCTGCTTCCATCAATAAACCGAACATTCTTTTATCCGGGGCGAAAAATTTTGCAATAACTGCCGTAGACGCATGTGCTCTATGCGCCGTACCAAAAGCATCATTTACATATACATCTCCGAGCTTACTCAATTTTTTTGCAAACTTTTCATCTCCCTTTTCTTCTTCTTTATAAAAGCGAAGGTTTTCCAATAATAATACTTCCCCGGCACGCAACATGTTGGCAGTTATGTATGCTTGTTCGCCGATGCAATCATTGGCGAATAATACGTTAACTGTTTTGCTGGCTGATTCGTTGAGTAGTTTATGCAAGTGGCTTACAATACGTTTAAGCGATGATTTATCTTCCGGTCCATCTTTAGGGCGACCAAGATGACTCATCAGTATTACGCTTCCCCCGTCGCTTATTATTTTTTTAATTGTAGGAACCGCTCCTCTCATCCGGTTATCATCAGTAATGGCAAGAGTTTGCTTATCCAATGGCACATTAAAGTCGACACGTACCAATGCTTTCTGGCCTGAAAAATTATATTGGCTGAACTTACTCATAGCAATTATTTTTTTTGGCAAATTACAACTTGCGTTACGCTTTTTGAATTTAAAATCTGTTGCTCCTTTAGCGCAAACCATTGGCGCAGATAATTTCTGAATTCCACGGCATTCCATTCGCGGTAGTGAGCTGTGTTTTCCGGCGGACCGTAATCATTTTTTCCCGCTACGCTATCGCGCTCAGGAGTACTGATTATAAGGTGCTGAAAATTGACTTCGCTTATAAAATCGAGCAGGTCATCGGGGTTAGCCAAATGCTCAATTACATCCGCACATATAACCAGGTCAGCATGGAGGTTGGCAGGTTCCACCGCATCAAATAGCAGCCATTTCTTCTTTGGATATTTTCTTTGAAGCCAATCAAATGTTGGATTTACTTCAATGCCTGTTGTATTAAATTGACCCAGTTGGTTCACCAGCTTATAACCAGAGCCACAACCTACATCTAAAATAGTGGTATAGTTATTTTGTTTCGCAATATCAGCCGATAACTGGTACACCTCTTTCTGCCATTCGTCAGTACTTGAAGTAGCATCCAATTGTTCGGCCGAGGTTGCATGATGATACCCGGGCTTGATTGAAAAAAAAGTATTTGGTTGAAGATTAGAGTTTCGCCTTCCTATTAGTTTATAAAAATTCTTAACCCCGATCCGTTGAAGGATAGCAAAGCGATGCTTCCATTTTGAATTATAGGTTGCCAATCAACAATAAATTAAAAGCAAAAATCCCACAAAGACAACAAGTGCACTTAGGAATTAATCTTCGTGTACTTAGAGCCTGTGTGGGAGATAATGGGACCTCTATATTACACTTATTTAGAAATCATTTTAGCAAAATAATGCACCGTACGCACTAACTGGCTAACATAGCTCATTTCATTATCGTACCAGCTCACTGTTCTTACTATCTGATTATCCCCTACGGTCTGAACTTTTGTTTGGGTTGCATCAAACAACGATCCGTACGTTATACCAATAACGTCGCTGCTCACAATTTCATCAGTGGTATACCCAAAGCTTTCATTGCTGGCAGCTTTCATAGCGGCGTTTATTTCTTCCGTGGTTGTTTTCTTTCCAAGAATCACTGTCAGCTCAGTTAATGAACCGGTAAGGGTAGGAACACGTTGCGCACTGCCATCTAATTTTCCTTTTAGGGAAGGCAGCACCAATCCAATAGCTTTAGCTGCACCTGTGCTATTGGGAACAATATTTTGAGCGGCGGCCCTTGCACGTCGGAGGTCTCCTTTCGGATGGGGGGCGTCCTGCGTATTCTGATCGTTGGTATACGCGTGTACGGTAGTCATCAAACCATTTACAATCCCAAATTGCTTTTCCAATACATCAGCCATGGGGGCAAGACAATTAGTAGTGCAGGAAGCGCAACTGATTATAGTTTCGCTACCGTCGAGGATATTATGATTAACATTAAATACAATGGTTTTTAGATCGCCTGTAGCCGGAGCGGAGATTACAACTCTCTTGGCACCAGCAGTAAGATGTGCAGCGGCTTTATCTTTGTCGGTAAAGAAACCGGTGCATTCCAGTACTACATCAACGCCATGATCTTTCCAGGGAATTTGGGCAGGATCCTTTTGTGCATATATCTTAACTTCATCTCCATTCACAGTAATTGAATTTTCTGTTGCCTTTACATCTGCATCAAATCGACCCTGTGCACTATCATATTTTAACAAGTGGGCCAAAACCTTAGGACTTGTCAGATCGTTGATCGCCACGATATCAATGCCTTCCATTTTATAGATCTGGCGGTAAACCAGGCGACCAATTCGTCCAAAACCATTGATCGCAACTTTTACTGTGCTCATTATTAAAATCAGTTTAATTGTTTAAAATGAGGCGCTAAGGTAAGAAAAGGGGACGAGAAACAGTCGATTGAAGGATATGAGATGTGGGACACTGGATATGAGGGTCGGGTGCAGGATTCCGGATACGAGATATGGAATACAAGATGTGTTCAGTTTGAAGAATTATGCGATTTACCTGAGAGCAATAAAACTCGAATTTCGGGCTTATAGTTAGCTGTTTACTTTAGAAATCTATTTGGCCGAAAACAGTCTGACGGTTATCTTTGCGCTCCCTTAAAGAACATGGCCCGTTCGTCTAAGGGCTAGGACACCACCCTTTCACGGTGGTGATACGGGTTCGAATCCCGTACGGGCTACAGAGGTCTCAGAAAACTGGGGCCTTTTTTTATGAAATTCGTTTATGTCATAGAAAGTTTAACTGATCAAACCTGGTATACCGGCATCGCCATTGATCCTGTATTAAGATTAAAAGATCACAACTCAGGTAAAAATCTCTTTACGAAAGGACATCTTCTCTGTAAAATTATTTATTGTGAACAACATTCCGATTGGACGAAAGCAAGAAAAAGAGAAAAATATTTCAAGTCTGCTGCTGGAAAAAAATGGCTTTAAAAAATATTAACCTACCCGGTGGTGATGCGGGTTCCAAAAGATTCCTCCTACAATTCATTTCTCCACCAATGACTGATTTGCGGGGATATTTTTATTGTCACAATCCTATGGTTTAAAACGCTTTCATTCACTATTGGTCCACTCAGGGTTTACTAAACCCTTAAAAACGATGAAAGCCTCTATTTATCTTTACCCAGTTACATGGAGAATGTACTATCTATCTCATGTCTTGTTCCAATGAGCAGTTGTTGTTTTTTAACCTGCCATTAGCGAATACTCGACCTGGTTCGTTGCGTAAATATGGATCCTGTAGTCGTAACACGCAGGTTTTATTCCAGTAAACTGATGTGTTTTTATTGAACGGAGGGAAAAGAATAACACCCTATGAGGTTTTTATGATTTTTCAGGTTCCACTTTTAATCAGAGTACCTGGATAAGAACCAACAAATATTTCGTTTAAATCCATTAGCCTTGACTCCCAAGGCCATCTGAATATAATTATTTTTGAATGCCCCTTTTAGATGCAGGGTCTTCATTAAAAAAACAACTTAATTCTTATTAAGTAAAAAATATTAATAGATTTGTACTTCTGCGGTTAATTTGCTCAATTAGTATTGGAATCAGAATTATTAGCCCCTACCTAGGAAAATCTACTTTCGTCCAATCTATTCAATGAAATTCATTTTTAAAGGTTATAAACTTTAATGAAAATGAATTTAAATTTATTTGAGCACACTCAGAAAAGTGTATGCAGGTATAATCGTGCCACTATTAACTTTTTCCGTTCATTTCGCTTACTCTTTACTGCTACATTATGTCTTCTT
>JANMBO010000032.1:0-1765 GCA_031360425.1 Chitinophagaceae bacterium | reverse complement strand
GACGACGGCGCAGCTCAAGGACATGCTCGAACAACTCGAGCGACTGGCCAAGCTGAGCGAGTCGGTCCGGCGACACGGGGGCGATTTTGAGGATTTCCTCGGTCACCGCGATTCGAAGACGGACAAGCTCCCGATCTACCTTGTCAAGATGCGCGACGGCAACGAGGAGTCGGTTCATTATTTCCACGACGAGCGTTCGGTCCGTCAATTTCACGAGGCCAACCTCGATCTCAGTCTTTTTGCGCATATATTCAACGATCCCAATCTACAAGACAGTAAACTACAGGGATCTGCGCTTATAAAAACCACGGGGTATTTTCACCATTTTTTGTCACAGAATAAGTCGTATTAGTTTTTCTCCCGATAAATCCTTTATGCACTTTGATATAGCCATTTTCCTCCAGGCTTACCAGGTGCGTAGCCAGGTTGCCATCTGTCACTTCGAGCATTTGCTTCAGGTCATTGAAACTGATCTCATCATTGACCACCAGGATGCTCATCACCCCCAGCCTGATGCGGTTATCAAAGATTTTATTTAAGCCTGTTATTGGATTCTTCATGCCCCCAGCCCCTAAAGGGGTGTTTTTATGCCCTCCGATATTTCAGAAGGACTGTTTAAAATTGAAAAATTAATTTATACTTATCTCAAGTACTCAATGCAATCATCAACTAACTAATTCAAGAACTATCAAATTAATACTGACTATCCGATCTAAGTCATCCGCCGGTTGGCGGAGAAAGGGGGCGTTCATACTTCCACCACATCACTATCCCGTACACTATATGCAATACACCAAAACCTATCGCCCAGAAAAATAATCCGAACCCGATCCACTGCATGCTGATCAATCCAAGAACTATTTCACAATATCCAAGGTAACGGATATCGGTTAATGTGTACTTACTGGCATTTACGAGAGCCAATCCATAGAAGACAAGGCAGGAAGGAGCTACAAACCTCCATTCATCATGCTGCAACATAGCCAAAATGAACAAACCACCCGCCGCTAAAGGAATAGCCGTGTTCCAGAATAACCGCTTAGACGCAGCACTCCATAATGAATGCCCTTGCTGATTTGATTTTCGCCAGGTAAAATAAAAAGCGGAAAAAAACGCGGCAGCGAAAACGCCGGCTGCCAACACGATCAATTGTAACTTTAGTGCCTGGTAATCTTTACCATCAAAATGCCCCCGTTCATTATAATCTGCATAATAATCTTTAAAAATAACATACTGGGCAATGGCCGCTCCCGCAAGACCAAAGGCTCCGGCTGCAACGCCACTTAACCCGCTTAATGAAATAAACCGGCTGGACCGTTCCATCAACCGGCGAATATCTTTGACCTCCTGTAAGCTTTCTAATTGCTGGTTTTGTTCGTTCATAAAAAGCACTTTGAAATACAAAGTAAATACTTCATTTGTGAATTTCCAAATACATTTTATAAACTTATAACGTTTGACTACCAATTTCCTTTGCCCCGATTGGGCTCCAGTCAGTAGATTTGCAGTTCATGAATTTTGGAAAACGCCTTATCAGACTACTGTTCTTTTTCACTCTTTTTTTGGTGGTGAAACAGGTTGACGCCCAGTCGAAAAGAATAAGCGGAACGGTAAAAGATTCTCATAGTGAAGAAACTATTCCTTTTGCTTCCGTTTCTTTTTTACGCTCAACAATGGGTAAGCTTACCGATTCTGCCGGTTTCTTCTCCTTTTATTTAGATAAATGGCCGGCTGATACACTGATCATCACCTGTGTAGGTTACCA
>JANMBO010000028.1:0-12809 GCA_031360425.1 Chitinophagaceae bacterium | reverse complement strand
GTATGGAAGTATCCGTGGATGGTGGCACTACCTGGAAGCCGGCCACCGGAACCACAAACTGGACTTTTTCCTGGACACCCACAGCTAACGGAACTGTTACTATCAAAGTACGTGGATTTGATGATAGTGGGAATATGGAAGGTGATGGTGCCAGCAACGTAATTACAATTACTGTTTCCAGCGGACTTGTGATCTGTCCTTGTTCGATTTTAACTGGACAAATACCGGCTACGCCATTACAGAATGATGGATCAGCCATTGAGTTGGGGGTCAAGTTTCGCTCCTCTGTACCGGGGTATGTAACCGGTATCCGTTTTTATAAATTAACTGGCAACATTGGTACGCATACTGGTGGCTTATATACTTCTACAGGAACTCTCCTGGCACAGGCAGTCTTTACTGGGGAAACAACCTCGGACTGGCAACAGGTATTGTTTAATAATCCCGTTGCCATAAATGCAGCCACAACTTATATAGCGGCATATCACAGCAGCGCAGGAAATTATGTTGTTACTGACAATTATTTTACCAGCGCGGTGGTGAATAATCCATTGACAGCATTAGCTGATGGGACCGACGGACCGAATGGGGTATATAAGATTACTGCCACTCCTGCATTTCCGAATAATTTCTTCCAGCAAAGTAATTATTGGGTAGACCTGGTATTTCATAACGCCACCAATACCTGGAAGGGTACTGTTAGCACAGCTTGGGAAAATCCCGCCAACTGGAGTTGGGGTATAATACCAAACAGCAATACGGATGTCATCATCGATGCAGGCAATCCGAATAATCCAACAATAACCTCTAATGTAACGATCCAAAGTCTCACATTGAAAGCTTCGGGTTTACTCACTGTTGCCAGTGGATTCAAACTGGATATAAAAATCCCATGACGTAGATAAACGGAATAAGGACAAACAAAAAATCAATTATCAACCCGTTGTTTCGCTAATCTGCATATAACCGATGGATGACCCAATTGTCCTAGGCCAATTAACTCACTCTGTAACAATCACTTACAGGGTTTTTTTATAAAAGGGGCAATACTATTCGCCATTTGTCGCTTTTTTTACGACAAGTTTCATTATCTTTATAGTATGAAAATATTGCCCATGGATAAGGCCATTAGTTTAACGGACAAGAACTTTTCGTACAATTCTGTTGATGATAAAGACATTCTTCAGTTAATTCAAAAAATTAAACAAGGAATTACCTACTCCATATTTATTGCACTCACCAAAGACAGTCCTTTCAGTTTAAATGAGTGGTCAAATTTTTTACATATCTCCGAAAGAACCATGCAACGGCATAAGAGAGAAAAAAAATCATTTAACCCGGTTCATTCTGAAAAAATAGTGGAAGTCACCTTACTTTATAAATTGGGTATTGATGTCTTTGGCAATAAAGAAAAGTTCAATAGTTGGTTGGAATCAGAAAACCTGGCCTTAGGAAAAATAAAACCGAAAGAATTACTGGATAATACTTTTGGCATTAGCTTATTGAAAGATGAATTAACCAGGATAGAATATGGCATATTAGCATGATAGTTTACAGATTAAGTAAAGAAAAATATAAAAAAGATTTAAGCGGCAAAGGGGCAGAAAAAGCCGGGGCTAGATGGAATAGTAAAGGACAAGCCATCATATATACCAGCGACTCCCGGTCGCTTTGCACAACAGAAATTGCCGTTCATACGCCACTCGGAAATATCCCCTTACATTATTGGCTGGTAACAATTGAAATTCCTGATCGTATTTCTATTTATGAATTACCTGTTTCCCATTTGCCAGCCGACTGGAAGGCATTACCCCATCCCAACTCCACTCAAATATTGGGTGATAAATTTCTACGCGATGCTGAATTCTTAGTTATGAAAGTTCCTTCCGTGGTGGTGCCCGGTGATTATAATTATTTGATTAATCCGCAGCATAAAGATATCTCCGCTGTAACCATACTTTCTACTGAACCATTTGAATTCGATAACAGGTTATTCATTAAATAAAGTACAAAAAATAGTTATCCAAAAGAGAAAGAAAAATCCTGAACATCAACCCTTTGTTTGAATCAGGAGAATCTCTCGCAAAGGCGCAACGCCGCAAAGAAAATTTTTGGCATTCTTAGCTTCTATTGTTGGGGATTACCCGTTGCGCTTTTGCGTCGTGGCGATAAATAATTTTTTGTATCGTTGTATTCTTTGTCGCCGGTGTATGAAATAATACTTTCTTACCTAACCGTAAAGAAGAATATCCAAGCCCCTAATTTTTATAACTTACACCCCTTAATCATCTTTCTTCATGCGAATCATACTCTTACTATTGCTGTCTGGAATAAGCGTTGCCTTGCAGGCACAGTCCACTACCGAACCTGTTATCCGGCCCGACCGCATCACTATCGTTCGAGATAGCTTTGGTGTGCCGCATATATTCGCCCCCACCGATCCGGAAGTCGCCTACGGACTGGCATGGGCCCATTCGGAAGATAATTTTGAAACGATACAAACCCTGTTGTTGACCGCCAAAGGAAAGTTGGGAACATATTTAGGAAAGAAAGGCGCCACCGTGGATTATGTATTCGCATTGTTGAATACCAGGGCCACGGTCGATACCCAGATCCGAAGCCTGGATCCAAAATTTCTTTCCTTGTTAAGAGGGTACCTGCTCGGACTCGAAGCATACGCCAAAGCACATCCGAAAGAAGTATTCAATATGAAAGTGTTTCCCGTTACCATGGAAGAATACTTAGCTGCGGCGAGTTTTTCCGTAGCCATTTTTTGTGGAGTGGATAGAACCCTGCCTGCCATTTTAAAAAATTCCATGCCTGAGCTGGCCGGATTCCGGGGCGAAGGAAGTAATGCTTTTGCGATTCATTCCAGCAAATCAGCCAGTGGAGAAAATATGCTGGTGATAAATGCGCATCAGCCCATTGAAGGAGCCACTGCTTTTTATGAAGCACACCTGCACAGTGAGGAAGGTTGGAATATACTGGGCGGTTTGTTTCCGGGTGCTCCGCTGATCTTTCATGGGGTGAATGAAAATCTCGCATGGTCGCATACGGTAAATTTACAGGACAAGATTGACGTCTATCAGTTGCAAACCGATAAACAACATCCCGGTCAGTATAAAGTAGATAGAGAATGGCTGACTCTAAAAAAAAGAAAAATAAGTCTTAAGGTAAAAGGGGTTCCGGTGAAAGTGAACCGTACTGTTTATACTTCTATTTATGGTCCTACCGTCAAGTCCCCCTCCGGTGCTTATTTCTCTCTTCGATTGCCCGCCTTAATGGATGCCGGTTCTTTGCAGCAATGGTATGCTATGAACCGGTCGAATAATTTCACCGAATTTAAAGAAGCCCTGAAGCAGCAGCATCTTCCTATGTTTAATATTATGTATGCCGATAAACGCGATACCATTTTCTATGTCTCAAATGGCCGCATACCAGTACGAAATCCGGATGCTTCCTTTCATTGGAGCAGCACGCTTCCTGGCAATACCCGGGCTACTTTATGGACGGAAATAAAACCGTTTAATCTTTTGCCGCAATATATCAATCCGAAAAGCGGATATTTATATAATACCAATCATTCGCCTTTTTTGGCAACGGATGAAAGTGAAAACCTTTCTCCCAATTTGTTCGATCGCAACGATGGTTATGAGCGTTATCATAATAACCGCAGTCGCCGGGCAAAGGATTTGCTTGACCAACTGGATAAGATCAGTTATGCAGATATCAAGCGGATCAAATTCGACCGGCAATTACCCGATCCCATTTTGTTTCCTTATGGATATACGGCCGACTCCCTGTTTCTTGTAGATGAAAATAAACAGGCAGCATTGGCTCCCTTGATCCGCAGCTTTAAAACATGGGATCATATCGCATCGGTGGAAAGCAAAGGAGCTTTGATTTTTAGCCTTGTATATTCTCTAGTGCCCGAAGTAATGGGGGGGCGCCCTCAAGATACACTAACTATTGCGCAGGCCATATTAGTATACCAGCGAATTTATGATTATTTGATGAAGCATTTCACCACCCTCGATCTTACATTAGGCGATGTACAAAAACTTGTGCGCAGCAATAGGTCCTGGCCACAGGCAGGAGTACCCGATGTATTGGCTGCGGTAGGTAGTGAACCCTGGAAAAATGGCCTTCGCCGCATGAACGGCGGCGATGCTTATATTGCCTTTGTCCGTTTTCCGAAAGATGGCAGCCTGCCGCTGATCGAAACCGTTAATACTTTTGGAGCCAGTTCGCATGTTAACAGTCCTCATTTCGACGACCAGCGGGCAATGTACCAGTCCCAGCAGTTGAAGAAAATGACCTTAGATAAAGCGGAAGTGATGAAGAGAGCGGAACGGATGTACCATCCGGGTTAGGCGGATGTAAATTAAAAAGTAAAATCTCCCGCAAAGCAGCACCTGCGCAAGGAAAACAAACTATGGGTTAACACTAAATGATTTATTAATTTACCATTGCCTCTTGCCGTCATTGCAGGAAAATATTCTTTGTCTCGTTGTATTCTTTGTACCACGTGAGGGAAAATGGAGAATTTCACGCAAAGGCGCTACGGCACAAAGAAAACCAAGAAGGGTTAACACCCAATTATTTATTAATTAATGGTTCCGTCTAGGCTCTTTGCGGTAAAAAAAATAACCGCAAAGGACCAAAGTATTTCGCAAAGGTCCCAAAGAATCTTAATTAAAGGTCTTTCATAACGGGGAAGAAGCGAAGATAAAATTCATCAGCGTGCACTATACGTTTGTTATTCAGTTGGCGATACCCGCTTGTCTATGTTTTCAATAATCGTAATGAAGGAACTTTCGTAAATTTAAGAATCGTTCATAGGCAAGGACAACACAGTTATTATTGTATCTGCAGAAGATATTAATTCTTAAACCAACATTATGAGACAAGTGGCAATTTTACTATTTATTTGTTTAACCTTGGGTTGTGCAACTACGAAAAATTCAAAAATGAATTCAGGCATATTAAACGGCACCTGGGTACCGAATAAACAGGAAATCGGCGGGAATCTGCTGCCCAAACCGGTCTATGAAAAACAAAAGCTCATTATCAGGGACTCAACTTATACCGTTATTGCTGAGAGTATTGACAAAGGCATTGTAAAGTATAAAGAAAATAAAATGGACATCTACGGCAAAGAAGGTGTTAATGCCGGGAAACACTTTACTGCCATTTATAAATTTGAAAACGAAGTGTTGACAGTTTGCTACAACTTGTTGGGCGATCGTTATCCTGAAACCTTTGAGACCGCCGGTAAACCCATGTATTTCCTTTCAGTATTCAATAAAGAGCTGATAAAACAATAGAACCCCGAATATTGAAGCCCACTTTTATTTGAGTCGATTAAAAATCAAAAATGGTGAAATGATTAAGACAATCTCTGCCAATCATAATTATCACCACAATCAAATCCATAATTACTAAGAAAATTTTCGATCAAGGCAATCTTTCCAAATAAAAGCCCATCTAATTAACCGGAAGCTCAATGGTAAATTCAGCGAATTCCCCTTCAATGGATTCAACTATTAGTTCGCCCTCGTGCGCTTTGATGATTTCGTAACTTAACGATAAGCCAAGCCCGGTTCCTACACCGGTTGGTTTAGTGGTGAAAAACGGCTGGTAAATTTTACCTATATATTTTTCCGAAATCCCCATTCCATTATCCCGGATGGCAATTTTTACTTTGGCTCCTTCTCTCTTGGTTGTTACCGTTACCATCGGCGTATAATCGGATAATTGCTTTTTGCCTTTTTCACTAACGGAATAAAAGGCATTATTATAAATATTCATCAGTACCCGACCGATGTCCTGCGGTACAATATTTATATTATCAATGGTAGAGTCAACCTTTGAATGGATAGTAACATGGAAGGAATTATCTTTTGCCCGAAAGCCGTGATAGCTCAATTTTAAATATTCCTCCGCTAAAAAATTAACATCGGAAAGAACTCCTTCGCTGCTGCTGCTTCGGGCATGCTGTAGCATATTCTTAACAATATTATCAGCTCGTTTACCATGTTGGTTTATTTTATGAAGATTCTGAATAACATCCTCCAACAGTAAATTAATTTCTTCTTTCGCATTACCAGTAGTGTTTTCTCTTGCCATCAGGTCCTTCACTTCCAACAACAGTTCGGCATTTATTTCGGCAAAATTATTTACAAAGTTTAAGGGGTTTTGTATTTCGTGGGCAATTCCCGAAGCCACTTCTCCCAGGGATGCCATTTTTTCTTTTTGTACCAATTGCAGTTGGCTGGCCTTAAGATCGGTTAGTGCCTTTTGAAGACTTTCTTTCTGTTCCGATAATTCTACTGTCCTTTCTTTCACCCGGTCCTCCAATTGAAGGTTTTGCTGCTTTAAGGCCTGTTGCCGTTCTTCCTGGATAGCCTGGAGGTTTTTATGGTATTGAAGTTTCTTACGCTGGTTGGTGATGAAAGCAATCAAAAAACTGCTAAACAGCAATACCATAGCTGAAATACCAATAATCACCCTAGACTGAATACTGATGTCGAGCAGGTTCATAAATAGCTTTGGTTATAAAGATGCATAATATGATGTACGCAATGTTATGTACATTCCACATATTGTCTGCCAGCTTACTATCCTGGTTTATCATGGGAACATAGAATAAAAAGACAAAAAAGTTCACTACCACATATATACTGAGGCCGGTTACTATCCAAAAATCAGCTCCGCTGGTGATATCATCCACTTCATCTCTTATTTTGGCCAGGTAATAAAGCATGCAATAAATTAATAAAACATAGGCTTCAGCCGAAAGTAAATTACCACTTAAATGATCCGGGTTGCCAAAATCCTCCACATAAATAAAATTAATTATTATTATCAACAGCGAAAGATTGGGAAGAATATACTTGAGCCAGGTAAAAGAAGATTGCTTCAATACTATAAAAAAATAACTAAAGCATATAAACCGGATGATAGAGTGCACATTATATATTGGGTTATTACTTTGTATCCACCGGGGTAAATAGGCTTTAAAATCACCGATGATATCGCTTGCTACATTGAGGAAAAAAGCAGCGACCAGGTATAGCATTACTGGTTTCAGGAAACGCGGTTGATTTTTTTTGAATAATAAAAATAGCAAGGGTATCAGCGGTGCCCACACCTCAGACCAATCCAGCAGTAATTTCAAAAATTTACTCATTATTCGATATTATTATGCCGCGCACGGTGGATACGAAAATTAAAACAACTATGGATAGTTGAGTAAATGCTGCATAAAGTTTTGCCAGATAGAAAATTACAGTTTATCTTTTACAGGCTAAAATATTAATTGCCTGATATTTATTTAACCATTAAACCAACCAATATGAGAAAGACACTTCTTTTAAAAAAATCTGTTTTATTCTTTGTTGTAATTGCTATGTTTTTTGCAGCATGTAATAATGAAAAATCTTCTCAAGCAAAAACAGACACCCTGAACACAACGGCAAATACTACTTCGACATCAGTTCCTGCGAAGACAAACCTTTTGACCGGCTATTTAGATACCTTATGGATGGAATCCAAAATTTTTGATACTCTAAAGAAAAAAGTCACTTTTAGGTTTTATATCGATAGTTCAAATTCCTTGACCATACGGGGGTGGTCCAGTGATAATGGTAAATACAATAAAGATCCTGATGTAATATTATTTACAGGTAGGGTAAGTAAATTAGAATATGGCCGAGGCAATTATTTCGGGAACCTTCTATTGGAAAAGAAGAATGTTACAGATATACAAGACTCCATTACGAAATACAAATCAACCTATGTGTTGTTTGCACCGGTGGATCCGGCTACGGCCACTAATAAGGGTCAGATTACCTACAATATCTTGGTTAGTAATGATGATCCGCGTCCGTCGGTAAATAATTTCACGGCTTCTTCCGTAACAACTGGAGTAACTGCGAATCCATCTCCTCCAAGAAATGCATATTAAGATTCAGGCGATTTCCTCCGGCTCACGCCCAAAGCACACGGGAGAAAATGATCGAGGAATTAGGATTTCACCTAACAAATAGTTGAAATTAGGGTATACAATATTATTTGAGGGATATTGTCAATATCTCCCCCTGGGTTGGTGAAGTGATGGTGCGCATAAGTATCAGCTTTTATTCCTAAATTATGCTTGCTTGCCTGGTGTGAGACTTCTATTTCCTCATTCACCGGGCCCATCAGGTTGTAACTCATTCAAAAAATTACAGCATGACAAACACAAGGGTTTCACCAATAGAAATTAATAAAGAAGATTTCAGGAAAATGGGGTATTCGTTAATTGATGCGATTGCCCGGTTCATTGATACTATTGATGAAAAACCCGTTACTACGGGCGAATCCCCCAGCCAAATTGAGCAGATACTTGGCAATCCATCTCTACCTGAAAATGGCCGGGCTGCTTCCACCTTATTATCTGAAACCACTGAATTATTAATGAAGCATTCCTTACTAAACGGCCATCCGAAATTCTTAGGCTATATCACTTCTTCTGCCGCACCCATCGGGGCATTGGCCGACCTATTAGCCGCGACGATTAATCCAAATGTTGGAGCGAATATTTTAAGTCCAATGGCTACCGCTATTGAAAAACAGACCATAAAATGGCTGGCAGAATTTATTGGTGTTTCTGCCGACTATGGCGGAGTATTGGTCAGTGGCGGGAATATGGCAAACTTCACCGCCTTTTTAGCGGCAAGAACTGCCAAAGCACCGAAAACTTTTAAGGAAGAAGGTATGACAACCACTAACGGTACTATGGTTTTGTACTGTTCAAAAGCAACACACACCTGGATTGAAAAAGCCGCTGTATTATTTGGCCATGGCTCGAAATCGATTCGATGGATTGTTACCGATGCAGACAATCGAATGAGTAGCTCTATTTTAATAAAGTCAATTGAAGAAGATTTAAAAAATGGGAAAAAACCCTTTATGGTGGTGGGTACTGCCGGAGATGTAAGTACCGGAGTGGTGGATGATCTGAAGGCAATCGCGGCTATCTGCAAAACGTATAAGTTGTGGTTTCATGTAGATGGCGCCTATGGCATGCCGGCCGCTGTAATTCCGGAATACAACCATTTATTTGAAGGAATTGAGGAAGCTGATTCTATTGCACTGGATCCTCATAAATGGTTATACAGTCCGCTGGAAGCAGGATGTACCCTGGTAAAAGATCCCAATCATTTAATAGCAACCTACAGCTCCCATCCCGTATACTATAACTTCAGTAATAACCAGGAAGCCCTGACACAAAATTATTATGAATACGGACTTCAGAATTCCCGTGGCTTCCGGGCATTAAAAGTATGGCTCGCACTGCAGCAGGTTGGACGAAGCGGGTATATAAAAATGATTACCGACGATATTCAACTATCCGAATTATTTTTTGCCCTGGCCAATAACCATGCTGAACTGGAAGCTATCACTCAAAATTTAAGTATCACTACCTTGCGATACGTTCCCCTGGACCTTTCTTATGGTGATGATGATGAAAAAAAAGAAGCGTATATAAATAAGTTAAACGAAACCTTATTGAATAATTTACAACAGGGAGGCGAAGTGTTTTTATCGAATGCCCTGGTAGGGAGCAAGTATTGTTTAAGAGGGTGTATCGTAAATTTCCGGACTTCAAAAAAAGATATCGAACAAATCATAAACATTATAGCGCGGGAGGGCCGCAACGTGCATCAGCAAATGCAGGAAAAATAGCGTACCATTACGTAAGAACCTATTGACAGCATACCAAAACAACAAACACAATGAAATACTTCCTTTCCCTTGTACTGAGTTTTTTAGGATGTTTACCTTCCTTCGCACAAGTCAATACCACCTATATTGATTCGCTTTCATCCACCATGTTAAACATCAAAGAAGAATTGATTAAGATAGAAGATAATTATTACGTAATTATGCCCTATGGCATCGCCGGTAATATTGGCGTGTACCTGGGCAAGAACCAGGTCATTTTAATAGACGACCAGTACTCCATCTTAGCCCCGCGCATCAAAGCGATTTTACAAACCATCACTGATAAGCCAGTTAAATATATTGTGAATACGCATTTCCATTACGATCATACCAATGGTAATAAAGCATTTGGGAAGGAAAATATTACAATAGTGGCTCATCAGAATACCCGCGAACATTTGTCCAGGGATATTGTATTATCGCCTCCCTATACTATTTTACAGAAAAGCTATGAGGCCGAAGCCCTGCCCTCGATCACCTTTACGGATTCCCTGCAACTGCACGATGGAATAGAAATCGTTGAACTGATTCATTGTAAAAATGCCCATACTGATGGAGACGTGTTGGTTCATTTTAAAAAGGCTGATCTCTATCATACCGGCGACGTGTTCGTTACCTATGGCTTGCCCTTTATTGATGAAAAAAATGGCGGCGACATTTATGGTATTATTGCTGCCGTAGACTTCCTGTTGTCCGTTTCTAACGACCGCACCAAATTTATTCCGGGTCATGGCCCAGTTTGTTCCACTACTGAATTGAGTGCATACAGAAATTTGCTGATGTCCATCAGGGACCAGGTAAAAGGCTTTATCAAGAAAGGATGGCCTATTGAAAAGATGATCAAGGCCGTTAAAATAGATGCAAAAATAAAAGGAGTCGAACAGAAAGATTTTATTCCGCATGTTTACCGGATGGTTTTAAAACATGAGAAATCCAAGACAAGGTAAGTGCCACGTGGATTTAATGGACTTCCCCCTTTCATTGAAAGCATAAGACAGTCTCCTCTTTTGCATGTCGATATCAGGTATTCTTAAAGTAATAATCACAAACAATTAAATCATGAATTTAAAAATGGGACTCATTGGGATGCTGGTAATTTTTGCTTCCTGTAATACAAATAAAAAACAAGAACAACTTCCTCTTACCGGCACCTGGGAATTGATATCGGCCACCAGCACAGAAAAGGATTCCACCATCTCCACATTTAATCCAAAAGTGAAGATGATAAAAATCATTAACCCCACCCATTTCGCTTTCTTCAGTCATGACCTGAACAATGGGAAAGATTCCACTACTGCCGCGTTCATGGCGGGTGGCGGCCCTTATACTTTAGTAGATAGTAATTACACCGAGCACCTGGAGTACTTCATCAGCCGGGAATGGGAAAACAACAAATTCGAATTTGTTGTCACTATTTCCAATGATACGCTGATTCAAAAAGGCATTGAAAAGATTGAAAAGCTCGGCGTGGATCATTTGATCATCGAAAAATATAAAAGAGTAAAGAACTAAGGCGCACACATAAAGCCTGGTGAGGAGAAGTTGCGGAGAAAAAGAATAATACATAAACACCGAGTTCACGAAGATTATTCACGAAGTAGAAGGAGGTGCCCTCAAGTTTTCTTCGTGATTCCCGTCGTGATCTTCGTGCCAGAAAAAGTTGACCCTAAAGATGGGTATACGATTTTATCCTGGACAGTTACTCTTGTTCGCTGTATTCTTTTCATACTTTGTTACTCATTTCATTATTTATCGATAAATTGAATCCATAAAATAAACCAATGAAACGATTACTAAGTCTTATCATAACCACCGCTTCCATAATAACAACCAGTAACGCCCAACACGAACCCGTTAAAGCACCCACTATTGAGGGGCGCTGGGATATTACCGTACATGAAGACGGAAAGGATAAACCCTCCTGGCTGGAGATTTCTCATTCGGGCATCAAGACGCTGGTTGGACATTTTGTAGGAGACGGTGGAAGCGCACGGCCGATCTCTGAAATATTTTTATCAGGTAACCAGTTCAACTTTTCCATTCCTCCGCAATGGGACATGTCTAATAATCAACTGCAAATGGCAGGCACACTTGCCGGCGATAGTTTATCCGGTACCATCATTCTGCCCAATGGCAAAACATGGCCCTTTACAGCTGTTCATGCCCCTCTGCTGCGCAGGGAAAAACAACCAGTATGGGGAACGCCGATCCGATTATTCAATGGTAAGGATTTAACAGGCTGGACAGCCTTGGGAGCTACTAATCAATGGATAGCTGAGAATGATATTTTACGGAGCCCAAAATCGGGTGCCAATATCAGAACGGATAAAACATTTACCGATTTTAAATTACATGTAGAGTTTCGCTATCCCAAACACAGCAACAGTGGCGTGTACCTCCGTGGCCGCTATGAAGTACAGGTTGAAGACAGCAAAGGCGTTGAACCCTGGGTGGGCGGATTGGGTGCTATCTATGGTTTTATTAAACCTAACGAAAATGTGGCTAAAGACGCTGGCGAATGGCAGAGTTATGATATCACCCTCGTTGGGAGAATGGTAACGGTGGTGGCTAATGGAAAAACGATTATTCATTACCAGGAAATACCGGGCATTACAGGTGGTGCCCTGGATAGTAAAGAAGGGGAACCCGGACCCATTTTTTTCCAGGGCGATCACGGCCCGGTGGAGTATCGCAATATTATCATTACGCCCGCTAAATAAAAAAAGTCCTCCTCCTTATTACTTCTCTATTGGGGAAAGTCAGGGGTGAGATTACATCAAGCTACCAACCTCTATGGGTTATTAAGAGAAAAAATTTTTTACAATGTTGAATTCTATATCCATAAAATAATACAACTCTATTTTAATTAATTCATAGAGCCCAAGGCCTCATCCGCCGCTTTTTTTACAATCGCCAAATCATTAACTCCCTTAAATCCGCTGAATCCACAGGAGATGCGCGTTTCCGAATCCAGTTGCAATGGTTGTCCACCTTCCCATCCCATTAAATCGGGCAATTCTATTCCAAAGTCACGGTAA
>JANMBO010000066.1:0-41935 GCA_031360425.1 Chitinophagaceae bacterium | reverse complement strand
TTTAGACATGTCTAAATTTTTATTTAGGTAAATATAATAAATTTATTCGGCCAGCCAAAATAAAAAGAGGGAACCTTAAATGAATTTCTTTTGCCGCGAAGGCACGAATCAAGGAAAAGTTGAATTTCAAACTTTTGTGTCTTTGTCCCGCTGCCTGTTGCCAGCCGGTTCGGCGTAATTATTTAAACAAATGCTTTTAGTCGGTCTCCATTAAACCCTACAGAAAGAGAATTTTTATTTCAATGCATTGAGGAAAGTTCGTTCAAAACTGATCTGCCAGCTATTTTGGGCCATGCGGTGCATATCACTACCGAGTTGAAACCGGTAACCGATATTGAGTTTTGCATTGCTATTGAAGATAAGCTGAATGGCCGGGGCCAGGTCAGTATAATAATGGGCCAGATCGTAGGTGCGCTGGCCGATAAACTCGAGGTATAAATTCAGGTTGGTTTGTTTGTAATTGGTGTACGATCGGGGGAACAACAGGTAACCGGCGGATAGCGTGTAATCAATCGCCTGGTAAGAATATTGCTTCGGGTAATCTTTGTTCCATCTCGATTGCTGCAACACCTGTATATTACTCAGAGTGGCAGATAACGCGAGTTTATTAACCAGTTGGGTGGCAATCACACCATATTGAAAACCGCTTTGATCTCCTTCAAGAGTCAATTCATCATAAAACGGATTGTTACGGGAGATACTAGCCTGGGCAAAAGCCGCCATCCGAAAATGTTTATGCACTTCATCCAAAGAAAGAAAACGATACTTGGCATAAACCTTTGCACTCTCCCATCTAACTTTGGCAGAATACATATCGGAAAAAGAACTTGCGATATGTATCATCCATTTCTTATTCAATCCAAACATAATCTCGGGAGTATGACGCTGTTCGGTTTTACCTGAATGATACCCCTTCTGCAATCTCAAATTGTATTTTGCGCTGATTGACTTTGCCGGCATGTTAGAAGCAGGTTCTGTAAATACATATAATTCCTGTGCAGCAAGAGAAGATGCGACTAATTGCAGGACCAGCAGCCACCAGGTTCCTGGTTTTAATCCACGTACTTTCATGGCACCGCTTTTTTGAGGTATCGTTCAATCTCTTTTTTCGTAGGATTGATAGCTACGATTGTTCCCTCCTTATCCAATAAAAAAGAGGAAGGTATTTGTTCGATGCCCCAGGTTAGCGCTACCGGTGTGTCCCACCCTCCACTTTCTATTACCTGCTTCCATTTAATCTTGTCAGCCTGTATGGCTCTTTTCCATTCATCTTTATTTTGATCAATACTGATAGCAAAAATTTCGAACCCCTTATTTTTATATCTTTCATACAAAGAGGTCAATTCTCTGTTGGAGCGCCTGCAGGGCCCACACCAGGAAGCCCAGAAATCAATCAGCACAACACGACCCTTATTATCAGAAAGATGTTGAATAACGCCGTTTTTATCTTCTAAAGAAATTTCAGGCGACGGCTTACCGATAACCGGTTGCGCCAATAGTGCGCCAGCAATAAAAGAAAGCAGGAGACTGGTAATAATGATTTTGCCTTTCATTTTAGTTCTTTAAATAGGTACAACTAGAATTTTGCCCAACTGATTAAATCGTTACATGGTAAATGCGGGTGTTTTCCGTGATACCATCTTTTATGCAGCAGGAACCAGCTCTACCGGTTTGCAGGCAGGGCAATTGAGTGGCCGAATGATATTTTTTAAATTCTTTGCTTCCGATAAAATCTTTATCCGTAATCACCAAAGTCTTTTCACCGGAAAGCGTTTGATTGCTGATATTGAGAAAATGAAACGTTTTACCCTCTATTTGCACATGCTTATCATTCTGCACGGCTACGCCTGAAAAGATACCGGTTACTTTTAACCTGGCAACCGAAAAGCCGGCATCATTCACTGCTTTTTTTATTACATCAAAATCTACCGGTCCTTCTTTTTTAAATACAATATTGAATGAAGATGATTTGATATCCGCGGTTACCGTTTGCACAAATGAAAGTTTCTCCAGTGAATTATTAATAGCCTTCGTGCACATAGCACAGGTGAGGCCAGCCGCTTGCAGGTTGGCGTTGTTGAATTGCGCCATCGATCGGGACCCTGCAAGAACTATTATTATTATTGTTACTATCTTTTTCATATTATTATTTTTCACAGGCGGAGGCTACCACACTTCCGCCTGAGGTTTATTTAATGCAGAGATTAAGACTTGCAGCAACCTTTCTCTTTACAGGTGGCCGCTTCTTTACCAGCCGCTTCTTTACAACAATCCATTTTCTTATCACACTTATTGTCTTTGCAACAACTGGCGGCCTCTTTGCCGGAGCAACATTCTTTTCCTTTGCAGCAATCCATATCCTTGCAACCTTCTTTTGAATATTTATCATTGGCGCAGCAGGATTCCATTGCTACAGCTGTATCAGATGCTTTACGATCGTATTGACAACAGGCATGTAATTTATTGTACGCTTCTTCAGGTGCCGTAAGGTCCCTGGTATCATATCCAACAGCTGCAATTGCCTGCTGGATTTTTTCGGGATTTGTTTTCTTTGCATTATAGCTTACCGAAAGCATTTTGGTCTCGGTATCCCAATTGGCGGAGGTAGCACCAGCTTTGGCGGCAGCGGTCTCAATTGTTTTTTTACACATCCCGCAGTTGCCCCACACTTTTATACTTTCCATTTTTGCACCTTGTGCAAATGTAAGATGGCCAAATACAAAGAAGAATGCTATAGATAGCAGGATTGATTGCGTTTTCATATTATAATTTTTTAAATGATAGGTAAATGAAAAAATCTTTACAAATACTTCTGACACTGATGATCCATCAAATGAACTCACCAGCAAGAAACCTGTAAAGAAAATTAAATGAGAAATACGCCAATATGAAGATAAACGTAATTAACCCGTGGATCCGGTGGTGAATGATATTGAAGTGATAAATGATTTTGTTCTCTATCGCAAGAAGTAAATTGAAAATTATAAGGCGGAATATTAATGCCCGACTGGCCGAACTCAACAGTTAATTTAGACAGTTCGTGTGCATCCTGGAGCTTAATAAATTTATATTCCGTTTCGCAGCAGCCCTTTTTTTCCTTCATCCCACATTTACCGCAGCCATCATTTCCTGAAAATCCATATTCCACTGAAGAGAGATTGCCCATACAGTAGTGGAGATTTACCAGCACTCCACTGGCAATACCAATGTACAACAAGGCTATTATGGCAACCGTAACTTTTTTCACTTTGCTGTAAAGGTAGTTTCAATTTTCATAACGTCAAACCCATAGTAAAAATTACAAAAAGCTTTAACAAAACAGCCGGTTCCGCGAGTTAGTTTACGAAACTCCAGAAAATGCCTATCCGAAGTTGCATACCTGGCGAAGGGTAACTGGATACCAGTATGTTATTCCCGGTAAACCCACCCTTTTGAATATTCAGGGAATTGAGATTTTCTAACCGGCCATAAATGGTAATACTTTTTATCCGGAAATGTACATAAGCCGACAATTCGGGAAAGCGCATGGAAATTTTTTCTTTATCCTGGTAAAAAAATTGCCCCTGCAATGGAGAATAATTATTGGCTTTGTAAGGAGTGAAGTATCTTAATTCAACACCGGTACTGATGGTTAAATTTTTAAAACCAAAATTACCGTCGTAGGCTAACTGGTTTCGCGTAAAAAGAAGTGGCAGGTTAAGAGCAGCATTCCCTGCTTTTTGTTGAAACACCACCCAGGTGCGCCAATGCCATCCTCTTTTATCCAATTTAAAATCCTTTTCTACGGTTATGCGCAATACATTGAAAAGAGCCGCTATTTGCTCTACATTAAAATAATCCTTGAAATAGGAATAGTTACTAAGCAGGAAATAATCACCTGTCACCTTTAATTGCTGCTGCGGCTTTTCAAGCGCTCCGAAAAAATGAAGCGTATTTTCTTTATTGAAATCCTTGGGTTGATCCAGGTAAAAACTACTGATCGTGTTAAAAACAAAAGAAGGTTTTCGATTCACATTTTCAAAACCCACCTGCAGGTATCCAAAACGCTGACTTATCAATCTTTTTAAACTGATAAAGCCGTGGTAATCGCCTGCATTGTATCCACTCAGATAGAAACTTCCCAACGCTTCAATATCCCACTTGCGGTCGCGGGTCTTATTCCGGTATTCGCCATGCAACCAAAGATTGGTATAGGAATTTTTTACCAGTCCTGTATCAAAGTCTCCCTGTAAGGTCTGAAAAGAGGCTCCTACTTTGATAAACTGCTGCGAATTCTTGGCATCCGGGAATTGGTATACCGAAAAATCATTCAATAACTCTTTCCAGAAATCGCGCCGGAAAAATGTATCCGGCTGTGAGAGAAAGTTGATGGAATAATTATTTTTGTAATAACTGGTATCTGTGTAATTATCTTTAAACCGGTATTTATAGGTATTATAACTTACAGTATGTTCGAAGCGCACCCTTGGATAAAACAAAGGAATAACGGTACTGTCATTAACAACAATAGAGTCCTTTTGCCCGAAGTCATATTGCTGCCGCATTAAGTAAGTTGCGTTGGTATTAAAAGTACCCGTTGCAATATTGGTGCTGAAGAAATTCCGGCTGGCTTGTTGCAAAGGACCCAATTGAGTAGGTATATTAAAACGGCTGTCGGAATAGGCACCGCTATCAAGGTAATTGCCATTAATTTTAATGCCACCATTCTCTCCGGATATTAATTTATTACCTACCAATACAAAGAAATTCTGATAACGTTTATTTTTTGACTGATACCAGGAAGTGAACCGGTAATTACTGTGATTGGTATTCTGGTTCTGAAACGTTCCGGGAGAATTGATTAGCCGGTATTGGAAAGAGGCGTTCCAATTAGGCTTAATATTTTGTGTGTGCAATAAATGAATCATTTGCTCTGCTACACTCCCAATCATATACCCAATTTCCGAGTACGGTCGGGTAGTATTATAAAACCGTGTTTCTGCTAAAGTAAAATTATAAATATCGTATGCATGAAATCCATGATCCCATCCTGCCTGCATAATGGGACTAAAAATCCGGTTCTCGGTAGCATTGCCAACATTACCGAGGCTAACATAATTCCATGGAACAGGAAACCTTCGGGTAAAATCTTTTACGGATGAATCGAGCGATTGCATCCGGCTGGAGTCTATATACCTGAACCTGATGGTAATTGAATCTTCCAATCCGGTGCGATGTTGTAAGGTATCTCCCTTGCCGCCAGCGCCTCCGAAAGACCCACCTGGTTTTAACCGCCCCGCCGCATTCTGAATTCCCCGACCTCGATTTTGTGCAAAGAGCTGCCCCTGTATACCTGCCAACAGTATAAATAATAATAGAGTTATGTAAATTTTCTTCAACACCAATCCTGCTTACTTGTAATGCACTAAAATTAATTGTTTAAAAACCGCTTTCGGTTACCGGAACGTTAATTCGATTCCTATTAAAGACTTGCTATCAATTGCGTAAAGATAGTTGCGAGCTTCGGCTCAGCTGCTTTGGCCGCTTTCAATACTTCTTCGTGTGTTATCGGTTCATGAACACTCAATCCCAGATCCGTGATTACGCTGATTGCAAAAACGGGTAAGCCCATATGCACGGCCACTATATTTTCCTGGACGGTACTCATACCTACTGCATCTGCACCCAGCTTTTGAATCATTCGATATTCGGCCCTTGTTTCAAAAGTAGGCCCCGTAACCACAAAATAAACCCCTTCGTGTACCAGAATATTTTCGCGAGCCGCAATCTTCTTTGCTTTATCGATTAATTGTTTGTTATATGGTTCAGACATATCCGGAAAGCGGTGGCCCAATTCATTATAGTTTTTACCGATAAGCGGATTTTTTGTTCCAAAGCTGATATGATCATTAATAATCATAAGATCGCCTACTTTAAAAGCTGGATTTACTCCGCCAGCGGCATTTGATAAAAACAAGCATTTTATACCCAGGTATTTCATCAATCTTACCGGAAAGGTAACAGCCTGTACCGAATACCCTTCATAGTAATGAAACCGGCCAGCCATCGCTACTACCTTTTTACCGCTAATATCTCCAAAAATCAATTTGCCCTTATGTCCTTCTACCGTAGATAACGGGAAATGTGGAATGTCTTTGTAATCGATTTCTTTTTCAATTTGAATCTGGTTGGCAAAATCACCCAGCCCACTCCCCAACACTATGCCTGCTTCGGGCGTATAAGTATACTGACTTCGGATAAAGGAGGTGGTTTCTTTCAATTGTTGAATTAAATCAGGCATATTTCGGCTTTTTATTAAAAAATTTAACCGGGCAAATATATGAAATCGTTATTCGTATGCTTTACCTAGGAAAAACCATGGTAATGATTAATTTTGAACCGGACCATTATCTATTTACTGATTGTTAACCATGAAATCACCGGCTTTGCTTTTTGTACTCTCATTCATTTGGATTCAGTCCATGCAGGCACAACTCTGTTCCGGTAGCCTGGGAGATCCAGTGGTAAACATCACCTTTGGTGGCGGTAGCGGACCCGGCCCGGCTCTTCCTCCCAATACGACCACCTATTCACACGTTTTCAGCAGTTGCCCTAATGATGGAGATTATTCGCTGGTTGACCTTTCTTTCAACTGTTTCGGTGGTTCCTGGCATACGATTTCGGGTGACCATACCCCCAACGATGTACTGGGAAGATATATGCTGGTAAACGCTTCTTTTCTGCCGGGCGATTTTTATCTTGATACAATACGTGGATTATGCCCAAACACAAATTACGAATTTGCCACCTGGGTCAAAAATGTACTAAAACCTTCTGCCTGCAATGGCAATGGTATAAAACCAAACTTAACGTTTCGAATAGAAACAATTAATGGTACGGTACTCACCACTTTCAACTCAGGAGATATTGATGCCTTGGAAACAGCGGTCTGGAAACAATATGGTACCTATTTTCAAACACCAGCCGGTATCGGTGATGTAGTAATTCGATTAATTAATAATGCACCCGGGGGTTGTGGCAACGATCTGGCGCTTGATGATATTACTTTCCGTCCCTGTGGCCCGTCTGTAAATGCAACGGTTGCCTCAACCAATTCCAACGAAATTTATGCCTGTGAAAGCGATCGTAAAGATTTCTTATTGACAACTACCTATTCTCCCGGCGTATATGCAAATCCATTTTTTCAATGGCAGATAAGCACTAATAACGGGAATGCATGGAGCGATATACCGGGGGCCACAAGTAATACTTACCTGAGACCTCCAAGTACAATCGGTTCCTATTACTATCGCATGCTTATTGCGGATGGTCCAAATATTAATTCAATCGCCTGTCGCCTTTCTTCCAACAATGTTATAATTACCGTAAGTCAACCTGATGCCCAGGTTACTAATTACGTGTTTGGATGTTATGGTTCAACTATTGGTTTTTTTGCAGCCGGCGGATCGAAATACAACTGGACCGGACCAAATGGATTTACGTCCAATATCCAGGACCCTCTTTTACCAGATGTTCAATTTAATAATGCGGGATGGTACAAAGTAAAGGTGACCGATTACAGAGGATGTACTGATGAAGATTCTACCAATTTGGTAGTTTATCCAGCGGCCACCGCTACGGTAGGACCGGATGCGAACATTTGTGAAGGTGGCAGTACTACCTTAACGGCTTCGGGTGGTTTAAGATATTATTGGGCCCCCACACAAAGTTTATCGATAGACAGTATTCAAAATCCAGTGGCTACACCGAAAGACAGTACCATTTATACCGTAGTGGTATTTAACCAGTATGGCTGCTTCGATACAGCTTCGGTAAAAGTAAATGTTTGGAGAAAGCCGGTGGCAGCTGCCGGTCCAGATAAAAAAACAAGACAGGGTTTTCCGGTAACTATCTCTGGTTCGGTAAGAGGAACCGATATTAATTATTATTGGACACCTTCCTCCACTGTTAGCAACCCTACCTTGCTGCGAACCCAGGTAAATCCATCTCAAAGCACCTATTATACCCTGCACGCCGAATCTAAAAAAGGTTGTGGTGTAAATACTGATGATATGTTTGTTAAGGTGTACGATAAGATCTTGGTGCCAAATGCCTTTTCGCCAAATGGAGATGGAATAAACGACACCTGGATTATCGAACCATTGGAATTTTTTACCGAATCCGTCACCAGCGTTTACAACCGGTACGGACAGCTTATTTATAGCAGCAAAGGCTATACAAAACCCTGGGATGGAACCCGCAATGGCACCCAGGTGCCAATAGGTGTGTATTATTATGTTATTGATCTTAAAACAAATAAAGAGCCAGTGTTGACTGGTTCGGTACTGGTAATACGTTAATCAGCTAATTCTGCGTTAATAGCTGTATGAAGCACCCTCTTCTTATCCTGGCCATTACGACTATAGCCACATTCACTATGGGCTGGTTTGGTCATAGAGTATTCTCAAAATCGTTGGTTCCGGCTCAAGTTCCATCCACTGTTGCGGACCCCTTGCTTCAAAAGGATTCGCCGGCCAGATTTATCCCAGACACCTTATTGGTAAAAAGGTTTGATACTGCTTCTATTAAGTTACCCGGTCAAACCATCGCTAATGAAAAACCAGCTATTATATTGGCCAGTGCTACAATGGATACTTTATGGGAAGATCAAAAGGAAATTATTCTCAAATCACCAGATGGATCTTTGGACGTTCGGAGAAAATTCAACCCTCATAAAAAATTCGGGGATTTTTGGGTGCCCGAAAGATTAAAAGGCAAACCGGTTACCGTATTGGATTTTTCCACAAGCAAATATGGTAAACTGTACAAAACAGCTTCTAAAAAGGCAATAGAAAAGGGAGCTGTTTTTGCCGGGCAATTTGCCTTTGCCAGTGTTGATTGCGGTACGGGTTGTTATGCCTGTACCATCATTGATCTGAAAACAGGTAAGGTTTACGACGGACCTCATGCCTCTTCCGGTTACCGATATAAAATAAATAGCCGCCTTCTTATAATAAATCCTCCTCAAGCCGATGGATTTTATACGCCCTGTGATTATTGCGATCCTGAATTATACGTATGGACCGGTAAAAGTTTTAAAAAGATCGAATAATAAAATGGCCATCCAATCTAATGGTTAGTTTCCCATATAAGCAGTCGAATTAAACTCATGCTCATTCCAGCAATCTTCTAATTAAAAAATCAATTGACGCTTCCTCACCCGTTACTTTTATTACAGCTAACAGAAAAGATGTCCCGTGGTTTGGCTAACCCCCTTTTGGCTATTTGCAGGTTCTGAAGTAGCTTCGCTGCTCTTGATCAATCAGCAATTAAACTTAAATCAAACTTACTTATGGCCTACGATGTAGTTGTTCTCGGCAGTGGCCCCGGCGGATATGTAGCAGCGATCCGCGCCGCTCAGCTGGGTTTTAAAACCGCTATTATTGAAAAAGAAAGCCTCGGGGGTGTTTGCCTCAACTGGGGTTGTATTCCCACCAAAGCGTTATTGAAAAGTGCCCAGGTTTATGAATATATAAAACATGCGAAAGATTTTGGAATTGAAGCAAGTGGGCAACCGCAGTTTGATGCGGTCATTAAGCGCAGCCGCGGCGTAGCTGATAAAATGAGTAAAGGTGTTCAGTTCTTAATGAAGAAAAACAAAATTGATGTAGTGATGGGCTTTGGCAAATTAAAAGCCAAGGGACAAATAGAAGTAACAAAGGCAGATGGCACTAAAGAATTGGTAGAAGGAAAACATATTATTATAGCTACTGGTGCGCGAAGCCGCCAGTTACCCAGTATGCCGATTGATGGCAAGAAAATAATTGGTTACCGCGAAGCAATGGTTTTACCCCAGCAACCCAAAAGCATAATCGTAGTCGGTAGCGGAGCAATTGGTGTTGAGTTTGCTTATTTCTATAATAGCATGGGCAGCAAAGTAACCATTGTAGAATTTTTACCGCGTATTGTTCCGGTAGAAGATGAGGACATATCTAAAGAACTGGAAAAAAGTTATAAGAAAAGCGGGATCGATATTCTCACCAGTGCCGAAGTAACTTCAGTTGATGCAAGCGGACCAGGGGTAAAGGCAAAAGTTAAGACCGCCAGTGGAGAACTAATACTGGAAGCAGATATATTATTAAGTGCTGTTGGTATAGCAGCCAATATTGAAGGAATTGGTCTGGAAGAAACCGGCGTGAAAACAGATAAGGGGCGTGTTGCCGTTGATAAATATTATCAAACCAATATACCGGGCATATATTCAATTGGCGACTGTTCCCCTGGCCAGGCATTGGCACATGTGGCAAGCAAGGAAGCTATTATTTGTACAGAAAACATCGGGTATAACGAAAAAAAATATCCTCATCAACCAGAACCGCTTGATTATGGAAATGTACCGGGTTGTACTTATTGCTCACCGGAGATTGCTTCAGTTGGGTATACGGAAAAGCAGGCTAAAGATGCAGGGTTTGAAATAAAAGTCGGTAAATTCCCCTTAAGTGCTTCAGGAAAAGCATCAGCAGCCGGACATACCGAAGGTTTTGTAAAAGTAATCTTCGACGCTAAATATGGAGAATGGCTAGGCACCCATATGATTGGTTATAATGTAACCGAACTCATTGCTGAAACCGTTATTGCCCGCAAATTGGAAACTACTTACCATGAAGTACTCAACAGCATTCATCCGCACCCCACCATTAGCGAAAATGTGAAAGATGCTATTGAAGTGGCGTATGGCGAAGCTATTCACTTATAAGAGAATCCATCTATTTGAAATTGCCGACAAGGTTTTGTAAAAACAGCTAAAGGCAACATTATTAAAAATTTGGGATATTTAAAGTTGATTGATATCGGCTTACTTATCCTTTTTTTATTAACCCGGCATTTATCATTCCCTTTTTTAGATCCTTGTTTTTTTATTTTATCCTCCAGGATACTATTTAATTTATCATCGACGTTTTAGTTCGACAATTCCAATTATGAAAAAACCGATCCTCTTTCTTTTCCTGTTAATTGGTTATTTGGCTGGCCATACGCAGTATGCCGCGCATCCTGTTATTAAATGGGCGCCCGCCGGTTTGGTATTTGGTAAACTTTCGTTGGGTACTGAATATAATTTCAAAAAAAAGAATTCCGTTGAACTTTTTATTGGAATACCTGTTGCCGCTACCCGGACTATTGATTACGACAATAAACAAAGCGATATTGAATCAAGGGTCTTTTCGGTGCTCGCGGGATATCGTCGTTACATCGGCAAAAAATCAAATGCCGGATTTTACGCAGAACCCTATTTCAAATATCTCGAACATCATGCTAAAGGTATCCTGGAAGGGGACCTGGATTCCAAGATAGCCAGGATGGATACTAAAACTGATTACAAAGCCTGGGGCGCAGGGGTGCAATTAGGGTACCAGTTTCTCATTGCAAAAAGAATATGTTTGGATTTTTTTCTCATAGGGCCCGAAGCCAATATAGTAAGATTTAACTCTCAATCAACCGATATCGCCAACTCGGTTCCCTGGACCATAATTCAATCAGGCGAAGCGGAACGCGAAATAAAAGACGCAATTAAAGATATTCCTATTCTGAAAGACAAGCTGGAAATATCCGTCGATCAATCAAAGAAAACAGTTTACACCGAGTACAAAGGTTTCCTGCCAGGATTTCGGATGGGCGCTTCAATCGGTTTTCGGTTATGAATTTCTCCATTCATTTTCATTTTTAATATCTCATCATTTCACTTAACGCTCAGGCTTGAACTAACCATAGCCTTTGCTTTAATGCAAACCCGGTTATGTATTGCGAATTACATAAAAAAAACGGATGATCAATGATCACCCGTTTCAATAAGTCAGATAGTGTTGGCTAAGGGTTAATGAACCCCGAAGTTTTAAGCAGTTTAAATGGTTTCGCCTGGTTGCCGGCCCTGAGAAAATAAACACCTTCTTTGAAAGATTGCAGATTGATAGTAGTAACAGGTTTTGTAATACGCACCTGTGTCATCAGCTGACCCAACTGATTGTGAATGGTTATTACTTTTCCTAACAGACCTTCTTCTTTACTTACATCAACAGTTACCATAAAATTTGCCGGGTTAGGAAAAATACGAATCATTTTTTCCGTCAATGAATCCGCTGGCGGAGGTTCCGGTAAGGGAATGCCCGTTGCGCCATTGGAAAACAGGAGCGCATGCCGTGGTCCTTGCACGGCAAACGCTGCTCTCATTTTTTCACGCTGACCAATGGTAAACATATTAGTGCATTCATCATTAGTCAGGTCCATGTAATTATTATACATATTTCCAGCGGAGTCATTATTACAGGAAGTAACTATTCCCGACGGGCATCCCCGGGTGGCGATGCCCTGGGTAGGAGTATCTTCTACTCCATCGCTTCCACAATATTGATCACCCCATATATGGCGCAAACCCAGCCAATGCCCGACTTCGTGAACCGCTGTTCTTCCTTTTATATAGGGCATCGTTATTTTACCTGTATTACCAAAAGCGGTAACCTTTACAACAATTCCATCCTTTTCTTTTGGACCACCGATAATGCTGGAATAACCTATAATACCAGCAGATAAATTAGCCACCCAAATATTCAGGTACTTATCACTGTCCCATGCATCGTCTCCCCCTAATTGAGAAAATTTAATATTATCTTCAATTCCAAATGAATAAGCATTTGTTTTTTTACGCACTATTCCATTGGTAGCATATCCTTTTGGATTAACAGAAGCAAGTGTAAATTCCAGGTAACAATCAGCTGCCAGGCTTCTAAATGTCAAAGGGATTTTTGATGTATCCGCATGCATTTTCCGGAATTCTTTATTCAGTACTTCTATTTGCGAACGCACCTGCTCTTCGCTTATATTTTCATCATTGGTTCTATAAAGTATATGCACCACTACCGGGATCTTAATAATCGCTAATCCACCCGGACCAACTCCATAAGTGATCATGGATGCATCCCGGATCAATACATTATTGGTAAATGATTCGGCTGCTTCGAAATGATATTTCAGCGAGGGATCTCTCGAGAGCTCTTGTAGCTGGTATTCTTTCGTAACACAACTTTGCTGCGCAACACAATAATATGCACACAGTACTAAACAGGCACAGGCAAGTAGAAATGATTTCATTGTAACGGCTTTCTTTCGCGGCGGTTACATAGGAGATTTCTGGTGGTTCCATATGGACTTGTACTTTTTCTACAGACAGGATGATCAAAAAGATGCCAACTGCAAATAGAGGCTGTATTTATTCAAGGAGGATTTCGCCGATATTGAACAAACGGAATTGAATAGAAACGAAAAAAAAATTCTGAGGGGGTAAGAATTACAACGGAATACCTATAGAGAGAGCCGCCGAAGAAGAAAAGAGGGTATGTTTGGCGGTAATCAGACGATAAGCTCTTGTAAAACAATAAAAAATTATTTGTAAATCAAAATCCCTTAGCAAAATTTTATACACTATTATCCGCCTCTCAAGAAGGCAAATAGTATTTTTGTTTGTTTTAACCCAAATCATAGTATGTATACCAGGTTTTGCCTTTTTGCAGTCCTTTTGTGCCTAATAGCCTGTAACAGTGCAGATAACCCGGGAAAAGAACCCGGACCAGCCAACCGGGACAATGGTATTCCACCTATAATTGGTTACTCCATTTTGAAAACCTACCCCCACGACAGCACTTTCTTTACCGAAGGATTAGAGTTCTTTAATGGGGAGTTGTTGGAGAGCTCAGGCGGTAATAATGACGAAAGCCCTTACCCCTCTGCCGCAGGAATAGCTAATTTAAAGACGGGTAGAGTGGATACGAAAATAACGCTCGATAAATCGAAGCATTTTGGAGAAGGAATAACGGTATTCAATAATAAGATATACATGCTTACCTGGACAAGCGGCGTTGGCTTTGTTTTCGATTCAAAAACTTTTAAAAAGTTACAAGAATTTAAATTGCCAACCAGGCAAGGCTGGGGATTGACTCATGATAGTGCTAGTATTATTATGAGTGATGGAACCAATAGTATTCATTATCTCGACCCAACTACTTTTCAGGTAAAGAATATTATGGGCGTAATAGATAACAACGGACCGGTATCTAATATTAATGAACTCGAATATGTGGATGGTTTCATTTATGCCAACCAATGGAACACTCCGTATATATTGAAAATTGAAACGAGTTCCGGTAAAGTAGTAGGCCGAATTGACCTCAGTAAAATAGATAATGATATTTCTCCCAATTACCCAAACACTTACGGATTAAATGGTATTGCTTATAACCCGGCTACCGGCAGTTTCCTTATTTCCGGAAAAAAATGGCCCGTGTTGTATGAAATTAAATTGCAATAGAAATTAGCGGCTGATCACATAGATAAGGGAACTGCATCTTTCCTTTTGTAGCAGCGCTTTGCTGTTCGATACAAATCCTGTCCAACAAGCTTTCAAGAAATTTCCTTTACCCGTTTTATATTTTTCACTCAGCAGGCTTACGTAAAAGCTATCGAACCGCATGGGCCTTATTGTTATCAGACGCAGGTCATGCTGTTTAAGAAGAGTCCGCATCGCCTGGGGAGAAAAATGATATAGATGGCGGGGTACATCGTAGGCGGCCCAATATGTTTTATACCATTGCGCGTCATAAGAAATATAATTAGGAACTGCAATGAATAGTCTTCCGTTTGGTTTCAGCAATTTTTTCAACTGCTGCATATATGGATGCAAAGTGTGTACATGCTCCAGTACGTGCCACAGGGTAATAACATCGAAGGATTCTGCAGGTAATTGAAAAAGATGATCAGAAGTAAACAGCGCGATACCATTGGAATCGCGGGCTACCGCTCGGGCAGTTTCATCAGGTTCCAAACCGGTTACCCTCCACCCCGATCGTTGGAGGAAAGAAGCAAATGCCCCGGTGCCGGCACCTATATCCAAAACTGATCCGGTTGATAATCCCGTGGAAGTTTTTAGCAGCCCACGCTTTTGATTGAGAGTGATTTTTCGAATAGAATGATACAGGCGGTTCACCAAGCCTTTGCTGGTATTGCTATGCGAAATATAATTATCTGATCGGTAAAATTTACCGATAGAATCCTCATCGGGCGCATCCTGGGTGAAACAGAAGGTGCAATTAGCGCATTCCCATATTTCAAACGCCTGCTGCGATACAGTATGATCGGCTGCTGTAAGCTTATAGCCAATAGATGTGCTGAAACAAACGGGGCACTGGGTATACTTGATGGTAGTACTCATGGAATGGTAAAGAGAGCAAAGAAAAGGAAAAAATAAATCAATAGCTGCAGAGATAATTACAACTACTTTTTGCTTTTCACAAAATTATTACCAGTTGATTGCATGTAGAATTGAATTCCCTTCTTATTTCCTAACGTTGAGTGTATTTGAATTATTTCGAAACCCGGATTGATTGCTGGTTACCCACCGAATTGGAGTTGAACCCATTTTTATAAAAATGAAAAAATAAAACGATCAGGGATATGGCAATAAGTATCCATGCATATATCCACCAGGATTCCTTTTCTACTATGGTTTCCTCATGCAGATATTCTGCAGCCTGTTGATTGGATAGCTCGCGATCCCCTACCAGCACAGTATGCTTTGCCAGGTGGCGTATTACCCGGTGAGCCGGCACAGGTTCGTTATAAACAGAAACAGGGCGCTCCGCTTCAAATAATATTTCGCCCGAAAGATCTTTGCGCAGTACTCCTATTTTATCCAGTGTTACGGGATTATCAGTGCGGACCATATTTCGCAATTCATAAGCCCATTCGTTATATCGGCGAATGGCTTCATAATCGGCCAGGTTTTCCTGCATGGACAGGTATGCAAAAAATTCTTTATCGGGGGTATCAAAATATCTATTAAATCGGAAATGGTAAGAGGGGGGCAAAAGCTGCCGGTTCACAAAATCACTTTGTGCGGGTACACGTTCTACAAAAATAGTACCCAGCCCCGGAATGCTCAGGCTCTGATGCTGCAACAAATAGCTAAACAACGCTCCGTTCATAACTCACTTTTTAGTTGCGAAGCAACAGATTTTAAAGGGAATGGCAAAACTTTTTAATGTGAGAACAAAAGATGGGCGAATTCTTTATCGGTATCATCCACTATTATTTTCTAAATGCCACAAACCTTCTGTAGTATATGGCTGGCACTGTTTGAACTTACAGCAATTTCAAATCCGCTCCAGTCTGTTACTTCTGATTAAATGAATAAGTAACTCCACCCAAAATATTAAACCCAAAGGTTTCATATTGGTGCCAGCGTTCGTATTTATTATTAAGGATATTATTCAGCTGAATCCAGAGATTAAAATTTTTAGTGATCCGGAATTCTGCGCCGGTGTTCAGATCGAACCCGCCATCTCCTTTAAATGAATCTCCGGTCTTCCCTCGGTATTGGGCTCCATCCCAGGCCCAAAGATCCGCGTGCAGCCAGAGGTCCTTTAATAATTGCCACCGCAATCCGGCATTAAGCTCCAGCGGAATCATACCCCAAGCCTTTTTCTCTTTTTGCAATTTAGTAAACTGATTAAAGTTCAGTGAAGCGGATGCACTGAATTGTTCGCCTTGTGTATATTCCACTTCGCCATGTAATTGAAGCGCCTCCATACGGGGTTCATAAGCTATTAAAAAAGTCTTTCCATCATTTGGATCGTTTACAAACAGAGGGATGTTACGATATTGCTGGAATCCCACTTTGGCTGAATAGGAAAAATGATTGTCGATTGATCCTTTGAATCCGGCATATCGCTCTTGCACCCGGGTATTAAATAAAGAATCTGGTTGCGCAAGCCACGGATTGATACCAGCAAACCGCTGATAACTTCCTTTATTATAATATCCGATCCAACCCAGCTGGAAAGTGAATCGTTGATCATTGGTAGTAATGTCTGCCATTACATTAGGCAGCATGGTAAATACTCTATTATCCCAGGATGGACGAAGTCCTCCATGTATATACAAATTCGGCGTTTTTAATAATACGGCCGGGGAAATATAAAAAAGATTATTCTGACGACTGAATTTTGCATTGCCTTTTACCTGGTAAGAAGTTAGATCAGCTGTTGCAGCAAGATTAAAAGCAAACATTCTCCCAAATGTTTTTTCTAATGGCAAGTCGAGGACGGTGTTCGATTCTGATCCTTTGTTTGCTTTGTTATCGCTGAATACACTTATTTTAAGCGAAGGGTGATAGGTCAATCCAAACTCGGTTGGTATAGTATTGCGGAAATGCACACTTCCTTCTAAAGTCTGAAATTGTTGTTTGAGTTGTGTTTTGCTATAGGCCAGGGTATCGGGCCGGTACCCGTATAAAAAATAATCATTGCTGCTAAACCCTAGCTTCCCATTCCATTCCAGGTGTTTGGGTGAAAGATACGTGGCCGCTGCGCCCACACTGCTAAAACTGTTTTTCTGGTATTTCAGACTTCCTTTTGAACTATAGTAATTAGCAAACACATTAAAATAAGTGCTTTTTCCATCTCCAAAGCTAAATCCCGCTTTTATATAGGGTAGATGCACATTACCAAAACCTACTTTTATATAGTTACTATACTGCCAGGCATTAATGGAGTCGATACGTAACGCTACCGGTTTTAGTTCGGCGGGCTGATAAGTAAAAAAAAGATTTTGCGCGGGAATGTTATAAGAAAGTTTAGGCCTGGAAGTATCCGCAACGGGCGGTGCTGCATTGAAATTTATTTTGGCGGCGTCCCGTAATACCGGCTTAAAGGTTGAAGTAATATCAATACTTTTCTTTTTAGTTGTGTCCTGCGCCTGAATGTTCTGTACTGTCCAAGACAAGACAACCATTCCAATAAATATTTTTCCGGCTTTTTTCATGTTTACATTCTATAATTATTGTTTACACCCATCTCCGCATTTTCCGCTCAATCTTCTATAATCAATATTCTCTATTCTACATTTTTATTCTGAATGCTATATCCAGTAACCTAATCCTCAATCGCCATCCACTTTACTGTTTTTCTTCTCTTCTTCCTCCACCTGCTTTAGTTTTCGTTCTGCTTCCAGTCTCAAATTTTCCACTTTCGCGTTTTCAATTACACTCTGGAAGGTAGCTTTGGCATTGAAGTAATCTTTCTGTTTGAAATAAACATCTCCTAATAAAATATATGCTTTCGTTACCCATTCTTCATACGAGCCAGCTTTGTTTATTACTTCAAAAGCGGCTTTCTCTGCATCACCCATCCGGTTCTGAATAAAAAAGCAATTAGCTATTTCGTACCGGGCCTCGGCACCATAAGCCGCTTTGCTTAACCCTGCCACATTCCGGTAATACGTTATTGCTTCGCTATATTGGCTGTTGGCCTGGTACGAGCGGGCGATTGCCAGGTTAGCCAGTACTTTATCATCCGTTCCAATTCCTTTTTGATTCAATAATTCCTGGGCATTATCCCTAGCCTCGCTCCATTTCTGCAATTGAAACTGGCTGCGTAACAATCCGCGCATCGCTTCTAATTTATTTTCCTGCGTAGTGGCAAATTCCTTTAGTTTCGCGAAATACTTTTCAGATTTATTATAATTTTTGAGATCGAAGAAGTTCAACCGGGCCGCGCTCAATAAAGATTTCTCTCCAAATTTATTAGGTACCCTTTCAGAAAGTACTTCGTATCCGCTGGCCGCTTTGGCCCAATCTTTCTGGTTGAAATAAATTTCACTTTTATAATACAATGCTTCCAGCGAATGGCTGCCCAGGGGAAACCGCTCGAGATAATCTTCATACTTTTTGGCGGCGGCGGGAAAATTACCGTTATTGAATTGAACCTCGGCTTCCTGGTATGCCAGTAATTCTTCCTGAGTAGTTGATATTTCCTTCCCCATACTACGCGCGAAATTGATATACTCAGCCGTTCGACCTTCCTCAACATAGATTACCTTGGCATTGTCCAATGCCTCCTCTGCTTCGGGTGAATTGGGAAACTGCTGCAATAAGGAAGCATATTGTTTTAATGCCTCCGCATTATTTTCCAGGTTGTAATAAGCAATGCCCAGGCGTAACAAAGCTTTAGGCTTAAGAGAAGAATTTGGATCACTTACCACATTCTTCAAAAAAGGAATGGCTTCGCGGTACTGTTCATTCGACAAATAACTGCCGGCAATTTCCATATTAGCATCAGGAATTAAACTGCTGGAAGGGTATTTCCGACTGATGCCACTCAGCAGATTTATTTTTTCCCGGCTGCTTCCAATACCGGCAATCATAGCATTTTGAAAAGTTGCATAATCGCTCGCCGGCCAGGAAAATTCCAATACTTTATCGTACATGGCCCTTGCTTTTTTATACTCACGACCCATATAAAAGCAATCAGCCATCCGGATGTATGCGTCCTGCTCCAATGCTGGAGAATTAATCTTAGGTGTTTTTACCAATTGCTCAAAAAATCCCATAGCCTGGGGGTAATTCTCTTTCTTTAAAAAACTATAGCCTAAATTATATTTTGCATTATAGGCATTTACTTCTCCGTTAGAAACATTTGATTTAAGATAATCGAAATAATACCGGATAGCATCGTCTGATTTCCCCAGCCGGTAAGCAATTTCCCCCTTCCAAAACTGAACATAAGGCAATACCGATTCATTATCCGGATGCACCTCTGCGCGGGTCAGCAATTCATTAGCTGAAACCAGCATTCCGTCATTAATGAGTTCTGTAGCCCGGCCATACAATATGCGCGGGTATAATTTACGCGCTACAAGAGATGGAGACTTCAACCCTTCTACCAGCGTCAGCGCGTCTTTATAGTTATTGGTATTGGCCAGCACATTTACTAATAATTCACGCGCTTCGTTAATATATTCCGACTGAGGATAAGTTTGCAGGAATTTCTGTAATTCCGTCAAGGCTACATCCTGGTATCCTAATTCGTAAGAAAGTTTTGCATAATTATACATCGACACCTGCCGTTGCGCATCATTACTGCTGTTTACTGAGCAAAATAAAAATGCATTACGGGCATTGACTTTCTGGCCAATCTTCAAATACGAATCTCCCAATAAGTACATGGAGTTTTGAGAGAGCGAATCCTCTTTTCCCCCTAACTGTTTAAAGCCATCAATCGCTTTGGCCCAGGTACCAGCGTTATAATAGCAATAAGACAATTCGTACAAATCCTCCCTGGTTAGCTTTTCTGCCTTGGATACATAATTCTCGAGGTAAGGTAACGCCTTGGCATATTGCTTCTGGATAAAATAACCATGCCCCACTAACTGCTGCATTTCCTTTTCATAAAAAAGATTGCCCCGTTTTAATTTACTTTCTGCATACTCAAGCGCCTTCTGTTTATCCTGCTGCATATAATAGATCACTGAAACATAGTACGGGGCTACCTTACCATATTCCTCATGGTCTTCCACCACTTTGAAAGCGTCAAGCGCCTCTCTGTAATTCTTATCAAAGAAAGAAATGAATCCGTAGTAGTAATTCGCTGCTGCATAGTTAGGATCATCTTTTACCAACCGGATGGCGTTCAGTGATGGCTTGGCTTTATCGAACCGCTGAACAGTAAAATAAGAATACCCCTGGTGAAACTTCATATCGGCCACCTCGCGGTTGCTTAAATTATCAATGGAAGCCTGGTCGTACAAATCAATCGCTTTGGTGAAATTATCTTTTCGGAAAAAATACTCCGCCAGGTGAAAACTCATCATTTGTACGCGGGCTTCGTTGTCTTCCAGGTTAATAAAATCATCGGCTTTTCGTTCGGCTCCTTGTTCATTTTGTTTCAATCCGCACACAATCGTATAATATTTTACTTCCTGGTATTGTATCGCATTATTGCTCCGGTCCGTTTCGCGTTGCTGCAATTCGAGATCCTTCAATAAGGGATAAGCCAGGCTGTATTGCTCCCGCTGGAAATATTCCTTGGCCTGCTTAAAGGCAGCCTGCGGGTCGCCAAGAAAACGAGTTTGCTGGGCAATAAGAGAAAAAAAGGAAAGACCTAGAAGGGTGATAATTACCGTTACTTTTTTCATTCCAATATCTATAGTGATGGGTTAACGAGCTAAAGTTTCCAATTATTTTACTGTCAACCAAACATCGTTCCAAACACCTGTGGATAAGTGGGTCAATTAACAATTTATTTTCAGTACGAAAAGCCAAAACGCAAATACCTATTTTTGAAAAAAAATCTTTTCATGAAAAAATTGCTTTCGACCAACTATTCAGATACTGCTTTTAATGTTGCTATGCTTGTGCTCAGAAGCGGGCTGGGAATAGTTATGCTGCCTCATGGTTATCAAAAATTAGTTCATTTTGCGGAATACCGAACAAAGTTCTTCAACTTATTTAGTATGGGAAGCACCCTTTCGCTATCACTGGCAATATTTGCTGAGCTCGTTTGCTCAATCTTCCTGATCCTGGGATTATTTACAAGGACTGCTGCTTTGGTATTGGCTCTATTCACTTCGGTTATTATTTTTAAAGTCAATAATGGAACTATTTTGGGCAAATCTGAATTTGAATTAACCCTTTTGCTTGGCTTTTTCACTTTGTTATTGGTGGGCGGCGGGAAGTATAGCGTAGAAGGTGGTATGGGGAAGTGATGGAAATAGGCGGAGGATGAAGGCATTGCTCACCGTAGCTCTACCAAGGTGAAATACTAAAAGCATGATACGGGATACGAGATGCGGGCCTGTTCGCCGCAACTCAAGCGAAAGTGGGATACGGGAAGTTTCTGGATCAATCAATACTGTCCATTCATTCCATTCCACATTTTTCTTGCCGTTTAATTATATTTTTTAACCCTCAAGAGAAATACTCAGCCCTGGCGGAAGAATAACCTGCACTACATGCATGCTAAGATCATGGCTATTTATTTACTTTAAGATAATTTGCAACATGCCGTAAAATCACCTCGCCCGTTTATCTTCTTTACATTTTATAAACTCTCCAACCATTCAACCACTCAAACATTCCACCTACACCCTATGATGATCCGACCTCCATTTCACAATGGATTTTTTGATCTCGACACTCCTCATTTGCTTTTCTGCCGCTTTTTGAGCCAGTTCAACAAATTCATCATCAGGTGCAAAGCGCAGCGCAATAATCTGGCTGGTGCGTAAATTCTTTGGTAGCAATTTACCTGTTAACACAAAATGGCGAAGGTTCTCTTCGGCTCTTATGGCCCTGTCCTGCGCACGCAAAGCAAACCAGCGGGCGTACCAGAAAACGCTCACGAGAATTAGTGAAATAACAACTATTAAAGAGGCGGAATACAAATTTTGCTTCGAAGAGTTAACAAGATTTACTATACTGCCGGCAAGCACCGCCAATATAGCGGCACTGGTAATATAGTGCCAAAGGGGAATATAACGACCGTGACTTTTGAAGTTCTGTTTAGGCATACGCAATGGTTTAATGGAAGAAAAGCGCTTAATTAATACTATTTTCTGGAACAGGATGAAACAATTTATGCTCGCTGACTGCCTACTCAAAATACTATTATTTTAGTAGATCCAGCAACTTATACAATTTATCCGCAATAGTTGAAGCCGATCCGTCAAAATTATTGATAATAATGGAAAACGTGTACTCCTGTCCATTAGTAGACCGATGGTAACCCGCAAAAGACCGAACCCCACCTATAGAGCCACTTTTCATTTTCATTCCATTGTGTACCGGCAAGCCATTATAGAAAGAGGTGAACCAGGGTCGGTATTGAGCATATTGCAAAATCTTCACCAAGGCATCGGCTGTAACACGGTTCTGGGGAGAGAGCCCACTGCCATCTGTTATAGCTATGGCGGACTTATCGATTCCTTTGGAGGCAAAAAAATCCTGTACCATCAGCACTCCTTTTTCGGTAGATCCAATTCCGCTTTTCACATACGAAATTGTCTTTAAGAGAGCTTCTCCATACAGATTAATACTCTTTTGCATAAATTGATAATTGATAGAATCGAGCGGGGGAGAGAAATGGGTATAGATGGAATCATATACATAACGAACCGAATCGTATAAATTAAATAAAGAGGTTCTTCTTTTTATTATCGTATTTGCGAAAAACAGCTTTCCCTCGCTTATTATTATTAATTGCTCCTGGAATGTTCGGGCAGGGTCGGGCATGGCGGCACTTACGCTAAAGTTTTTTTTATTAATAGGCATTTTGCCCTCCAGGTAAGCGATCAGACTTTCCGGCGGACAATACACATAAATCTCATCTCCTTTAGTAGCTGAATCAGCTTCAACCAAATTCCTGAATTCTATTTGAGGTTGCTCAGGCACTACTCTAACCAGTTGAGTATTCCCCGCCTTTGTTGAATTGAAATAAAGTTGAAATTGATTTTCCCGCCAGTTTAACTGGAAGGTTCCTGCCCCATAATAATTTCCAATATCCTCCCAAATATATCCACCTGGTAAAGTGTTGCCGAATTTAAATTCGTTAATTATCAAATTCCCGGAGAATTTATCCGTAAACTTTTTATTAAATTCATTTAGAAAGTTTTTCAAAATGAAAGAATCCACAGTAGAATTGAATCGGTTACTTCCCAAAGTGGGGTCTCCCGCTGATTCAATTTCCAGGTCAGGACCATTACCCGAATAACTATTTCTTTTCAACCTGAAAACGGTTTTATACCTGTATTCCTTCCCTAACAGTTCAAAAGCAGCTGCACTGGTAATAATTTTTTGAGTACTGGCAGCAGCTAAACCAACCTGTGCATTCCGTTCGAAAATCAGTTTACCAGTAGATCGATTCACTACGCAAAATCCAATAATAGCGTGCCGCATTTGAGGATCCGATTCCAATTTTCGCATGGCTTTGGTAAGTTTCTCTTTTAACGCCTGGCTTATGCCATCAGCTGTCCAAAATAGTAAAGCAATAAACAAATAAATCGCTCTCATAACAATGTGCTTAACTTTGCTTCAATATTACTTCATTTTTTATTGTTACTTATGAAACGCGGACATGTTTTAGCCAGCATCATTACAATTGGAGATGAATTATTGATTGGACAAACCATAGATACCAACAGCGCTTTTATGGCCCAGGAATTAAATAAAATTGGCGTGTGGGTGCACCGGCGCCTGGCGGTAGGCGACGTATGGAAAGATATCACTCAATCGCTGGATGAAGAAAGCAGGTTATCAGACATTATCTTAATAACCGGCGGCCTCGGCCCTACTGCTGATGATATTACCAAGCCACTCCTATGCCAGTATTTTGGTGGAAAGCTGGTGGTAGATGAAGGAGCATTGGCGAACGTAAGAACCATTTTCGAAAAACTAAACAGACCATTAATAGAACGCAATCTTAAACAGGCAGAAGTGCCGGATGTGTGTACGGTAGTTCAAAATAAAAGGGGTACGGCCCCCGGAATGTGGTTCGAGAAAGAAGGAAAGATTTTTGTTTCCATGCCGGGCGTGCCCCATGAAATGAAAGGAATGATGCTGCACGATGTATTGCCAAAATTGCAGAACCGGTTTCACTTATTACCCATTGTACACCGTACTTTACTTACGGCCGGCATTGGAGAATCTTTCCTGGCAGAACGAATAAACGAATTTGAAACCAGTTTACCTACTAACATCAAGCTAGCCTACCTTCCAAATTATGGCATGGTAAAATTGCGGCTAAGTGCCGCGGGCAATGATCCAAAGACAATCGCGGAGCTTGAAGCGCTTTTCGATATGCTCAAACAACAGGTATCGGATGTAATGGTAATCGATGAAGATATTTCTTTGCAGGAAGCAGTAGGGCGATTATTAAAATCGCAAAACAAAACGATGGCAACCGCTGAAAGTTGTACGGGTGGATATATCGCGCATTTAATTACCTCTATCCCCGGATCGAGTAACTATTTCAAAGGAAGCGTTGTTAGCTATGATAATGAAGTGAAAGAAAAAATGCTGAATGTCTCCCATCAAACCTTAGAAATATCAGGGGCCGTTAGTGAGGAAACCGTAGTACAGATGATTAAGGGAGCCTTACAAAATCTGAAAACCGATTTCGCCATTGCCACCTCTGGAATTATGGGACCTGATGGCGGTTCACCAGAAAAACCAGTGGGCACCGTTTGGATAGCTGTTGGAAACCGTGAGAAAGTCCGTACACATGTTTTTCATTTCCGGTTCGACCGGCAAAGGAATATTGAACTAACTGCGCACAATGGATTGAACATGCTGAGAAAATTTATTGTAGAAGCGTGAAAGGAATGAACCCAAGAACAGTAGTCATTAAATCGTACTGATCCATTATTTATCAGCGATTATTCCCCACTCACCCAAAGTAAATTACGTTTCTACTAACGATTGTTGGCAAATCATTATCTTTGGCGCAGCGATAAATTAAGTACTTTATAATTAAGGTTTCACCGATTAATTACCCAGGCTGCCTCCATACACATGTATAGATCGGAGAAGTCTGCATTTAAAGAATCTGCTTATTATAAATTCATATTCACTATGGCTGTAGTAAACCTAGTTATGCCAAAGATGGGCGAAAGTATTACGGAAGCAACCATTCTAAAATGGTTGAAGCAACCGGGTGATACCATTATGATGGATGAAACTCTATTGGAAATTGCTACTGATAAAGTAGATAGTGAAGTTCCCTCCACCGCCGAAGGAGTATTAGAATCAATTCTGTTTAATGTAAATGATGTGGTACCTGTTGGGTCGGTAATTGCCCGGATAAAAACGGGTTCCGGTGAAAATGTTTCGGTCCCCGCAAGTTCTTCTCCTTCTGCTCCGGCTGTTCAAGTATATCAACCAGCATACGACAACGATAAAATAACTGCGAACCCTTCTCCAGTTCATGCAGGTTACCAACCACAAACCATAAATTCGAACGGAAATCGTTTCTATTCTCCGCTCGTGTTAAACATTGCTGCAAGCGAGGGAATCAGTATGACTGAACTGGAAAAATTGGGTGGTAGTGGAAATGAAGGTAGGGTTACTAAAAAGGATATTTTGGAATATGTGAACAGCAGGAAATCAGGCGCTGGTAACCGGGAGTCGAAAGTAATAAGTCATTCACAGGAAGCAGTCGTTTATAATGAACCGGGCCAACCCGAAGCCCGCGGTGCACAACTCTCCACTACTTATTCCGGTAATGTAGAAATTATCGAAATGGATCGTATGCGTAAACTGATAGCCAGGCATATGGTGGAGAGTAAACATACCAGTGCGCACGTAACCAGTTTTACTGAAGCCGATGTTACGAATATGGTGCAATGGCGCGATCGTATTAAAAAGGATTTTGAAAAAAGAGAGAACGAGCGGATCACTTTTACTCCGCTGTTTATTGAAGCTATTGTAAAATGTATTAAGAAATATCCCTGGCTAAACAGCAGTATTGATGGCGATAAACTGATCGTAAAAAAAGATATTAATATGGGGTTGGCAACTGCCCTGCCCAGTGGCAATCTTATCGTGCCGGTTATTAAGAATGCCGACCAGTTAAACCTGGTAGGGTTAACAAAGCAGGTGAATATGCTGGCCAATGCTGCGCGCAATAATAAATTAAAACCTGAAGATACCAGTGGTGGCAGCTTTACCCTCACCAACGTGGGAAGCTTTGGCAGTTTAATGGGCACTCCTATCATAAATCAACCCCAGGTAGCCATACTTGCCGTGGGAGCCATAAAGAAAAGGCCGGTTGTAATTGAAACCGAACAGGGCGATTCAATTGCCATCCGCCATATGATGTATTTAAGTATGAGTTATGATCATCGCATTATTGATGGCGCCCTGGGTGCAACTTTCCTGAATGCGGTGGCAAAAGAGTTGGAGAATTTTGATGGTAATAGAGAAATTTAATTTCAACATCTGGCAGGTTTAGGAAAGAAACGAATCCTGACAGAATTTTCATTTGCTTAAAATAGTTTCTATTGGGTTTTATCTTTGCCAAACTACATTCGAATACAAGAGTTTCCTTGGTAAAAGGATATCTCTCCAATATTATTTACCTACCTGTTTAAAGCCCTAATAAAATATTTTGGATCTTAATTATTATTGGAACATCTGGCATGGCTCCTGTCTCCCAACTCCCGACTCCCGTCTCATTACTCCTGCCTACAGACTCATGCTTACAGCCTCCCGTCTCTCTACTTCCCAAATTTCTTCTGCTCAAAGGTTACTTTCTTTCCTTTCACTTTAATCACAAATAAATTATCGTAAGCACCATCCTGCAAATCTCCGGGAACATTCGTTTTGCCCGTTAATCCATTTACCAAATCATCCACTGTATTGCTATGTCCAACAATAAGCGCATTTTTTTTCAATTTTTTGAGCGAATCAATAAATAAAGGATCGGGCCGTGGGCCATATTGCTGAATCATTAAATGAAAATAATCGGCCGTTGGTTTGGCGGTGGACACAGTACGAATGGTATTGGTTGAATAAATATGTGCAATCTTTTTCCCGGTCAATAATTTCTTCAGTTCCTCAGCCCGTTGCAGGCCATCCTTTGATAATGGCACGTCGCTGCTCATATTTTGCCCTTGGGCAGCCTTTTCCGCATGCCTCACTACATAATAAGTATGGCTGCAGGCCGTTAACAATAAGGCAGACATCAAAAAAAACAGGAAATTTTTCATTTGGCAGTTTTTAACGAAATTACAATTAAACGGCAGTAAGTAACCAACGTCCAATTTTTTAGTAAATTCAAGTACACCTAAATTTAAATCGTTCAGCTATGAAGACATTATCTGAAACCTGGTTCGCTGAAGGATACATTGATTTTGAACTAAAGAAATATACCCTGTTGGCCTACCTCCAGGAAATTGGAAAACACTTTAATCAGAACAAACTTTACCCCCAACTGGCCGATCTTATTTTTCATTATAATAACCTGGTCTCGTTTCGGGAAAATAAAAAATTTTTGCAGGACCAGTTCCCAAAAAAATTATCGGGTATTCAATTGGAAAAACTACAGTTGCTGTATGAGCAAATTATTGGAGACGATGAACTGATGCAGGAACTGGAAGAGATTATCAACTATGCCGCGGGAAGAATGAAAAAAGCCATTAGCAGCGGTACGGAGATTTATGAATTTGTAGAAGACAAACTGAATATTTTTCCCATTGGGCTGATGCCGATCAAAAACAATGAAGGGTATTTTTTCCTCAGCGAAGGCACCCACCGGGAAACTCGCATATACCAATATCGCCTCAGCTTTTTTGAAAAGCACGATGAAAAATTTCGCTCCATCAAAACAGAATACATCGGGCAGTACGAACGAAACATGGTCAATTCTTACGAATTGATGAAGATCGAATTGATTCGTCATCGCAAAGAATTACCCAATCCGGCTGTGTATTCAATAGAAACCGAACTTACTTTTCCAATGGATGAAACTTTATTGCCCATTGCCAAGAGAACATTAGTTCGGTATATTTCTACCAATGCCGCATAATTAATTTGCAAGCGGGCAAATGAGAAAATGTACATATCTACACCTTATGTACAGTTAGCCATTCTTCCTTCTTTTACATCAAAGACCCGCAGAATTGTAAATAGGCTTATTAATTCTGCACGCTCTCCCCAAAATATATGGTATTGGTACTTTTTGTCTGCAATAAAAATTCGGATAAAGTTTTTACCTTTCATTACTAACAGGAATTGATTTCTCTATTAAAACTGCAGGTGCCGGATGACATTTTCATAAAATTATTACGAGAAAAATATTAACCAGTGTTATGGTAGATTACCAGGATAAGGTGCTTGATTTTTACATGAGCTTATTGGGGTTTATAAAAAAACAGAGACCCCCATGGGCGAGTATAAATGGTTAACGGTCGCTTCTTCCCAAGGAACTGGCGATATTGAATAACTGCTGGAGCCGATGGAATTCTCACCAGCAGCCATTTATCAGAGGGCTTTATTTGATGGCGGGATTCCAGCCACTTCTGTCGGGGTAAGCAATATTCAGCAGGAATATGACAGACTTGTAATGCTGCAGGTAATATTTACTATGAAACCAACCAGCATGGGGCCCGTAACCGTGGCCGTATTGGAAGATCCCTGTGGCAACTTAATACAGATTGTACAACAATAAGGCAATATTCATTACTTTGCCGCTTCATTATTCAAGTCTTATCAATAAGGTCTTCAACCATTAAAAAAGTTATACTGATTTCATGTATCAAAACAAAATAGCCTGGGTAACCGGCGCATCTTCCGGAATCGGGGAAGCTCTTGTTCAGGAAATAGCCAAAGCCGGTGCCAAGGTAGTATTGTCGGCCCGCCGGGAATCCGAATTGATGCGGGTGCAAAAGGCGGCCGGGCTCACTAATGAGAATTCATTGATTCTTCCCATGGACATGAACGAACCCGAAACATTTGAAGAAAAAACAAAAGCAGTTATACAACGATTTGGACAAATTGATTATTTATTTCATAATGCCGGGATAAGTCAACGGGGTTTCGTAAAAGATACTTCCATTGATGTTGATAAAAAGGTAATGAACGTAAATTTTATGGGGGTAGTGGCCTTAACAAAAAGCGTGTTGCCATTTTTTCTGCAAAAAAAATCTGGTCATTTTGTAGTTACCAGCAGCCTGGTTGGCTGGTTTGGTACTCCTATGCGATCCGCTTATTCCGCCTCCAAACATGCGCTGCATGGCTTTTTCGAATCGCTGCGGGCCGAAGTATGGAAAGAAAACGTACAGGTAACGATTGTTTGCCCGGGATACATTCAAACCAATATATCGGTAAATGCTATTCGGGAGGATGGGAAAGCGTATGGAAAAATGGATGAGAACCAGGCCAATGGCATGAAGCCCTCAATATGTGCAAAAAAAATTCTAATTGCTGTTCAAAAAAGAAAACATGAAGTATTGATAGGCGGAAAAGAAACGCTGGGCGTTTACCTGAAGAGATTCTTTCCTTCTTTGCTCTGGCGCACCATTCGTAATTATAATATCAAACCATCCGAATTATAATTTCATTCCTATTATAAAAAATCGGGTGGCCTGTTCTCATTTAAAACTTGCTTTCATACGTGCCAGCATCGCTTGACCGTTCAAACTTCCCGGGGCAATAATACGGCGGATCGTAAACAGCGGTTCCAATGGATCTCTTTTATCGGCTAATTGAAAGGCCGCTTTTATTCCCCGCTTTTTCAACTCGGGTATCGCTTCTTTATTCCATAATCCAAACGGGTAGGCAAAATAATTAATTGGCTTACCGGTTATTGTTTCCAATAAGCGCGAAGGCTTTTCAATTTGTATAACCCAATCTTCCCCGGCATATTTTTTTATGTTGTGATGATCCCATGTGTGAGAATCAATTGCATGCCCCTCGTCCGCTAACTGCTTCACTTGTTCTTTACTCATATAATGCGGGCGCCCGATGGAAACGGTCATAATAAAAAATACTCCCTTAAAGCCATGCTCTTTCATAGCGGGCACGGCTACGGTAAATTGTTCAAGGTCGGTATCGTCAAAACTGAGCATAACGGGCTTTTCCGGTAGTGGAGCTCCGCTTACCAGGTAGTCATAAAGTTCATCCGGTAAAACAGTATGATACCCACTATCGGCTAATACTTTTATATGGTCGCGGAAAACCGATGGGGGAATGATGTAATTACGCGCCGTTTTTGAATCGGTTGGACGATAATCTCTTACCTGGTGGTAACACAAAATCGGAACTTGTTTGCGGGATAGAACAGTGTTGGGATCACCAGTAAAATTAAGCTCCGATGGTTTAGTTACCGATTCGGATTTCTTTTCTTTCTGTGGTTCACTTGACTGCTCTGGAGGTTTGGCTGAATTTGTATCCTCCCGGGATCCACAGCTATAACTCAAAACGAAAATTAATACAGGTAATAAGAGAAAAATAATCCGGAAAGGGAAAACACTTCTTTTCATATTTTGATTAATACTTCATTGCTGGTAAAATACACTCTGGTAAACGAATTTGCTATTTACCAGCTTGTACCCTGATTCTAAAATAATATCACAATGTAAAATTACTTATTCCTGCTGAACAACTTGCCTGATTTTAAATAGCTTTGCTGTTAGATTTGCAGCTCCTTTCCCGTTTGTCAGTTAACCAAAAAAAAGTTACCAGTATGATCAAGCATTTTAGTTCCTTTTTCCTGATCATCCTTCTCTCATTGGGTGCTGTGGGACAAGGTACCACCTCCCTATCCGGAGAGATAACAACCGCTTTTAAAAAGAATGTGCCGGGAGCGACTATAAGCCTTTTAAACACCGAATGGACCACCTTCTCCGATAGTATTGGCAAGTTTATGTTTCCCAATATTTCAGCCGGACGATATATACTGATTGTATCTTCAATTGGCTATGCAACTATGAGTGAAGAAATAGTGGTTTTAAAAAATACGGCTAATCATACTGTTATTTTTTTACTTCCCACGGCTGCCTATTTGGACGAAGTAGTGGTTACCGCGCAAAAAAAAGAAGAGCTCCTTCAAAAAATACCTATAAGTGTTACAGCCTTATCTGCCCGCCAAATAAAGGAATACCGGGTATGGCACGCTAACGAACTTACTGCCATTGTCCCAAATCTATATTCAGCACATTCCGGCGACGACCGTAACGTTACTTCTATCCGGGGTATTACCACCACCTCTTACGATCCTGCTGTAGCCACTTATATTGATGGGGTGAATCAATTTGGATTAGATACCTATATAGCCAACCTGGTGGATGTAGAGCGAATTGAAGTACTCCGTGGCCCACAGGGAAGTTTATATGGTCGTAATGCTATGGGAGGTGTTATCAATATCATTACGAAACAACCCACCAACAGAACCACCGGTTTCTCTGAGCTGAACCTGGGCAACTACAATCAATTACGTTTTACCGGCGGAGTTCGTTCTCCCATTCTCAAGAATAAACTTTATGCCGGCGTAGCCATGGTATACCAACAGCGTGATGGCTTCTACAAAAATACATTTACTAATACCACCTATGACAAACAATACAGTGTAACAGGCAATTACTACCTCAAATATATTCCGGCCCCACGCTGGAGTATTGTTATGAATGTGAAGCATCATAATAACCGAAATAATGGCGCGTACCCTTTAGTATTCGGAGTAGCTGATGCATTTGCCAATCCCTTTGAACTAAGTCAAAATGCTGTTGCCAGAATGATTGATAATACGTTCAATAGTTCATTATCCGTTAATCATACCGGTCCGTTATTCAATTTCAGTTCTCAAACCGCGTATCAATCCAATCAACGTTTTTATAATGCCCCACTGGACGGCGATTTTTCACCAATCGATGGGGTTACTATCATAAATGATTATGGAAAAGACTGGAACAAAGTAAAAGTAATAACCCAAGAGTTTAAATTTACCTCACCCGCATCTTCTACCTCCCACTTCAGATGGACAGCCGGAACTTATTTCTTTCACCAGGATAACCCGGTAAAGCAAACGACTCATTTTGGAGAGGACGCTCCACTGCTGGGGGTACCTGATAAGAATTTTTCAATTACCAATACGACCAAAGGAATTAGTACGGGCCTTGCCTTATACGGACAGGTTACTTATACCCTGGCAAAGAAGATAGAATTGATTGCCGGTTTGCGGGCAGACTACGAAAAGAAAAAGTATTCGGTACAGGGAGAATACCAAAAACAACCAGATCCACCATTTCAAACAAGACCCGACACCAGTGCCGTTGTCGATTATAATGCAGTATCACCCAGGCTGGGTCTTTCATACCAGGTATATGAAAAGGGGCAGGCCTATTTAATGTATAGCAGAGGATTTCGTACAGGTGGACTCACACAGCTTTCTACCGATCCTTCCCAGCCACCGTTATTTGCTTATCAACCCGAATACAGTAATAGTTGGGAAGCCGGAATAAAAAACAGCCTCTGGAAAAATGCATTACGTATTAATGTCGCCCTTTTTTATACCACCATAAATAATGCGCAGGTACCTACTCTAATATTACCGGATGCCATTACTGTTACCAAAAATACCGGCAAACTAAATAGTAAAGGGGTTGAAGTAGAAATGGCGTTGGCCATGGCTCAAAATCTCCAACTGGATTTTAATGCAGGATTCACAGATACAAAATATAAATCGTTGAAAGTTTCTCAAAACGGAACCGAAGTAGATCTTTCAGGGAAAAGGCAAATTTTTACACCGGCCTCTACCCAACTGCTGGCAGCGCAGTATGCGCTTCCCGTTAGCCTTATGAAAAACTTTCATCTCGTTTTGCGGGGCGAACTATTGACAATTGGTAAACAATATTTTGATTTTGCTAATACTATTGAACAGGCCGCGTATGCGCTTGTCAATTTACGAATTGGTTTTACCAGCAAACAACTCGAACTATTTTTATGGAGCAGAAATACCGGCAATAAAAAATATATAGCTTATGCCTATGATTTTGGAGCGGTCCATTTAGGTGACCCCAGAACATATGGCCTGACCCTGGCTGCTACATTTTAGCTAATCCGGCATTTATTATTGACGCCCCTTAGGATTTCGTAGATGAAAAAAGCCGGTACGTCGCAACAATTTTCAAAACCTGCATTATTACTGTTTTACTCGCTAATTTGCCGGTATGAAAATGAACCTCTTTTCGAGGAAATGGGTAATAGTGCTGCTCCACATGGCTGCCTGGATATTGTTGTTTTCACTTCCCTTTCTATTACGCCCTTCATACGGTAATCAGCCGGCCAACCGGCCCAATAACGAATCGGGAATAACTTATTTCTATGTTTTCAATAATCTATTATGGGTAGGATTATTTTACCTGAACGCCTTGTTGCTGATCCCCCAGTTATTATATAAAAAAAAATACCCGGCTTTTGCCTTTACGCTTATTCTCCTGTTTTTAGCTTATTTCATAATTGGATGGGTGAATCGAATCTGGCTCACCAACGATCCATTCTTCAACTGGCGGAGTCATATTCTATTCACTTTTTTTATTTTTCTTTTCATGCTTGCCAGCAGTACGGCCTATCAAATGAGCCGCGACCGGATGAAGGCGGATAAACTGGCAAAAGAAAAAGAAAACGAAAACCTGAAGACAGAATTGTCGCTTTTACGCTCCCAGGTGAGCCCGCATTTCATGTTTAATGTACTGAACAACATGGTGGCATTGGCCCGTAAGCATTCCGATCAACTGGAACCCTCTCTTATTAAGCTCTCTTCACTAATGCGGTATATGCTGTACGATACCGATGGAGAAAAAGTTTCACTCGAAAAGGAAATTGATTACCTGCAAAGTTATATTGACCTGCAAAAACAACGTTTTGGCAAGAACATAGTTATTCAAACATCGTTCACCGAAATTGACGGAAGCTATAATATTGAGCCGATGCTGCTCATTCCTTTTGTAGAAAATGCTTTTAAACATGGTACGGGCTTTATGGAAGATGCGCGGATTGAAATTGAACTGTGCGTAAAAAACAATCTTCTTCATTTTGCCGTTCGTAACCGCTTTAATATTGAATCAGAGGAAGTAAAAGATAAAACCTCGGGCATTGGACTTACGAATGTAAAAAGAAGGCTTAACCTGCTATATGGGAATAAACAGACCTTGCTCATCAGTAATAATGATGGCTGGTTCACTACTTCATTACAATTAAATCTCCACTGATGCTGCGCTGCTTAGCTATCGATGACGAACCGTTGGCACTCGAGTTGCTGGTAGACAATATCAGCAAAGTTCCCTACCTGGAGCTCGTTGCTTCCTGCAGCAACCCGTTGGAGGCTATGAACGTATTGAAGGAAAAAAATGTAGATCTAATTTTCCTGGATATACAAATGCCCGGACTTACCGGTCTGCAGTTTATTCAAAGTCTTACACAAAGACCGATGTTCATTTTAATTACTGCCTACGAAAAATACGCGCTGGAAGGATTTAACCTGGATGTGGTAGACTACCTGGTAAAACCGGTACCACTCGATCGATTTATAAAAGCCTGCGGTAAAGCGTGGGAACTGCATCAGTTGAAGAATTCCCAAAAAGATCCTGGTTCTGCCCTTCCCTCTCCGGGCTATATTTTTGTGAATGTAGACTACAGCATGTTGAAAATTGTATTGTCTGATATATTATGGATAGAAGGTTTGAAAGACTATATAAAAATATATCTGAAAAACACGCCGAATAAACCGGTTATACCCCGTATGAGTATGAAAGCCATGGAAGAAGAACTCCCGGCCTCACAATTTATTCGGGTTCATAAATCTTTTATTGTTTCCAGGGAGCATATAACGGCCGTTCGTAAAAACAGCCTGTTTATTGGAACAATGGAAATACCGGTAGGCGATAATTACCGGGAAGTAATTACAAGTATCATTGGTAAACAAAGTTAAAATAGAATTATTTTTTTGAATTGAATGCAAACTGGCCGCATAATTGTCGTCAAATTGAAACGGCTGAATACTAATCCGTTTCACCTGACAAACAATATTCCTCGTTAAATAACCATTAAATAATAAACATTAATCATCAAAAACAATTTTAGTATGAAAAAAATTATCTTTCCTATTGCAGCACTCCTTATTATTTCCACTTCTGCCTTTACCATATTCAAGGCTCAGGATTGGAAGATTGCCGAAAATTATTCAGTTAAATTCACCAGCAGTGATCCTTCCGGAATTTTTACCGGCTTAAAAGGGACCGTGAGTTTTGATGAAAAGAATCTGGCCACTTCTAAGTTTGATGTAACCGTGGATGCGGCCAGTATCAATACCGGCAATGGTATGCAGAATACCCATGCAAAATCAGCCCAATGGTTTGATGTAGAAAAATACCCCGTTATTAAATTCACTTCCTCTGCCATCAGTAAAACCGCCACTGGGTATGAAGCAAAAGGAACATTGGATATTCACGGTGTGCAAAAAGAAGTTACGATTCCATTCAATTTCCAGGATAACACTTTTTCCGGAAGCTTTGAAGTGAACAGAGATGATTTCAATCTTAACCCGTCTAACGGTAAAGCCGCAAGGGTTATTAAGGTGGACCTGGTTGTACCTGTTACAAAACCGTAATCATGTTTAAGAAAATCTTTTTTTGGGGGCTGACGGCTGGTATTTTATCAGCCGTTGCTTCCATTATATATAAAAGGATTTATGAATTTGCCTACGAGGTCACGTACGCAAAAATCATTAATATCCCTGTTTTGATTGGCGCGAATTTTATAGCTTGTTTGGCAGCTGCGATTGGTTTCTGGGCATGCCTTCGGTTATTTAAAACAAAAGGAGAAATTATTTTCAATCTTATTTTTTCAATAGGCTCTTTTGCCAGTGTAATGTTTCCTATTTCGGCCAAACTTCCCCTGGATGTACAATTCCCGGAAATGTTTCCCCTGCTTACCGTCCCCATGCATTTTTTCCCTGTTATTGCCTGGTTTACGATCAGGCCCCTTTTTGCCAATAAGCTATTTGTTCCTGCAGACTGAAAATCAAAATATTTAATATTCAATGCCTGCCTGTCCGCAGGCATTTTTCATACTTACTGGATACATCCCGCTCTTTTCGTCGCAACATTTTAGTATCTGGTCGCATTCACCCCTCCACTGCTTAAAATGGCGTCTACATTTGTTTCATAATTAATTTTATGAAAAAGATTCTTGCACTAACAATTGTTCTTATCTGTTCTTTAGCCTCCCTCGCTCAGGGTCCGGCCGCATCAACCAATGCAAAAGCGGGTCAGCAGGTACCAGCTAATATGGGACATATTTATGGTAAAGTAACAGATAGCGCCGGTAAGCCCATGGGGGATGTTTCGGTATTATTACTCCAGAATAAATTTGATACCGTTTCTAAAAAAAGAAAGGATGTATTACTCAGTGGTTTCAGCACCAAAAGCAATGGAGAATTCAGCTTTGCTGATTTGCCGATGTTTGGCCAGCTTAAATTAAAAATCTCGGCAACCGGTTATAAAACCTACGAGCAGGCAGTCTCATTTCAAATGAAAATGGATAACAGCCAGGCCCCAAAAGGAACTAATTCCGATCCTTCCCAGGTTATGGCCTCTATGGGAAGTGCTTTAAATGCTTTTGATAAGGACTTGGGCAATATTAAAATGACAATAGATGTTATGCAGTTACAAGCCGTTACCATTACGGCCAGTAAGCCAACGCTGCGTATGGATATTGATAAAAAAATTTTTTCGGTAGATAAGAATATTGTAAGTGCGGGTGGTACCGCCCTGGATGTTATGAAAAATGTTCCATCCGTTCAGGTAGATATTGATGGTAATGTAACCTTGCGTAATGCGCCGCCGCAATTATATATTGAAGGAAGACCAACAACCCTTACATTGGATCAGATTCCTGCAGACGCTATCGAAAGTGTGGAAGTGATTACTAATCCTTCCGCCAAATACGATGCATCGGGTGGTAATGCAGGAATTCTTAATATTATATTAAAAAAGAATAAGAAGTCGGGTTATAATGGAAATATTCGTGCCGGAGTAGATAAATACGGCGCAGTAAATGGGGGAGGAGATTTTAATATCCGCCAGGATAAATTCAATTTTTCAGCTTCGCTTAACAGCAACCAGATGAAAAGTAAAACGACCGGAACAACCGACCGGTTGAATTATGCCGACACTCCGCAAACCCTCGTAAATCAAATCAACAATAATACTACACATGGGGCTTTTATATTTGGTAAGGTGGGGCTAGATTACTTTATTACCAATCGTACCACGCTTTCCATAGGAGCAGTAAAAGTGCACGGAGAATTCAGGCCGGAAGAAATCATCCGGATCAGTACCGATACTTTCTACAACAATGGTAATGTGAACAGTTACCGGGAGCGTATTTCCACCGGCAAACGGGTATTCAATGCCAGTGGGCTGCAATTGGGCATGAAACAGCTCTTCCCTAAAGAAGGAGAAGAACTGACAGCCGATCTAAATTTCTTTTCGGGAAAAAATGAAGGCAGCTCATTATACAATACAGATTACTTTGCCTACTCCAATGGCAATAAAACCGGCAGTACCCTTCAAAAAGTTCACAACAACGGAACAAACCAGTTTCTAACCATTCAATCAGATTATGTTTTACCGATGAAAAGTAAATCCAAGCTCGAAACAGGGGTGCGGGTACAACTTCGCAAAGTAAGTAATGATAATTTTAATTATATTTTCAAAACAAGCAGTAACGATTATGAATTAATTCCCAGTGCAACGAGCAACTATAAGAATTCCGATAATGTATATGCCGGGTATGTTTCTTTCACCAGTGCCATTAAGGACTTTGGTTATAAACTGGGATTGCGCGCTGAAAGTTCTGCTTATGAAGGAACGATGACTAATTCCCATCAGAAATTCAGCAACAGTTACCCGGTAAGCCTGTTTCCTTCCGTGTTCCTCAGCCAGAAACTAAAGCAAAAACAGGAAATACAATTCAGCTATACACGGCGAATTAACCGGCCCAATTTTTTCCAGTTGCTTCCTTTTACCGATTATACCGATCCGTTGAATATTTCTAAAGGCAATTCCAACCTGGTACCGGAATTCACCAATTCGATGGAAGTATCCTATTCAAAATCCTTCAGCGGAAATAACCTGCTGCTGGCTTCCGTTTATTTTAAACGTAGTACCAATCTTATTACCCGTTACCAGGATAAGCAATATGATCCGGTTATCGGCGGCGAAGTACTGATCAATACTTTTATCAATGCCAATTCAAGCCGTGCTATAGGGTCTGAACTTACCTCAACCAATACCGTTACGAAATGGTGGGATATGACCACCAATATCAACTTGTACAATTCAAAGATCAACACCGATAATATAAACGGGAACTCACAGGATGCTATCTGGAGTTGGTTTGGAAAATTCAACAATAACTTCAAGTTGCCCAAAAATTTCAGCGCCCAGTTATCGGCAACCTATCAGTCTAAAACAAATCTGCCGGTTAATCAGAATAGTGGATTTGGTCCTCCTATGATGCAGGCCCAAAGCGCTTCGCAAGGGTATATCAAATCATCCTATGGTGTAGACCTGGCCATCAAGAAAAGTTTCCTGAAGAATAATGCGGCTTCTGCTACTTTAAGTTTCAATGATATCTTCAGAACCCGCCGCCAGGAACAATATTCGTACAGCGAATATTTTGAGCAGAATTACAGCCGCCTGCGCGATCCTCAAATGATCCGCCTTACCTTTGCTTACCGGTTTGGAAAAATTGATATGTCGCTTTTTAAACGTAAAAATTTGAAAGGAGATATGCAGGGGGCCACAGACGGAATGCAACAATAAAACTTTTGAATAGACCGGAGGCAGAATTGCTTGCCGGTCTTTTTTTCTCACCAAAACAGATTAAATATTATGAAAAAGCTTTTTTTATTAGCTGGTATATGTTCCATTGCATTACTGGTGTCTTTCTCTGTAAAAAAAACAATGGGGCCACCTCCTTACCGTGATCTGAATAAGAATGGCAAAATAGATGTATACGAAGACAAAACACAGCCGGCAGAAAAAAGAATTGGCGATCTCATTAAACAAATGACTATTGAGGAAAAAGCCGGAATGATGTTTATAGCCGGAACGATGATCAATCAAGATGGAACGATTGAAAAAAAACCCGGTGCAGAAGGTTTTGCCGCCAGGCTTCCTTCTTCAATAGAATTGATGACCGAAAAAAAGATGAATCATTTTAATTATTGGCAGGCCCCCGGGGTAAAGGAGATGGCCATTGGATATAATACCATGCAGAAATTCGCCGAAAATACGAGATTGGGTATTCCGGTGACCATTGCATCGGATCCCAGGCATTATTTCAGCAGTAATATTTTTGCCATGTCGGCCAATTCATTTTCTCAATGGCCCGAACAAATGGGATTTGCCGCCATTGGAGATGAAAAACTGATGCAGCAATTCGGAGATATTGCCCGCCAGGAATATCTCGCGGTTGGTATAAGAGAAGCGTTGCATCCTATGGCTGATCTGGCCACAGAACCACGGTGGCCTCGTATTAGTGGCACCTTTGGGGAAGATGCCAATCTATCGGCCAAAATGATTACGGCCTATATTCTCGGATTTCAGGGCAAACAATTAGATAAAAACAGCGTGGCCTGCATGACCAAACATTTTTCCGGTGGTGGCCCACAAAAAGAAGGATTAGATCCGCATTTTGAATTTCAAAAAGGACAAATATATCCCGGCAAGAATTTTAACTATCATCTTATCCCCTTTGAAGCCGCTTTTAAAGTGCATACCGCGGCCATTATGCCTTATTATGGTGTACCCACTGATCAAACCCATGAGAATGTAGGTTTCGCTTATAACAAGGATATTATCACCGGTCTGCTGCGTAATAAATATAAATACGACGGAATAGTTTGCACCGATTGGGGACTGGTTACCGATGCAACTATGGGTACTTTTGTTTGGCCGGCCCGGGCTTGGGGAGTTGAGAACTTAAGCCGCGAAGAAAGAGTCTTAAAAATTATCAATGCCGGCTGCGATCAGTTTGGGGGTGAAACTTGTCCCGAATTAGTGGTGCAATTGGTAAAAGAAGGAAAACTCACTGAAAAAAGAATTGATGAATCGGTTCGGCGCTTACTTCGCCAGAAATTTCAATTGGGTTTGTTTGATAATCCGTATGTTAATGTTGATCAGGCAGTACAAACAGTAGGAAAACCCGAATGGAAAAAAGCGGGAGAAGACGCCCAGCGCAGGGCAATTACTTTATTAAAAAATGATTCGAAAGTTTTACCATTAGCTGTTGGTAAATTAAAAATATATGTAAGAAATGTGGATCCAAAGGTGGCGGAACTTTATGGTACGGTAGTAAGTAAACCGGAAGAGGCAGACTTTGCGATTCTTCGTTTGAACACGCCCTGGGTACCGGTAGATACCAAAAATTTTATGGCCCGCATGTTCCATCATGGTGATCTTGATTTTAAGGGAAAAGAGAAAGATTCCATATTGCAATTATTAAATACAGTTCCAACAATTGTTGATATTTATATCGATCGCCCCGCGGTAATACCTGAGATCAGCGCAGGAGCCAAAGGGTTGCTGGCAAATTTCGGAGCAAGCGATGCGGCTGTGTTTGATGTGATTTTTGGAAAAGTAAAACCGGGAGGTAAACTGCCTTTGGAGCTACCTTCTTCTATGGAAGCCGTTCGCAACCAGAAGGAAGATGTTCCTTATGATTCAAAAGATCCATTGTACAAATTTGGATTCGGGTTAAAATATTAAAATGAAAATGGATGGAGAAAAAGATTTCCAACCGCTATAATCCAAAACAAAATAAAACTGTTCTTTCAATATACAATTCATCATTATGACCAACAGACGTTCTTTTATAAAAAACACATCAGCCATAACGGTGGGTGGTTTACTGTTAAAAGATAAAGCATTCGCGGGTGTATTTACACGCGCTGGTATGCCTCCGGCCGGTTTACAGCTTTTTACTCTTTTCAACATACTCGACAATGATGTTCCGGGTAATATCAAAAAAGTGGCTGCTATCGGTTATAAAGAAATTGAATCGGCGTTCAGTAAAAAAGGAGGCTTCTACGGACTTACAGCAAAAGAATTCAACAGTCTTTTAAAAGACAATGGTCTTTCCTGGAAATCGCATCATGTACTAGGTGCTCCTTTTAAAATGCCAGCTGGTGCCAAGCCACCCGTGGGCCCCGATGGAAAACCTTTTAGTATTCCGCCTATGAAAAATTTACGGGAGAATGGACAGGAATTGGTAGATGCCATTGCAGAAGCAGGTATACCTTTCCTGGTATGTGCCTCTACTCCTTTTGATACAAAGGAAGAATTAAAGGCTTCTATTGATACGCTTAACAAAACGAATGAAGCCTGCAAAAAAGCAGGAATTACCTTTGCTTACCATAACCATGATGCAGAATTTAAAGTAATAGATGGAAAAGTTCCATACGATACGATGCTTACAGACACGGCTGTTGCCATGGAATTGGATCTTTGCTGGGTTACTAAAGCAGGTATTGATCCGGTGGAGCTATTTAAAAAACACAACGGGCGTTTTCATTTATGG
>JANMBO010000095.1:0-162208 GCA_031360425.1 Chitinophagaceae bacterium | reverse complement strand
TGGTAGTTGGATAGAAAAAATTTGTTTCTACAGTGGGTCTAATGTCTTGGGCAATCCCATCAGCTACTCCCAAATAAAATGGATCTTCAGTGACAGGGGTATGGAGCATTTCCATATTTAGCAAGGCGGGATTTACACTTGTTGATACACTAAAAATTTCATATGATTTATTATCTATAAAACTAGCAGATGGCGTAACTGGTTGGGGAGCCGTATAATAAAAATGGTAATATCGATAGGATGCATCTGCTGCAGGGAAAGCTTCAACTATGAATGTACCAAGACCTGGAAAGTTGGTAGTATTGGATGTCAATGTTCCCCATGTAAAGGCGGGAGCTCCAATCGGAACCCTCACAAAATATTCTACTAATGCAATAGTTGCATTACCAGCGCCAATAGAATGAAGTTTAAAACTTATAGTACTGCCTGTGTAATCGAAGGCTCCTTGGAACCTTGTAGTGACAGGTTGACTGAATACTGCTAGGGTGCAGAAAGTAATGGCTGTAATCAGGAAAATCTTTCTAAAAGTGTATTTCATGTTAAAATTTTTAAACTGGAATTAAAACACAGGCTGGTTTATTATTGTAAGCGAGCCAAGTATATTCAATAATTTCAGGTAGTCATTATTATTAGCATTTGACCCCGTTTTTGATACTTTGCTATCCAAATTAAAATCTTCTCTTCTATATACATTAAGTATTGATGTACTTGGACCTAAATAGTTAAGTAAAGAAAGATAATCATTAGTCGCTGCGGAAGCACCAACTTTCGAAGTTCTCAAATCATTATTTGCATTCCCTCCCCACAATCCAAATACACCCGCTGATACAGTAGCCATAGCATTGTTCGATACTGCACCTGGAAAAGCCAGAGCTAATGAAGTCGTAAAATCATAACTAGTAGTAGCTGTTCTTAAAAGGCCTAAAGTACCCGCCGTTCTAGCACCAAGAGAATTTCTGTGTCTGATAGAAACATAATAGGTGCCGGCAAGCTCTCCTGCAAAATTTATGAAGGATGTCTTGGTATTGGTTCCATCCAAATCAACAATATTTCCGTCTCTTTGAAAGAGTACCGCCCTGGTTGCAATTACTAGTCCATCACTGGAGCGGTGCAGTTGAGCAAAGCCCCAATCAACAATATCATTTCCGGTACCAGTAGTAGAAAGTATACCGGAAGGTATTGTTTCCCCACCGCCACTACCGCTGTGTGTAAAATTTGATAATCCCGAATAAGGTTCAGTTAGCGGGATTAAACTTGCACTACGAACCCCATCGCTCATGAGCCCTGCTGCGTAGGCCGGTCCCTGCAAATAAATTTTTGGGGATACCAATAAGGTAGTCAACACCGGCCTCGTTCCCACTGCAAAAATTCCCCCATTTGCGAGGTTGGATACGCTGCTGCGTGTAATGGTATAAGGACCTGCTCCGGCCGCAACACCTGTAACTGTATTTGTCATATCCCATCCGATCCCATCATAATAAGAAATACCCGTTTTAGCGCGGTTAAATCCGGTTAGCTCATCGGTACCGTTCCAGGTAGAAGTCATGGTAAGACTGCTTCCACCAGCTAATGCTTCTGTTACCGCCCAGCTGGCATCCACCACTTCTTTCACAAAGGGACTGCCTGCTGTACCACCGCTCAAAACATTCTGCAGGCAACGAACGCCTATATCATCTGGCGTTCCGGCCTGAGTAAGGGTAACAGGGTTATAAGTAGTAACATCAAATCCCACGGGATAGGTAAAAGCGGCGCCGAGTGAATTTCTCACCAGCCGCCCGGTACTGTTAGTCACAAAATATTTTGAATTGTCGTAGCCGGTTAATGTAGCTGCCGAAGCAAGGTTTAAGTCGAAACCATTAAGTTGAACTTTACCAGTAGTAAAGAGGAAAGAACTTCCAATAATGGCAGCACCCCCCAGGGCCACATTGCTTCCATTATCAATTTCAATATTGGGAATGATGAATCCGTTCATATTAACTGTTTGGAGCGAACTGCCTTTCATTTGAAGCAGGCCCGTTCCCTGAATGTTGGCAAGACTGGTAACATCTCCCTGAACGGTTACCGTGGCGCCACCCTGGATAAAGAAAGTAGCACCAGACTGAATGGTTAATTGCGCATAACTGCCGGCAGACAGCATTGCATAGAAGAAAAGCAGATAGTTTCTTTTCATAATAAAAGTTTCAAAAAAATAATTAAATGGACCTACCAATGGGGGGTTGACTTAGGATTGGACAATCACAATGGCAATTTAGATTAACTTCCTTGCTAAAGAGTGCCGCATTTAGCAAACGGGAGATTTCAGTGAGTAAACGGATTTCAGGCGGCCTTTCGTAAGAGGCAATAAAGATGGATATTTTTCGTGAGTTTTCCAATACCCTTTTTGGGTGATTTTGAAAATAATTTTTCAGGTGCAAAAAACATATCTAAACTAATGACCCTTTTTTAGGGGGTTCAACCGCTATTGCCTTCATACTGAAGCGCCGTTAACCTCCTGAACTTCATTTATTCAATGAGGCCGAGAACGAATAATCAGCGTTAATGATAAGCCAGTTTGAAAAAACAAAAAAATATTTATTTCTTTTATTATGAAATGGGATAAAAAATCCAAAAAAATGAGGTTCTAGTTAACAGGGGCATCATTCGTTTTTTAATTGGGGGGATGCCTTTTGGAGATAGAGATAGTAAAAATTAATTCAGCATATGACGCGTTCCGAAGTTTGAATAATTAGCGCCCATCAGTGGCCTTTTATCGACCAGCAGTTTACATCGACCTGCTGTTTAGAGCAAAAACCTAATTCGTAAGCCTGGAAATTGAATAATGGGGAATCGTAAAATATTATCTTATCCGGATACGGGTTCGCGGGGGCTCTTATTAAGCAGTCCCATTTTGGCAACAATGGTCTGTACTGTACGGCTCAGCCTATAGTAAAATTCTTTATTGAAAAGCTGTGAATCATGCAATGCCTTATATATAAGGAAGAAACCAATGGGCAGCAGTACGGCCGTTGCGAGCCACATACCGGCAACAGGTTGCAATATATCTTCCTTCACAAACTTTCTCCCGAAATTATTAAGCAGGAAAAAGATCACGAAAAATATAACAGCAAATACTACCGGCGTTCCGATTCCTCCTTTGCGAACAATAGATCCCAGGGGGGCTCCAATTAAAAACAATACCAGCACGGCAAAGGACATGGTAAACTTATTATGCCACTCGATTAAATGCAATCGTAATTCTTTTCTTTTGCTTTCATACTCAGCAGCGGATCCTTCCAGGGCAGATTTTAGCGAATTGGCATAAGAAATCGCCTGGTCGTTTACCAATAATTTAGCGCTATCCGGAATCAGGTCCCTGAATTTTTTATTTTTTACCGGGGGCACCTCCACCTTTACCCAACCGGTATCCAGGTATTTCATAAAGCCAAGATATACTTTCAGATCATTGAGGCTGCGTTCTTCATATTGCCTGTTATTTTTTTCTAACGAGTCGATAGCACGATTCAATTGGCGCACGCTAAGCATTTCGTATCGATTCTTAAAAACCGAATCGGACGTCAGACTTAATTGTAGTGCACTGAGGTCAAGCACTTTCTTATATTCTTTAAAACCCAGGCGTATATATTCCGTATTTAGTTCGGAACGATTGCCTCTTTCCTGGTAGCGACACCCGTTATGGAGAATGAACTCGAGAAAACGTTTGTCATCTGATACCCGCATGATACCACTTTCTGCCACAATCAGGTTATCCTGCAGGCCCCCGCTGTTTTCATAAATAAGCACATTATTTAATATAGAATCGTTTTTCTTCTCCGACACTTTGATTGAATAACCGGGGATCGTATTATAAAACTGGCCTACTTTCAAATCAAAGGCTGGTTTCTTATTCACCAAATCGGTATGAAGCGTTTTCATTTTGAGGTTGGCAATCGGAATTACGTAGTTGTTGAAAAGAAAAGCAAGTCCCGACAAGAGCAATGCAGTTATAAATAAAGGACGCATAAAGCGCAGCAGTCCGATACCAGCCGATTTTATGGCTACCAACTCGAACGTTTCGCCCAGGCTGCCAAAGGTCATAATAGAAGAAAGCAACACCGCAAGGGGTAGTGCTAATGGTACAAGGGTGGCGCTGAGGTAAAGAATCAGCCGTAAAATGGTGAGGCCATCAATGCCCTTGCCTACAAAATCATCTATCCACAACCAAAAGAATTGCAGGATGAGTACAAAGAGGGTTAGGAAAAAGGTGGCAATAAAAGGCCCGATAAATGACTTTATTACCAGTATGTCTAATTTTTTTATCAAAAGCGGAATATTTTATAGTTTATGGTTTATAGTTTTTCGTTCTTTGCTTCAATCATTCTTTTTAGCATAGTAAGTTGCTGTTAATTGTAAGGAAATGTTGAATTTCAGCAACGATAAACCACAAACGATAAACCACATGAACTCCGCAAAAATACAGCTTTCAGCAGAGGAATTGCAGTTGGTGCAAAATGCGCAATGGCTTTTAACAAAGAATATCATCATTGAAAAAGTATATACCCTGTTTGGTGAACTGTCGGCAGAGAACAGCCAATGGATACAGGAGCAGCCTGCCTTTTTACCGGGGGAAATATTACTATTATCACCCAAAATATCCAGGGGAGAAAAATATAAGGGACTTCCTTATGTAATGCTTGATTACCCACGCAGTTTTGGCAAAGAAGATGTTTTTGCGATCCGAACTTTTTTCTGGTGGGGAAATTTTTTTAGTATAACACTGCACCTTAAAGGAAAATACCAGCGAATATACCTTCCTTCTATTCAAAAACATTGGCCGTTGCTGTCAGCTGATCTTTTTCAGTTATCCATTACCGGGGATGAATGGGAGCACGATCTGAATGGAGGAAATTTTTCACCGATACGGAATCATATAACGGATAGTCAAGCGCTGGAATTAACCAGTGCTGCCTATATTAAGTTATCCTGTCCGGTTGCGCTGTCGCGCTGGAATGATGCGAAAGAGATTTTATCCAGGTTGCACGAAGTTATCTTCCAGGCAATTGCTGGTTAATTTCCCAAACGATGAAAGAGTTCTTTTACCTGGTAGCCCCAAAGCTGGCTCGAGTCTTTAACATCTTTCTTCTCCGCAAAATCGTTTATCACCAGGATCGTTAAATTGGTGACTTCCGATCTTTCAATCCTGAATTCAAAATATTCTTCTTTCGGTGTATGTGTCCAATGAAATTTGATGAATCGGTTTTCTTCACTCTCCAGTACTTCCGCTTTGTCTGTTGAACCGTTCCAGGAAAAACTGAAAACATTATCCCGCTCATCCACTTTATCAGCAAACCATTCCTGCAAACCGGCAGGCGTGCTTAAGAACTCGTATAAAATGGAAGGAGAACATCTTACCGGGTACTCTAACGTATATTGTTGTTTCTTGCTCATCTCTCCCTATTGACCTTTTTGATTTCCAATGCTGCAATAATAGATAAATAATATTATCATCAAAATTTTTTTGTGCGCATATTCGTTTTATCGGCCCTTTTTTTGTGCCCGGAAGGAGCTTATTGGCTTCCTAGCAGGCGGATTTATGGACCAAAATGGGCTTATTTTGGCAGATTTAAGTATAAATTACTGAAAATAAGAGGGTTTAAATTATACACAGGCATAAGAAAACCCCCTATTTATACGTTTTTCATAATAATTCTATAAAAAACAACCAACCTATTTAAATCCTAAAAAAGGCCAACCTATGAGTATGCGTCAACTCAAGATCACGAAAAGCATTACCAATCGTGAGTCGCAAAGCCTGGAAAAGTACCTGCAGGAAATCGGAAAAGTTGAATTGATTACACCGGAGGAAGAAGTGAAACTAGCGAAGCGGATAAAGCAAGGCGATCAATTAGCTCTGGATAAGCTTACCAAAGCGAATCTCCGGTTTGTGGTATCCGTATCTAAGCAGTACCAGAACCAGGGTCTTTCGTTACCAGATCTTATTAATGAAGGCAATCTTGGACTAATTAAAGCCGCTCAACGTTTTGATGAAACCCGGGGTTTTAAATTTATTTCTTACGCTGTCTGGTGGATTCGACAGAGCATTTTACAGGCATTAGCCGAGCAGTCACGCATCGTGCGACTGCCATTAAATAAAGTAGGACTCACCAATAAAATTCAAAAGGCCTTCTCCCAGTTGGAGCAGGAATATGAGAGAGAGCCATCCGCTTATGAAATCGCGGAATTGCTTGAACTGGAAATTGATGAAGTGAACGCCACCCTGGGAACCAGTGCCCGGCATGTAAGCGTGGATACTCCTCTTTCGGAGGGCGAAGATAATACGCTGTTAGATGTAATGGAGAATAAGAATGCGGATAGGGCAGAAACGAATATCGAGCATAATGAATCACTTACCCAGGAAATAGAACGGTCGATGAAATCACTGACCGAGCGCCAGAAGGAAGTAATTTGTTATTTTTTTGGAATTGGTATTGATCACCCGATGACGCTGGAGGATATAGGCGAAAAATTTAACCTTACCCGCGAACGGGTTCGCCAGATCAAGGATAAGGCCATTACTAAAATGCGCACCAATTCGCGTTCCAGGGAGTTACGGGGATTTTTAGGAGTATAAAAAATAAAATCATTAGCACGATAAAGAAAATCTACACTTCATAATCTTACTGTAAATTTGTATTTCATTTAAAAGTGAATGTTTAATTACATTCACTTTTTTATTTGGGTAAAAGATTATGATTTTTAGTTTGTGGTTTGTAGTTGCCAAACTTCTAAAATTCTTTATTAATAGTAATATATTGATATTCCTAATGAATTATAAAGTCAAAGAGCTACAAACGATAGATAATTATCCAGAACTATCAAGAAATTAATCAACCATGTTTGAAAATCTTTCTGAGCGGCTCGATTCAGCCTTCAAGCAGATAAAAGGAGAAGGCCGCATTACTGAATTAAATATCGCCGCTACCGTAAAGGAAATTCGGAAGGCACTTATTGATGCGGATGTAAATTTCAAAATTGCCAAAGAGTTTACTGATACGATTCGGGAAAAGGCGCTGGGACAAAAAGTGCTCAATGCGGTAAGTCCGGGACAGCTGATGATAAAAATTGTTAAAGACGAACTGGTCCAATTGATGGGGGGTAGCGAAAGTGAATTTAATGCCAAGGGAAATCCAGCCGTTATTTTGATTGCAGGTTTGCAAGGTTCTGGTAAAACCACCTTTAGCGCCAAACTGGCCAATTATCTGAAAAATTCGAAAGGCTTTTCTCCCATGCTGGTTGCTGCGGATATATACCGTCCGGCTGCCATCAATCAGTTACAAGTGCTGGGTGAGCAGATTGGGATAGAAGTATATACTGAACCGGAAAATAAGAACGCCGTTGAAATTGCCATCAATGCCGTTAAAGAAGCACGCAGCAAAAATAAAAATGTAATTATAATAGATACGGCAGGCCGATTAGCGGTGGATGAGATTATGATGACCGAAGTAGCCAACATTAAAAATGCAGTAAAGCCACAGGAAATTTTATTCGTGGTGGATGCTATGACAGGTCAGGATGCAGTGAATACTGCCAGAGCTTTTAATGAACGGTTGGATTTTAGTGGAGTAGTGCTTACCAAATTGGATGGAGATACCCGGGGCGGTGCTGCCTTGTCTATTAAATATACCGTAAGCAAACCAATTAAGTTTGTAAGTAGTGGAGAGAAGATGGATACCCTCGATGTGTTCTATCCCGAACGGATGGCACAACGTATATTGGGAATGGGCGATATTACTACGCTCGTAGAAAAGGCGCAGGCTCAGTATAATGAAGAAGAGACTAAAAAACTCGAGAAAAAGATCCGAAAAAATCAATTCGATTTCGAGGATTTTATGCAACAGCTGGCGCAGATCAAGAAAATGGGTAATCTGAAGGACCTCATGGGTATGATACCTGGAATGGGCAAGGCCATCAAGGACGTGGATATAAGTGAAGATTCTTTTAAAGGAATAGAAGCGATGATTAGTTCCATGACAAAACAAGAAAGAAGCAATCCCGACCTGATCGATATGAGCCGCAAAAAGCGTATCGCAGCAGGTGCGGGCAAGGATATTAACGAAGTAAACGCCTTTATGAAACAGTTCGACCAGATGAAACAAATGATGAAAACCATGAATAAGATGCCGATGGGGAAGATGATGCCGGGAATGAAGAAGTAGTTGGGAGCAGGTAGTTCGGAGTCGGGAGCCTACCGCCGTAATCAACTATTTTTCCCCTTTTCTACCTAAAACACAATATTTTCGATCATAATTATTAATTTTGGCCAATTCTGTTCGATTGCTATTTTTGCAATCCTGAAACAGTAACCCTATTTATTAACGCATTTAAATTTCTATTTAAAATGCCAGTAAAAATCAGACTGCAACGTCATGGGTCTAAGAAAAGACCATTCTATTTCATTGTAGTGGCCGATGCCCGGTCTCCGCGCGATGGTAAATTCATTCAAAAGTTAGGTACGTACAACCCGCTCACCGTTCCGGCATCCGTTCAATTGGATCGCCAGAAGGCATTGGATTGGCTGCATAAAGGTGCTCAGCCCACTGATACGGTTCGTCGTATTCTTTCTTTTAAAGGGGTTTTGTACCTGAAACATTTGTTGCGTGGAGTAAAGCTTGGTTTGTTCGATGAAGCAGCCGCTATGGAAAAATTCCAGAAATGGCATGGTGAACACGAGATCCAGGTACGTAAGCGCCAGGAAACTGATGCGAAAGACCGGCGTGTTCGCAGAAGTGGACCTCCCGTGCGAAGAACAAGAGATGAATCTTAATTAACTTATAGATTTTGATCTTACTGAAATCCTGGTGTTTAATCATCGGGATTTTTTATTTAGGATTAGTTAGTTTGTAGTTTTTGGTTTGTAGGTTGGGGTTCCTTGGCTTCTACCATTCATTACAAATGGCAACCTCTTGCTATTGGTAGAGAATTTTGGAATTTCAGCCACTGCAAACCACAAACCTTCAACTTCCTCCTCCTAAATTTGCATCATGACCAATTATTGCAGCATCGGAAAATTAGCGGCTACTTTTGGAGTGAAGGGCGAATTCGTTCTGAAGCACAGCCTGGGAAAAAAAACTTCCTTAAAAGGACTGGAAGCAATATTCGTTGAAATGAATAAGGATGAACTGATCCCCTATTTTATTACAGAAGCGAAAATAAAAAGTGCGGAGGAGGTCTTCCTGAAGCTGGAAGGCATTGATGCGAAAGAAACGGCGCAGAAATTATTACAGAAACAGGTTTGGCTAACCGAAGTGGAATTTCATAAATATACTTCAAAAACATCACCCATTTCCTTATTGGGTTTTCATATTATTGATGATGGAAAAGACCTGGGGGAAATACTTGAAATAATCGAACAACCGCACCAGATTCTTTGTCGCATCGATTGGAAAGGAAAGGAAGCGCTGATACCTTTACACGAGGAGTTCTTACTAAAAGTTGATAAGAAAAAGAAACAGGTGATGGTTGAATTGCCAGAAGGATTACTGGAAGTATTTGAATGATTATTTTCCCGACCGGATGAAATCTGCCAGCAATTTCATTCTGAAATAAAGATTGCTCATCATCATCGGAATATTATTCTTTGCTTTGGCTACTGATCCGTTATTCAGTTTCTTGATATTCTTCAGTTCTGTAATCTTTTCATCAATCTTATCAATCAACTTTTCGGTGTTCCAGCCTTTATATTTCTTGTTACGATCGTCTTTGATATGCCTGTCTTCGAGAACTCCCGGTTTTAATTTGTTGAAGGAGAAATTTTCTTTGATGGCCTGCTGAATGGCAGAATTGCTGAGCAGGTCGATGATATTATCGTAAGGTGATTCATTTAAAAAACCATTGCTGAAAACATTCAGGTTGTCGCGCAGTTCAATAAATAACTGCCTTTTTACTACGTCGGTTGTTTTTGCCTTAGTGTGCAGGAAACTAATAAGGTCCTTCACCGGAGCTATGCTGAGCTTTATCCATTCCATGTTCATGGTTAAAATTAAGAAAGTCTGGAAGACCGGAAGTCGGCAAGTCGGAAAAGTCCGAAAGACTTGAGACAGTGAAAATTAGATACAGCATTCATTTGGAATTACCGACTTCCTGACTCCTTCGTACCTTCATAGGCTATTATGCAAGGAAAAAATCGCATTATTGCCCATTTCGACCTCGACTCTTTTTTTGTATCAGTGGAGGTGTTGAACGATTTTTCTTTGAAGGGTAAGCCCGTGGTGGTGGGAGGTCGCGAACGAGGTGTGGTAGCTGCCTGCAGTTACGAAGCCCGCAAATTCGGCATTCATTCGGCCATGCCAATGAAAACAGCTATGCGGCTATGTCCCCAGGCTATCGTAGTTAGCGGCAGCCGGAGTGAGTACAGCAAATACTCGCGCTGGGTTACGGAAATTATTGCTGCTAAAGCACCGCTGTTTGAAAAAGCATCGATCGATGAATTTTACCTGGAACTTACCGGGATGGATAAATATTTCGATCCGTATCAATGGACCATCGATTTACGTCACGAGATAATTGATAAAACCGGCTTGCCCATCTCCTTCGCCCTCGCTTCCAACAAAATGGTTTCTAAAATTGCTACCAATGAAGCCAAGCCCAATGGGTATTTGGAGATACCTTATGGCCGTGAGAAAGAATACCTGGCTCCGTTAAGAGTGAATAAAATTCCAGGAGTAGGGGAACATCTATACCAGGCCCTTCAGGAATTGAACATTAATACAATCGGCGAACTCAGCAGCTTGTCTTTAGATTTCCTGGAAAACCGTTTCGGTAAATTCGGTTCCGATCTTTGGAATAAAGCAAATGGAATTCATCATAGTGCCGTTGAGCCTTATCATGAATCTAAATCAGTTTCTACGGAAAATACCTTTGAAGAAAATATAAAAGATCCCAATCGTTTGCTGGAAGAATTAGTGCGTATGACTGAAAGGGTGGCCTATGAAGTGCGGCGGGATAATAAAATGGCCGGTTGTATGGCAATAAAGGTCCGTTACGCGGATTTTGAAACAACTTCCAAACAAACTACCATTCCCTATACCTTTTATGACGATGAACTGATCCCCATTGCGAAAGAATTATTTCATAAATTATGGAGAAAAGGAGAACCGGTTCGATTAGTCGGCGTTCGTCTCAGCGAATTGACCAATGAAGCAGTTCAAACTAACCTGTTTAGTAACGCGGAGAAGAAAACGGAACTGTATAAGGCAATTGACGATGTAAAGAATCGGTTTGGAAAAGCTTCTTTGACAAAAGCTACGGGGAAGAAATAAAAAATGTAAAATCTAACATGTAAAATTTAAAATGTAAAGGGAATCGATCGGCATCAGGTTTTTGGTTCTATATTGTATATTTTGCATTCTACATTTTCAATTTAAATTCGGGCATGTTATCCAAAAAAGCACAATATGCATTCCGGGCGCTGGAATACCTGGTAGAGAAGCAAAACCAGGGGCCGGTATTAATTTCGGAAATCGCAAAAAAGAAAAAGATACCGCTTAAATTCCTGGAGAATATTCTGCTTGAATTACGTAAGGCTGGGTTTCTCGAAAGCAAAAAGGGGAAAGGGGGCGGTTATTTCCTGGCTAAAAAGCCCGATAAAATTCCGGTGGCCGCTATTATTAGGGTGGTAGATGGTCCTATTGCTATGCTTCCATGCGTAAGCCTTTATTTTTATCAGCGATGTAAAAATTGTGATGAAAAGCATTGTGGCTTGCATGATATCATGGAGGGGGTTCGGGATGCTACGCTCCATATCCTCGAAAACAAGACATTGCAGGATCTTACCCGGAACAACAGTAAGAATAATATATTCGGAAAGTAAAGTCTACTCATTTGGTAGGTTAGTGGATATGCACTAATTTCATTTTTTAAAATTTTAAAATCATTTTTATGTCACTAAGATTAGGAGACGTAGCGCCCAATTTTAAGGCGCAAACCACTGCTGGAGAAATTGATTTTTACGAATACCTGGGAAATAGCTGGGGCGTGCTTTTCTCCCATCCGGCCGACTACACACCCGTATGTACTACCGAGCTGGGAAAAACGGCCCTGCTTGCGGAAGAATTTGCAAAGCGAAATGTAAAAGTATTAGCGGTAAGTGTTGATCCAATGGACAAGCACGATGGATGGGTAAAAGATATTAATGAAACCCAGCATACAACGGTAAACTTTCCGCTTATTGCAGATTCGGATCGCCAGGTTTCTACCCTGTATGATATGATTCACCCGAACGCGTCGGCCACGCAAACCGTTCGGTCCCTCTTCATCATCGGCCCGGACAAGCTGATAAAACTCATCATCACTTACCCGGCTTCCACCGGAAGAAATTTTGTGGAAGTGCTGCGGGTAATTGATTCTCTGCAATTGACGGCTAATTTCAGTGTGGCTACTCCTGCCGACTGGAAACAGGGAGAAGATGTGATTGTAGTGGTGGCCGTATCTACAGAGGATGCAATTAAAAAATTCCCGAAAGGGGTGAAGGTGGTGAAGCCTTATCTGCGTTATACACCTCAGCCGAATGTGGATTAGATTAGTAAGTGAAAAATTATAAATCTAGAATGCAAAAAGGTCCTCAAATCAAGGATCTTTTTGCATTTTAGTTTTTATATTCATGGTTTTATATTTACCGTTCCAACTAACAACCGTTCATGTGGATAATACCTGAATAAACTGACCTGTTTTTGCCCTTTTCTTTGTATTTTTAGCTGGTTGTTTGCTATAGATTTGATTATCCATATGGAGATCGTGGTTTTAATTGAAAAATTTCAAATACAATCGAGTCAACGATGGCAAGTAACCGAGGTTTATATCATCCTTCTTTTGAGCGCGATGCTTGTGGAATTGGTTTCGTAGCAAGCATCAAAGGAAACAAGTCTCACCAAAATATAACAGATGCTTTAACTGTCTTGGAAAACATGGCGCATCGGGGTGCCTGTGGTTGTGAAAATAATACGGGTGATGGAGCGGGCATTATGATTCAGACTCCGCATGAATTTTTCTTTGAGGAATGCCTTAAACTCGGTGTACATCTTCCTTCCTTTGGTCGTTATGGGGTTGGGGTTATCTTCTTCCCAAAAGAAATAAAACTCCGGGAAGAATGCCGCGATATTTTCAATAGAACAGCGGAGATATTAGGGTTAGAAATTCTTACGTATCGCAAAGTGCCGGTTAACCCAGATGGAATTGGAGTTTCGGCATTAAGCGTGGAGCCGGAAATGGAGCAGGTATTTGTAGCCTGTCCCGATCACCTAAATAATCCAATTGATTTTGAACGGAAATTATTTGTACTGCGCAATCATGCCACCCATCTAATCAATAGTACAGTAAGAAAAGATTCTATTGGTTTTTATCTTGCCTCTCTCTCCTACAAAACGGTAGTGTACAAAGGCCAGCTAACCAGTATGCAGGTGCGCCATTATTTTCCCGATCTCACTAATAAAAGAGTGGTAAGCGCATTTGGGCTTGTACATTCACGCTTTGCTACCAATACCTTTCCTTCCTGGAAACTGGCACAGCCATTCCGTTTTATTGCGCATAATGGAGAGATCAATACGTTGCAGGGGAATTTAAACTGGTTAAAAACAAGCGAACACAGCTTAACCTCACATTTCTTCAGTAAAGAAGAAATGGAAATGCTGTTGCCTATAGTAACCGGAGGGCAATCGGATTCTGCCTGCCTGGATAATATGATTGAATTACTCACTATGACTGGCCGCAGTTTACCTCACGTAATGATGATGCTTATTCCGGAGGCCTGGGATGGCAATGAACATATGGACCCGGTGAAAAAAGCATTTTATGAATACCACGCGTCCATAATGGAACCCTGGGACGGTCCGGCATCAATATCTTTTACGGATGGAAAAATTATCGGGGCAACACTTGACAGAAATGGATTACGGCCTTCCCGGTATTGCGTTACTACCGATGACCGGGTAATTATGGCTTCGGAAACAGGGGTACTTCCCGTGGATCCCAAAACAATTAAAGAAAAAGGAAGATTACAGCCAGGGAAAATGTTTGTGGTGGATATGGAACAGGGGTGCATCATCAGCGACGAAGAATTGAAACAAAAAATATGCAGCCAGAAAACATATGGAGACTGGCTGAACCAAAATAAGATACGCCTCGAAGAATTAGATGAACCACGTGTGCAGTTCACCCATTTAACGGATGAATCTATACTAAAATACCAGAAAGAATTTGGATATAGTACGGAGGATATTGAAACAATAATTAAACCAATGGCCCTGGAAGGCAAGGAACCGATTGGTTCAATGGGTACCGATGTTCCATTGGCTGTATTAAGCGATCAGCCACAGCACCTTTCTTCTTATTTCAAACAATTATTTGCCCAGGTAACTAATCCGCCGATTGATCCCATCCGCGAACGGATGGTAATGAGCCTCGCAACCTTTGTAGGAAATAATGGTAATCTGCTGGAAGAAGATCCGATGCATTGTCATACCGTTGCTTTAAAGCAACCCATTCTTACCAGCAAGGAATTAGAAAAAATAAGAAGTATTGATACAGGCATTTTCCAGGCAAAGACATTACAGACGTATTTTCGGGCTGATGGTAAACCAGACTCGTTAAAAAAAGGGATTGAACGGATGTGCCGATATGCGGAGGATGCCGTGCATGATGGATTTGAAGTATTGATATTGTGCGACCGGGCAGTAGACAGTGATCACGTGGCTATACCTTCTCTACTGGCTACAGCCGCCGTGCATCACCATCTTATCCGCAAAGGTCTTCGTGGGCAAGTGGGAATAGTGGTAGAAGCCGGTGATGTATGGGAAGTGCATCACTTCGCCTGCCTGCTTGCATTCGGAGCCACAGCCATCAATCCGTACCTCGCCATGGCTACCATCCGTAATATGCGAAGCAATGGAAGCCTGCAAACGACATTGGAATGGGAGCAATTACGGTATAATTATATCAAAGCCGTTTGCGACGGATTGCTGAAAGTATTCTCAAAAATGGGGATTTCTACCCTGCAATCGTACCAGGGTGCGCAAATATTTGAAATACTCGGATTGAACCAGGAGGTAATGGATAAGTATTTTACAGGCGCAGTCAGCAGAATCCAGGGAATTGGCCTGGAAGAAATCGCCAAAGAAGCGTTGGTTAAACATTACTTCGCATTCAGTAAAAAAGATATACCGGTTGACCGGTTGCCGGTGGGAGGTGTTTATCAATGGAAACGAAAAGGCGAATATCATTTATTTAATCCCACCAGTATTCACCTGTTACAGTATTCCACCCGCATGAATGACTATCCTACTTTTAAAAAATATTCAAAGTTTGTAAACGATCAAAGTGAAAAGGCTGCCACCTTGCGGAGTATGTTTGAATTCAAACGCAATCGTCCGTCAATTTCATTAAATGAAGTGGAGCCCGCAGAAAATATTTATAAACGATTTGCAACAGGTGCCATGAGTTTTGGTTCTATTTCCTGGGAAGCTCATACCACATTGGCTATCGCTATGAATAGGCTCGGAGGTAAAAGTAATACCGGCGAAGGAGGAGAAGATGAAAGAAGATACGAGCGCCTGCCTAATGGAGATTCAATGCGCAGCGCAATCAAACAGGTAGCCAGTGCACGTTTCGGTGTTACCAGTTTGTATCTAACAGAAGCCGATGAACTGCAAATTAAAATGGCACAAGGTGCAAAACCAGGTGAAGGTGGACAATTACCTGGTCATAAGGTTGATGAATGGATCGGGAAAACAAGACACTCTACCCCGGGTGTTGGATTAATTTCTCCGCCACCACATCACGATATTTATTCTATTGAAGACCTTGCCCAACTTATTTTCGATCTCAAGAACTCGAATCGCGCCGCACGGATAAACGTTAAGCTTGTTTCAAAAGCAGGAGTGGGAACAATTGCTGCTGGGGTAGCTAAGGCAAAGGCGGACGTCATTTTAATTTCTGGTCATGATGGAGGCACCGGTGCGTCACCGATCAGTTCAATTAAACACGCCGGGTTACCCTGGGAATTAGGATTAGCAGAAACACACCAAACGCTGGTGAAAAATAAATTGCGCAGCCGGGTGATAGTGCAGGCCGACGGACAAATGAAAACTGGTCGCGATATTGCCATTGCTGCATTACTCGGCGCAGAAGAATGGGGCGTTGCTACGGCAGCGTTAATAGTAGAAGGATGCATAATGATGCGTAAGTGTCATTTAAATACATGTCCTGTTGGAGTAGCTACCCAAGATCCGGAACTCCGAAAAAGATTTAGTGGTAATGCGGATCATGTGGTAAACTTTTTCAAATTTATGGTGCAGGAGTTGAGAGAAATTATGGCGGAAATGGGTTTTAAAACAGTAAATGAAATGATCGGACAGGTAGATTGCCTGCAGCCAAGAGAAAATATTAATCATTGGAAATATAGTAAACTGGATCTTTCCCCTATATTATACAAAGAGCCTGCTTCTTTATATACGGGGTTATATAAAATGGAAGAGCAGGATCATGGATTGGAAGAAGTGTTGGACTGGAGATTATTGGAAAAAGCTAAACCTGCCCTTGATTCGAAAGAAAGAGTGTTTGCAGAATTCCTTATAAAAAATACTGATCGTACCACAGGTACTATTCTTAGCAATGAGATAACGAAGAAGTATCGGGGGGAGGGCTTGCCGGAGGATACTATTCATTTCAAATTTACCGGTACAGCCGGGCAAAGCTTTGGTGCATTTAATACCAGGGGTGTTACCCTCGAATTGGAAGGGGATGCTAATGATTATTTTGGAAAAGGTTTAAGCGGGGCCAGGTTAATTATCTATCCCCCCAAAGAATCAACTTTTACTCCGGAAGAAAATATCATTATTGGTAATGTGGCTTTTTACGGTGCAACAGGAGGCGAAGCATTCATACGTGGACAAGCGGGCGAACGTTTTGCCGTTCGTAATTCAGGAGTACGTGCGGTAGTTGAAAGTACGGGTGATCATGGATGCGAGTACATGACGGGCGGTCGTGTGGTTATTTTGGGCGATACAGGAAGAAATTTCGCGGCAGGCATGAGTGGTGGAATTGCCTATGTTTATGACGTAAAAGGAAAATTTGCCGGTAATTGTAATAGGGAAATGGTAGATCTTGATCCGGTAGGAAAAGGAGATATAAAAGAATTGCATGAAATGATTTCAAGACATTATGCTTATACTGGTAGTACAGTGGCAAAATTTGTTTTGGATGATTTCGAAAATCAGCTAAAGAATTTTATTAAAGTATTTCCGAAAGATTATAAGAAAGCGTTGATGCAGAAAACGGAAGGAGTGAGGCAGAAGGTATAAAAATTATGAATTAATAATTAAGAAGGAGCAAGGCAACTTCAAACTTCAAACAACAAATTGTTACGATGGGTAAGCCGACCGGATTTTTAGAATTTAACAGGGAGTTACCAGGCAAAAAGCCTGTACAAGAGCGGTTGCAGCATTTTAACGAATTTATCAACCGGTATACGGACGAAAAGCTCAATCAGCAGGCTTCCCGTTGTATGAATTGCGGGGTTCCTTTTTGTCATAGCGGGTGCCCGCTCGGAAATGTAATTCCCGAGTTTAATGATGCGGTGTACAAAAAGGATTGGAAGGATGCATACGAAATTCTTATTTCAACCAATAATTTTCCAGAGTTTACCGGTCGCATTTGCCCTGCTCCCTGCGAAAGCGCTTGTGTTCTGGGAATTAATCAACCGGCAGTAGCAATTGAAGAAATTGAAAAACATATTATCGAAATAGCGTTTGACAAGGGTTTTGTTCAACCCCGGAAACCTAACAGGAGGTCCGGAAAAAAAGTTGCAGTGATCGGTTCGGGTCCCGCGGGACTGGCAGCTGCCGCGCAATTAAATTATGCGGGGCATACTGTTACTGTTTTTGAAAGGGATGACTTGCCGGGTGGTTTACTGCGATATGGAATACCCGATTTTAAATTAGAGAAATGGATAGTCGAAAGGAGAGTAAAGTTGATGGAGGAGGAAGGCGTACTATTTAAGTGTAATGCTTACGTAGGCGTAAACATTAGCATCAATGACCTGCTGCGCGAATATCATGCTATTATTTTAGCAGGTGGCTCCACAGTTCCGCGTGATTTGAAAATTAAGGGACGTGAATTTAAAGGTGTTCATTATGCAATGGAATTTCTAAAACAGCAGAACAAACGCATTGCTGGTAAGGATCCACTGGCGAATGGGATTATTGAAAGCAATATTTTTAAGGACGATATTTTAGCCGGCAATAAGAATGTTGTGGTAATTGGAGGAGGCGATACTGGCAGCGACTGCGTTGGAACCTCCAACCGGCAACAGGCAAAATCTGTCACCCAATTTGAATTACTACCTAAGCCACCAGAGGGCCGAACCTCGTTGATGCCCTGGCCCACCTATCCAATGACCTTGAAAACCTCTACCTCTCACGAAGAAGGGGCCAATCGTCAATGGGCTATTGCAACCAAAGAATTTATAGGAGATGCAAAAGGCAATTTGGTAGCTATTAAAATAGTTGATCTGGAATGGAAATCGGGAGTTGATGGGCGGTCGGCCGAATTTGTTGAAAGAGCCGGCAGCGAAAGGGAAATTCCATGCGAACTGGCTTTATTGGCTATGGGTTTTGTACATCCCCAACAGGATGGACTATTAAACGAATTGGGAGTAGAACTTGACGAGAGGGGAAATGTAAAAGCAACAGAGAAAAATTATCAAACAACAATTAATAAAGTATTTGCTGCAGGCGATGTAAGAAGAGGGCAAAGCCTTGTAGTTTGGGCAATAAGTGAAGGAAGGGAATGTGCCCGAAAAGCTGATGAATTTCTGATGGGGTCTTCTTTGTTGGAGAGTAAGGATAATATGCTGTTAGCTACATTATAGATTTTTTCGAACAAGATCGTGAACCATCCCAAGCGGGATGGTTTATTTTTAGCCATTTATAAATATATAATTTAATTTAATATGTTTAATTTTTAACTATTTTCTATTTTTTGTACAAATTGATAAAATATGAATCTAAACTAACAAGTGTTATGATAACTAATTCATATTTTTGAATCATATTTATCATATAGAAATTAATTTAATATTAAAAAAATAAAAAACATGAGTAAAGCGACAGCAAAACAAATACTACCATTCCTGGTACTGGTAGCTTTAGCAATTGCTGCAATGTTCATCAAGCCTGCAGCTGATTACGTACCTGGTCCGAACGACCCCCAATATAATTCATCTGATATTGCCTGGGTATTGGTTGCAACGGCACTTGTATTTTTAATGACTCCAGGACTTGCCTTTTTCTATGGCGGAATGGTGCATCGTAAGAATGTAATTTCTACCATGATTAAAAGCGTGGTGGCAGCAGGAGTGGTTGGAATTTTATGGATAACCGTGGGATTTAGTCTAAGTTTCGGAGATTCTATTGGTGGATTTATTGGAAATCCCACTACTTATCTCTTTTTTCAGGGCGTAAAATCAGGGGCTGCCTGGCCTTTGGCTAATACAATTCCTCTAACCTTGTTTTCATTATTCCAGCTAATGTTTGCGATTATAACACCTGGCCTGGTCGTGGGGGCGGTTGCAGAGAGAATTCGCTTTACCTCTTATATTCTTTTTATTGCCTTATTCAGTTTACTGGTGTATGCCCCGGTGGCTCACTGGTCGTGGCATCCAAAAGGGTTTCTTGCTTTAATGGGTGCATGGGATTTTGCGGGTGGTACAGTTGTACATATAACAGCTGGTTGTGCAGCGTTGGCTGGTGCCCTTGTATTGAAAAGAAGAAGAGTACATATTGAAAACAAAGAGATCCCACCTGCTAACGTTCCTTATGTTTTGATAGGTACCGGTTTACTTTGGTTTGGCTGGTTCGGCTTCAATGCAGGATCTGCCGTAGGAGCTACACCTTTGGCCGTGAATGCATTTGGAACAACATCTACCGCTGCATCTGCAGCAGGTTTGGCCTGGATGTTCTTTGATGTTTTAAAAGGCAAAAAACCATCCGTACTTGGTTTCTGCATTGGTGCAGTCGTTGGTTTAGTAGCTATTACTCCGGCCGCCGGGTATGTTGGTATTCCACAAAGCATAATTATTGGTGTTGTAGGTGCTATCATTTCCAATATTGCCGTTAGTATTAAACAAAAATCAAGATTGGATGATACATTGGATGTATTCCCTTGTCATGGTATAGGTGGTATGGTAGGTATGCTGTTAACCGGTGTATTTGCCAATCAACTGGTTCATGGTATTAAAGATGGTCCACAAGGATGGTTCTATGGTAATTATTCTTTTTTCTTTACCCAGTTAAAAGCAATGGCCATTGTGGCAGCTTATAGTTTCAGTGTTTCCTGGCTTATTTTTAAGTTCATTCATTGGGTATTGCCCATGCGGGTAACGGAAGAAGAGGAAGCGTTGGGATTGGATGCCACTCAGCACAACGAAAAATACCTGCAGGGAACCTTGATTGTTCCTACCAACGGAAAATTGCAGGAATCAATGTATGAAGCGGAATTATAAGAATAAATAACAAAAGAGTACGGCACCTGATAACGTTGCGCTAACAACTCATCGCCGTACTCTTCTTTAACACTTAAAATCTTTACAATGATACGAAAATTATTTGTTGCAGTATCTGCCATGGCTATCTCTGTTTTTTCTTTTTCGCAGCAGGCGTCAGTAACAACCGATACTGGTTCTGTTACCACTGAAGCTCCTGAAGAAAAAAAGCCAACGTTCACCATTACCGGCTCAGCCGACGTTTATTACCGCTATGATTTCGCTAAAACAAGGGCTAATAATTTTACCAGTTTTACCAATTCCCAAAACAGTTTTGCATTGGGAATGGCGAGTGTAAAATTCGAACATAAGTCGGAGAAAGTGGGCGTGGTAGCTGACCTTGGATTTGGTACAAGAGTTAAAGAATTTAACTATAATGATGAGGGTCTTCTATCTGCAGTAAAACAATTATATGTAACTTATTCCCCTGCAAGTTGGTTGAAATTCACTGCAGGATCTTGGGCTACCCATGTAGGATATGAAGTTTTGGATCCCCAGGTAAACAGGAACTATAGCATGTCTTATATGTTCACCAATGGTCCTTTCTCACATACAGGGATTAAAGCAGATATAACCAAGGGCAAGCATGGTTTTATGATTGGTTTGGCTAATGCCAACGATTATCATATCCCTCCAGATGGCAAATTGAATAAAAAAACCCTGGTTGCCCAATATAGCCTGGCCGTTTCAGACAAGGTGGGCATTTACCTGCATTATACCGGAGGCAAACAACCCGATACTTCGCTGAACTATTGTTACGATTTGGTGGTAACAGCTAAGCTGAGTGATAAGTTTAGTATTGGATATAATGGAACAGTGAACTCTACCAAATCTTGGGATGGGGAAAAAAACCAGGTTGGGAAAAGTTGGTGGGGATCTGCCGTGTACCTTAATGTTGATCCCACTCCCTGGTTTGGACTAACCGCCCGGGGTGAATTATTTAATGATAAAAACCAGTTGAAAGTTTTTGCAAATGCACCTGATGGTGGAAGCATTTTTGTCACAACCATTTCTGCCAACTTTAAAACAGGAGGGTTTATTTTTATTCCTGAATTACGTTTTGATAATGCCACTGAAAATGTTTTTGTTAATAATGATGGTGTTGGTAAAAAATCAGCTGCCAGCTTTGTAATAGCTGCTATTTATTCATTCTGATGATTTAATAATTGAATTGGGTTAGGATACAATTTTTTTATATGGCAAGCAATCGTTTATGTCTCCCTGTTTCTACAGGGAGATTTTTTTTAGATGCGAATTAACGCTAATAATTAACGCTAATTAGCAGAAATAGTAAACGCTAATTAACACTAATAATTAACGCGAATTAATACGAATGACGGGGAATGATTCTTAAAGTATTCAAAAAGAATACTTTTATTACTCACAAAAATGCTTAACATTTTATTCATATACTTTTTCCTGTTCCGCGGGTTACTTTATATAGCTTTGCGGTATTAATAAATAGTAACACATAGTTGCAATAGGTAGTATACTTCTGCCGTTTTAATTATTCTAACAAGTTACACGCCTCTCTCGATCTTGCCTATTTTATCAATTGCCTGTCCATAGTGAAGAATCTTTGCTGCCTCCATTTTTTCACTAAAAACTACGTATATGAAATCACAAATCAATTTCAAGGCTATTGGTATGTTCGTTACCATCTTTTTGTTAGTGTTTACTTCCGGCTCTTTGCAAACGGTAAATGCACAGTCTGCTGCAATAACTACGGTTACTGAAAACAAGTCCGATCTGCAGGTTAAGTTCCTGGGCACTACCGCTGAGTATTTTATTTTTGAACTAACCATGCAACAGCCGGATGATCTCCGCTCGAACCTCCGGATTCGTAATGAAAACGGAAGCGAACTGTATTCAGAATCTATATTTCTGAAATCGATCGTGCGCAAAATAAAAATTGCCAGAGACGAAGCAGGAAAACTGGAATTTGTTTACAACACCAGGAGTGGCGAGGTAAAAAAGGTTTTGGAAATCAAAGTTAAATTTCTGGAGACCATCGAGGTAATAGACATTGCCCGGCTCTAACCCTTAAACACTATTATTTTTTTAGAGGGCTTATAAACAATGATTACGTCCTCCATTTCTATGGAGGACTTTTTTTCTTACGCCAATAAGTACAATGGAGGAACGAATGGGTGCGAATATAATAGTACGAATAGACACGAAAGAAAAAACGAATGAACGCAAATTAAGATCAACATTGCTCGCAGCTAGCGGCTCATAGCTCGTAGCTGTTCTTAGGAATTATCAAGTGCCTGCCTGATATCGGCCAGGATATCCTCAATATGTTCCAGGCCTACTGATATACGGATTAATCCAGGAGTAATACCTACTTCCTGTCTTTCCGCTTCGCTTAATTTGGAATGTGTTGTAGAAGCAGGGTGAGCAGCGATGCTGCGGCTATCACCCAGATTATTCGTTACAGAAAGCATTTGAAGCGCGTTTAAGAATTTACGGCCGCCTTCAATACCTCCTTTTATTTCGAAAGTAATGATGCCCCCACCGTTCGACATTTGTTTTTTAGCGATCGTATATTGAGGATGATTGCTGAGAAACGGATATTTTACCCAACTTAATTTCGGATGTGCTTGTAATGCGGTCGCCAGTTTTAAAGCGTTATCGGCATGCTTTTCCATGCGGATATAAAGTGTTTCCAAACTCTTGGTAAGTACCCAGGCGTTGAAAGGACTCATGGAAGGACCTGTATTGCGTACAAATAAATAGAGTTGATAAATGAGGTCCTTTCTCCCTACCACAACGCCACCTAAGACTCTTCCCTGCCCATCGATAAATTTGGTAGCTGAATGCAATACCAGGTCGGCACCTTTTGAAATGGGCTGTTGTACAGCCGGCGTGGCAAAACAATTATCTACCACAAATAAAATATTTCGTTGTTTGCATAATGCTGCGATCGCTTCAATATCCACTATGTCCAATCCCGGGTTGGATGGAGTTTCGACAAATAACATTTTTGTATTGGGCCGGATCAGTGATGCGATCTCTTCCGGTTTATTCATATTGAAATAGGAAGACTCAATACCCCATTTGGGAAGATATTTGGTAAGAATAGTATGAGTGGAACCGAAAACAGCCGATGCAGAAATGATATGATCTCCGTTGCTTAAAAACGTCATGAAGGTAGCAAACACGGCTGCCATACCGGTCCCTGTCGCAATTCCATCTTCTGCTCCTTCCAATGCAGTGATCTTATTAATGAATTCATCTACCGTTGGATTGGAAAAGCGGGAATAGATATTTACTTCGAGGCTATCGTCGGCAAAAGCTGCTGCCATCTCTTCGGCAGAATTATACGTGAAACTGCTGGTAAGAAACAGGGGAGTAGCATGCTCTTTTTGTTCCGTTTTAGGTGTTTGAATACGGATGGCTTTTGTTTCTGGATGCTGTGACATATTTAATAGCTGGTCGTTGATAAATTAAATTAGATTAACCGCTTCACCATTAACTGTCAGGCTGAAGCTGATAGCGGCACCCGCTCTTCGTAACGTTTCTGCAACAGAACAATATTTATTAATGGATAGATCCGCTGCTCTGAAGGCTTTCGCAGGATCCAGTTCCCCAGTCATTTCAAAAGAAACATGCAGGGTCATCCACAGAGAAGGTTCTTTACCCTGTTCCCTTTCTCCATCCACATCAATAACCAGTGTTTTCAGATCCTGTCTTTGTTTTTTCAGGATGCTTACCACATCAGCACTGCTGCAACCACATAATGCAGCTAATACGGTTTGCATCGGTCGCAAGCCTTGGCCGGTTCCTCCCTGGTCTTCGGGAATATCAATCGACATCTTATTTCCTTTTTTGTCGGTGATGGTCATACCATAATCGCCATGTGTTCTTTCGGCATGCATGAGGCCCATTAGCTGAAATTTTAGTTTGCGAAGATACAATGCAATATTCAAATCTGTGAGGTCTTGATCTCCCTAATGTTTAATGTATGGAATTCAATACCTCCAAGGTTTAAAAAAAAGGGGAAATTGAAATATTCCTTTCAACGATTATCTGTCTGATTGAAATTAATTCAGGTGCCCAGCCATTATTTAAGCTAATGCAGAGATCCCGAACGGATTGCTTTCAGCGGCATTGTTGCGAACAACCAGCTAACCACATAACAAAGGACGACTCACGTATCGCGTCTCTCGATGGAGAATCTACGATCTCGAAGTATTATACAACTCATACCAATCCTGATGTTCCAGTTTAATATCAAATGCGTTTACGATATTCCGTATCCGTTGTTCATTGAAAGTGCCGATTAAAGGAAGGGCACCCAATCGTATTAACCAGGCAACAGCAAGCGATTCAACATTGGCATTGTATTTTTTTCCAATCTCCTCCAGTTTGGCGCGCAGCTTTACGGCCAGCGGGTCGGTTCCGTTTTCGATTCTTCCGCCAGCCAAAGGCGCGGCTGCCAATGGACGCATATAGCGTTGTTTGCTATAATCGATCTGGCCATTGTCGAGTGCAGTTGTATTCAGGAGACTTAATTCAATATGATTGGTAACGATCGGGACCTTTAAATAAGAGGCCAATAGCTGATGCTGGAAGACTGTAAAATTTGCAACTCCGATATTTTTTACTTTGCCGGAGCTTCTTAATCGTTCCAGTGTTAGCGCTGTTTCCTCGAGATTGGACAATGGATCCAGTTGATCGAGCAGAAAGATGTCTATATAATCGGTTCGGAGATTACGCAGCGAATTTTCTACACTTCTTTGAATATGGGATGCAGAAGTATCATATTGAGGTACGCGAACATCAGGACGGTTTTTATGTGGCAGTAATAAACCACATTTAGTAAAGAGTACAATATCTTCCCGCTTAAATGATTTTTGTTTGATTACGGTACCAAATAGTTCTTCGCATTGATATCCTCCATTAATATCTGCATGGTCAAAGGTATTAATGCCTAATTCGAGACAGAGGTTAACGATTTTCTCCATAGTTGCCGGCCCTATTTGGTCGGGATCGTCCCATCTCCAGAAGCCATAAATAGCAGGCGATACTTTGGGACCCGAGTCGCTGAGGTAAATCTTTTCCATTTAATCTTTTCGATTTAATCCGTGTTGATATAAAAGGGTATTGACTTATTTTTTTAAAATGCTAATTTAAGTACCAATCCGGATTTTGCCATAGTGATTTTTTAATGATGAGGTATTTTTTCAGGGATGTGTTTAAATAGATCGTTTAATACTCTTTTAGCGGCATGGTAGCCGCACATGCCATGAACTCCTCCGCCCGGTGGCGTGGATGAGGAGCAGATATAAATTCCTTTAGCGGAACTGCGATAGGGGGAGAAACGAAGCGCCGGTCGTGTAAATAACTGACCGATATCCATAATACCTCCATTTATATCACCACCGATATAATTCGGATTATATTCTTGCAATTCGGCTGCGTTGAATGTATGCCTGCCGATGATACACTCTCTGAATCCTGGAGCAAAACGCTCCACTTGGCTTTCAATAGCCTCGGTGCTGTTTATGGTTGAACCGTTAGGAACATGACAATATGCCCAGGCAGTATGTTTTCCCTTTGGGGCCAGCGAAGTATCAAATACTGTTTGCTGAGCCAGCAATACAAACGGTTTTTCGGGGTGTTTTCCTTCTGCACTTGCCTGCTCATTAGCTGTAATCTCTTCTAATGTAGTTCCAATATGAATCGTTCCTGCCTGGCGGCATTCCGGGGCCGAAAACGGAATTGCAGCATCGAGTACCCAATCAATTTTGAATACCCCCATTCCGTACCGGTATTTTTCCAATTGGTATTTGTAGAGAGAAGAAAAACGATGTCCGGCAATTTCTAATAATTGCCTGGGAGTAACATCAAGCAATATTGCATGCGAAGAAGGAAGTTGTTCCAGCGATTTCACATAAAAACCAGTTTGTATTTTTCCACCTGCTTCAATAAAAACAGATAACAGGGCATTCGCAAGGGATTGCGAACCTCCTTTGGGTATGGACCAACCTTTTACATGGGCCGCGGCTGCTAACACCAGGCCTATCGCCGAAGTTGATAAATTCGATAAGGGTTGTATTGCATGTGCCGCAACACCTGCCCATAATCCCCTTGCTTTGATCTTTTGAAATTTCGCAGCACTATGTAAAGAGGAAGGAAGCGCTTTCCAGCCGAACTTAGCAAATAGGAATGGATGTTTAGGAAACCGTAAGGGAGCCAGCAGGTCATCAATCAGAAGTGGCCATTCCTTTACGATTGGCAGAATGAGTTTCCGGTATGCTTATTTATCCGGTCCCAATAATTCCGCCGTTTCTTCCAAAGAACTTGTCAATACCGCCGCGCTTCCATCGTCAAATGGGTGCGCAAATGCAAAGCCCGGTTGAATGAATTCCAAACCATATTTTTCCAGCGAAAGAGAGTTAAAGAATGGAGATGCGAAGGCCATTGGATGTATGGCAGAACAGATATCATGTTTAAATCCGGGCAGGGTTAATTCGGCGGTTCGCAACCCACCTCCGATGGTAGGTTTGCCTTCGATAAATAATACCTATAAATAAGCTTGCTGCAGTACAATAGTGGCCGACAAACCGTTAGGACCTGATCATACTACAATAGCATCGTATTCTTTTATAGTATTCATTGCCGGTAAACAGTCTTCACTATTCGTTATCGTATTCCCTTCTCGGTTGTTCGTCTGGCAATATAGTATTGATTCTTATATCTCCCTTAATTCAAAAACGATACTTTTTATTTTGGGTAGCCAGCTCTTCCAACCAAATGGAGTGGGAAGAAGGATTATCATTGTTACAATCATTGAAAGATGATGTTGCTTCCTGCATATAGATAGGCTATTTAGTTTTATTTCTGAAATCAAGATTGTGAAAATAAAAAACTCTGCCGGTATGAATGTTCCTGTACTGGTTGCCTGCTACTAATTGCTGGAAGAGGTTCATATAACCAAACTGCAGGTTATCATGTTTATTGATATGATAATTAAAACCTGCAAAAAAGCGGTTCTGGTCAAAATAATTATATACTATTTGCTTTCCAAAATTAACAAGCACTTCATCATTCAGTACTAACGATAAGGTATTGGGTTGAAATTTCTTTTTACTGAGCGGGAATTGAGCGAAGAAATTATACCGGATTCTGAAATTAAAACTATAGCCCTCGGCCAATTCATCATCATTCAGAATTTTTCTGCGATATCTTTCCTCCAGCCTGAACCATTGCATTAAGCGAAGATTAGGAAACCGGCTATGCCACTGAATCTGCTGCCAGGGACGGTGTTCGGGCTGCGATATGTTTTTATGATTGTCTGCTGGAAAAAAATTAACGTACGCGTATCCCAGGGTGAACTTGGTATCGTCATTCAGGTAATGAGTAAGTCCTAGGCGGAGAATGGTGGTAGAAAAATTTGTAAAGAAATCCTCTTTGGTTCGTAAATGCAGATCGGCCCACATGCCCCATTTATCATTAAATCTGGTTTGATTAAAATAACCGAGCCACACTTGTTCTACATGTGCAGTTGATTTCGTTTGAGCGGAAAGCTGCAGGTATAAAAAAACCATAAGGACAAGTAAGCAGATAAAGAGTTTCGATGTTTTCATTGTTGTAATAACTACGCCGGGAGTGATAGAAAAAAACTCTTTTAAACAATTACGGCTGTACAACCAAATAAGCATGCAAGTAGCAAGTAAATAGTTGTACCAGCCGTAATTTATGTAAAATTCAGATTTGCTTGTTTAAACTCTTATTTCTTTTTAAGTCTTAATGGATTTGGTTTTGAATTGAAAACCGCAAGGTTATTCCGTAAGTACGCGGATCTCCCAGCACACCTGCATAGTGGCCTGCATTGCCCGCGGCTGGTAATAATTGCTCAAAATAATCTTTATCAAGCAGGTTGCGCACCCATATAAAAATGGTGAGACCCGGAGATGAACGTAAGCCTACCCTTCCGTTTAATAATGTATAACCATCAACATTGAGGTATTTTGAAGGCGAAGGGCTCGACGAGAATGAAGAACGATAATAGCCATCCACTGCAAGAAAATATTTTCCTGTTTGATCAAAGATTTTGGTTGTTCCGAGAATGACTTCACCTCCCAACGACCCGGCCCATTTGGAGATACCGGGAAGTTCGCCTCCAGAAATATCTTTAAATGCCTGTGTTGAGCCTGTTTCTTCGAGGGGGACAGGAGCGTTTTTGAATGAAATATATTCACTCTCTGTATAAGCCAGGTTACCATATAATGAGAAGCGTTGGCTTAATTGCACGCTACCATCTAGTTCGGCTCCGAATATCTTCACTTTTTCAGCGTTGGCAAGGTAACCACGATTCACGCCTACTTCCGCGGTCTGCACTTGTGTCTGATAGTCGTCAATTTCTGTCCTGTGAAATACGATGTTCAGTATAGATTTTTTCGACGGACTGCTCTTTGCGCCTATTTCAAAATGGCGAACCGACTCAGGTTTGATTCTTGCGAGGTCAGTCAGAATTTCGCCGTTGGTCGTTGGCAGACCGCCTAAATTAATACCAACCGGTTTATAACTGATCGAATAAGTGGCGAAAGTGTTGATGCTTTGTCGAGCTTTGAAGGAAAGCGTCAGCTGACCCGAAATATTGCTTTCATCCACATCCGCTGTAAAAGCCTGGTCAGTGTAAACTAAACGCTTAAGTGCTATCAAAGAAGGATCGGTAGTTTGCAGGCCGCCATATGTTTTCCGATCAAAGTCAACTTCTTTTTTGTCATAATTATACCGGATACCTGGCAAAAGGTGAAGACGCTCAGTAATTGCCCAGTCGATCTGGCCAAATACGGCTGCGCCAAATGTCTGAAGGCGGGATTTGGTTTTGATACCATACCCCTCAAAGAGGCCCGGCGTTTTCCACTTATCACTGGTTGTGCTTTGTGAAAAACGCCATTGGGCCGCGCCGGACTCTTCAATATGAAAAGGGTCCGTGTTCAGATCCTGTCCAATAATGAAAATACCAAAGACGCCACTTAGCCATGTCGACAAGTCGCCGGCGTAGCGGATTTCCTGCGTCCACTGCCTATGCCGGGAGGTGGCCTGAGATAATGTGAGTACCGGCAGTCCGGTAAAATCGCGATCATTTGAAGGATCCCAGTTCCAGTAACGCCATGCAGTAGTTGAAGTAAGTGTACCACCAGCACCAATTTTTAAATCTGCATTCACAGAAACACCGCCAAGTTGGTTACCCGACTTCCACGGCGTATTGTGGTCTACAATACGATCAAACGGATTCCGGCTGGGTAACTGATAATTGAAAGCGGCGATAATGGAGTCGAACTGTCTGTAACCGGCTCTCTGCGTTTTTACCACACCGGCAAACACCTGTGCATATCCGTCTGGTTTCTGATCAGTAATATCACCTATTAATGTAATCTTCAATTTGGGAGTTGGTGTATACAGTAATTGACCCCTTACGCCAATATTGTTAAGAGTATTTATAGCTTTTCCGGTTGCTACATTATCGATTACTCCGTTACGCTGCGAACCGGAAAATGAGAGTCGTCCTGCTATTTTTTTAGTCAGTGCGCCAGTAACAGAAGCCTTTGCCTGAACGAAGCCGTAATTACCATAGCTTACTTCGAACGATGCTCCTGTTTTGAAACGCGGCGCCCTCGTAGTTACATTAAATGCACCCGCCGTAGTATTCTTTCCAAAAAGTGTTCCCTGGGGGCCACGCAGTACTTCTATGCGCTCAATGTCGATGAAGTCGAGGGCTGTGACAGCGGGTCGTGCATAATAAACACCATCCACATAAAAGCCCACACCCGGATCAATACCATCATTAGTTAATCCGAAGGTAGAACCCTGACCACGGATATTCAATGTTGTATTGCGCGGATTAGAAGAATAAAGCTGTACCGCCGGCACTAATTCTTTAAGCCGGTTAACATTAAATGCGCCTGTTTCTTCGACTTTCGCGCCACCAACTATTGAAATGGGAATAGGAACATTTTGTGCAGTTTCAATGCGCCGCCTTGAAGTGATTACTAATTCCGCCATTTCATTGTTGGTGAAAAGGATTATAATTAAGGCTGTATCCCTACGCTCCGAAATATTAGCTTCTGCCGGCTGAAAACCTGTAGAGGAAACTATTATCGTAAAGGGGAACTCTTTGGGTGCAAGAAGGCTAAAGTGCCCTTTCGCATCCGCTATCTTAAAAATTTTCGTACCCTTAACTGTTATCGTTGCGGCTTCTATCGGAAAGCCCTTCTCGTCTTTAATCACTCCCGTCAATAGATTTTGCGAAAATCCTGCTCCAGCGATCAATAAAAGGGGAATAAATAAATAAAGATTCTTTTTCATCAGATTTTTATTTTGTTTCTCTGGATGTAACTACGCAGATAAAATTTTCATTTCCCAATTTACTATCATGAAAATTCTATAAAGCCTTGTTTCATTGTGAATGGTAATAATTATAAGATTTAATCATACGATCTAACTTGGGCGTTTGCGTTAGAAGGGAACCGGTTATACGGTGTGCTCCCTAAAATGGCGATAATAATTTATGGAGACATCACAACATCGTTGGAGGGAGTTATTTATATAATGTTTTCTGGTTGTGATCATACTCTTTCTCATCGCTTTTGGTGTTTATAATCCTACAAAATTTATAGACTAATTAATCAAAAAATTTTTACGTCTCGTCAAATCTAAAATATCGCAGTTGCCAGAATACGGATACTCCATATAACTACAATGATACCCAATAAAATAAAAGAGGCTTTTCTAGGTAATTTTCCCTGGAGTTTCGCAGCCATAGGAGCGGCTATCAATCCTCCAATTACCAATGCAAGAATTACCTGCCAGTGCTGAACACCAATCAATGTAAAGAAGGTGAATGCGCTGGCAAGGGTTACAAAGAATTCTGTAAGACTTACTGATCCTACAACATACCGGGGAGTTCTTCCTTTGGTGATCAGTGTAGCCGTTACAATAGGCCCCCATCCGCCACCGCCAAACGAATCGAGGAAACCACCCGCTCCGGCCAGCCAGCCATAACGCTTAAATTTCTTTTTGATCGTTACCTTATTAAAGGCGGTGATAAATATTTTTATCCCGAGAAATAAAGTATAAGCCGCCATAATGGGGCGGATATAGGAAATATGCGTTTCTCCAAACTTTACCAATAGTACGGCGCCCAGTACAGCACCGATTACACCAGGAATGAGGAGCGCTTTGAATAATTTCTTATTTACATTTCCGAATTTATAGTGGCTGTAACCTGACGCACCACTGGCAAACATTTCTGCAGTGTGGATACTTCCGCTGATGGCTGCGGGGCTAACATTGGCCGACATCAATATAATCGCGCTCGTAACACCATATCCCATACTGGTAGCTCCATCTACCATTTGTGCGAGAAAACCTGCTAACACCATCCAGGGAAAATTTTTATCGAGCGTTTTATACCAGGAGACTGTGCCATCTGCAATTGCACTGATAGGGAGATAGGAAAAAATAAAGTGACCGATTAGCATAAAAGCGAAGGCCAGTAATGAATAGGTAGCGATTTTGCGCCATCTTTTTTCGCTGCCTGCTTCCTCTTTTTCAACCAATACTTTAGTGAGTGCGTTCAGCTTTTTTACTTTATCCTCAAAGTTTCCATTTAGCTTATTCCGGATCGATTGCATATTGTCGAGAACCTGGTCCAGCTCGGCCGGTAATGCTTCGTTAATAGTTTCTTTCAGGCGTTTGGCAATCGTAGGTGATTTTCCATTGGTCGATATAGCAATTTTCAGGTTGCCTTTTTTTACTATCGAGCTTAAATAAAAATCACAGAGCTCAGGCTTATCTGCAACATTCACCAATAAATTTTTTTCATTGGCATCGTAACGGATGCGTTCGGCTAAGGGAATATCATTTACAGCTACTATTACAAGATCTGCTTCCTGCAAATCTTTCGGATCGTATAATTTCTCCAACACGTTTACATGCGGGTATTCTTTTGCAAGTTCCCATACCGCGTCGCTTACTTCATGGGCCACCAACGTCACACGGGTGGCAGGTGAATTATGCAATACAGCATTTAATTTTTCGAGGCCTACTTTACCACCGCCTACGATCAAGAGGCGCAACCGTTCCAGTTTTAAGAAAACAGGAAAGAGCTGATTGCTCGTTGTTTCATTGACTGTTATGGTAGTTTCGTTTGCCTCCACGCGACCCTTGTTAGTTTAAAACGTAAAAGTAGGGTATTTCCTACTAATTTAGTAGGGTAATAAATATTTTGCCCCGATTTTTTGTTAAACATTACTGATGAGCGACTTTTTAGGTAAGAACTAAATAACGTGCGTTAGCTGGAAACCTGGACGCCGTGTTAACGAAGAACCGCAGCGGTCGCAGAGAAGTTAGAAAAAACCTCCGCGAACTTTGCGGTTCCTTGCGCCCTTTGCGTTCCAGAACTGTCCGAACGTAGGGAGTAATGTGTTCTTGATTAAATTAAACTAAACAAACCCTGTTTTCTTTTTTATGATTTCAATAGAATCATTAACTCGGATAGTGCCAGTTCCTTTATGCAAAAGGTTTTGTCCAAAATAGACTTTATTGTTATGCTGCCGGTATGTTGCTAATGTTTTCAAAGGCTCTTTGTTTTTTTCTGCCTTTTCCTGGTTGATAGTGGTTACAACGCAGCGGGCACATAACTTAACGCCAAAAAAATGGATATCATTAACGACGAATTCTTCCATTTCATCTTCTTCGAATGCATGTCCTCCGCTGAAAACAATATTTGGCCGGAAACGGTTGATCGGTAATTTATCTGCTAAACGGCTATTCAGGTCATCGAGTGAAGCCTGGCCAATCAGCAGCAAGGGATAGCCATCAGAAAAACTGGTAATCTCTTCTCCGGAAGCATATTTTGTATCTACTTTTCGTAACGATTCATCCGGCATATATACCAGTTTACATTCCTGGTTTAATTGAAAACTGAACCAGTTGTTAATATTTGCATCAGCTTCAAGTGAATCACATTCGTCGTCCCATATTTTTACCCGAATCATTTTTGTGCTATTGTTTACGGCAGGGATATGAATATGTTCGCCAGGCTTGTGGTTATTGGAAATGATAATACGATCGTTGCTGATCGCTGTTTTAAGTAAAGCCATTGCTGGTAATTCGCGCTGGGTCATGAACTGGTTATTTGCATCCACCAGCATCCAGCGGCGATCGTTTTTGAAACCTCTTTCCAATACTTCAGCGGAACTTAATTCAATACCTCCCAATGATTTTATCGGATATATAAATAATTGGCTTACGGTCATCATGAGATAAAGATCGGGAAAATCCCGGATCGTAAGCGGGAGCTGCGTGGTGAATCGTGAATAAGCCACTATCAATAGCAAAATAAAGTTGCTGGAGGAGCTATTCACGATTCAAGCGTTACAATTCTTTCCGTATAGTCTCCAAAGCTTTCTCCTGCTATTTTATTTTTTGAATACCCTTCAAAAAGGGCATCGAGTTCTGTAAGGATTTTCGATTCGTCTAGATTATCTTTATACTTACGGTTTAATCGTTCTCCAACACGGTCACCACCGATATGTAAATTATAATGGCCGAATGATGTTCCTACAAAACCAATTTCAGAAACATGCGAACGTCCGCAACCGTTAGGGCAACCTGTCATCCGTAAGGTGATCTCCTCCTCCTCCATTTTATATTTTACCAACAAGGGTTCTATTTTATCAATCAGGGAAGGAAGATACCGTTGTGCTTCTGCCAGTGCAAGCGGACATGTATTAAATGCTACGCAGGCCATTGAGTTTTTACGCAAAGCACTTGCAGCATCTGTATGTCTGATAAGACCAAATTCAATTAAGATTGTTTCAATCTCATTTTTATCCCTATTATTTACATCACTCACAATAACATTCTGGTTGCAGGTGAAACGGAAATTCGCCTTGCCGGTTTTAGCTATTTCAAACAAAGCTGTTTTGATGGCTGCGTGTGAATCATCCAAAATTCTTCCGTTTTCCACAAACACCGTATAATACCAATTGCCTTCGTGGTTCTGTAGCCAGCCATAATAATCTTTCCGTTCTGTAAATGCGTAGGGTTTTGCTTCTTCTAAATTAAAACCACAACGCTTTTCCAGTTCTTTCTTGAAATTATCTACACCCATTCTATCAATCGTATACTTTAGTCTCGCAAGTTTTCGATCGCTCCGGTTGCCATAATCGCGTTGAATAGTGATAATCTCGTAAACTATCTTCATTATTTTCTCTTCCGAATCTGCAAAACCTAGCAGAGTTGCCAGTCGAGCATAGGTATTGGGATTACCATGCGTGGTACTCAATCCACCACCGACGGCAATATTGAAACCTTTCAATTGATTGTTTTCAATAATGGCGATCAGGCCAATATCGTTTGCCAGTACATCCACATCATTATTCGGTGGAATAGCAATGGCGATCTTGAATTTACGGGGCAGGTAACGTTCCTGGTACAATGGATCAACTTCGCTTTTTTTATCAGCCAATTGTTCCTCATCGAGCCATATCTCGTAATAAGATCTTGTTTTGGGCAAGGCCAGTGTGCTGATCTTATCGGCGTATTGGAAGATTTCTTCATGGATAGCTGATTGTTTGGGATGCGAACTGCAGAGCACGTTCCTGTTTACATCGCCACAGGCAGCAATGGAATCAAGGTGAAGGGTATTGAATGCCTGTATAGTTGGTTTGATATCCGATTTTACAATTCCATGCAATTGCACGGTTTGACGGGTAGTGATCTTAATTACCCCTGTAGAATGATCCCCGGCAATATGATGTAATCCTTCCCATTGAGTGGGAGTGAGAAAACCACCTGGCAAACGCAACCGTATCATATACGAATACAACCATTCCAGTTTCTTTGCACTTCGTTCTTCTCTCCGGTCGCGGTCATCCTGCTGGTATAATCCATGAAATTTTATCAGCGACTGATCGTCTTCATGCAAGGCCCCGGTGACAGGATCGGCAAGACTCTCTTTCAAGGTTCCCCGTAATCCATCACTGGCGGTTTTTATACGCTCAACGGGAGATAATTTATTTTCTTCGCTCATTATTTAATAATTTAAGTGAGAAAGCCTGGCTGTCGACAAATAGGTCGTTAAGTTTAATAACCCGGAAGCGCATCATTTACATGGAAAATCATTCGGACTTTCGGACTTCCCGACTATTTAATAAACATCCTTCTCATACCTGCTTTCGTCTTTCATTTGCTCCAGGTATTTCGTTGCTTCCTCCTTCGATTTATTTCCTTGTTCTTCTATAACCTGCAACAAAGTATGCTCTACTTCTTTGCTCATAGGATCTTTGGTACCACTTATATAGACATAGGCTCCGTTTGAAATCCAGTTATATAATTCTGCTGCTTGCTCATGCATACGATGCTGCACATATATTTTTTCTTCCTGGTCGCGGGAAAATGCCAGGTCAATTTTTGTAAGTACACCGGTTTGCAGATAATTCTGCATTTCCGTTTGGTACAGAAAATCAATTGTAAAATGTTGTTCCCCGAAGAAGAACCAGTTCTTGCCGGTTGCGCCCGTGGCATCTCTTTCGGCAAGGAAGGAACGAAAAGGTGCCACACCGGTACCGGGTCCTATCATAACAATATCTTTGTCTGCAGCCGGTAATTTGAAAGCCCGGTTCTTATGGATATAGAAAGAAATGGAAGTGTTAACCGGCAACTCACCTAAAAATTCACTGCATAACCCCACTCGTTCTTCGTTGCTGGCTTCAAAACAGTGCTTGCTTACGGTGAGATGAATTTCCCCTTCGTGCGCATGGGGCGATGAAGAAATGGAATACAGGCGGGGCGCTATAGGTGTGAGGATCTTTACAATTTCAGCAAATTGCAAGGCATCCTTCACTGGGTATATTCGCAACAGATCCAAAAGGTCCATCCTGGTATCCGGAATTTCCTGCTGTGTTATGAGGGCATATTTTTTCACTACGGAAGAAAGCAGGTAACAGATATTAAGGTGTTTAGTGAGCAGATCCTCTGCTGAACCTGTTTTCTTTGCTGTTTCAATCAATTCCATTTTATTGATACCCATTAATGCAATTATTTTTTCAACGACCCATTTCTTATTTTCAGGAACAATTGCCAAGGCATCACCCGGTTCGTATTCTACTTTTTCATCAGGAGATATTTCAATATGAAAAGTTTTTTTGTTCGAACCACGGTCGTTTAGGTTAACATTTGTTACCACGGTTCCTGTATAATACTTTTTTCCAATTTTCTTTTCAGGAATGGTATCCGGCTTTTCAGCAGGAGTTGTTTGTGGTTGGAGGGAAAGAACGTTTAGCACTCTTTCAAACCATTGCTGTGCATCGCTTTCATAATCTACATCGCACCGCTGCAGGTCCACCACCCGATGTGCACCAAAAAGAGCCAGCCGGGCGTCTACGTCTTCACCCGTTTTACAAAACAAAGGATAAGAGCTATCTCCCAATGCGAGCACACTGTATTTGAGATTAGGGAGTGCTATTTCATTATTGTGAATATAGTCGTAAAATCTCTTTGCAGGGGCTGGGGGATCGCCTTCTCCCTGCGTGCTGATCACTACGAACAAATATTCTTCTTTTGCAAGGTCAGTGATTTTGTATTGATCAAGTCCGGTAAGTTTAGCATTAATCCCCTTCTTTTTTGCCACTGCAGCAAACGTTGTGGCTAATTTTTTTGCATTACCTGTTTCAGTACCAAACACCAGGCTTATTTTATTAATTCCGTTGGCGGCAGGGTGACCGTTGCCATTGCCATTGTTTTGGGAAGTTACATGACCATTCCCATTCATTTGTCCATTGGCAACCAGCCCGGATAGGTAGCCATTAATCCAGACCAACTCTTCTTTGGTGGAAGTAGCAACAATTTCCTGAACCATTTTTAATTTATGCCCTGGTAACATGTGTTATATTGTTTGTGTTCTTAGTCGTGCTGCGGTTCAGGGAAGCGACCGGCTTAAAATAATATTCTTTACTGTTACTATTAATTACCCAACTAAATTGATCGTGCAGCATTACTACTTTTCCGATGATGACCAATGAAGGTGAAATAAATGGCTGTCCCTTTAGTTTCTTACTAAAATGGTAAATATTGCTGGTGAAAATATTCTGATTAGGAGTGGTAGCTTGTTCGATTACCGCTACGCCGCAATCGCTGCTGATATTATATTGAATGAGTTTGGCAATGGCGGAGTCTAAAGTTTCCGAAGACATATAGAATACGAGCGTATCCGTAGTATGGGCAAGTTCCTGCCAGTACTCATCCGTTAAGACATCTGATTTATAGTAGGTGAGAAAACGAACAGCCGTTGAATAACCGCGGGCAGTTAAGGGAATACCCGCATAGGCAGCGGCTCCCAAAGCCGCGGTCACTCCTGGTATAATTTCGTAAGAAATATTATGAGCAACCAATGTTTCCAACTCATCTAGTATGTTAGAAAAGATAGATACATCTCCTCCTTTTAGCCTCACCACTAAATTTCCAACGGAGGCATATTTCACCATTAAATCATTGATGGTTTCCTGGGGGGTAGAGTGACCCCGGCGGCATTGTTTGCCTACATAAATTACTTTAGCAAAGGGATTAACCAATTCTTTTAAAATCTCATCACTTACCAATCGGTCCGTTAGTACAACATCAGCGCATTGCAGGTAGCGGGCCGCTTTTCGGGTGATCAATTCCGGATCACCGGGGCCGGCCCCGGCCAGGATCACTTTTCCTTTTTGCTCTGCTGCTTTTTTCATTTTTTACTATAGAGTTACCTTGATATTTATTGAAACAGTAATGCTGCTACTGTACTATTACTCGTTTCATCGATTAACACAGCACTTCCGTTTACACTAATTTTATCGAAGGGGTCATATACCAATGGGGAGGCGGTTTTAATAGTTGCTTTTACTACCTCGTTCAATTGTACTGTTCCTTCTACGGGATGCTGCTGCAATGAATTTACATCGAGCTTGTAATCAATGGTACGAACTACCGCTCTAATCAGCCGGCTGTTATGCTGTAAATAATATCTATTGCCAGCCTGAAGTGGTTTATCATCTAACCAGCACAGTAATACCTCCAGTTCAGTGCCTGTTTTAGGTAGATCCGTTGTTTTTACTATGCTGTCGCCCCGGCTGATATCTATATTATCTTTTAGTTGAATGACCACCGGCTGCGGAGCGAAGGCTTCTTCCACTTCTTTGCCCCCCAATTCCAGTTTTGAAATTATTGTTTCTATACCTGCTGGTAATATGGTTACGGCATCTCCTTTTTTATAAACACCACTGATTATTTTGCCGGCATAACCCCGATAATCGTGCAGTGCTTCCGTTTGCGGGCGAATGACAAATTGAACCTGGAAACGTGCGTCGGTGTAATTAATATCATTTTCAATTTTTATTTCTTCCAGGAATTCCAGTAAAGGCTTTCCTTCATACCAGGGAGTTTTCGTGGAGCGATCCACAATATTATCGCCCTGCAACGCACTTATTGGTATATAGGTAATATCTGTCAATCCCAATTGCTTTGCCACGGCTGAATAATCAATTACGATATTGTTGAATACATCCTGGGAAAAATTTACCAGGTCCATTTTATTGATAGCTACTACCACATGTGGAATTTTCAGTAAGGAAGCAATGATAGAATGACGGCGGGTTTGTTCTATCACCCCCAACCTCGCATCAATGAGAATAATAATAAGGCTGGCATTGGAAGCGCCCGTAATCATATTGCGGGTGTATTGTACATGCCCGGGGGCGTCGGCAATTATGAATTTTCTTTTGGGGGTAGTAAAATAGCGATAGGCTACATCAATAGTAATACCCTGTTCACGTTCGGCACGTAACCCATCAGTAAGCAAGGCCAGGTCAATAGATCCGGCTTCTTTGTTTTTGGTTTGTTTTTCCAGCGCTTCCAACTGATCAATCAGTATATTTTTGCTATCATATAACAAACGGCCTATTAACGTGCTTTTGCCATCGTCTACGCTGCCGGCGGTAATAAATCTTAAAATGTCCATATTAATTAATTGTCGTTAATATCTTATATATCAGTTTGTAGTTTGTGGTTTATGGTAATTGTACTTCTAAAAACTTCGAATAAAATCAACTTATTTTTAATCGGAGCGGTTAAACCCAAAGAACTACAATCCACATACTACAAACTCTTAAAAATACCCATTCTTCTTTCTATCTTCCATGGCTGCTTCCGTTACTTTATCATCAATCCTGGTTTCGCCACGTTCGCTTATTCTGGTAGCAATAATTTCATTGATAACTTCATCCAGGGTAACGGCATTCGATTCAACGGCGGCCGTACAGGTCATGTCGCCGACGGTACGATACCGAACCTGTTTTTTCAATATGGTATCAGATTCATCAATTTGTACAAATTCTGAAACGGCCACGAGCTGGCCTTCATGTTCTATTACGTTGCGGTCATGAGCAAAATAAATAGATGGAAGGTCTATTTCTTCTATACGGATATAATTCCAAATATCCAATTCGGTCCAGTTACTGATAGGGAAAACGCGCACATTTTCTCCTTTGTGAATCCTGCCATTATAAATATTCCACAGTTCGGGCCGCTGGAGTTTAGGGTTCCATTGTCCGAATTCATCTCGCACAGAAAATATTCTTTCTTTTGCTCTCGCTTTTTCTTCATCCCGGCGGGCGCCTCCAATACAAGCGTCGAAATGGTATTCCTCAATAGTGTCTAACAAAGTGTATGTCTGGAGCCAGTTACGGCTTGCAAATTTTCCTTTTTGCTCAGTAAGATTTTTTTGTTTTATAGTATCCTCCACCTTGCGAACTATTAAAGTAGCGCTCACTTCATTGGTCAGCCAGTCGCGGAATGCCAGCGCTTCCGGAAAGTTATGACCGGTATCTATGTGTACTAAGGGGAAGGGAATTTTTCCCGGGGCAAATGCTTTTTTTGCTAGGTGCACCAATGTAATGGAATCCTTACCACCACTGAACAACAGGGCTGGCCGCTCAAACTGTGCCGCAATTTCCCGGAAGATATGAATGCTCTCTGCTTCCAGTTGTTCGAGGTAGTCCAGGTGATATTGAGTCATATGTTGTAATTTAAAAGTCTACTAAATTAGTGGGTTAATGAACAAAAAAATTATGTAATCATCGTTCCGGTTTCAACATGTACATGCAATCCGCATTCTTTCTTACTGCTATCTTCCCACCACCAGCGACCAGCCCGAAAATCTTCGCCCGGTTTGATCGCTCGGGTACAGGGTGCGCACCCAATACTCACAAATCCTTTATCGTGCAGGGGATTGTATGGAACTTCGTTTACTTCTATAATTTTTTTTACCGCATTAGTAGTCCAATGTAACAACGGATGATATTTTATGATGTTGTTTATTTCATCCCACTCTATGGCGGGCATATCTTTCCGGTTAGGGGAATGTTCAGCTCTGATACCTGTGATCCATATTTTCTTTCCTTTTAATGCACGCTGTAATGGCTCCACTTTGCGGATATGGCAGCATTGTTTGCGGTTGTCAACAGATTCATAAAAACTATTCGGTCCTTTTTCAGCTACGAATTCCTGTAAGGCCATTTCATCGGGATAATAAGCAGTAATCCGTTGCTTATACTTTTCCAGCGTGCGGGTCCAGGTAGAATAGGTTTCCGGGAAAAGTCGGCCGGTATCCAAGGTGAAAATTTCTATGTCTAGATTATTGGAAAATATAAAATAGCTGATAACCTGATCTTCTAAACTGAAACTGGTGGAAAAAATTACCTGGCCAGGATATTCGTTGGTCATCATCCGCAGCTGTTCACCTATATCAGTCGAAGAAGTAAGGGAAAGTATTTTTTGTATGTCGTTTCGAGGTATCACGGGTCGCATAAGTTTTATAAACTGGTATCATAAAAATTTTTGCAGCAGTGGGGTCAACTACAGCAACAACAGCAATATATAGTAAGTTATAGCATAATAGCGAAAATTATTACTCTACTTATTTAGTGGACAAATATACTCAATTCCGGCAAAAACACTGTATTGTTCAAAAAAAATTAACAAGGGAAGATGAGCGGCTAAATGCAATTCATTAACCAATTGGTATTTCGGTTGAAGGAGAAATGGCTGTAAAGAAAGATAACTAACAATTGTTATTTCCTTAAGCGAGCCTAATAAAAATATTTTTTTGAATTCTTCCTTCGGTGTTTATATCTTCGTTCCAGTTCTTTGTATTCACTTATCAAGAAAGGCTGAGGGAATGGCCCGATGAAGCCTTGACAACCTGCTGGCGTACTGCATTTATGCATGCCCGGCAAGGTGCCAATTCCAAACCTGGTAGTAATACCGGGGGAAGATAAGTCAGACGATCAGCTTTATTACTCTACCTTATATATATCAAAAAAGCTCTTCCGATGACTTATCGGAGGAGCTTTTTTTTTGGTGCCGACAACCGCTCAATTGAGTGGCTCGTCATTTCCCATGGAATTTGTTACATGCAAAAAACCCTGCCGGTAAGAATTTCTTATAAGTGTGTTATAAAATAATTGTTTTATCTATTTGTCATTTTCCTGTCATCGTACAGGAGTAAAACTGTTTAACATGCAAACATCAATCAGGAAACCGGAAGTATTTACCGGCTGGCAAGAAGTATTTCCGCCACTTACCGAAAATTTTACCAATTGTATTTGGCGGTTTCTAAGATTCTCTATTACCTTTATAGGGTACTTAAACAAAAAATGGACAATACTTCTAACCATACGTTTTCCTTCGGTATTGAATCTATGCCGTGCTTTTGCTGCTGTTGCTGTATGCCGTAAGGCATACCTTTTATTCATACCGTATCATTGGGCTAACAATAGCTATTTCAGATCCGTTCATTTTTAATCGTTGTAAACTTCATCCTTCATCAATTAAACCAGGCATTATGAGCAATTATCGTTTCGAAACGCTGCAGCTTCATGCAGGACAACAAATTGATCCTACTACCAAATCTAGAGCTGTTCCAATTTATCAAACCTCTTCTTATGGTTTTGATAATACAGATCACGCTGCCAACCTGTTTGGCTTAAAGCAATTTGGTAATATCTATACCCGTATTATGAATCCTACTTCCGATGTATTTGAGCAACGTATTGCGGCATTGGAAGGAGGAGTGGCCGCCCTGGCTACCGGTTCGGGACAAGCCGCGCAGTTTCTTGCATTAAATAATATTCTGCAGGTGGGGGATAATTTCATCAGTACTTCTTATTTATACGGAGGAACGCATAACCAGTTTAAAGTTGCTTTTAAGCGTTTGGGGATTGATGTTCGGTTCGCAGATGGCGATAACGTAGAGAACTTCGTTCCGCATATTGATAAAAATACCAAAGCTATTTACCTGGAGACAATCGGAAACCCCCGTTTGAATATTCCCGACTTTGAGAAATTTGTAGCACTGGCTAAAGAGTATGATCTTCCCCTCATTGTTGATAATACTTTTGGAGCGGGAGGTTATTTATTTAAACCGTTAGAATGGGGCGCCAACGTGGTTGTGAATTCTACTACCAAATGGATTAACGGACATGGTACCACGATAGGAGGTGTTATTGTTGATGGGGGCAATTATAATTGGGGAAACGGAAAATTTCCGCAGTTTACTGAACCCAGTGAGGGCTATCACGGATTAAAATTCTGGGAAGTGTTTGGCACCAATAATCCACTAGGGCTGCCCAATATTGCATTTATCATCCGGGCCCGGGTGGAAGGATTGCGTGATTTTGGATCGAGTCAATCTCCTTTCAATTCATTTCTCAACCTGCAGGGATTGGAAACGTTGAGCCTGCGCGTAGAGCGCCAGGTTCAAAATGCGCTGGATTTATCGCAATGGTTAGAATCACATCCGCAGGTAGAATTTGTATGGTACCCTGGATTAGCCAGTAGCCCTTATCATGAACTGGCAAAAAAATATTTAACCAATGGATTTGGCGGCGTATTACAGTTTGGTATTAAGGGAGGAATTGAAAATGGAAAAAAATTCATCGATTCATTAAAACTAATCAGCCACGTAGCCAATGTTGGCGATGTAAAAACACTGGCTATTCACCCGGCTTCTACCACGCATCAGCAGTTAGGTGAAAAGGAAAGAGAAGCCGCCGGTGTATTATCAAACCTAATTCGGATCAGCGCCGGTATTGAACATATTGATGATATTAAAGCTGATTTTGAACAAGCGTTTGCAAAAGTGTTTTCGAAAGAATTGGTTAGTTAATTAATAATTGAAAGTCAGAAAGTCCGGATATCCGAAAATTTAAAAGAATTTCCGTGATATTAAATGGTTCCTGCGGACTTCCTGACTTTCCGTCTTTCTGACCTGCATTCAAATATAAATGTCCACCCAGAATTTTATCTATAACAAACCATTTACCTTAGAAAGTGGCATTACGCTTCCTCAGTTTCACCTTGCTTATACCACGCATGGAAAGCTGAATGCAAGAAAGGATAATGTTATCTGGGTTTTTCATGCCTTAACGGCCAATAGTAATCCGGTAGAATGGTGGCCGGGCCTCGTGGGGGAAGGAAGATTTTTTGACCCGGCCAGGTATTTTATCATTTGCGTTAATAAGCCGGGCAGCCCGTATGGAAGCGTTTCTCCCGTGAGCGTGAATCCAACTACCAACGAACCCTATTATCACGATTTTCCGGTGTTCAGTATGCTTGATATTATTCGTACGTATCAGCACCTGAAAGATTACCTGGGATTGAATAAGATATTTATTGCACTCGGCGGCAGTACCGGTGGTATGCAGTTATTGGAATGGGCTATTGAAGAACCGGATTTTTTTGATTACATCGTTCCGATTGCCACGAGCGCTGTATTATCTCCTTGGGGCATTGCGTTCAACGCCTCGCAACGGATGGCTATAGAAGCGGACAGCACCTGGTTGAACCGAAATTCTGAAGCCGGGCAAAAAGGATTGGCAACAGCCCGTTCTATTGCCTTATTATCTTACCGGCATTACAATGGGTATGCCATTACCCAACCACGTGATAAAGCTTTTGTTCCGTTGGGAACTGAGGTTAATTATGCAGCTGATAATTATCAGCGTTACCAGGGATTGAAACTGGTGAACCGGTTTAATGCTGTATGTTATTACCGCCTTACTCAGAGCATGGACAGCCACGATGTGGGACGCAATAGAGAAAGTGTAGAGAAAGCACTAAACCGGATTACTGCCAAAGCCCTGGTGATTGGAATTGAGTCCGATGTATTGTACCCGATTGGCGAACAGGCGTATTTAAAAAAACATATCCGGAGTGCAGAACTGCTGAGCATTGCCAGTGACTTTGGACACGATGGTTTTTTGCTGGAATATGATAAAATTGAAACGGCGTTAAGAAAATTTATTGAGGATAAATCATCTCATCATCTTAAAATAGTGAACGAATAAAATGGAAACACACAAACAATTGACTATTGGCTTATTTGGATTTGGGGTAGTGGGAGAGGGGCTCTACAAGATATTGCAGCAAACACCGTCATTGGAAGCAAGTATTAAAAAAGTATGTATTAAAAATCCCGGTAAAAAAAGAAACGCTCCGGATGAATTATTTACTACGGATAAAAATATACTGCTGAATGATCCGGAGATTAATGTAATTGTAGAAGTAATTAATGAGAGTGAACCCGCCTTTGATATTGTGTCTACTGCCTTAAGAAATGGAAAACAGGTAGTAAGCGCCAGTAAGAAAATGCTGGCGGAGCATTTGCCACAATTACTGAAACTGCAAAAGGATACCGGCTTGTCTGTTTTATATGAAGCGGCGGCTTGTGCTTCCATCCCCGTTATCCGTAACCTCGAAGAATATTATGATAACGATTTGCTGCATTCTATTCGAGCTATCGTGAACGGTTCTACCAACTTCATTCTTACAAAGATGTTTGAAGAAAAGCTCGATTTTAAAGCAGCATTACTATTGGCCCAGCAACGGGGATTTGCGGAAGCGGATCCTACGCTGGATATAGAAGGATACGATGCGGTAAATAAATGGACTTTACTTTTGAATCATGCGTATGGGATAGTAACGCATCCCCAGAATATATTGTTTACCGGTATTCAAAGCGTACTGGGCAGCGACGCGGCGGTGGCCAGGGAGAAAAATTATGATATTAAATTAGTGGCACAGGCAAAAAAGCTGAGGAGCGGGAAAGTAGCGGCCTTTGTGCTGCCTCAATTTGTAAAATTGAATGAACCCTTATCATTTGTGAAAAACGAATACAATGGCGTGGTTATTGAGAGCGGTTTTGCCGATAAACAATTTTTTTACGGCAAAGGAGCAGGAAGTTTTCCTACGGCTTCTGCTGTATTGAGTGATATTTCTGCGTTGCGATACGATTATCATTACGAATACAAAAAATTATATCACCACAAGCCACATGAATTAACAAGCGACTATTACATTAAAGCGTATGTTAGTTTCGATGATCTTAAATATGTGCCCAAAGAGCGTTTTGAATGGATTGAAGAATGGCACGCTGATAATGACCGGAAATACCTTATTGGAGTCATTCATTTCGCGGAGTTGAAAAAGGATAATTGGTGGAGAGAGAATAACACCTCATTAATACTTACCCCCGAAACCATAATAGAAGATGTGGAGGTCCGGAAATTAAAAAAGAAAAGCCTGGAATTGGCGGGATTGGTGTAGATTTTATTGATAATTAAATGGAATAGGAGTTTATTTTAGTAATAAAATATCTTCCTGTCAATTAGACCCTTTATAATTTTTTCAGGAAATCGATCATATCCTGGTAAGAAGGACTAATAAAATTACTTTTCTTTTCCTGTAATAATAGAGGTTTTAGATATTCAGGAATGGGTACCTGCAGTTTAGTTGCCAACACGATAGCATCCGGAAACTTTACCGGGTGAGCCGTTTCCAGGAAAATACCTTTGGCACCGGGATGTTCTTTTAAATAACGTTGCAATGCCAGGTAGGCCACCGCCCCATGCGGATCAGGGAGGTAGTTTTCGTTTTCAAAAACGTCTCTGATGGTATCCACTGTTTCTTCATCACTTATGCTGCAACTGCTGAGTTTGTTTTTTAAATCACTAAACTGCTGGTGAAATAACTCGAGGATGCGTACAAAATTACTAGGGTCGGCCACATCCATCGCATTGGATAAGGTGGCAATTGCCGGGTTTGGTTGAAAGGTAGCAGTCTTAAGATAACGGGGCACCGTATCATTGGCATTGCAGGCCGCTATAAAATGGCTGACAGGTAATCCGGATATATGCGCGAGGATGCCTGCGCAAATGTTTCCGAAATTACCACTCGGTACACTTATAACCGGGGGCTGATCTTTTTCTTTCCATTGCTTGTAAGCAAAAAAATAATAAAACTGCTGTGGCAACCAGCGGGCTACATTTATTGAATTGGCAGAGGTTAGAAATAATTTTTTATTTAATTCCTTATCAGCAAAAGCCTGTTTCACTAATTTCTGACAATCGTCGAAGCTTCCCGCAACTTCGAGTGCATGAATATTTTTTCCCAGCGTGGTCAGTTGTTTTTCCTGTACACTGCTTACTTTGCCGGAAGGATAAAGAATAACAACTTCGACGCCAGCTACCTCATAAAATCCATTGGCTACGGCTCCACCCGTGTCCCCCGAAGTAGCTACCAGTACGGTTACTTTTTTATCCTGTTGCTGAACAAATTGCCCAAGACAGCGGCTCATAAACCGGGCACCCACATCTTTAAATGCCAGGGTTGGTCCGTGAAAGAGTTCCAATGAAGATATGCGCTCGGTTACCGGCACCAATGGAATAGGGAAATTCACCGTTTCTTTAACAATACGATATAAAGTATCTTCCTCAATCGTATTACCTACATAAGGGCGTATGACCCGAAAAGCAATTTCTTCGTTTGAAAAACTTTCAAAATTGTGAAGCAGTTCTTTGTCGATGATAGGAATTTGCTCCGGAAAATACAATCCTTTATCGGGAGCAAGTCCTTTAATGGTTGCTTCTTTGAAGTTGACAGTAGGTGATTTTTTATTGAGGCTATAGTAGTTCATATGGTGTATTCTATACTCTGTATTTTTTATTCAGTATTCTACATTCTATATTTTCTATTCTGTATTTATCACCTTCACTCCGTCCCTATTTACAGTTGTTACATACGTTCTGAATTCAATTCCTACTTGCGTAAACACATCCTGCATAATTTTTTCTGTTTCCCGGGCAATGCCCTCTTCTTTATTAAGCATGAAAATGGAAGGGCCGCTTCCGGAAATACCACCTCCAAGGGCACCTGCCTCTTTACAACGCTTTTTTACCTCCTGGAAGCCGGGTATAAGCATACTCCGAACCGGTTCAATAATCACGTCTTCCAGCGAGCGACCAATTAGAGCATAATCATTTTTCATAAATCCGGCTACCAATCCGGCAATATTACCCCATTGTTTTATCGCGTCTTTTAATTGTACTTCTTTGCGAAGAATCTGGCGGGCATCGGAGGTTTTTACTTCTATCTGGGGATGTACCACCGTTACAAAAAGCGGTGGATCATTTAAGGCCACTACGTCAAGCGGATGAATGGAACGGATAAGTGTTATTCCTCCGTAAATACAGGGAGCTACGTTATCAGCATGCTTTACCCCACTCGCTACTTTTTCACCAAACATCGCGAAGCGCAATAAATCTTCTTTAGAAAAACGATTGTTCAATAATTCGTTAGCGGCTACCACGGCCCCTGCCGCACTCGCGGCACTGGAACCTAATCCACTTCCCGGTTTAATATGTTTGTGAATAAGAACTTCAAAACCGATAGTTCCTTCCAGCTCTTTCATCATTTCAACCAATGGAGCTCCGGCTGTATTTAGCATAGGATCTTCCGGCAGGGGATAGCCATCGGCACTCTGTATTTTAATAATATTTTCTTCCAACAAAATTACTTCCATGGTATCAGCAGGATCATTCAAACACATCCCCAAAACATCGAAGCCGCAAACGAGATTCGCTATGGTTGCCGGACAGGTTACTGTTACTTTTTTCATCAAAACGTTTTTATTCAATAGTCAAAGGCGAATAGTGAAAAAGTTCCTTCATTTGAAGCATATGTTTATAGTACAGAGACTTATTACCCATTCACTATTGACCATTCACGCTACGAGTTCGCTGTTCTCATTATATCTGCAAATACCCCGCTCGCCGTTACTTCTGCACCGGCACCTGCGCCTTTTACAACGAGGGGCTGTTCGGGATATCGATCGGTATAGAACAATACCACATTATCCTTTCCATATAAATGATACAAGTTATGCTGCGGATCGATATGTTGCAATCCTACCGATGCTTTTCCCCCTTCTCCTGAAGCAGCCCGTTGGTAAGAGGCAACAAATTTTAATTTTTTTCCTTCTGCGGCTGCTTTTTGATAAATAGATTTGAAATGGGTCTCTTCCTTATCCATGGCCTGGTAAAAATCTTCTACACTTCCTTTTACACATGATTCGGGAAGAAATGAATTATTACTTATTTCTTCCATCTCTATTTTTTCCCCGGTTTCTCTCGCGAGAATCATAATTTTCCTCATTACATCTGTCCCGCTCAGGTCGAGCCTTGGATCAGGTTCGGTATACCCCTCGTCCTGCGCCTGTTTTACCACCTCCGAAAAACTACGCCCTCCATTATAATTATTGAATACAAAATTGAGGGTACCACTTAAAACGGCTTCAATGCGATTTACTTTATCACCTGTTCGTAATAAATCATTGAGCGTGCCAATAACCGGTAAACCAGCTCCTACATTGGTTTCAAATAGGAACAGGCAATTGAATTCGTTGGCAAGATCTTTCAGTTTTTTGTAATTAGCGTAGGATGAAGAGGCCGCTATTTTATTGCAGGCTACAACTGATATGCTTTTTGTGAGTAACTGCTCATACATGTTCGCTACTTCGTTATTAGCAGTAACATCTACAAAAACCGAATTGCGTAGATTTTTATTTTTAACTGCATCCACATATTGCTGGAGGTTCATGGGCGATCCCTTTTGTAACTGTTCTTTCCAGTTAGTTAGGTTAATACCTTCATCAATGAACAGCATTTTTTTGCTATTGGCAATACCCGCTACATTCAATTGTAATTTCAGATGCTGCTGCAGATACCTTTTTTGCTGCTGTAATTGCGCTAATAATTTACTGCCTACATTTCCAACACCTGTTATGAATAAGTTTACCTGTTTGTAGGAGGTTTCAAAAAAAGCTTCATGCAGCACATTAATAGCTTTTTGTACATCATGGGTGGCAATGACCGCGGAAATATTTCTTTCAGATGAACCCTGGGCTATGGCGCGGATGTTCACTCCATTCTTCCCGAGTACATTAAACATTTTTCCGGCAATACCCGGATGGCTTTTCATATTATCCCCTACAAGTGCCAATATTGATTGCTCGGATTCAATACTTAGCGGATCTACTTTGCCTGTTTCAATTTCGTAAGCAAAAGCCTTGTCTACGGCCTGTTTCGCATGGGTCGCATTGGCTTCATCTACCGCCACACAAATGGAATGTTCCGAAGAACTTTGGGTAATAAGAATAACATTTATGTTTTCGTTGGCTAATGCTTCAAATAATCGTTTAGAGAAACCTGGAATACCCACCATGCCGCTTCCCTCCAGACTAAGCAGCGCCATTTTGTTCATGCTGGATATTCCCCGCACACTGCCTCCGTTTATTTTGGCGTCTTTTTCAATCAAGGTTCCGTAATCTTTGGGTGCAAAAGTATTCTTGATCCATACCGGTATACTTTTTTTCATTACCGGTTGAATGGTTGGCGGGTAAATTACTTTGGCGCCAAAGTGGCTCAGCTCCATAGCTTCCTGGTAAGAGATATCAGGGATGATTTTTGCGTTGGCCACCAGGCGCGGATCGGCGGTCATCATACCGCTTACGTCGGTCCAGATTTCAACTGCGATGGCATCAACGGCTGCCCCCAGGATAGCCGCGGTATAATCGGAACCACCACGTCCCAGTGTAGTGGTTACATTTTTTTTGTTGGCCGATACAAAGCCCGGCAATACATAAAGTTGTTTACCGGTTGATGCAATATACTGTTGTATATTTTTATTGGTGGTCGCAAAATCAACGGCTGCATTGCCAAAGTTAGAATCGGTGCGAATCAATTCGCGGGAATCTTTCCATTCCGCATCAGATCCCAGTATCTTAAAACGATGAGTTATTATTTGAGAAGAAAGTAATTCTCCATAACTCATGATACGATCCCTGGTTTGAGCCGATAATTCACGGAGCAGGAATATTCCATTACAGATATCTTCTATTTCGTTGCAGTGTTTTTTTACCATACTGAGTAGACTGCTTTGTTGCGTTACCGGCATCAACGATTTTACTGCTTCCAGATGACGTTGTTCAATAACCAGTAATTTGTCTTTATATGTTTCATCTCCTGCTGCTGCCAATACGGCCGCCGCCAGTAAGGTATCCGTAATTCCACCCAATGCCGATACTACTACCAGGGTGCGGTCTTTTTGCAAAGCCTGTTGAACAATAGCTACTACTTTATTTATATTTTCTGCATTGGCTACCGATGTGCCTCCGAATTTCAAGACCTGCATGACATTATTATATTAGAATGAAAAAATGATAATTGAGAAAATAACCGTATTCCGGTTTTGTAGCAACTGCCCAATGATAATATGAAATTATACAACCCTTAACGGGTTGTTGTGGTAATAATAGTAGTAATAATAGCAGGGGAGACGGCTACCGGGTGATCGAAGAATTGGTATGTGCTATTATTGATCATAAATTGTGAATCGCTAAGGTAAAATGCCCTATTCATATAACAAGTGTTAGTGTTTGAAAAAATGAAGTTTCCGGGCTAAAATATCATTCTATTTGACTTATAGAGTTAGCTGGTGCCGTCCAGCCGTGGTTCTTTCATTTTTTCATCGTAATTTCATTCCCTTTTACTGCTTGCAATAGATGGAGAATAGCAGCTAATAATTTAATTTATCATGGATCATCAGTCAACAAGGGGTGTGCAGCAGTTCCGGAACTTTGTAGCCATTAAATTCCAGCTATATAACAGCCTGTTTACTTCCCTTCCTTTTCATCGCATTGAAAAGACGGGTATTCTTCTATCGATGTTATTGAATAATTGTGAAGAAGGTTATAAGCGTAAACTAAGCCCGGTTCAGATCCTGGAAGAGTTTTTTGAAAAACATACATCTTATACAAAGGACCAGGATAAGCTGGACCTGCTTTTTCGTTTTGTGCAATATGTGGAGCGGCAGGTAGTTTTGTTTGATGCACTGGAAGACGCCGCTTTCCGGGAAGTAAATGATATGGGAGGTATTGGAACGTTGAAACACCTGGAATCCGAAATCATTCAATCGGGAACGCAGCATGAATTATCTGAAAAGCTCAAAGATTTTTCGGTTCGCATGGTGCTGACCGCGCATCCAACCCAATTTTATCCCGGACCAGTATTAGGTATTATAAATGACCTTTCCAGGGCATTATCCGAAAACAATACCAGCCAGATTAATGTATACCTGCAACAACTGGGTAAAACTCCTTTTCTCAATAAGAAAAAACCCACCCCCTATGATGAAGCGGTAAGTTTGATCTGGTACCTTGAAAATGTATTTTACGCGGCAGCGGGTCGCATAATTTCTTTTTTTAAAAACCAGTTTCCCGATGTATTAAATCCCAATAACCCGATAGTGAATATGGGGTTTTGGCCGGGCGGCGATCGGGATGGAAATCCTTTTGTAACCGCTGACACTACGTTGCAGGTAGCCGATGGATTGCGCGGTAGTATCATTAAATGCTATTATCTCGATGTGCGCCGGTTGAAACGCCGCCTTACATTTAAAGGGGTAGATACTATACTGGCTTCCCTGGAAAAACAACTGTATAATAACATTTTTATACCGGGCCATCGTACCGAAATCAGTAAGCAGGAAATATTAAAGGCACTAATAAATATCCGCGATATATTAATTTACCAGCACAATGGGTTGTTTCTTCACCTGGTGGATAGCCTCATCAATAAGGTAGAAATCTTTGGATTACATTTCGCCTCACTCGATATACGCCAGGAAAGTTCTGTACACAATGTAGTACTGGAAGCAATAGCCGAAAAAACAGGAGTAATTCCACCGGGTTATGCTTCGATGCCCGTGGACGAAAAAATGCAAATGCTTTGTTCCGTAAAAAGCGATGTAGGAAGTCATGTTTTTGAAGAAGGCCTGGTAAAAGATACTTTACAAACCATTAAAGCCATAAAAGAAATACAGCGGTACAATGGAGTTGCGGGTTGTAAGAGATATATCATCAGCCAATGCAACAGTGCATTGAATGTACTGGAAGTATTTGGACTGTTTATGCTGAGCGGATGGCAGAAAGAAGAATTGAATATTGATATCGTTCCTTTGTTCGAGACTATTGAAGATCTGAAAATGGCGGGCGCCATTATGAAGGAATTGTACGAAAATGATGTGTACCGGCAGCATCTGAAAAAATTAGGCAATAAGCAAACCATCATGCTGGGTTTTTCAGACGGGACCAAAGATGGCGGGTACCTGATGGCTAATTGGAGTATTTATAAAGCGAAGGAGGAGCTAACATCCATATCTTCCCAATTTGCTGTTGATGTCGTATTCTTTGATGGTCGCGGGGGTCCGCCTGCAAGAGGCGGGGGTAAAACGCATAAGTTTTACGCATCCATGGGAAAGAATATTGCTAATAAGGAAATTCAATTAACTGTTCAGGGGCAAACGGTGAGTTCGAATTTTGGAACCATTGATTCGGCGCAATACAACATAGAGCAGTTGCTGAATGCGGGTATTGGTAATGAATTATTTTCGGAACAGGAAAGAACACTAGGTACCGATGAAGAATCCATATTGAAAGAATTGGCTACTGAAAGTTTTGTGGCTTACCAGTCGCTGAAAAACGATGACGCCTTTTTGGATTATTTATCGCAGGTAAGTCCGTTGAGATTTTACAGCGAAACCAATATTGGAAGCCGGCCTGCAAAACGTGGGGGGGCCACCCGATTATCACTAAAAGATCTGCGTGCCATCCCTTTTGTAGGCGCATGGAGTCAGATTAAACAAAACGTAACCGGTTATTATGGCGTTGGGACCGCGCTCAAACAATTAGATCAAAAAGGAAAGTTACCCGCTGTAAAAAAACTATACCTGCAATCACTGTTCTTTAAAACCCTAATGGATAATTGTGAAATGGCGATGAAGAAATGTTTTTTCCCCCTTACCGCTTACCTGGCCGATGATCCCAGGCATGGTCAAATTTGGAACAGCATTTACCAGGAGTTTGAACTAACACAGCGATATATTTTTCAATTATCGGGAAAAAATGAATTGATGGCTGGCTACCCGGTAGAACAATTATCGATACAAATGCGCGAAAAGATTGTACTTCCTTTAACCACCATACAACAATATTCCATGAGCCGCATCCGCAAATTGGAGGAGCTGATGGCGCCGGCTGCGGAAAAGGAAATCTTTGAAAAACTCATTATCCGGTCATCATTCGGAATCATAAATGCCGGAAGAAATTCAGCCTGATTATTTTTTAATAAGGATTTTCGCAGAAAGTAATCCACAGAACCAAAGCGTAGCAGCTTTGTTCTTACATTTGGAGTTCCCCCAATTGGTATGACAAAAAGCAAACAAACATTGACCGATAATAATGGAACTGATTTACTGCAACAGTCGGAAAACATGGTGCATGATTCCATTGAAGTGTTTGGTGCCCGGGTACACAATCTCAAGAATATTGACATTTCCATCCCAAAGAATAAATTAGTAGTCATTACCGGCATAAGTGGAAGTGGAAAATCTTCCCTAGCTTTTGATACTATATATGCCGAAGGGCAGCGACGGTATATGGAGAGTTTTAGTGCTTACGCGCGGCAATTTATTGGAGATATGGAAAGACCCGATGTTGATAAGATCACGGGACTCTCTCCCGTTATTTCAATTGAACAAAAAACTACTAATAAAAATCCCCGGTCAACGGTAGGAACCATAACGGAGATCTATGACTTTATGCGATTGCTGTTTGCCCGCATTGGAGATGCCTATAGTTACAATACGGGGAAGAAAATGGTGAAATGGAGCGAGGAAGAAATTGTCGAAAATATTTTCAAACGGTTTGAAGACAAAAAAGTAACGCTGTTGGCACCGCTGGTCCGCGGAAGAAAAGGACATTACCGCGAATTGTTTGAAGAAATACGAAAGAAGGGATATTTAAAAGTGAGGGTGGATGGCGAAATCAAAGACATTGTTGCCAAAATGCAGGTAGACCGGTATAAGATTCACGATATAGAAGTGGTGATTGACCGGTTAACCGTAAGTGACGACTTCAAAGTACGGATTAGCCAGAGTGTACAACAGGCGTTGAAGATTGGAAAGGACCTTATGTTTGTTAGCGTTGAAAAGGAAAATTCCCGGAATGCTAAGAAAGTTTCTCCCTCTGGAGGAGATTTAGAGGGGGCCGGGGCTTCGTATTCTAAACATTTAATGTGTGAAGATACCGGCATTAGTTATGAAGAGCCTTCTCCCAACGCCTTTTCATTTAATTCACCCTATGGCGCCTGCCCTGCATGCAAGGGATTGGGCACTATGTTCCAGATTAGTATGGAGTCTGTAATTCCTGATGCTTCGATAAGTATCAGCGAAGGAGGAATAGCCCCATTGGGGGAAGAAAGGGAAGCCTATGTATACAAGCAGGTGCAGGAACTGGCGAAGAAAAATAAAATTTCTTTGACGGTACCGGTTAAAGATATTCCTGCCAAATCACTGAATATAATTTTATATGGAAATGAAGAGGGAACGGAGTTAGAAGAGGATTTTGAGAATATGAAGTTTGATCCGCAGGGGCCTTATGAAGGTATTATTAATATGCTCAAGCGCTGGTTTTATAATGGATATAGCGAAGGATTGCGCGATTGGGCAGAAGGGTTTATGCAATTGAAACCCTGCGATAGCTGCGGGGGGGCCCGGTTGAAAAAGGAAAGTTTATGGTTTAAAGTAAACGACAGGAATATTGCGGAACTCAGCAATATGAATCTGGATAACCTGGCTGCATGGATGGATGGCATTGAATTACGCATTAGCAATAAACAAAAAACAATTGCCAAAGATGTACTGAAAGAGATCCGCGACCGGTTACAGTTTTTATTGGATGTTGGATTAACTTATCTTACCATAAACCGGCCGTCTAAGTCATTGAGTGGTGGCGAAAGTCAGCGTATTCGGTTAGCCACTCAAATTGGATCTCAGCTACAGGGTATCACGTATATATTGGATGAACCAAGCGTTGGATTACATCAGCGCGATAACCATCGGTTGATTGATGCGCTCAAGAATCTGCGCGATATTGGTAATAGCGTGCTGGTGGTTGAACATGATAAGGATATTATGATGGCAGCTGATTACCTGATTGATATTGGCCCCAAAGCCGGATACCACGGAGGGAAAATTGTAGCACAGGGCGAACCCAAGCAATTATTGAAATTAGACACGCTAACTTCCGGATATTTGAATGGTCGTCATTCTATACCTGTGCCAGCCGAAAGAAGAAAAGGAAATGGCAAATGGCTGGAATTGAAAGGGGCAAAAGGAAATAACCTCCGTAATGCCGATGCCAGGTTTCCATTAGGAAAGTTTATCGTTGTAACCGGTGTAAGCGGAAGCGGTAAATCAACATTGATCAATGAAACCTTATATCCCATTCTTTCCAAACATGCTTTTGGTTCGCGCATGACGCCATTGGAATATAAAAGCATAAAAGGGTTAGAGCATATTGATAAAGTAATAGAAATTGACCAATCGCCGATTGGCCGAACCCCCCGCAGCAACCCCGCTACTTATTGTGGTTTCTTTACCGATATACGAACCTTGTTTGCTTCTGTGCCGGAAGCGAAGATCCGCGGGTATAATGCGGGCCGTTTTTCTTTTAATGTGAAAAGCGGTCGTTGCGATGTATGTGAAGGCGGTGGTATGCGGGTAATAGAAATGAACTTTCTGCCCGATGTTTTCGTGCATTGTGAGAAATGCCAGGGGAAAAGGTATAATCGCGAAACGCTGGAGATACGGTATAAAGGAAAATCAATCAGCGATGTGCTGGATATGACCGTGGAGGAAGCGGTAGATTTTTTTCAGAACGTACCCTATATTTATCGTAAAATAAAAGTATTGGAGGAAGTGGGACTGGGGTATATAACGCTGGGGCAAAATGCGGTAACACTGAGCGGGGGAGAAGCACAGCGGGTAAAGCTTGCCACCGAACTATCAAAAAGAGATACGGGAAAAACATTTTATATACTGGATGAGCCTACAACCGGTTTGCATTTTGAGGATATTCAGCATTTGCTCGACGTATTAAATAAGTTAACGGATCGTGGAAATACCGTTTTGGTTATCGAACATAATATGGATGTTATTAAGGTAGCAGATCATGTTATTGACCTGGGACCCGAAGGGGGTGACGGGGGAGGTAAAATATTATTTGAGGGAACGCCGGAAGAATTGGTAAAAATAAAAGAAAGTCACACCGCCCGGTTTCTAAAACAAGAGTTGAAATTGTGAGCTGCAAATACTGTTTCGTGGGTGATTCTTTAATTATTATAAAGTATTCCCTGGGGTAGAGTGGTTTCAGAACTCACCCCTCACGATTAATAAATTACAACCCCGCCACCTGACAATAAGTTGACTAATTAACTATTCACTATTGACTATTTACAATGGAACGAATTATAGTAGATATGGACGAAGTGATGGCTGACCCCATGGGTGCCATGATCGATTGGTATACGAATACATATCACCTGCCGGTTAATTATGAGAAAATGCTGGGAACCGGCTGGATAAAAGGTTTTCCGGAGCAACACCAGGAGGAATGCTGGCAGCGTTTGTTATCTCCTGGTTTTTTCCGGCACCTACCAGTGATAGAAAATTGCCAGGAAATATTGAAAGAAATAAACCAGCGCTATGAGTTATTCATTGTATCTGCCGCTATTGAATTTCCCAATTCATTAAAGGATAAGGTGGAATGGTTGCAGGAGTATTTTCCTTTTTTAACCTGGAAGCAGATTGTATTGTGCGGAGATAAGAAATTGGTGAAGGGCGATCATATGATCGATGATCATGCAAGAAATCTTGTCCATTTTGAGGGTAACAAGTATTTATTTACCTCGGCCCATAATATTAATGAAACGGCCTATCACCGGCTGAATAATTGGAAAGAAGTAGCGGAATTATTTCTTAAATAGAATTCTTAAAATTGATTCTAAAACAAAGAAACTTAGAAATGGCCCAGTAGATTGAATAGTGAGGGTAGCTGGACATCCATTTTAAAAGGATTGTTTGAATATTGGAGGCTATCCCGCATCGCGTATCAAGATTATTTTTCCCCCTTCCTCGTTCGCCCGCATTCGTTCTTATTAGTGTGAATTCGTGGCTAAAAAAACAAATAGCCAACAATTATTCATCGTTGGCTACTGAGGATACTGGAATTACCAGAAAAACGTGTACTCCAATAAGCAAGCGCAGGGAGTGATCAATAAAATCTTTTTTGGGTACTTTGAAATAATAGGGAACGGATCAGGTCTTTGACTCAACCGGATATCAGATTCTACTAATTTCCCTGCTGCTTATTGGCTATCATTTAAGAATGCAAAGAACTTATTAATACAACAGTTATTTCACAATTACTTGTCCGTTCTCAATCCGTTCGTCATCACTAAATACTTCGAACAGGTAGTTTCCTTTTTCAATTCGGTTAAGTACTGTTGTTTGTTTATTACGGATGTTTACCTGCTTTACCAGTTTTCCATCGATATCAAAGAGAAATAGTTGAAATACTCTGCCTGCTTCCCCCGAGGCACTGAAGAATAGTACCTGGTGACTGGCATTGGGATACAATTTTATTTTAATTTTTTTACTGATTTGGTTCTTTTGAACCAGGATGGTATCTCTGAATGCAGATGTATTACCGGAAGGGAATCCACTGTTGGAAGCTGAGCAGGTTAATACTGCCAGCAGCAGGCTTACAGTTGCCAGTGCGGGCATAGTAAGGCCAGGATGTTTTCTTACGGGTACCATTGTTTTCATAGCGATGCCTTTGGGTTATCGGTCTGTTAGTTTCAAAGGGTACGGATTAAAAAATATCTTTCAGCTCTTCCGTACTTGTCAGAAACGAACAGGGCAACGGGTACTGTTTCTCCAACGCTTTTCGTTGGTCAACCGGAAACCTAATTTAAATCCTACGGAAAAGTATCCATCATTATTTGTGCGTGTTCCTCTTTGCTGGCCAGGCCCAAAACCTCCGCTCGCATTTCCTGCAATGCTTTTATTCGCTACACGTTCAGCTACCTGGGCTTGCGCTAATGGCAGGCGATTGTAGAATAATGTAGGATCAATATAATCGGTGCTTACATCATCAATATAATCGGTAAATGTTTTCCGGTGTATTATTTCCAGGCTCAGGCTTACAGTTTCACTGGCAAAATATTTCACCCCTACGCCCATTGGAATATTTATTTGTGTAAGTTTATATTCTTTCCTGTCGGGATATTCTGGAAATCCTTGTCCTTCGGTATGAAGCGCTTTTAAACCAACCCAATTACCATTCGCCGGATCGGTGCCTAACGGATTAAAATGAAAGGCGCCTACACCAATTACACCATAAGGGCGAATCTTGTGAAAGATATCACTGGGTTCATACTCAAAAAATACAGTGGGATATATTTCAGCTACCAGGAAAACTTCCTGAATCTTTGATTTGAAGTTGGAGTTTCTTCTTCTTCTCGCTTCTTCCAAACCTCCTTTTCCTTTTATAATGGCATCGTCTCCTTCAATACTCCCAATATTACCTGCCAGGCGAAATCCGAGCCATTCACTTGGATGATAAGATAGGTATGCACCAAACATGAATTTGGTCATCTCTATATTATTGTCTTTTAGGAAAGTTGTTCCTTTTCCATAATGACCTCCCAAGTCGCCGAGGAAATTTGATGGACCGGCTGTAATGCCAGCTTCAAAAAAAGAAGTACTTTCTGAGTACTGGCTGTACGAAGGCAAATGAGCGGATAGGATAAGAAGCGCTGCTAACAAGCACTTCCACACAAAAGAGTGTAGCTTTTGTTTCATGAGATATTAGATTTAGTTTTCAGATGGTCAATGGATTCCGCGTCTAAAATAATAAACAGCGGAGATACTTACAAGAAACGCTAAAAAGATTCTTTTTGTGTGTGGTGGGGATAATTTTTTTGAAATGTATTGACACTAAAGGGTATATACTTATTATTCTTTTAGGGCCATCTCTATATGTTCTATACCGTCTTCGAGGTAAATAGCACTGGTTTGCTGAAAACCAAGGGATTCGTAAAATGTCTTAAGATAAAGCTGCGCGCCGATGTAGATTGGTTGTTTACCCCATATATTATATAATGTATCGATTGATTCCCGCATCAATTCTTTTCCGAGTCCTGCCCCCCTGGCCTTGGGCGAGGTAACGACCCTGCCAATAGAAGCATGCTTATAACTGATCTCTTTAGGTAATAAGCGGGTATACGCCACCAATTGTTCCCCGCTCCAACCCATTAAATGAAACGCATAAATATCTTTATTATCCGCATCCTGGAACACACAGTTCTGTTCTACCACGAATACTTCGTTTCTTAATTGCAGAATAGCATACAATTCAGAAGGCTTTAATTCATTAAATGGTTTGCAATTCCAGGAGACAGACATAGGGGATAAGTTGATTGGTTGATTGGTTGATTGGTTGATTGGTTATAAAGTAGTCTACAAAGATAAAGAGCTTAACTTCTCAACTATTCAACTATTCAACTTTTCAACTAATACCCATACTTTTCTCCCCATAGTTGTTTTAAGAATTTGCGTAATTCTTCTTCCCTCGCATTTTTACCGGGGTCGTAAAATTTTTTACCGGCAATTTCAGCGGGAAGGTATTCCTGGCTGGAGAAATTACCCTGGGAGTTGTGCGAATACTGGTATCCTTTCCCGTATTCAAGATTCTTCATAAGGTTAGTTGGGGCATTGCGGATATGCAATGGAACAGGCAGGTCGCCATACTCGCGCACTGCTGCAAGCGCCTGATCAATGGCAACGACGGAGGCATTGCTTTTGGCAGATGCGGCGAGGTATACAGCACATTGGGAAAGAATGATTCTTGCCTCGGGGTAACCAATTTTATTAACGGCATCAAAACAGGTATTTGCCATAACCAGTGCGGTTGGATTGGCATTGCCAATATCTTCACTGGCCGCTATTACCATTCGACGGGCAATGAACTTAATATCCTCACCCCCTTCAATCATACGTGCCAGCCAATAAACAGTCGCGTTGGGGTCGCTGCCCCTTATCGATTTGATAAATGCGGAAATTATATCGTAATGCTGCTCCCCTTTTTTATCATAAAGGGCAATCTTTTTTTGAGCAATATCCATCACCAGGTGATCGGTGATAACAATTTCTTCCCCCGAGGTGTCTGCAACGATTTCCAGCAAATTGAGTAATTTTCTTGCATCACCTCCCGATAGAGATATTAGCGCCGTAGTTTCTTTTAGCGTAATTTTTTTTCTCGACAGTACTTCATCGCTTTCTATGGCATATTGTAATAAACGGACAAGATGTTTTTCTTCCAGTGGCTTTAAAACATATACCTGGCAGCGGCTGAGTAAGGCGCTATTCACTTCAAACGAAGGGTTTTCGGTAGTAGCGCCAATAAGTGTTACAATTCCTTTTTCTACTGCTCCCAGCAATGCATCCTGCTGGCCTTTATTGAAGCGATGAATCTCATCAATAAACAGGATAGCTTTTTGTTTTGATTTTGCTTCTTCAATTACTTCCCGCACTTCTTTTACTCCGCTGCTAATGGCACTGAGTGTATAAAACGGGACCTGTAAAGTATGGGCAATAATGTTTGCAATAGTAGTTTTGCCGGTACCGGGTGGTCCCCACAAAATCATCGACGGTACCTTACCTTTTTCAATAGCGGTCCGCAAAATGCTTCTGGTACCGGTTAAATGCTCCTGTCCCGCCAGTTCATCAATACGAGTGGGCCTTAATCGTTCGGCTAAAGGGGCCAATTGCAGCGCCATTACTTTACTTTTACAGGCAATACTACAATAAGTTTGTGTTTTCAACATTTAAAACCTATGCAGAATAATTTTCAAAGGAAAAGAAAGGGATTTTTTTGGTTCTTACTGGTTATTGCCTTAGGTACACGGTCAGCAGCGGCACAATCTGGCGGCGGGGTTCAGCAATACGCTTGTAACCGGGCCGCGGTGGTTATGATACGAACAGAAGTATTGGCAGAGGTTAATGTTCAAAAAATAAATGTTAATGAAAGAACATTTAGCCGCCTTCTCGATTCTATTCATAGATTCGAGGCCGACAGCATTTTTTTAACTCCCGCGGAGAAATTAGATATCGTGCTCAAGGAATTTGAACTAAGACCTTCTTATTATTTTGTGAGCGAATTTAATTATTTCAGGCATCGCGAAAAAGTAACGGCCCGTGGCTCAGGCTTTATTATTTCGGGAAGCGGCTACGTACTTACTAATTGTCATGTGGTGGATGAAGGGGATGCTTATATCAACCGTCGTTTCATTTTATCGGCTTTCAATTATGTGTCGGAAACAAATATTGCTTCTATCGAACAGGAGTGGGAAGTTAAATTCACCGAGCAACAAAGGAGTCTGTTGTTTCGCACTTTTGCCAATGTGTATTCAAAAATCGTACCCATTGAATTGGAAAAGATTGAAAAGAAAATATTTGTAATTCTAAATAGTGACGACAGCCTCGGTAAAAGATTTTCCCAGGAAATTCCTGCCGTTATCAAAATGAAAGGGCGTTCCATGCCAGGTAAAGATGTAGCGATTTTAAAAATTGAATTGCCGGTTGAACTACCATCTATTCCACTATCTGCTTCCAATGATATATTGGTGGGCGAAGATATTTTTGTATATGGTTATCCTAACCCGGTAAGTAATAATGAATATTTGTCTATAGAAACTGCCCTGGAACCAACGCTCACCAAAGGCATCATCAGCGGATTGAAAAAAACGATAAACGGGTGGCCCGTGTTGCAAATGGATGCCGGGATTAACCACGGCAATAGCGGCGGACCCGTTTGTAATAAGCAGGGAGAGGTTATTGGTATCAGTACATTTGGTAGTTTAGATGATAACGCACGCGCCCTGGCACCCGGATTGAATTTTGCAATACCACTTGAAGTGATAAGAGAATTTTTTTCCGATTCAATGATGCCGGCAAAAAGTTCCGTAAGTGTTAATTATTGTAAAGGACTTCAATTCTTCTTAAGAGATTATTACAAGGAAGCATTGCATTATTTCCTGAAGGTGAAAGCAGGAAATTCATCCTACCCTGATTTAATAAGACATATTCAAATTTGCCAGTCAAATATTTTGAAGGGCCATGATAAATCAGGCAATCCGATGCTGTACTTGCTGATGATTGCCGCGTTTATCGGGCTTTTTGGCGGATTGTTCTGGCTTAAACTTAGAAGATAGAATAAGCTGCTATTTTACCTGTTGTTTTAAAAATGCCTCAATCCGGTTAAATGTGTCTGCTAAATTGGGGCCTGTCCACCCATGACCTTCAGATGGATAAAAAACATATTCATGTATCACGGCCTTTGCTTGTAATTCATCATTAAGCATCACTGATTGAGAAGCGGGCACGAGGAGATCAGTACCGCCGTGCAATAACAAAGTTGGGCAGGAGGAGCTGGTTACAAAATTATAGGGACTTGATTGCTGGTAAATAGAAAGGTTGGTAGAGGGGGTGCCGCCGGTAACCATTGTTAATAATAATGGTATAGATGAGTTCGAGGAATTATTATATAAAGAAACTAATTCTGTTGGACCGAATAATGAAATCACCGCTTTTACAGGAACAGATTCGGTATGCTTATATGCCTGCAATAAAGATAAATGCGCTCCTGCACTGGCACCCAAAAGGGAAATTTTCCGGCTAATTCCATATTCTTCCGATTTACTCACGATGTATTCTATAGCGGCTTTCACATCGTTTTCCTGGGCTGGAAAGAGGTTTTGATTATTGCTAACCAACCGGTAATTGATATTGGCGATGGCATAGTCGGGTAACCTTTTCTGCATTTCGATAATAAATGGGTTGAAATCAACTTTGTCGCCTTCCGTCCAACCACCCCCATGTATTAATAGCAGGATTTTAGTGTCAGTGCTGTTTCTTTGAGCGGGTAAGTAGATATCAAATTTTTGTTTGGTATCCGCGCCATAAGAAACATTGGTCATCACTTGCGCAGGAACGTCGACCTGTGTGTCTTTTTTTGCACAGGAGAGTAGGAAGATAAAGGCAGGTAATAAAATGATTGTTTTCAAGTTCGGTAAAATTAAAACATTAGAACGAAGAATGCGGGAAGTAAGTGTGTAAAGAAAATGTAAAAGCTAAGCCAGGAAGGCTTTTTAAGATACAGGTTACTTTTTTTCACTATCGCTAAATTGCTCCTGCCAGCTTTCTATGGTATTCTGATAAATCACTCTTCTTAATAAATACATCCCGATTAAAAACAAAATATGAAAAACAAAAATAGCCCCTGCCAGTAACAGGGAAAAACTGAACAATAACAAATTGAGCCATCCCCCGTGTATTATTTTAAGAAGGGGTACTGTTAATTTCCACTGGCTTACCAGCTGACCGAATAAGAAAGCAATCGCCAGGAAATTAAGCAGGTACAGCCAGTTGAAAATCTTTTTTTGTTTTGGCCCGAGTGGTGTATCGGGGTAATTATAATTTACGAGCGAAATACCCTGGTAGATGAATGCGAAAATAATGGAGTAAATAATAACAGAAACGGATAAATAAAAAATATGCTGCCGGTTGAACAGGCCCCCAGCCGAAAGTATGAGTTGCAGTCCAACTGCAATCAGCTGAAGGATACATACAAGCCTGAAGAGTTTCCAACCAGTCGTTAATTCTTTCATAGCAGTATTATTGGTTGCCTGGAATGGTCCCTAAAAAAAACTGCTTTGGTTGCAGGTTTAAAAGGGAGAATTTAAATTTTTTGCTCGGTGGTAGTCTTTATTTGTAATTCTTTGAGTTGCTTCTCATCAATGGTAGCCGGGGCATCCATCATTACATCACGTCCACTGTTATTTTTTGGAAAGGCAATAAAATCGCGGATGCTTTCACTTCCTCCTAAAATGGAGCAAAGCCGGTCGAAACCAAAAGCAATTCCTCCGTGGGGAGGAGCACCATATTCAAAAGCTCCCAAAAGGAAGCTGAATTTATGAAGCGATTCTTCTTTACTCATTCCAAGTGCTGCAAACATTTTCTCTTGCAGATCGCGTTGAAAAATACGGATAGAACCGCCTCCAATTTCATTTCCATTCAGTACCATATCATAAGCATTGGCTTTAATATTGGCATATGGATGTTCCAGGTATTTGGAAGCATCTTTAATGGAGGGATCATTGTTGATCATTACTTCAATTTGGTCGGGCTTGGGAGAAGTAAAAGGATGATGCCTGGCTACCCACCGATTCTCTTCGGCGTCATATTCAAATAATGGGAAATCCAGCACCCATAGTAACTTAAATTCATTTTCTTTACGAAGTCCCAACCGTTTACCCATTTCCAGCCGCAGTTCGCTCATGGCTTTCCTGGTGCGTTCTTCTGCGCCTGCCAGAATCAAAATCAAATCACCTGCCTTCGCTTCACAGGCTGCCGCTATGAATTTTAATTTTTCTTCGGAATAGAACTTATCAATACTGCTTTTAAAAGTTCCATCATTATAACATTTAATAAATGCCAATCCCAGCATTCCAATCTGGGGGCGCTTTACCCATTCGGTAAGTTCATCGGTTTGTTTCCGGGTGTATTCGTTACAACCGTGTACAGAAATAGCTACCACAGTCTCTGCATTATTGAAAACCGGGAAGGAAACTCCCAAGCCTTCTTCTTTTAATGGCGTAGTATGGAGAGCACTTTGTTTTTTAGGGAATGTATGCGTAGGAAATTTCAGATTATTCAGTTTCATTCCAAACCGTATATCCGGCTTATCGTTTCCAAATGTCCACATCGCATCTTCCCAACTCATCCGTGCTATGGTTTCCGAATAATCAATTCCTTTTACATCTTTGAAAATACGTTTCACCAGTCCTTCAAACATGATTAAAATGTCTTCCTGTTGTACAAAACACATTTCACAATCAATTTGGGTAAACTCCGGTTGGCGATCGGCGCGCAAATCTTCGTCGCGAAAACACTTCACTATCTGGTAATAACGGTCGTAACCACTTACCATTAATAGTTGTTTAAATGTTTGAGGGCTTTGTGGTAATGCATAAAATTGGCCAGGGTTCATTCTCGAAGGCACAACAAAATCCCGGGCTCCTTCAGGAGTAGATTTGATAAGGAAGGGCGTTTCAATATCCATGAAATTATTTTCATGCAGGTAATTGCGTGCACTCCGGTTAACGGCATATCGCAGCTCCAGGTTTTTCTTTACAACATTACGACGCAGATCGAGGAAACGGTATTTCATCCGGATGTCATCGCCTCCATCTGTATCATCCTGTATGGTAAAAGGAGGCGTTATGGATTTATTCAGGATAGTAAAGGCTGTAATTTTTACTTCTACTTCTCCCGTTGGGATATTATTGTTTTTACTACTTCGCTCTTCTACCAAACCGGTAGCCTGCAATACATATTCACGGCCAAGCGGGTTCGTATCCAGTTCCTGGTTTAGTTCTTCTCCAAATAATAATTGGGTAATTCCATATCGGTCGCGCAGATCCACAAAAGTAATACTTCCAAATTTCCGAACAGTTTGTACCCAGCCGGCAAGCGTTACCGTGTTACCAGCCTGGGTGATCCTTAGTTCTCCGCAGGTATGCGTTCTATACATTTTTATAAGTTGATAGGTTGATTAGTTGAAAAGTTGATTGGTTGATAGGTTGATAAAATGATTGGTTGAATTATGGGTTCCTTATTCAATATATCATATTTTTCAACCAGCCATCTTTTCAGAGCGGCAAAGGTAACTGAAATGAGAATTTTATCCCAAGCCTTCAGGTTATTATCGAAAATCATTATTTTCATTGGAATATGCCCCCAGGATTATGTGTATAACGTAATCAGGCCAGGTGATTCGGTTTATTTTCTTACCGATTCATTACTGCAAACGCTGCCTCCTAAAATTGCTTCTCAAATTGCCGTCCTGAAGAGCCTAATCCCGCTTTACTCCCGCTTTTTGTGTTGCTGGTGATAATTATCGCTTTCCTGTTATCCCGGTGGATCGCCAACCTGAATGGGTCGGGTATTAAAAGAAAATTATTGAAATTATATACAGGTAAACAGTTCAAATACGAAAAATGGTTGCAATTGTTTAATCCTTATTACCGTTCTCTTTCGCTCCCTTTGCAAAACCGATTTATGAAACGATTGATGTTGTTTATGGCTGCCAGGAGATTTCATTTTCGGGAATTGAAAGAAGTAGAAAGGATACTGGTATTAATAAGTGCAGCCGCGGTTCAGATAACCTTTGGTTTAAAAAATTACCTCCTGGCTTATTTTACAGATATCTATATAATTCAACGCGATTATCATTACGGTTTTAATACTGTGCCTGTTGAAGGTCATATAAGCGGCAACGGGATTTATTTATCGTGGCGAAATTTTGAAAAGGAATTCCGCGATTATTCCGATGGAAACACTATAGGATTGCATGAAATGGCTTATGCCCTGGCATTTGTAAATTTCAGAGCTGAATGAGGGAGAGATGAGGCTTTCCGGAAGCGCTTTAGAGAATTTTCAAAGGTTGAGCGGGCTATTTTTTTTATCAGGCAACAAGGAAAAACGAATATACTAGGCAGTTATGCAGCTACCAATTAGGATGAGTTCTGGGGTGGCCGCATAGAAATTTTTTTTGAACGTCCGCAGGCGTTAAAAATCGAATTGCCGGATCTTTACAATTAGCTGGCTTTATTGTTAAACAAAGACACCATTCCCAAACTTTTTTTGAACAATTTAGTTTAATAATCATACAATCAGGTAGTTATCAAACATAAAGAAAGCGGGCGGAGGGCTTTTATTTTTGAACTATTCTTTCTATTTTGTATCTGATTGTAACCCCAGACTCCCAACCATCCCCCGAACGAAACCATTTCCTTATTCCTAAAGGGCCTCCTTCAATCCTATTTCTTTGCAAAACCATAAGTGCTGATCTCGTACCTGCCATTCACAAAAGAAAAATGGAGCCTTATGGAAATTTTACTCATTCTATCCATCGTAATTGGGATCATTCTCCTTCATCAACCCATTATGGAATGGATCAGCCGTCTGCAGGTAAAGAACCAGTATCAAAAATTTCTTGCCCAGGAAACTTGGTATCATTCGGTAATAGCCCCGCACCTGCGATATTATAACCGCTTGAGTCTAGAAGATCAACGAAAATTTTTATTTCGAACGTACCTTTTTCGCAAAGCCAAACGATTTCATTATATAGAAGTAACAGAAAGCGCTGAAATGCCCATATTGATTAGCGCCGTAGCGGTAGAACTTACCTTTGGGTTGGATAAATTTTTACTAAATTACTTTAAAGATATTTTTGTATTGAAAGACGATTACCATTATGGATTTTATTCCCGGCCATTCCAGGGTCATGTTGATCACAGCGGAATTTATTTAAGCTGGGATAATTTTGTAAAAGGTATTCATGGTCTTACCCCGAATTGCAATGTGGGATTACACGAGATGGGCCACGCATTAACTTATGTAAACTTCATAACACAAACGGAGGAGGACAAACACTTTAAAAAGGAATTCAAGAATTTTTCTAAAGTGGCCCGTCCGATTTTTGAAGATATGCAGTGCGGCGGAAAAAATATACTCGGTGATTATGCCGGTACTAATTATCATGAGTTCTGGGCCGTAAGCGTAGAGTTATTTTTTGAAAACCCGATCCGGTTGCGTCACGAATTACCCGATTTATACAATGCCATGAGCCGGTTATTAAGACAGGATCCGATCGTGGTAGTAAATAATCAAAGGATAGCAGCCTGAAAAAAAATTATACGTAAAGATTTTATTGAAAAAAAACAGGGAAAATAAAAACGGGCTTAGGTCCATTTATCCTGTTCTTCTATTCCACTTCCGGGTTCGACCTAATGCTGGTAAGGATTGCCGGTACAATTATTCACCCTGCTTTGGCTAACTGCAGGGCTGTTTCTGAAACCTCCACAGTAATAGTCACTAGCTTTTCATTTTTCTTTTCCCCCGGTAGTATCATAAAATAGTAAACCGAGATAAACAAAATTCCAATCGAGAAGGGAATGGAAGCATAATAACGGAGGTAATCTACCGACGGCCAGAAAAATTCAACTATCATCCAGTAGCCATTTGCCGAAATCCAGAATAGAATGGCCATGTTATGATACCATTCAGATTTGAGCTTACGGGTTTGCCAGGTAATCAGCGCGGCTACAGATAAAGTAGGAATGAACATGAGAATGCCAATAGGCTTCCAGAGCATGGCCCAGCTGATATCTTTAATTAACCAGAAGACAATATGCATATTTTCAATTCGCCGAAAGCGATCGGGGATGGAATACATTTTTAAACTGCTCATTTTAAATAAAGGTGGTTGATGTAATTTAATATTGCCTGAGAGGCAGATCACAACAATAATACAAACGGAAGGTAATATTTTATTTAACTATAATAATCTCTATGCTTCATCCTCGGTTTAATACCCGGTTGAATCGCTTAATATCTGCTTCGGAATGAATCGGAGTTTGGTGAAGCATGCATTGAACCAGTTGCTGCGCAAAATAAGGAGCCAGAGAACAGCCCTTGGTTCCCATTCCATTCAAGATGCCAATATTTTGATGCAGGGGGTGGAAACCTACAAAGGGCCTGCGTTCCAGCGTAGCCGGCCTGACGGATGCTTTATGATCAATTACCTTGAAAGGAAATTTCAGCCAATGTTGTAATAGGGAGGAGGTCCGTTCCCGAAATGCAATAGAAGGTTCATCATTCTCAAATTCCCATTCATAGGAAGAACCTACCCAAAAAATATCCTTGCCCCAGGGCACCAGGTTGAGTCCTTTTTTGAAAATATGGGAATAGGGTAAGTCCGGCGCTTCAATCCATAATACTTCTCCTTTATTGGGGGCAAAAGGAAGATTCTTGAAATAAGGATTTTGAAAAGAAGCAATACCATCGCAATAAATTACCTGTTTGCATTCAATGCTTTTATAATAAATGGACGTTGATGTAATGATTAGATCGGATAGTTCAAATTTTTCCTCCAGAATTTTATTTTCCTGTAATAATTTTTTACGATAAGATGGTAAAATGCCCGGGAGATTTATGAGATAACAGGGTTGTATTTCTCCATAGCCAAAATCATAGTTGAAATAAGGACGAAACGAATTTTCGTTTTGAGGGGTTTTTAAATATGCCGGATCTTTTTCAGAGCGTTCAGTAAATGACAGTTTCATTTGTGGAGTAGGAAAAAAATCAATGATATTCTTTTGTTCTATGGTCTTAATCGAAAGCTCAGATCCTAATTGGGAATAAGAAGCCATAATAAATGGAAGGATATCATCAATCATCCATGTTTTTACGATCCGGCGGCCGGTAACCGGATTGATAATCCCCGCGGCTGCTTTGGAAGCGCTATTTTCTTTAGCCTCATCTATAACAAGAAAAGAATATCCTGATTTTTCTAAATAATGACTCAGCCAGGTACCACAGATACCCTGGCCGATGATTAAACAATCCACTTGCATCAAACAAATTTAAGAAACCCCGGGCTGGAAGCCCGGGGCAATTCAGCTGAAGCCCGGGGCAATTCAACTGAAGGCTGGGGCAAACCAGCCGAGGAACGAAAAATCTTCAAAGCTATTCTACCGTAATCTTCAGGCCCTGACTATGGCTCGTAAATTCCGGTGCATACATGCACTGTATAGTAGTTACTCCATTACTGAATGTTCCGGTATGCGTAACGAACAAAGGATATTCGAACACCCAGGTTCCTCTTGGTAAATAACCAAAGAAGAAATTAGTACTGGCATCTTTAGTACTTTCATAATAACCCAATCCTCCCTGCCATTTATATTGACTGATTACATTCACCGGCTCCAGGCTGGAGGCCCGCATGTCTTTCATATGTACATATTCCAGGCTGCGGTCTACCCGTAATTCAATTCTCACTTTTACCTTTTCACCCACATGTAGTGCTTCACCTTCCTTTAAAGGCTGTAATACGGGCCCACGATCAGTATTCTTTTCAACAAATAATTTTTTCACCAGCTTCAATGGGGTAGAGGACGGGGTTATTTTATCCAACTCTTCAAAGTATTGCCAATAGGCGGCGCCCCATGCGGTGGAGTTGACTGGTTGATTGGTTGCCTGGTTAGGTTGCGAAATGGTTACAGAAATATTTCCCATGTTGGCTTTTACTTTAGGACCATCTATTACTTTTTTGAAATAGCCCTCACCCCCGGCCCCGCTCCCCGGCGTGGAGAGGGGGGTTGAACCCAAACTAATTTCTACAATGGGTTCTTGTGCCAACCAATTACTACCTTCCAATAATAATATATAACAGGCATCGGCCGTTGCTTTGGTGGTGCGCCAGTTATGGGTTTGTTTTTGTTTTAGTAGCCAGGTCTTAAGATCATCGGTAATTTTACTATTTTTATTAATTTCGGAAAATGCTTCTGTTAAGAGGGCATGTGATTCAATGGGCGATTGATACCAGTAATATCCCCCGGTATTAAATTCTTTCCAGTACATACCCATCTCTTCATTGATCAATGCATTTTGCTGAAGCGATTTCAATATGTCTTTTGCTGTTTGTATATCGCCGGTGCGGTATAAACTCAACGCTATCATTCCCTGCATATACCGGCTTTCCTTCACCCAATATTGCTGAGCCTGTTTCCTATAGTAATTATAGGCTTTAAAGCTTTCTCCCGGAACATTCATTTCCGTAAAAAAACTTCTCATATATAAATACTGAATTTCATTAGTATTTAATTGCTGTGTAATGAGATTGGCCTTGTTTTTTACCAGCCGATCGTAGTCTTCCTTTATTTTTTTATCGAGATAGGCCATTGCTTTCTTAATAATGGCATTTAACTTCTCATTGTTTTTTGGCAATGCATTTAATTTTTTCAAGTGACCAATGCCTGTTAGAATGTATTGAGTAATATAACGATCATCCGGTCCGCCCGTGAACCAAACAAAGCCTCCATTGCTGCTTTGCATTTCAGAAAGTCTACCTAAGGATACTTCCATTTCGCGACTCATTCGAACCATGTCAAAAAGCAGGGCAATGTTTTTCTTCTGCTGCGTTTCATTATTAGCCTGCAGTACCCAGGGCGTTTCCTGGAGCAGGACCGATTTGAGTTCCTGGTTTTTTTGGAGATTGGACCATAATGCGGTGCTATCTACCTCACCCCCGGCCCCTCTCCTGGAGGAGAGGGGTGCAAGCCATTTCTCAAACACTTGTTTTATACGGGGAGAAGAATTGGTTATATGGGTTGCCAGGGTATTTGAATAAAACCGATTGAAGGTTTGTTCAGCACATTCATACGGATATTCCATTAAATACGGTAATGCCTGTACCGCGTACCAGGCAGGGTTGCTGGTGAATTCAATAGTAAGCGCCTGGTGATTGAGTGTTTCGCTGGCTCCGGGTTTTCCTTCACCTGAATTTATCAGTTTATCGAATTTAAATTCCTTTGTTCTGCTGCCCCGCATATTCAAGGGCAGCGACTCCGTTACCAGCATACGGTTGCTTAATACCGGTAGCATCATCTCTTCCCCATCACTTACAGCCCCGTCCCGACCTCCCCCGGCAGGGGAGGAGGCGATAATTCTATATACAACAGGTTTGTTATATTGAAAAGGAATTCCGATAGAGAAACTGGCTGGTACGCTTTGTCCGGCTGGTACGGTGAAATATTGATTAGGAAAAAAATTATTGAACCAACCATCTACGGATTGATTGGTCGAAGGATCTATAAGTTGCAGTTGTACCTGGCCGGTTAATTCTTTACTGGTAAGGTTTACAATTTTAGTGGTGAAATCCATTCGGTCACCCTCGCGCACAAAACGGGGCGCATTGGGTTGTACCATCAGTTCTTTTTGCGTTACAATGGTTTTTTCTGAATAACCGAATGCTAATCCTTTGGTGTGCGCGAGACTCATCCATTTCCATTGGGTTAATGCCTCTGGCATGGTAAAGGAAAATTCAATGTTACCGGCGCTATCTGTTTTTAAATCGGGAATAAAAAAAGCGGTTTCATTAAAGTTGCGTCGAATTTGAATCGGGGCAGCATCTTGCTTATTTTTCGGTAAACCTTCACCAGCAATTTCTTCGTCTTTTACGATTTTTGGTGTTGTGAATTTGGCAGCCTCAACACTTATGCCGGCAACTCTTCCGGATAGTGCACTATCCAACGTGATCCCTCTTGATCCATCCGGTTCAGCATTTAAATCTGGAACCTGCATTCGCATGGGCTCTCCTTTGTTCCTGTTGTACATTTCCCGTTCTGCATAATGTTGCATACCCATGGTTGCAAGCATTTCATCATACACCTTATTTACATATACTGCCGGTTCTTCAAAGTCCTTGTTTTGGGAATGCGTTATGGTAAATCCTCTATCTCCATTGAATAATTTTGGAAAGGCACTCTTATTCCAGATCGTAGGCAGGTCCCAGCTCTGCGGTTGAAACTGGTCGAGCGATGCATCGTACATCGCCGTAAGCATTTCGGCAGCTACCTTATCTGTTTTATATCCACTTATTTTTACTTTCCATTTTTCTTCACTGGCGGGTAATGTTTTATCCCGGAAAGTTTCATAACTAATTTTTAATTGTTTATTTGTATAGGGCACACTCAAGGTAGTATTATCAGTAAATACCCGGTTATGTTTTACAAATGCCATATCCAATGCCACTCCACCCCGGTCAGCTTCTGTTATTGGTATATCGAACGACTTAGCTCCCCCCGCCAGTGTAAATAAGTTTTGTTCTGCTTCCTTATCAACCCGGGTCAGATGGTGAATCACCCAAATACTATCCAAATTGGTTTGTAAGGTATAAATCGCTTTTTCGCCCGGTTCATATACCGATTTAATTGATTGAACCGATCCAAACATGACTGGATTCGTATTTTGATTTCCGGTGAGTTGAATGGTCTTAATAGCCTTTACGGTCTCTCCATTCTTGTCTTTAGTGCTAACTTCCACGAAGTACCAGCCAGGAGGGAAGTTGGTGGTGGGTAGTTTGTAGTTAGCGGTTTCACTGGTGGTATCTGTACTTTCTGCTATTATCTCTTGTTTGGGCCAATTGGTTACTAAATTTTCATCCTTATAAATATCATACGGAAATTGTGTATGATATTCTTCTTCACTCATCAAAAACTGATCAGGCTGTTCCCAATACCGACTACGGAAAATTCGATTGGGTTGTTTCAGTTTGTGAATGATTACTGTAACAGTTGCTTTTTCAAAAATTCCATTCAGGTTTTCAGAGCGAATTAACAGGTTCTTAAAATCATTGGCCGGTAATTCACCCGGTGTATTGATGATTAATTGCAATGCCTGGTAAGCTACTGCTACGGAGGTATTGCCGCTTCTGGTTTCGCCGTTTATGTCGGTAACATCTGCACTCACCTCATAATAAAAAGTTGGTTGGTCTTTTTTATCAATGGACCCGTCGGGGAGGGCCTTGAAGGTAATGATGAATTCACCTTTCGCATCGGTTTTCATTTCACCATGGCCTATTTCAAATTCTTCGCTCCTCCGCGGCGGCCATATCTTTCCCTGCCTGTAATAATCGAACCAGATGGGCCAGCGTGTTTGTCGTACAACGCGGTATTTAACCAGCGCCCCATCAATCGAATTGCCCGCATAGGCTTTGGCTGTTCCGGTAATTTCTATACTATCATTTAATTTATAAGTGCCGGATGGCTTGGCAATTTCTATAGAAAATTTCGGCCGTTTGTATTCTTCCAACGAAAAGCTAAGGTTACTGTGATTACTATTATCTTCAATCCGGAAGCTGCCATTCAATTGATTTTGGGGAAGTGTAAACCTTCCGGAGTAGGACCCAAATTCATTGCTGGTTACCTCCAGCGAATCGGTTTTCTGTCCGTTGGCGTCATAAAGTATGATGGTTGCTTTGCGGCCCGGTACTATATTACTTTCCGCGGTCTTATTGTTACGGTTAATCACAATTCCTTTGAAATATACGATTTGCCCGGGCCGGTAAATAGAGCGATCGGTAAAAAGAAAAGAGGAAACTACGTCTTTTTCCAACACCCTTTCTGCATAATTGAAGCTGTTGTAATTTTCATCTTCCATAAAAAGATGATCATCGCCATTAGTTAGTTCCAGCCGGTAATTATTATTGCTATTTGTTCTGGGAGGTTCTATTTTAAAGAACCCGTTTTTATCGGTAAAAAGGTTTTCGCCTTTTCGATCTATATTTTTCTGTGTGGAATAATCATAATAGCGGTACCAAACCTGCACATTAGTGCGGGCTAACGGGTTGCCCGTTTCGCGATGAACGACAAAAAAGTTATTTCCATTATTTAAATAGGCGATAGCTGACGTATAAAAGAATTGGGCGGCTACCACATTTTCCTTAAAACCAAATTCCTTGTCGGTACTGGCAAGCAGAATATATTCTCCAACCGGCAGCCCTTCCATGCTTACTTCCACCCGGTGCTGACGGTAGTCTTTGACAGCGGGCAGTGGTTGGGTGAATGTCTTGGCAACAGGTAATTGCAGCAACTGCTGCCAGTACTCTTCCTGCCAGTTATTTACTTTCCTTAATTTGTTTTTCAGTTGCTTTGTAAGAGTAACGAGGCGGAAATAGGTTTGATTGATATTTCTATAAGTAACCAGCATACGAAAAGGCTGGTTAGGAAGATTTACTTTTTCCGTTTGCAGGTTCAGCTCTTGCTTCAGGATAGTCTTTAATAAATTCTGCGCGTTGATCTTTCCCTCGCTGGAATCTTTCTGTGCAATTATTTTGTCGCATATTTCTTTTGCTTTGCCATACCCATCATAAGTAATTTCTTCGCTGGCTTTTTCGGAATGCCACCTAGCCAGCAGAAACCAGGCCTGCGCCGCCACCGGATTATTTTCGTATTGTTGCCCGATATGAGTAAGCGCATTCTTATATAATTCTTCTTTTTTATCCATCTCGGCATATTGATGTACAAACTCCAGCCGGTTAATATCCGCGTCAATCAGCGCATCGGGTTTCTTATCATTGAGGTGAAAGGCAATCAATCGTTGATCTAGTAATAATGCCTCGTGATGAAGGGATAGGGAATCCTTAGTGGGAAACTTTCGGTTGATAAAATCGGCCGCCGGATCGAATATACTGGCCTGGTCCAGTTCGAAAGCATAAGATGGTTTATTTACATCCTGTTCATCGTTACGAAAATAGTAGAGGGCGCGGTGAGCCAGTAAATCAAATAGGGTAGGGCGGAGATGACGTACATTCCCTTTTATAATAATAGCGTCGAAAGGTTCCAATTTGGTTTGCTGTAATTGCTTTTCATTTTTAAGAGATTCAAGGTAAAGCTGGCCGATCTTTTTATGAAAATCATCGATTCCCCAGGTGGCTATGTCATTTTTCTTGAAGTCTGTAGTTTTAGTTCGGTTATATAATTGCCAGCGATGCTGTTGGAAATAGTTCCAGTATCGTTCCGCGGTAATACTGTGAAGGATAGATTTTACGGTTTCCCCTGCGGTGGATGATTCTATTTCTAATTGCTGAATACTTTTTAGCAGGGCATCTTCTTCCTTCATTTCCTGGAGACTCATTTTGTATAAAAGAGTTTTTACCTGCTGGGCCTCCTGCTTTTCTTTTTTGGCCAATGCATACAGTTTATTCACCTCGGTAAGGGCCGATTGAGTAAGCCCTTTTTTGTTAATAAGCGAATCAATTTTTTTCCAGGCTTTATCGTAATTATTCAAGGGAGTTTGAGCGGTTGCATAAATAAAGAATAAGGTTGCACCAAGCACTGCTAATATTTTTCTAAAGAACATGCGGCGAAATTTTGTACAAGTTATCGAATTGAGGTTGCTTTAAAGACGCGGCGGGCTGTTAAATTTCATATGAAGCCGGGAGAGGAAATGGTGGGTAGTAAGCGGTGAGCATATACCACAATGGTATTATAAAATGCGATTGAGTATTTTTTTAACTAATCCTTATCTATCATTAATTAATCCCTGGCACTTCATTGGATTCTCAATGTGCAGGAGGATTTAAAATATGAAAAAGATCTTTACACTCTTAACAGCAGCTTTGGTTACATTAACCAGCTTCGCTGATCACAATGATGGAAGAATTACCATTACCGATTTTAGTAACAAACAATTGTGGATCGAAGTAGATGGACAACCTTACCGGGATCGCGATCACGAGATTGTGATTGATAACCTTCGTCCGGGTTATCACGATGTGCGGATGTACTCGCAGGAACGCCGCTCCGATTGGAGAGGTATATTCGACCGTAAAGGTCGTAAGCAAATCCTGTACAATTCTACCGTATTGGTAAAGCCCCGGCAGAATATCTGCATTACCATTAATCGGTTTGGCCAGGTGCAGGTGGAGGAACGGAAATTCAACGACCGGCGTGGCAGGGATCATGATGAGGATTGGGATCGTAAGCGTAACCGGGATTATGAGGGAGATAGGGACAATGATCGTAACAAAGGCTACGATCATAACAAAGAGTATGATCGTAATAATGATGACGACCGGAATAAGGGTAATGACCGTGATAATCGCTACGACAATACCCGTGGTGCCATGGATGTGGGCTCTTTTGAAATGTTGAAAAATGCATTACACCGCGAAAGTTTTGAGAAGTCGAGGTTGGAAATTGCCAAGCAAACAATCGATCGGAATAATTTCAACAGCATGCAGGTAAGAGAAATGGCATTGCTCTTTGCTTTTGAAAATAATAAACTGGAACTGGCCAAGTACGCTTACCGTAATACAGTGGATAAAAACAATTACCAGCACGTGTATGATGTGTTTGCTTTCCGGAACAGTAAAGAAGAATTAGCGGAGTATATAAGAAGATTCAGATAGGAATTGAAATGGTTAAACGGGCCCTGCCGAAAGGCAGGGTTTTTTTCGCTGTATATCTCTGGAAATATAAAATATAAAAGGGTCCTTACAGCAAGGGCCCTTTTATATTTTAAATTCGGTATTTTATATTTTACATTCTCAAGAATTATTTCTTCAGAATCTTTGCCATGGTAGCACCAATATCCGCGGGACTTGATACTACATGAATACCACATTCCGTCATAATTTTCATTTTTGCAGCGGCAGTATCATCGGCGCCACCCACAATAGCACCGGCATGGCCCATACGACGACCGGGCGGTGCGGTTTGACCGGCAATAAAACCAACCACCGGTTTTTTATTATTTGCTTTATACCAATTGGCCGCTTCTGCTTCCATGCCTCCACCAATTTCACCAATCATAACCACCGCTTCGGTGTCTTTATCATTCATAAAAAGTTCCAGCGCTTCGCGGCTAGTAGTACCTATAATCGGATCGCCTCCAATTCCTATTGCAGTAGAAACTCCCAATCCGGCTTTCGCAACCTGGTCGGAAGCTTCGTAGGTAAGTGTACCCGATTTTGAAATGATACCGATCTTTCCCTTCTTAAATACAAAGCCTGGCATAATACCCACTTTGCACTCTTCGGCAGTAATTATTCCCGGACAGTTAGGTCCTATCAGCCGGGTATTCTTTCCCAGTAAATAATTTTTGGCTCGAATCATATCCTGGATCGGGATTCCTTCTGTAATACAAACAACCAACGCTATTCCCGCATCGGCTGCCTCCATAATAGCATCAGAGGCGAAAGCAGGTGGTACAAATATGATCGAAACATTGGCACCGGTATTTTGCACGGCTTCTGCAACTGTATTAAAAACGGGCCTGTCCAGGTGCGGGGTGCCGCCCTTGCCTGGCGTAACGCCTCCTACCACATTGGTGCCATATTCAATCATTTGGGTAGCGTGAAAGGTGCCTTCTGTTCCGGTAAATCCTTGAACGAGAATTTTGGATTGTTTATTAACTAGGATGCTCATAAGCTGTATTAAAAGTTGGGCAAAAATAGGGGAAAAGGGGCAAAGGTATAAGGTTTGAGTATTGAAGTTTTGGAGCCAGGCACCTCAATTACTATTGGGCCCGGTTGCGTCGCACTCTTCAGCGATATCAACTTTATTCAGCAATAAAACGCAACACATAGTTATGCTAATCTTTTGTTCTCTTACCCTGAGGATTGGCACGTCATTCTGATCAACAGATTGATCAGAATGATAATTGCACCAGGCTTCCAAACAAAATTAATTCAGCAGCCCGTTGCGCCAGGCCACGAAAGGAGCTTTTTGGAAGGGAGATAAGTATAATGCAAACGATCAACCCATAGCCGGCTATTTTATAATCCAAAGAAAAGAACCGCAGTCCCTGGTTAGAGGCCCTCATTAAATATACAAGGCCCCCTGCATACTCAATAAATCCGCCGATATTATGGATTTGCTGCCGGACCGTTCCCCTCAATGGCGAACCGGGGTCGCAGGGAAAAAAACCGGCGACCATATATCCAATACCCAGACTTAGGGATAGTCCCGCTAAAACAGAATTAGTTGTATTCAATAATGCAATAGTAAAAAGCAACATTCCTACTGGCAGAAACAGTCCGTTGTTAACCATTCCGGCAAATTTCGATCCTTGCGCACCCAGTTCGCTGATGGTATCTTTCCTATGAGAGTACGCCGGTTTCTTGGCGCCGAAGTAGATGATGCCGATCAGTAAATAAACGCTGGTAATGGTTGAAAGGATTGGAAGCATTTAAGTGTTTTTGTTATCCCTATCGCTTTGAACAGGTGCGGGAGGACCAAAGGAACGTTAGTAAACGCAAGGATAATGATAAATTTTACTAAAATCAATTTCTAAATTGTTTAAAGAGTTAGAAGTACTTTTTTAAATAGATGGGGAATAAATGCTGAGGTTTTAATGAGGTAAGTTTTGCAAACACAAAGAATGAAACAACCCAATATGTCATCATACTGCAGATATTATTTATTGATATATCAACTTGTCAGGTATTCCATTGAAATCACATCGCAGGACAATAATAGTTAGGGAATGTTCCCGCCGCCCGCTTACTCCTCATATCCCCAGGTACAACTTCCCCAATAGCTTTGCCATTGAACTTTTGGGTCATTGGCTATCCGTTCCATTTTAACGGTACTTATCATCCACCGGCCGGTTGGAATAACCGGGAAACTGATTTGCCCCATTTCATTGCTCCGGTATTCTTTTTTAATAGTCTTGCCGTTCAGGCGATGCCATACAATGATAAGCTGATTTACCAATGGTTTTTTTTGAAAAAGGATTTTTGCCGTTAATGTGGATGCTGCAGTATCTTCTTTCAAATCGTAGGGGTTTTGCAGGGGAATAATATCGAGCGGCAAACTTGTTTGTTTTTTAAAGAGATTCGTTTTCTTATCTCCAACCTGGAAAATTGTTTTTACACTGCGTTGATAGTATTCCCTTCCGGATGAATCTTTTTCATTATAAGTGGCGCGGTAGTCCATTGCATTATTCAGACCATCCTCTGTTAAATATTCGTGGAATTTTTTTGGTTCCAGCTCAATGAACTTATTCGTGGAATTATACGTGAGCAGGAAGGTGCCTTCTTCGTAAATAGCAAATTGAAGCGAATCGCCGGTGGCCTCTCCAATCCGATCTGCCAGGTCATCACTTGCATTGGGGAAGTACAACTGCAGGGAGTTTACACTTTGGTTATTTCCACTCCAGTTCTCTCCTGCAAAATTTTCACCCACTAAGAATTTAACCTTGATAAGTTCACCGGTTTTGAAAATGAATTTATCAGGCTGCAGCCAGAATTCGTGAGCGAGAAGAAGCAAAGAGGAAGAAAAGAATAATATAATGACGAGGAAAAACTTTTTCATGGTTAATAATCAGTAAGTAAATTTATTTGTGAATGACTAATGTGCCGCTTTGTCAATTTCTAAAAATCTCATTTATTTGCGGGTTTTTAAAATTAAGATATCATTGAGACGAAAGAATCCGCATATTCGCACATCCGCACATTCGCACATTGTCACACTACTTCAACAACTCGTCCATATTCCTATCATTATCAATTTTTCCGGCTTGCTCCAGCATCCTCATATCTTTAGCGTCTTTTAAAAATTCGGAAGCAAAGATAAATTCGTTTAATCGTTCATTTTTGCTAAAAATAATTTCTTTCTTACTGCCTTGCCATTCTTTCAACCCCTGGTACAAGTAAACAATTCGATCACCTATTTCCATTACACTGTTCATGTCGTGGGTATTTACAATAGTGGTGATATTGTATTCGAGGGTTATCTCTTTGATCAGTTTATCAATTACCAGGGCTGTTTGGGGATCAAGTCCCGAATTGGGTTCATCGCAGAAAAGGTATTTTGGGTTCAATACAATGGCCCGGGCAATACCTACTCTTTTTTTCATACCTCCACTCAGTTCAGCAGGAAATTTTTTGTTGGCATCTTTCAGGTTAACACGTTCTAACGCTTCATTCACCCGGTTTAGTTTTTGCTTTAAGGTATCTTTAGTAAACATGTTCAGCGGGAACATGATATTCTTTTCTACCGTCAGGCTATCGAACAGGGCCGCTCCCTGGAACAGCATACCAATTTTTTTACGAATATCTTTTCGTTCCTCTTCATTGATCTGGTTAAAGTCGTACCCATCATAAAGAATTTGACCACTATCGGGTACAATCAATCCTACCATACATTTCATCAGTACCGTTTTACCACTTCCACTGGATCCGATGATAAGGTTACATTTTCCCGCTTCCATAGTAGCGCTTATATCATCAATCACCGTCTTCTCGCCAAATTTTTTCTGTATATTTTTTACTTCGATCATTTCGAAACGATTAGATAAATTAATTATCCAGCAATAAGGCCGCCAATATGTAATCGGCAAATAGTATGGCAATACAACTTGCTACTACCGCTTTCGTACTGGCTCTTCCTATTTCCAGCGCGCCGCCCTCCACGTAGTAGCCGTAATAAGCCGGTATACTGGAAATGATGTAGGCAAAAGTGTAGCCTTTTATCAAGGCAAAGAAAACGTTGTAGGGGATAAAAGCTTCGAGAAGGCCCTTATCAAATTCAGTGTCCGACATCACCTGCGAAGCGATCACTGCCAGTCTTCCGCCCCAAATGCCCAGTCCCATTGAAATAACGACCAGCAAAGGAATCATAACCATGGCGGCAATTATTTTGGGTAGTATGAGATAGGCCTTGGTGTTAATGCCCATAATTTCTAACGCATCGATTTGTTCACTCACGCGCATGTTACCTAATTCACTCGCAATTTTACTTCCCACTACGCCTGCCAATACAATACAAATTAAGGTAGGGGCAAACTCGAGGATAACTGTATCACGTACAATTTGGGCAATTGCGGAAAGGGGAATGAGGGGACTTACTAATTGATAGGCAGTTTGCAGGGCTGATACAGCCCCCATGAAAACAGAAATGATTACAACAATTCCTAAAGAGCCAATACCGATTTCGGAACATTGATGCATCAATTCTTTCCAGTACATTTTATAGTTCTCCGGCTTGGAAAACATCCCTTTTATCATCAACAGGTAACGGCCGAATTCGGTAAATAAAGTCATGCGTTGAATAAATTACTACACAATAAACGGTGAATCGTCATTGAAAATACAATATTAAGTCCGAAAGTCCTGAAAGTTGAAAAGTCCGAAAGCAGTATGTATAATTAAAAGCTACTCTTCCATACTTACCGACTAATTCATTCTTATATTTCTCTTGACTCTTTCTTAAACCTCTTCCACCAGGGCGATTTACTAATCACCTCTTCGGTTGGAATTTTTGATTTAAGTTGTGCGTCAACTACCGCTACCAGTGCCATATTAATAATACTTCGAACGGAACTTCCCAATTGTAAAATATGTACTGGTTTTTTCAATCCAAGCAAAATGGGCCCGATAGCATCTGCATCGCCTACTTCTTTCAATAAATTATACGCCACATTACCCGCGGCCAGGTTAGGAAAGATCAGTGTATTTACATCTTTGTCCGCCAGTTCGGTAAAGGGGTAATTCTCTTTAAGCAAGTCTTTATTAAATGCCATACTTACCTGCATTTCTCCATCAACGGTAAGAGATGGATTTCGTTGCTTTACCAGTTCGGTGGCTCTGGCTACCAACCTGGCTTCCGCAGAATCGCTGCTGCCGAAATTTGAATAACTGAGCATGGCAATGCGGGGGGTAATATTAAAATTCCGGACTTCACGGGCAACCATCAGGGTAATATCGGCCAATTCTTCGGCAGTAGGATTAAAGTTAATGGTAGTATCGGCCATAAACAAAGGGCCGCGCTTGGTGAGTAACAAATACATGCCGGCAATTTTTTGCACTCCCTCTTCGCAACCGATTATTTGAATGGCAGGCCGAATAGTATCTGCATAATTCTTGGTTAGGCCAGAGATCATGGCGTCTGCTTCCGCGGTATCCACCATCATGCAACCGAAATGGTTGCGGTCGCGCATGGCTTTTTGTGATTCATATTGATTAACGCCGCGCCGCTGCCTTTTCTTGAAGAATAGTTCTCCGTACAATTTTCTTTTTTCTTCCTGTTCATCACTTTGTGGATCGATAATCGGTAATTCTTCAATATCGATACTGTTTTCTTCCGCAATGGCACGTATCTTTTTTTCTTTACCCAACAAAATCGGGTACCCAATACCTTCATCGAAAATTATCTGGGCCGCCTTCAATATTTTTATATTATCGGCTTCCGCAAATACAATTCGCTTGGGATCACGCCGGGCTTTATTTCCGAGTATCCGCATAATCTGGTTATCGAGCCCCAGGCGCTTGTTTAATTCTATTACATATTGTTCCCAGTTGCTAATACTGAATTTTGCTACCCCACTTTCCATTGCTGCTTTCGCAACAGCAGGAGCTACAGTGGAAAGCAAACGGGGATCAAGCGGTTTTGGAATTATGTAATTGGGACCAAATGAAATATTTCGTTCGTTATAAGCCGTAGTTACAATATCCGGTACAGGGGTTTTAGCCAGTTCCGCGAGCGCTTTAACCGCCGCCAGTTTCATAGCCTCGTTTATTTGAGTGGCTCTAACATCCAGGGCTCCCCGGAAAATAAAGGGGAATCCCAATACATTATTCACCTGGTTGGGATAATCGCTTCGGCCGGTTGCCATAATAATATCCTTACGTGCATTAGTCGCTTCTTCCCAGCTTATTTCCGGATCTGGATTAGCCATAGCAAATACAATCGGGTTCTTCGCCATACTTTTGATCATGTCGCTGTTCAGTATATTTCCTTTGCTTAAGCCAATAAAAATATCAGCATCTTTTAACCCTTCTGCCAGCGATACAATTTTTCCTTTCGACATTAACCCTTTTTTCAATTCGTCGAGATCAGTGCGACTTTCATGTACCAGGCCTTTGCTATCGAATACCAGGAAATTTTCCCGATGGGCACCCAGGGCAACATATAGATTCATACAGGCAACGGCTGCCGCCCCCGCCCCGTTCACCACAAATTTTGCTTTTTCTAATTTCTTCTTTTGAATTTCACAGGCATTTAATAACGCGGCCGCGCTAATAATGGCGGTACCATGCTGGTCGTCGTGCATTACCGGAATTTTCATCTGTTCTTTCAACTTTTTTTCTATATAAAAACATTCCGGTGCTTTTATATCTTCCAAATTAATACCTCCAAATGTTGGCTCCAGGGCTTTAACGATCTGCACGAATTTTTCAGGGTCCTTCTCATTAATCTCGATATCAAACACATCAATGTCGGCAAAGATCTTAAATAATACTCCCTTTCCTTCCATTACGGGTTTACTCGCTTCCGGTCCAATATCTCCCAATCCTAATACGGCCGTTCCATTGCTGATCACGGCAACCAGGTTTCCCTTGGCGGTATATTTATAAACATTTTCAATATCGGCTGCTATTTCTTTGCAGGGTTCTGCTACACCGGGAGAATAAGCCAGCGACAGATCGCGCTGGGTTTTGGCTTCCTTGGTAGGGATTACTTCAATTTTTCCCGGTCTTCCTTTTGAATGATATTCGAGCGCTTGTTCTTTTCTTAGTTCATTTTTCATATTCCAGTTTTAATCGGGATTGAACGAGAAGATTATAGTAACCTTCTTGTTCTCGTGGTCGTCTTAGTCAGCAGGCGTGCAAGTTACGGAAAACAACAGTACACGAATGCTCGTTATTTTTTGATGGATGCCCTACAAATCGTCAATTAGCGTTATTTTCATACTCAACTAATAATTTATTTATGAAGCAGGTAATTTTTTTGTTTATTGTAATGGTAGCCACTTATTCGGTTTCTTTTTCCCAATGTGATAAAAAATATAAATTAAAAACGGAAAGAATATTTCAAGTGAAAGATGATGGATCAGAAGGGGAGGAAATACCCTTTACGGCTGATTTAACCATTAGCAAAGACAGTATATTTATTTCATTAGTATTACCTGATGGCAGTACCGCAGAAATTTCGGGGAAGCACACGGAAAAGACTTGTAAAATGAATGCAGATTATAGTGAAGGGACCATTGAGTGTAAAACTGATGTGGATATTAACGGGGGAGGCCAATCCAAACAAGCTAAAATGACCTTTACTATTGAAAGTAAGGCGGGTAAGATGAAAATTTTTGGGATGCCGGATGATCAGCCCGGAGAAAAAATATGTTTCCAGATAAAAGAAAAGGAAGAAGTAAAATAGTATGCTGTATTCAGATGCAGTAACAGTCATTTGTTATCTGGCATCTCGCCTATGGAAAGATACAGCAGGAAATGCCCATATCAAGCATCATATTAATATTACCCGTCATCCGCCTTCCATTACCGACAATTCAATATAGGAAGGAAACGAAAGGCTGCGGTAAATGCGATGGGTTGCTTTGATGAAATCTGTTTCTTTTGCTTCAAAGATGTTCGGAACATATTTCTGTGGATTTCGGTCAATTATCGGGAACCAGCTACTTTGCACCTGCACCATTATTTTATGCCCCTTTTTAAATACATGGTTGATGCAATGCAGATCGATGCTAAAGGTTTCGACTTTATTAGGAGTAATGGGTTCCGGAATTTCAAAACTATTTCGGAATCGGCCACGCAAAACATCATTCGCTACCATTAGCTGGTAACCTCCCATGCGAATATCTTTTGGAACTTCGGAAGGATACACATCAATCAGTTTTACGATCCAGTCAGCATCACTACCGGTAGTAGCAGCAAACAACCTGGCCATGATATTTCCGGTTACTACTATATCTTCTTTTAGTACGTCCGTTTCCCAACTTAATACATCGGGCCGGTTATGAACAAACCGTTGATCTTCGGTAAGCCAGGTATACCATCTTGACCCCGGACCATAGGTTTGCTCAATCGGGCGGGGGCGATAAGGAACCGGTTTGGCAGGATCGGACACATAACTATCAAACGCATCGTCGGCTGCAACCGGTTTACTGAATGATAACTTTCCATTTGGCTGAAAGTATAAATTCTTCTTAGTTGCTTCCACCGGTGGCCAGTTGTTATAACTTTTCCATTTATTACTGCCGGTTTGAAAAGTGAGGGCTTCTGAAAATTTTCCTTCCCCTTTTCCTTTTAGGTGATAAGCAAACCAGGGAGCCTGAATGTTTTTACGAAATGTTTCCGCTGTAGAAGAATCAAACTTTATATTTCCCAACCGATCCCCTTTGCCACCTGCCCAGCCGCCATGATTCCAGGGGCCGGCCACGATATAGTTTTTATGTGAACGATCATTTTTCTCCAATAATTTATAAGTGGTAATGGGACCGTAAAAATCTTCCTGGTCCCACCAGCCCGCAACATTCATAATATATACCCGGGGGGAATCGAGCCTCGAAGCCAATCCTTGTTTTTGCCAGAATTCATCATAATTGGGATGCTGCACATAATTATTCCAGGTAGGAATAGTACCATGAAAATATTTTTTATTAACATTCGATAGCGGGCCCAGTTGGAGATACCAGTCATACAAATCGAACATTCTAAAAGGAAACAACGAATCTGTTTTTGCCGCTTCTTCCATAAAAGCATATTCCATTCCATAACTTAACCGAAAAGCACCATTGTGGTGGAAATCATCACCCAAAAACATATCAGCTGGTGTTGCCTGCTCGGAAACCGCTATTAATGCGGGATGCGGATCCAGTGCACCCATTACAGTGGTCCAGCCATCATAACTGATTCCATACATACCTACCTTCCCGTTATTGCCGGATATATTTTTTAGCAGCCAGTCAATGCTGTCCCAGGTGTCGGTGCTTTCGTCGATTGCTTTGGGGTCTTTTTTGTTTCGGGTAAAACGCTGCATTTCAAAGCTACCTTCACTTTTATAACGGCCCCGGATATCCTGGAATACAAAAATATACCCATCGGAGGCCATATCTTTTATATAACTATTTTTATCGGGCGGGGTTGCGTCGCTGACTCCATACGGCGTGCGCGATAAAAGAAAGGGAACATTTTCGGTCGCGTTTTTGGGAGTGAAGATGACTGTATTCAGTTTAACTCCATCACGCATGGTGATCAGGAGTTCTTGTTTTTCGTACGTAACCTGCGAATAAGCAATAATGCCTGCTAACAAGAAAAGCTGGGTAAGTATAATTGGTTGGATGATATTTTTCATGAGACTTTTTTTTTACGTGTATACTATATTAGCACTTGTTAGTAGCCTTTTAATCTTCCCATTTCAAACTACTACCCAGCCAGGCCATCATCCCCATTCCTGTTTCAATAGCATTTTCATCAATGTTAAAAGTAGGAGTGTGTACGCCGGAATTAATACCCTTAGTCATATTACCAGAACCCAGGCGAAAAAAACAACCCGGTATTTGTTGTGTATAAAAACCAAAATCTTCGGCGCCCATTCGCATCTCGGTGGTTTCAACATTTGCCAATCCGGCAAAATCTTCGGCCAATGCCCTGGCTTTTTCGTTCAATTTTTCATTATTGATTACTGACGGATAACCCACATCAATATGCAGGTCCAATTCCGCTCCCATACCAGTAACCAGCGCGGTAGCCTGCTTGCGGATGAGTTCATGTGCTTTAAATCGCCAGGCTTCATCCAATGCGCGAAAGGTTCCCATCAGCTTTACTTCACTCGGTATAACGTTGGTAGTAAACCCTCCCTGGAATGAAGTGATAGAAAGTACTGAAGGAGAAAGCGGGTTATTATTACGGCTGATAACTTGTTGTAATGCCACCACCAGTTGCGAAGCAATTAATATTGTATCCGCAGTTAAATGCGGGGCGGCGGCATGACCCCCTTTCCCTTTTATTGTTATATATATTTCATCGGCGCTTGCCATTACCTGTCCGCTCCGGAAACTAAACTTTCCAGTTTCTAATTGAGGATGTACATGCAGTCCGAGTATGGCCTGTGGTTTTGGATTTTCCAATACCCCTTCTTTTATTAACAAACTGGCTCCCCCGGGATTTTTTTCTTCACCGGGTTGAAAGATCAGCTTGATCGTTCCTTCCCATTCATTTTTTAATTCATTTAATATTTTAGATGCCCCCAGTAAACAGGTTGTGTGTACATCATGACCACAGGCATGCATAATGCCCTCATTGGTGGATTTATAAGAAACCGCGTTGGCTTCGGTAATAGGCAATGCGTCCATATCAGCCCGTAGCGCTACTACTCTTTTATCAGGATTCTTTCCTTTCAGCAAACCAATCACCCCGGTGCCGGCTTTTATCTCAAACGGAATACCTGATTGTTTTAGGTGTTGCTGGATATACTTAGATGTTTCAAATTCCTTATAGCTTAACTCGGGGTGGGAATGTAAATGATGCCTGACTTCGATGAATTCCGGGTGATACTGGTGAGCGAGTTGCTGTATCCGTTCTTTGAGTTCGTTCATGAGGCAAAAATAGTGAATAGTCAATAGTGAATGCGGAATAGTCAATAATGAATACTTCCCGGAAATTTAGGTTATCCTTTTAGAACAGCAATTCATGAAGGGTATAAACTTCTTACCTATCATTATTGACCATTCTTAATTAAACAATCACCATTCGCTACCTATCAAGGTCGCCCGACTTATCGGGGTTCACTTCAATCATATCGCGGATGATATATACGCTGGAAGGAAAATAGAGCTGAACTTTCTTCAGGTAAGCATCGGCTTCCCGCTGATCTTTAAAATTGCCCACTTTCAGTTTGAAATAGGGTGATTGATACAGCAAATAATTCTTTAGTTCAGGAAAGTTTTTATAGACTTTTAATTTGGCTTCATCGGCTTTATTGCGATCATTGGTGCTGATAATAAGCAGGCGGAAACCCGGAACGAAGCGGCGGGCATCGCGCGTTGTAAATTCATTTACCTCTACCTGCTTTTTTACCAGTTGGTCAATGCGCGGATCCTTATGAACAACAACAGAGGGTCTATCCTGGGCCCGGGAGGGAAGGCTACAAACTGCGAGCATAAGAAAGAATGTCCACTTCATACAAACGTATTTTGATACCTAAGACTCAAAAACCTTACCAATGGATGCATGGGTTTTATTTGAGGGTTATTGTTTATAGCCTATCGTTATCTTAAATCCTCCAAATCATTACGAATGACAGCTCGTTGCTGATTTCTCATCTTATTATTAATATAGTACGAAGAACCTTAAATCTAGTACTTACTTCCACCGCCTCCGATATTTTCAATCGGGTGCCAGGTGGTTTTAATTTCCTGCGTATCCATTATGAAATAAGGTGATTCTCCTGCCGGACTGAACCAGTTAACCGAATCATAAATCAGTATTCTTTTTACATTGGTGGCTCCTTTTTCCTGGATGTCCTTATTTATTGTTTTGTCACTCATCGTGCTTATTACTGCATTTACATCCATATGAGTGGCAAATTGTGGAGCTAATTCAGCCGGTTTGCCGGTTAGAATATTTACTACCCCACCCGAAACATCAGATGAATTAATTACCTCGGCAAACGTTATAGAACATAGGGGCTTATTTTCCGATGCCAGTACAACGCAAACATTTCCCCCGGCAATAACAGGTGCAATAAGAGATACCAAACCAAGCAGTGAGTCATTCTGTGATGCAATGGCCGCTACCACCCCGGTGGGCTCGGGCACAGAAAAATTAAAATGGGAAGAGGCAACAGGATTTACGGTGCCAAATAATTGTTGGTACTTATCGCACCAACCAGCATAATAAACGAGACGGTCGATAGACGAATTGACCTCTTTTAGCGCCTGCGATTTGGTGGCATCCTGCTGCACCAGCTCCTCTATAAACTGTGCCTTTCTACCTTCCATCATTTCAGCGATTCGATATAATATTTGACCCCGGTTAAATGCCGCGCGGCCCACCCATGATTTGAATGCTGCTCTCGCCGTAATCACCGCATCCCTGAAATCTTTACGGGAACTCAAACACACATTAGCAAGTTGTTGACCTTTTTCATTACGGGCAATGTAGTAACGACCCGATTCAGTGCGCGGAAACTGCCCACCTATATATATTTTATAAGTCTTCAGTACTTCCAATCTTTTTGAAGATGTCTTCTTTGCCGGCGTACCGTTTATACTGAATGAACTTTTTTCTTTGGCGGTTGACTTTTCCATAAGCGATAATTAATTAGTAAATGTGCAGATATGCAAATGTTGGCAGACCAACGCTCATGAATAAAAAATAATTTCTTTACTCAGGAAGATTGCTTCTAATCCATTTACACATTTTCTCATTTGCATATTTGAACATTATAATTTGAGATACGCCCCCAACCCATGCACTCCCCCTTCTCTTCCATAGCCACTTTCCTTATAACCACCAAAGGGAGAAGTAGGATCGAATTTGTTAAACGTATTAGCCCAAACAACCCCTGCTCTAAGTTTGGTTGTAAGATTAAATATTTTGGAACCCTTATCTGTCCATACGCCCGCGCTTAATCCATACGGCGTATTATTAGCCTTTTCAATAACTTCTTCATCGGTACGAAAAGTTTGGATAGTCAATACCGGCCCGAATATTTCTTCCTGGGTGATACGATGACTCTGCGAAACATTGGTGAATATAGTAGGCCGGCAAAAAAAACCTTTCTTTGGAATGGGGCAACTGCTCTGATATAGTTCAGCTCCTTCTTTCCTTCCAATACCAATATATTTATTAATGGTCTCCAATTGCACTTTGGAGTTAATGGCACCGATGTCCGTATTTTTATCCAGCGGATCCCCCACAATTAAAGTCTCAATACGGTCCTTTAATTTCCGCAATACAATATTAAATACTGATTCCTGTACATATAATCGCGATCCGGCGCAGCATACATGTCCCTGGTTAAAATAAATTCCATTGATAATTCCTTCTACGGCCTGGTCGATCGGGGCGTCATCAAAAATGATATTAGCGGCTTTTCCTCCTAATTCCAATGTGACTTTTTTGTTCGTACCGGCTACCGCGCGTTGAATGATCTTTCCTACTTCCGTACTTCCGGTAAAAGCAATTTTATCAATATCGTTATGATAGACAATATCGGCACCCGTATTTCCAAAGCCAGTAATAATATTTACCACTCCTTCAGGCAAACCACTTTCCTGGATGATCTCTGCCAGCTTTAAAGCAGTAAGAGGGGTTGTTTCAGCCGGTTTTAATACTACGGTATTTCCGGTAGCCAGTGCCGGGGCAATTTTCCAGGCGGCCATCAGCAGGGGAAAATTCCAGGGAATGATTTGACCCGCTACTCCTAACGATTGCGGCTTCCGGTTAGGAAAAGCATAATCTAATTTATCGGCCCACCCTGCATAATAAAAGAAATGATTAGCTGCCAGGGGTATGTCAATATCTCGTGATTCGCGTATCGGTTTACCGCCATCCATTGATTCAATAACAGCCAATTCTCTTGCCCGTTCCTGGATCAGTCGGCTTATCCGGAAAATATACTTAGCTCTTTCCTTAGCCGGCATTTTCTTCCATACTTTTTCATAAGCTTGGCGGCCCGCCTTCACGGCCTTATCTACATCTGCTGTATTTGCTTCCGCTACTTCCGCTATTTTTTCTTCAGTGGCAGGATTGATCGTATCAAAATAATTACCGGAAGAAGGTTTGACAAACTTTCCCCCTATAAATAAATCGTACCGGTCTTTTAGTTTAATATGACTCGTACTTTCGGGAGCAGGCGCATATTCCCAACCGCTGTTAAACGTTAGCTTGGGTGAACTGTTCGTTGATTTTAACAGAGCGTTTTTCTTTTTTGTCGTAGTTGACATAAGAGTTGTTTTTAAGTCGGGAGGCCGGGAAGGCCGAAAGTCTGGAAGATAAATCAAATTGCAAAGAACTTCTTTCTAACTGCCGGTCCATTGGCCTTCTGACTATGTTAGTCTATCGAAAAATAATCTGCACTCTGGTATAATCCTGTTTTTTCTTTCACCAGTTGCATCAATACATCATTGGCTAAACTGCTGGCGCCAAAGCGAAACCATTGGTTAGAAAGCCAGGCAGCACCCAACACTTCATTCAGCATTACCAAATAATGTAGCGCGCTCTTCGATTTGGATATGCCTCCTGCGGGCTTCATACCAATCATCTTACCGGTACTATAATAAAAATCACGGATTGCCTCCAGCATCACTAAAGTTACCGGCATGGTAGCTGCTGGCTGAATTTTACCGGTAGATGTTTTAATAAAATCGGCTCCGGCATGCATGGCAATATCACTGGCACGGCGTACTTTATCATAGGTAACTAATTCACCTGTTTCCAAAATCACTTTTAATCGGGCCTGGCCACAGGCTTCTTTTACCGATGCAATTTCATCAAATACGAAATTGTATTCGCCGGATAAAAATTTACCTCTACTAATCACCATATCTACTTCGTCTGCTCCTTCATTCACTGCATATTTCGTATCTCTTATCTTTACTTCTCTGGGCGCCTGTCCGCTGGGGAACGCAGTAGCCACCGAAGCTACTTTTACCGACGAACCTTCCAGGGCTTTTTTAGCGATCCTAACCATCGATGGATATACACAAATGGCAGCTACGGATGGCAGGCCGGGCAATACATCATGCGGATGAATGGCCTTGTAACAAAGTTGTTTTACTTTTCCGGGGGTGTCTTTCCCTTCCAGTGTAGTAAGATCTATCATGTTTAGCACCAGCTTTAGCCCCGATTCTTTTGTTTCTTTTTTTATACTGCGTTTGGTGAACCGGGCGGCGCGTTCTTCTGTTCCCACCTGGTCAACAGTAGGGGAGTGACGGAAATCTGGAATCATCACATATTCTTTTTGTCGGGTTGGCATAGACAATCGCTATATAGTATCAAAGTTAACCTTTTACAGCAATCGGGCGATCAATCAACCCGGTCCACCACTTATCCAATTTTTTTAGTTCTCCACCGCATTTTCTGTAACATCGTTTCCCTAACTTTCCAATTAAAGCTAACAATCAATGAGAAAACTTTTATGTTTTGCCAGCACGGCATGGCTGCTGCTTTCATCAGCAGAACCGCAGGCCCAAACTACATTCCCGGTAAACGGGGTAGCCGATAAACGGGAAGGCGCTTATGCCTTTACCAACGCAACCATTGTAAAAGATGGACAAACAACTCTTACCAACGCTACATTAGTTATTCGTGATGGAAAGATTGTAGCAATCGGTAACAATCTTACGATTCCAAAGGATGCTGTAGTAATTGATTGCAGGGATAAATTTATCTATCCTTCCTTTATCGATATCTACAGCGATTATGGGATATCCATTCCGCAACGTCCACCGGGTGGAGGTGGATTTTTTGGTCCATCCCAATTATCTTCCAATCAGAAAGGTTCCTTTGGCTGGAACCAGGCCCTGCGTACCGATATAGATGCATCCCGGCTTTTTGTTACGGATGAAGCTAAGGCCAAGTTATTGCGGGACCTGGGTTTTGGTACCGTACTTACTCATCACAAAGATGGCATCGCACGGGGAACCGGCGCCGTTGTTACACTAGCCAATGCAAAAGAAAACCTGGTGATAGTAAAAGAAAAAGCATCGGCTCATTATTCATTTACTAAAGGAGTATCCACGCAGTCTTATCCGAGTTCGATGATTGGATCGGTTGCCCTGTTACGTCAGACATATATTGATGGGCAATGGTACAAAAATAATCCCGCGGCTGAAGGCATCAACCTGACATTGAAATATTGGAACGAACAGCAGAGTCTGCCCCAGGTTTTTGAAGCGAATGATAAATGGAGCGATATTAGGGCCGACAGAATTGGCGACGAATTCGGCGTGCAATATATAATTAAAGGAGGCGGTAACGAATACCAGCGCATAAATGAAATAGCTGCTACCAAAGCCAGTTACATCTTATCGCTCAATTTCCCACAGGCAATGGATGTAGAAGATCCTAGTGATGCACGGTTTGTTTCCCTGCAGGATATGAAACATTGGGAAATGGCGCCAGGCAATCCAGCGGCCTTTGAAAAGGCGGGTATTCCTTTTTGTATTACCACTGCAGATTTACGGGATGTAAAACAATTCAGTGCAAACCTTCGAAAAGCACTGGACTATGGCTTGAGTGAAAACAAAGCAATGGAAGCGCTTACTAAAAATCCTGCCACCTTGCTGGGTATTTATGACCGGGTTGGAAGTCTTGACGCCGGAAAGCTTGCCAACTTTATTATTACCTCTGGTTCAATTTTCAATGAAAAAACATCCATTCTTCAAAACTGGGTACAGGGAGAAAAATATGGAGTGAAAGAAGACGCCTGGATGCTAGTGGCTGGCTTGTATACATTGCAAATTTCTTCCTCCAAAGGCAATATGAATTATACCGTGGAGGTAAAAAGCAGCAGTGTTGCCAATGTAATTGGGAAGGATACCGTAACGGGGAAATTCAGCTACGACGGGAAGATGATAAAACTGAATTTTACAGAAACAAAAAAATCAAAAAACAACATACGCCTCAGTGGCGTAAGTAATGGGCAAAGCTGGCAGGGTACCGGGGAAGACAGCGCCGGTACAAAATTATTCTGGACCGCTCAGTTTGATAAAGCTTCCATTGCTAAAACAGACAGCGCAAAAAAGAAAGAAGCTCCTAATATGGGTAAACTTACCTATCCGATGAATGCATACGGTTGGGAAGAAATGCCAAAGCAGGAGAACATACTCATAAAAAATACCACTGTATGGACCAGTGAAAAAGCGGGAAAGTTAGAAAATACAGACGTGCTGATAAAGAATGGGAAAATTGTTCAGGTAGGTAAAAATCTATCCGATCCGTCTGCCAAAGTTATTGATGGAACGGGTAAGCATTTAACGGCCGGTATTATAGATGAACATTCGCATATTGCTGCATTCTCCATTAACGAGGGCGGACAATCGGTAACTTCTGAAGTTCGTATGGGAGATAATCTTAATCCGGATGATATAAATATCTATCGCCAGCTCAGTGGTGGAGTTACTTCTTCGCATATTCTTCATGGATCTGCCAACACTATTGGAGGTCAAACGCAGCTAATCAAATTGCGATGGGGAGTTAATGATGAAGCGTTGAAATTCCAGGGATGGCCAGGCTTTATAAAATTTGCTCTCGGCGAAAATGTAAAGCGTTCTTCTTCTACACAGGGTAATACCCGCTTTCCCGATACGCGAATGGGAGTAGAGCAGGTATTGACAGATGCTTTCCAGCGCGCCAGCGATTATCAAAAAATACTGAAAGGCCCCAACGCTAAATTAGTAAGAAGAGACCTTGAGCTGGATGCATTGGTTGAAGTTATGAACAAGCAACGCTTTATTACCTGTCACTCCTATGTTCAAACAGAAATCACTTATATGATGCGGGTAGCGGAAAAGTATGGATTTACGCTAAATACATTCACCCATATATTGGAGGGATATAAAGTGGCTGACAAGATGAAAGCGCATGGGGCAGCTGCTTCCACCTTTTCCGACTGGTGGGCATATAAAATGGAAGTATACGATGCTATTCCACAAGGACCTGCTATCATGCAAAAAGTGGGAGTGAATGTGGCGATCAATTCCGATGATGCGGAAATGGCCCGACGCCTGAACCAGGAAGCGGCTAAAAGTATAAAGTACGGTGGGATGGGAGAAGAAGATGCGCTGAAGATGGTTACTATTAACCCGGCTACCATGCTGCATGTGCAGGATAAAGTAGGAAGTATTAAAGCAGGAAAAGATGCTGACCTCGTGTTGTGGAGCGATCATCCACTGAGTATTTATGCCAAAGCAGATAAAACAATGGTGGATGGTATTATATACTTCGACCGGGAGCGCGATTTACAATTACGTAAACGCGCGGCCGAAGAAAGAAATCGTCTGGTTCAAAAAATGTTAGGAGAAAAAAAGGCCGGGTTTCCTACCCAGGCTGCACAACCCAGCATGGAGATCATGCATAGTTGCAGTGAACACCTGCATAAGCACGGCTTATTGGTAGTAGACGCTGAACAAATTAATGATAACGATTAAAATTTGTTACGATGAAAAAATTACTGATTTATATAATTCTTTTATTGCTGAGTTCATCAGCTTTTTCGCAAGATGATATTTACCCGGCACCGCACTATGAGGGGCTTTTATTTATAAAAAACGCAACAATCCATATCGGTAACGGCCAGGTTATCGAAAACGGAACTATTAAGATAAATAAGGGGAAGATTGAGCAGGTTTCACAAGATATCACTGTGCCTTCCGGTGATGTAAAAGTTTTTGATGTAAAAGGCAAACATGTTTATCCAGGCCTTATTCTTTCCAACTCACAACTAGGCCTGGTAGAAGTTCCAACGGTGCGGGCTACTTCGGATGGTACAGAAATAGGTGATCTCAATCCCAATATTCGTTCCATTGTTGCCTACAATACCGATTCAAAACTGATCAACACGCTTAGATCAAATGGTATATTACTGGCTAATATTATACCTAATGGACCTATTATTAGTGGTTCTTCCAGCGTTGTGCAGTTAGATGCCTGGAACTGGGAGGATGCGGCTTATAAAATGGAAAATGGAATTCATTTCAATATGCCTGCTCTTATCAACCGGCCTAACCCGTTTGCTGAATTTCTTGGTCTGCCAGCACCAACCGGTGATCCCGTTAAAAAAGCGATGGAACAAATTGAAAAGGTAAAAATATTTTTCCGCGAAGCAAAAGCATATGCTGCCCTGGACAAACATGAACAAACCAACCTGAAAATGGATGCGGTTCGGGGATTGTTTGATAAGACACAAAAATTTTTTGTGCATTGTGACCTCGTTAAAGAAATACTGGTGGCAGCGGATTTTGTAAAAGAGTTTGGATTTGATGTGGTACTGGTTGGCGCCAGTGAAAGTTGGCAGATTGCGGATCTCATTAAACAAAATAATATGAGTGTAATATTGGGCCAGGCGCACAACTTACCAACGATGGCCGATGATGATGTAGATCAGCCTTATAAAACAGCGGCTGCCTTACAAAAGGCGGGCGTATTGTATGCCATTAATGATGATGATGGAAGTGCCCGCGGCCGTAATCTTCCTTTCAATGCCGGTACCTATGCCGCTTATGGTATCAGCAAAGAAGAAGCATTATCCGCCATTACATTAAGTGCAGCAAAAATACTGGGTATCGCAGATCGTACCGGTTCTTTGGAAGCAGGTAAGGATGCCAATATTATAGTGAGCGAGGGAGATGTATTAGATATGAAAAGCAGTATCATCACCCTTGCTTTTATCCAGGGCCGCCTGATAGATTTGAACGATAAACACAAACAACTGTACGAGCGCTATAAACACAAATACGGAATTAAATAAATCAAGTTTAATGGTCTGCTCAATCCTTCCTGCCTAAAAACAGGAAGTATTTTTTTTTGAGGACTGGCGGGCCGACTGCCGACTACCTCTTTTTTAAAAACCTATTTACCGTTCAACACACGATGCTTTTTTTCCCGTTTTCCAATGGGCAAAAAACCAAGACCAACATTCGTTATGCGCCGACCAACCTGCAGAGTCATTAACTTTATTTAACCATTGTATCCTGCAATCATTATTGGCTTGCCTCGCTTATGTGCGGATAGTATTTTTGATCTGTCAAATAACAATAACCAATTAAAAATTTAAAAATGAAAAGGATACTACTCTCGGTGCTGTTGATTCTTTCAGTAAGTCTTGGCAGCATGGCACAAACTAATGAACCGGTGGATCAACAAACATCCGCTGCTTTCCATACTGATTTTACAGGGGCTACAGAGGCGGTATGGCAGCAGGGCGCAGGCTTTTCAAAAGTCACTTTTTCGACAAACGGATCCGTATTCTTTGCTTATTATAAGCCAGGCGGAGAATTAATTGCGGCCAGCAGGAATATCAGTTCTTCGCAATTGCCCCTGCGGTTACTTACGGAGTTAAAGAAGGATTACCATAGCTATTGGATAACTGATTTGTTTGAATTAAGTGTGAACGATACTACAGAATATTATGTTACCCTGGAGAACACCTTCGAAAAGAAAATATTGCGCGCAAACGGTAACGATTGGGAAATCTATAAAAGAGAAAGTAAAACAGAATAATAGCGGTGAATCGAAATAATTTAAACGTCTTGGCGATGCCAGACGTTTTTTTGTGTTATTACAATCCTGCACTAAGCCTGAATATGCATTTTTCCGCAATACTTACCAGCAGGTATTACGCTGAACTGTGATTAATTAACATACTTATAAAATTTTATATTTTTTTGAGGATGGCGGTTTATAGTACAGGTAATAAAGAACAGGGAGGGGCTACTTTAACTATCATGATATTGATATTTAAGCTGAATGGCTGATCACTTAAATATGTTGTGGGAAATAAAGTGCTGCATCATGGTTACGCTTAAAATTGATGTAACTTTGAAGAAAGTGCTTTCACATTTAAACCTAATTCTATGGGTATCGTTCAGCGCATGAACAGGTTGGCCCATGCTAATCAGCCTATACTGTTATTAATAATCAGGGTAGTGTTGGGCATGTTATTGATTCTTAAAGGCATTACTTTCCTCAGTAATGCGGAAGAATTAGAATCGCTCATACGGGGAAGCCGGTTTAAGGCAGGCACAACTTTCCTTGTTACTTATATTACTTTCGCTCATTTATTTGGCGGAACTTTTATCGTTATTGGACTGCTTACGCGCTGGGTAGTGTTATTGCAGATCCCTGTTCTGATGGGGGCCGTACTTTTCTTTAGCCATAGTGCCGATATATTCTCCATAGGGTCTCAATTTTGGTTGTCTTTGTTTGTATTGCTGCTGCTGATCTTCTTTGCCTTTGAAGGTGGGGGCCTGATTTCCATGGATAGATTCTTGAAGAAAAATTTGTTATGATAATTTAACCTGGCAATCATTCAATCATTTTGCAGGTTAACACACATATTTTTAAACCATTCTTTTTAAGGAGTAACCCGATTGATATTATTTAAGATTTCGTTGGCGAAGAACTCATTCCCTTTTTGGTAAATTACTATTGGTGCTTTTGTCGGAAAATCAAAGCCTGTCAAAGCAGCGAGTATGAAAAGAAAGATTCTTTTATTATTGGTATCCTTCCTTGCACTGGCGGTCGCCATGCAGGCACAGGGAGTTTACAACAATCGTTACCAGCAGCAACTGGATGAGCAATACACATCGGGTCTTTTCAGAGGCAGTAATGGTTATATGCTGGTACCGAAGGACGATCCTTCTTCTCTGGCTTCCTTAACGATATTTCAGTACATACAGGGAAGAGTGCCGGGGTTAATCATTAACAATAATAATTTATATGCTCCATCGGCCAGCTGGCGCATGGGAGCTACTAATTTTTATCTCAATGAGGTACGGGTTGATGCATCTGTGCTCGCCAGTATACCGATCAATGATATTGGATTGGTGAAAATATTCAGGCCTCTTTTTGCCGGAGCCATTGGAAACGGAAGTGGCGGTGCCATTGCTTTGTATTTGATGCGTGAGGATGAGGAAGAAGAATAATTCTTTTGCTAGTTTTTATTAGAATCTTCTATATATCCCGAAATTTGCGTGGTCAGCAATTCATTGGCTTGTTCAAAATGCCTTTGCTCATGGGTTACAATAATATCGAAGGCTGTCTCGAGTTTATAAACAATAGATCGGTTGGCCGGAGAAGAGATGATAGTGCCCGCCTCCACCAGATCCATCGATTCTGTTATGAATTTTTTTAATTCCTCCTGGTGTTTTCCGAATTGTTCAAGAATAGTAGCATCTATTTCAGTGGCCGAAGGCTCCCAGATAGAAAATGTTTTCACCTTTTTCCGGCGGTCGGGGTGAACGGCTTTTAATATTATCTTCCCAAGAAATTGAACCATAAAACCCAGCTTCGCAATAAAGGGTAGCTTATACGTCTTGTTACGAACCTGATTAATCACTGGGTAATAGGTTTCGTTGAGAACAATAAGATGTTGGATATTCTGGGCGATGCTCCATGTTTGAGTATCAGGCTTCCAGTTTAATTGCTTAGCCGACAACCCTCCAAATTCTTTCCTGAACGCATTGGATATCTCTTCGATTCGGGTTGTCCACCGGTCGCTTGTCATAATTTATTTTTTAATGAATGACTAATGGTACTGCTAAGATACTATTTCCAAAAAATCGGTAGTCTTTACTAATTTTAGAAATATGAACTACCGCCGGCTTGGAAACACTGACTTGTCTATTAGTGAAATTGCCTTTGGATGTATGTCCCTGGGAGCGGAAGATACTATTAACAACAAATTGATTCACCGGGCCATTGACGGAGGAATTAATTTTTTTGATACCGCTGATTTATACCAAAAGGGACATAATGAAACCACCCTTGGCCGGGCACTCCGGGAGAAAAGAAACCAGGTAATAATTGCCACCAAGGTTGGAAATCAATGGAAGGAAGATGGTAGTGGCTGGAATTGGAACCCGCGCAAGGAATATATTCTCTCCGCGGCTGAGAAAAGCCTGCAACGTCTTCAAACAGATTATATCGATCTCTACCAACTGCATGGGGGTACTAAAGATGACCCGGTTGATGAAGTTATTGAAGCGTTTGAGCAATTGCAGGGGCAAGGTAAGATCCGGCATTACGGTATATCTTCTATTCGCCCTAATGTTATTCGTGATTATATAAAGAGATCGCGGATGGTTAGTGTGATGATGCAATACAGTTTGCTTGACCGAAGGCCAGAAGAGGCCTGTTTGGATTTGCTTTATAAGAATAATATATCCGTATTAGCCCGCGGCACTTTAGCAACAGGCTTATTAATTGACAAACCTGCAGAACAATATTTGTTGCATTCAGCAATGCAAGTAAACGAAGCAGCTCATGCAATAGCTACGGTAGCTGGAAATGAATATAGTAAAACAGCTGCTGCGGTGGGTTATGTGTTGAATCATCCGGCCATTGCATCGGCCGTTACCGGAATACGAACCATGGAGCAATTAGATGATATTGTGAAAGCTTCTGTTCATCTCCCGCTTCGTAATGAGGAGATTGAGTTGCTACGTAAAGCAGTAGCCGTAAAGTTTTATAACGAACATCGTTAGCATTTAAAAAAAGAAAAGCATCCACTTTCGTGAATGCTACTTTTTATTTTAGATTTTTCGTTCTTTATTATTTATTTTCCTCACGCATCTTTACCGTGACATTGCTTGTATTTCTTTCCGCTTCCGCAAGGACAAGGATCGTTTCGACCAATTTTCGGTCCCACTTTAACCGGTTCCTGTTTTACCTGGGTTCCACCGGGATCGTAATAATCGTTTTCATTAGCCGAATAATCTTCTCCCCGCCGAATAATATCTTCTTTATTGGCACGCATCTTACTCATATCCGTTTTTTCCTCCCGGCCCTCCCGGATCTGCTGTACTTTGCCGTCTTGCTGTTCCATAGGAATGCCCGCATGACAAAGGAAGCTTACAATGTCTTTATTTACGTCGCCATCCATCTGTTTAAACAGGTCAAAGGCAGTAATCTTATAAATTACCAATGGGTCTTTCTGCTCCAGGTAAGCCGTTTGTACACTTTGCTTCAGATCGTCCATTGCTCTCAGGTGCTCTTTCCATGCATCATCAATAATAGCTAATGTGATCTGACGTTCCTGGGCATTGGTTAGTTCGCGGCCATTGGTTTCAAGTGTTTTGTTCAGGCTAACCAATACCTGCATGGCTTTTTTGCCATCCGTAAAAGGTACGGCCACATTTTCAATATGATTACCCTGGGTTGTTCTGATATTCTTAAATACCGGCACAGCCTGGTGCTGAATTTCGGCCAGCTTTTGCTGGTAACGGGTAATGGCTTCGTTGTATAGTTTTTCGGTGAGATCATTCACATTCCCTCTTTCCAGCTCTTCATTTGTTATAGAGGTATCTATAGCGAAGTTTACAATAACCGCCAATTTCAATCCTTCATAGTCGTTTTGTTCCTGGAAGGAAGTAATCAATCCTTCCGCAACTGTATAGAAAGCATTATCGAGATCCAGTGCCAGTCTTTCCCCGAACAATGCATGGCTGCGTTTTTTGTACACTACGTTCCGCTGCTTGTTCATCACATCATCGTACTCGAGTAAACGCTTTCTGATTCCGAAGTTGTTTTCTTCCACTTTCCTTTGTGCCCGCTCAATGCTCTTGGTTACCATGCTGTGTTGAATCACTTCTCCTTCTTTATAACCAAAACGGTCCATTACTTTGGCTATTCGCTCGCTGCCAAACAAGCGCATCAGTTCATCTTCGAGTGATACATAAAATTGAGTAGTGCCCGGATCTCCCTGCCGTCCGGCACGACCTCGCAATTGTCTGTCTACCCGCCGGCTTTCGTGGCGCTCGGTACCAATAATCGCCAACCCACCCGCTTCTTTTACACCAGGTCCTAATTTAATATCCGTACCACGACCGGCCATATTGGTGGCAATAGTAATAGCACCGGGTAATCCCGCTTCCGCTACAACCTGTGCTTCCCGGGCGTGTTGTTTTGCGTTCAGTACATTGTGCGGAATTTTTTTACCATTCAGCATCTTACTCAGCAATTCACTTACTTCTACGGAAGTAGTACCTACCAGCACGGGCCGGCCGGCGTTACGTAATTTTTCAATTTCATCAATAACCGACTTGTATTTTTCGCGCTTGGTTTTGTATACCAGGTCTTCTTCGTCTTTACGGATCATAGTTACATTGGTCGGAATAGTAACTACATCTAATTTGTAAATATCCCAGAACTCACCAGCTTCTGTTACCGCGGTACCCGTCATACCGGCCAGTTTGTGATACATACGGAAATAATTCTGGAGAGTAATAGTGGCGTATGTTTGAGTGGCAGCTTCAATCTTCACATTTTCTTTTGCTTCAATGGCCTGGTGCAATCCATCGCTGTACCGGCGGCCATCAAGAATACGACCGGTTTGTTCGTCAACAATCTTGACCTGGTCTTCCATTACTACGTATTCTATGTCTTTATCAAACAAGGTATACGCTTTCAATAATTGTTGTACCGTATGAATGCGATCCGCTTTAACTGTATATTCCGTAAGCAATGCTTCTTTGTGCTGCAGTTTTTCTTCCGTGGCCATTGCTTCATTTTTCTCGATTTCTGCCAATTGCACCCCTATATCGGGCAGTACAAAAAAATCAGGATCTTCTCCGGATTTGGTAATGGCCTGGATGCCTTTATCCGTCAATTCTACCTGGTTGTTTTTTTCATCAATATGAAAAAACAGATCTTCATCCACCCGCGGCATTTCTTTCTGCTGGTCGGCCAGGTAATAATTCTCGGCTTTCTGCAGTTTAACCCGAACACCCGGTTCACTTAAAAATTTGATGAGGGCACTGTTCTTAGGCAATCCACGGAACGCTTTCATTAATGATAAGCCTCCACTTTTTGGATCGTCGTCTCCTTCGCTGAATTTTTTTCTTGCATCTACCAGGCTTTTGTTGGTAACCTGCTTTTGCATTTCTACCAATTTAAAAACGCGGTCCTTCAATAGGTGATAAGATTGTTCATCCCCCCTGGGTACCGGACCCGATATAATCAACGGCGTACGCGCATCATCAATTAATACACTATCCACTTCATCAACCATAGCATAGTGATGTTTACGCTGAACCATTTCTTCCGGACTGTGCACCATATTATCGCGCAAATAATCAAAGCCGAATTCGTTATTGGTTCCATAGGTAATATCGGCCTGGTAAGCGGCTCTACGGTTAAAACTATTGGGTTGATGTTTATCGATACAATCAACAGTAAGGCCCAGCCATTCGAAAATAGTTCCGTTCCATTCGCTATCACGTTTAGCGAGGTAATCATTTACCGTTACTATGTGAACACCTTCTCCGGACAGCGCGTTCAGGTAGGCAGGTAATGTAGATACCAGTGTTTTACCTTCTCCCGTTGCCATCTCAGATATTTTACCCTGGTGCAAAACGGTACCTCCAATCAGCTGTACATCGTAATGCACCATATTCCAGGTAATGTTGTTACCACCAGCGGGCCAACTGTTTTTATAAATGGCTTTATCTTCTTCAATACGAACGTATTCCTTACGAACGCTCAGGGTGCGGTCGAGCTCAGTGGCAGAGGAAATAATCTCCTCGTTTTCTTTGAACCGACGGGCTGTTTCTTTTACTACCGCAAACGCTTCGGGTAATAATTCTTTTAAAACTTCTTCAATTTTTTTAGCCCGATCTTTTTTCAGTCCATCTACCTGCTGGTAAAAACTATCCTTGCCGTTAATATCGCTGAAAGGGAGTTCTTCAGCCTGTTTGTTCAATGAAGTAATTTCATCATCGATTTGTTGCAAATGGTCTTTAATACGTTGTTTAAACTCCTGCGTTTTCCCCCGCAACTGGTCGTTGCTTAAGGATTGATAGGAATTAAAGTGCTTCTTGATTTGTTGAACAATCGGATCAATAATCTTCACATCTTTCTCCGACTTACTACCCCCGATTATTTTAGAAAGGAATCCTAACATGAGCTATAAATTGAATAAAAAATAGTTGAATGAATACCTGGTCAAAAAGGGTGCTATAGTTAAATAGCAGGCCAATTTGACAGGGAGGCAAAGGTAGGAAAAGCAGGGGAGAATTAGATGGTTTGTGGTTTGTGGTTTGTAGATGGGATAGCAGTCTGTATAAAGCCTGAAGGCGGTGAATTTGAAGAAGTTTGGAGTTGGGATGCTGGATACTTGTAGTTGTCGGTAATTGAAATCTTAGAGACAATTCAATAATAGCGAAAAAATTATTAGCCGGGCTGTTGATCTCTATTTAGCAATTGTTGCGTCGCACTCTTGTGCATTTTCAGCTTTATTCAGCAACCATACTCTTTTAGAAGAATCTATAGCCTTCGCTATTAACAATTCATAACATCAATTATTCGGATAAGAAGAATCAGCGCAAAAAAAATCCAGCCTTTTTTAGACAGGATCAAATATTTAGAGACTAAAACCACAAACCTTCCTACCGGCAGGCAGGCTATAAATTACAAACCACCGACTATTAACTTTTAAACTAACATCCTCAACGGCTCTTCCAACAATCCTTGTAACGTTTGTAAGAATGCAGAACCCGATGCTCCATCTACCACGCGGTGATCGCAGCTTAGGGTTACTTTCATAATGTTACCTACCACTATTTGTCCTTCTTTAACAATGGGCACCTGGTTAATGGCACCTATTGCCAGTATACACGCATCAGGGGGATTGATTATCGCGGTGAATTCTTCTATACCAAACATGCCGAGATTAGATATAGTAAATGTATTGCCTTCCCATTCGGAAGGTTGTAATTTTTTGTCTTTAGCTTTTTTCGCCAATGTTTTTACTTCCTCGGCGATCTGCGATAAAGATTTGGTATCCGCAAAACGAACAACGGGTACCAGTAATCCCTCTTCTACGGCTACAGCCACCCCAATACTTACATGATGATTATAGCGTATCTTATCACCCAACCAACTACTGTTTACTTTCGGATTTTGCTTCAATGCAAGGGCACAGGCTTTCAGCACCATATCGTTGAAAGAAATTTTTACCGGGCTAATCTCATTAATTTTTGTACGGCTCTCTACGGCTTTATCCATATTAATGGCCATGGTGAGATAGAAATGCGGGGCACTGAATTTACTTTCAACCAGGCGCTTGGCTATTACTTTCCGCATTTGCGATACGGGTACTTCTTCAAAACTAACCTGTCCTGCCGGTGCAGCGGCTACCATGGGTGCCATTGTTTGTGAAGTTCCGCCTCCGGCAGTAGCTGCAGCAGGTTTATAATTATCTATATCTGATTTGATAATTCGGCCTCCATCACCACTTCCATGTATAGAATGCAGATCGATTCCTTTTTCGGCTGCTAATTTTTTAGCAAGCGGCGATGCTTTTACACGGCCATTTTCAATACTTCCTCCACTATCCCCTGGGGAGCTTGCAATAGGCTGAGTAGAGGCGGAAGCATCTTCTCTCGAAGCCGCCGCAGACTCCGAACTCTGGATTCCCGACTCCTGGCTTTTAATAGGTCCCGACTTAGCAGCCGCTACTATTGCATTTACATCTACCTTACCTTCTTCTCCGATTATACATAGCAAACTATTTACAGGTACTTTGTCACCTTTTTGTGCGCCAATGAAGAGGAGTTTTCCATCTTTATAACTTTCCAATTCCATGGTGGCCTTATCGGTTTCCACGTCTGCCAGCAGGTCGCCTTTTTTTACCGTATCACCAACTTTCTTATGCCAGGCAGCAATCACCCCTTCAGTCATGGTGTCGCTTAATCGGGGCATCAATATTACTTCCTGAATGGTGGATATATTCAATGCGGGTGCCTGGCTGGTGGTTGTTGCGTTGGCAGTGGCTTTTGACGGTTGGCTCGCGCTTGGCGACTCCTGACGCTTGTCTCCTGCCTCTTTACTTTTGGCTCCCGACTCTTTGCTCTTTCCTTTGCCCTTCAGCATTCCACTAATATCTTCTCCTGCAGTACCGATTATAGCCAGCAGATCATTTACCTGGAGTTTTCCTCCTTTGTCGGTACCGATATGCAGGAGTACTCCGTCTTTGTAGCTCTCCAATTCCATGGTAGCTTTATCAGTTTCCACTTCAGCCAGGAGGTCTCCCTTTTTTACAGAATCACCTACTTTCTTATGCCAGGCGGCGATTACGCCTTCTGTCATGGTATCACTCAAACGCGGCATTAATATCTCTTCAGCCATATAGCTATTCAATATTTAAGATGAATGATTACTTCTTGTCAAGAAGCCGAAATTAAGGCAAAATGGTGAATAGTGAATGGTGAAAAGTGAAAACAAGCAACCGGGAATCTGTAATTCATGTTGTGTTTCACACACGAAGGTTTATTGACTATTCATGATTGATTTTTCACCTCAATAGTCCAGCTCCAGTCGTAACCGGTCTTTTAATTCCTTTACCAGCGGGTACTGCTCGGCTATTTTCAGAAATTGATCTTTTGTACTCAAACTTTTTTCTGCGGGTTCCGGCGCTGTGGATGTTTCATCAATAACAATATTATATAGTAACATTTTATTGTTGAAAGATTGCTGGAGATAGTCGTTTAGTTTACTGCGTTCCTGGTCAATAAATTTTTGTTCAAGATTATTTTGGCAGATCACTTCAAAAGAGGATTCGCTGGAAACCCGTAACCGGGCTATATCAAAACTTTGAATTGCCGGGTTTTTTTTATCGCGCAATTGTTGGGTAAAGTAATTCCAGTGTTCCCGTAACTTTTCTTCTGTTAGTGGAATGCTGTCTTCAACAACGCCATTTTGCTTACCGGTGAATTGTTGCCGGATATTCTGCAGCATCGAAATTTTTGGAGTAGCCGTAGAGGCAAGGGCTTTATTTTTTAATGGCTCCGGTTCAATCAATGGCTCTTTGCTTTGGGAAGGTGATAGCTCATAATCTGATTCAATTATTAATTTAGCCGTTGTTTTTTTTGTTCCTGCTTTAGGACCCAACACAGTCGCTTCTTTTTGTAAAATGGCAAAAGGGGCAATTTTTCTAAAGGCTACCGGCTTAGCTTCCGCAGCTAGTTTTTTTTTATTGAGTCCTTCACTGCCGAAGGAAAGTTCTATTGCCTGCTGCAGGTAGGTTAATTTAATGAGGGCGAGTTCTACATGCAGCCGTTTATTACGGGATGCTTTATAATTTATTTCTGTTTCATTCAAAATATTCAATGCGCTAATGAGCCAGGCCGTATTTGTTTGCCTGGCGGTGCTAATATATTTATCCCGGAAACTTTCTACTGCCTCCAACAACACAGCCACTTTTTCATCTTTGCATACCAACAGGTTACGGATAAATTCTGCAAAACCATTCAACACCATGTCTCCTTCAAATCCTTTTCGGTTTATGTCGTCGTATAATAACATGGCATCGGCTAAATCCTGCCGTTGCATACTATCGAGCATCTTAAAATAATAATCTGCATCAAGCAAATTAAGATGCTCCATGGTATTGGAATAGTTTAGTTCACCATTAGTGAAGCTTACAATCTTATCCAAAATGCTGAGCGCGTCGCGCATACAGCCTTCACTCTTTTGTGCTATCACCTGCAATGCGGCTTTTTCGGCTTTGATATGTTCTTTTTTACAAATATCTTCCAGGTGTTCTACGGTATCATTGGCGGTGATGCGCTTAAAGTCGAATATCTGGCAGCGGCTGAGGATCGTAGGTATTATCTTATGCTTCTCGGTAGTTGCTAAAATAAAAATAGCATATGAAGGAGGCTCTTCCAGGGTTTTTAAAAAGGCATTAAAAGCAGAAGAACTGAGCATGTGAACTTCATCTATTATATAAACTTTGTATTTACCTGCCTGCGGGGCAAAACGAACCTGGTCCACCAAGGTTCGTATATCATCTACTGAATTATTACTGGCCGCGTCCAGCTCATGAATATTTAGAGAAGTTCCTTCGTTGAACGAAATACAGGAATTACATTTATTACAGGCTTCCCCTTCTTTTGTTTGTTTTTCGCAATTGATTGTTTTAGCCAGGATACGGGCACAGGTTGTTTTGCCCACGCCCCTCGGACCACAAAACAAAAAAGCGTGCGCCAGTTGCTGATGTTTGATCGCGTTTTTTAAGGTGGTAGTAACATGCGACTGCCCCACCACGGTGTCAAATAACTGGGGCCTGTATTTACGGGCAGAAACAATGAATTTATCCATACGTTGCAAAGGTATGTTCTTCTTAATATTTTCTATCTTTAGGTTATTGACATTATTAAATTTCTCTTTGTGAAAAAAATTCCGTCTTTTTTTGCGTTAATTATCATCCTGTTTACTATTTCCTGTCAAAAAGAACTGAGCGATCAATCCACGGAAAATCCAACTATTGGTGACACGACCAGGCAATTCAGAATTAAAACGATCTGGGAATATTCCTACGAAATTCCCGGAGTGGCGGCAGACAGTTCCCGAACCGATTTTACGTACGATACGATGGCAAGAACCATTTCCATTCGATCTGTTTTCTGGGATTCCCAATTCAGTGATCCGGACAGCAGCAGAAATACGTTTCATTATAATTCCAATGGAGACTGGATGGAGGAAGATGAATATAATCCGGGGTTAAATACAGTGGCCTGGACCAATCGTTTTGTACGCAATGCATCGGGGCAGGCATTACAATATAATTATACGCGGAATAGCCCGGCTCCGGAAAGCTATTCCGCTTTTTTTCAATATCAATCTCTTCCCGGGGGAGGACAAAGAGTGAAAGTGATAGATACAACTTACCTGGATTACGCCATTGCCGATTATTACCAGGTGGATATGGATGCCAATGGCCTTATTCAGAAAATTGAGTTCCTTCCCTGGTCAATATCCGAAGGCCATGTGGTTCGTTATTCCTATTCTGCTTCCGGGCAAATGCAGCAGGTAACCGACAGTTCAATCAACTCTTCAGGTGATGGGTATGTTGTATTAACGAATTATGTACAGGAACTAACGGCCAATGGAGTATTGGAAACTTTTGTAAAAAAGATTAAAGGAAACAATTTCTGGTGGTATATGCAGGACAAGTACTACAATTTTAATTTGTTTTACGACAATTATTATGTGGGCGCGCCTTTAAAAGAGTTTACCGTGAAGTCCCAGGAATTCCAGAGTGGTGTTTTGGTCAATCAATCTGAATTTATATATTCTTTTCAAAATACTATTGACACTAACAGGAATTTAATTGAATCTTTAATTGTACTTAACGGGAATATAGTAGGTAAAAGAAAGTTTGCGTACGAAAAATTATTCTAAAATCAATTGCTCATAATCTTCTGTTTTTAGTATTTGTTATTTTTGAAACAAAATAGGCAGGAGTTACTGTCTAAACACATTACCCTATTCCCATTTTCCAATTTTTAAAAGACTATTTTCTCATTTGTGATGTAAAAGATATTATTTTTTTTATGCAGTAAGCAATCGCTCGCAGGAACGAATTTTAGCTAAACTACAAAACCGGGTGCCGTTTGAATTCTCTTGTTCTGTCGAAAAGATAACGGTAAGTAGTTAAGATCCTGCTGCAAAATGATTCGCCAGCGCCTTTGACTATATTGATCATTTTAGGATTGAATTCCCCGATCCACTGCATTTCAAATTCCGTATAGGAAGTATGCGATTGAATGATCTTTGACGATTCTACGATCATAAACGCATCGATTCCTTTTCCCTGGAACTCGGGCACCACGCCAAATGCGATCCCTGTGAATTTCTTATTGGGCCTGGTTTTTTGCAACCATAAAAATTTAAGTTTTTGTATTAATCCAAATTGACCGTTGAGTAATTTGAAATGCTGATTCAAATCGGGTAGGTTCACAAACATGGCGATCGGTTCATGTTTGCAATAACTGAACCAGATCAAATTTTCATCCATAACGGGTTTCATTTTTTTAAACTGGAGAACTATCCTGTCTTTATCAAGTTCTTTCAATCCTCCATGACCCGCCCATGCTTTGTTATAAATGGTAGTGAAATCGGCAGCGAATTTTTCCAACTGTTTCTTGTTAATATGGATAGTTTTGAAATCAGGATCATTCACATACTGTGCGTGGTCACCGTATAATTTTTGAGATAGTTTTTTCTTGGGGTCGAGTCCAAAGCATAGCTGGTTAAAATAGTTTTTGAAGCCATAGGTTTCAAATAAGGATCGGTAATAAGCAGGATTATAATTCATGCAATACAGGGGTTCCTGAAATCCTTCCACCACCAGCCCCCACCAGCGATCCCGATCACCAAAATTTATGGGTCCATCCATGGCTTCCATACCTCGCTGCATTAACCAGTGTTTAGCTACATCAAAGAGCAAATCGGCTGCACGCTGATCATTTGTACAATCAAAAAACCCGATACCTCCTACCGGCAAGTCGTCTCCCTTGTTCTTATATTTTTTATTGACAAAAGCCGCAATACGCCCAATGAGGGCTCCTTCATTATTTTGGAGTATCCAGCGCGCGGCCTGACCGAAACTGAAGGCCTTATTTTTTGCGGGATCGAAAACGTCCTTTATATCTTTATCCAGCGGTCGGATATACTGCGGGTTATTTTTATTCAATTCCACATTTACCTTTATAAAGGTCCTGGCCAATTCCGCGTTTATTACTTCAATCAACTGCATACCGCAAAAATAAGGAAGATGTATAGGGATGGAATAACGGAATGTTAATTACAAAGCGCAATCTTTTCCCGTAGCAATTGTTGTTCTGAATGCGAGGCAGTATATTGAAGCGCCTGCTCAAAATACGTCCTGGCTTCAGACATCTGTAGTAGTTCGAAGCAGATCTCCCCGAGTGATGCATAATATAAATAATGATTTTCCAATCCTTTCACCTGTTTTAATTCAACCATTGCATTTTCCTTACTTATAGCATAAGCGGATGCAATAGCCTTATTCAATGCAATAACCGGATTTGGGTGAAACTGGTACAACAGTTCATATAAATGATAAATACTTTTCCAGTCGGTTAGTTCAATTGAAGGAGCAGCCGCATGTAAAGAGGCTATAGCGGCTTCAAAATGATAGGTACTGGTTTCAAATGGTTCTGCAGCCAGTTCAAGCAATTCAAATCCTTTTTGAATCATGGCATGGTTCCAGTTGGAACGATCCTGGTATTTTAATAAAATAATATTGCCTTTAGTATCCATTCTCGCATTCAACCTCGAAGCCTGGAAATGCATCAGTGCCAACAAGGCGTATGTACGGGGGAAACGGGTAAGATTATTTTGGGTGAGCAGGAAACAAAGTCGAATGGCTTCTTCACATAGGTCTTTGCGGATAAATTGATCGGGATGCGAGGAGTTATATCCTTCATTAAACATTAAGTACAATGATTTCAATACAGCATCCAGCCGAACCGGTAACTCATGGCTGCCTGGAACCTCCAATGTAATAAGTTCGGTTTTTATTTTTTCTCTCGCCCGGTAAATTCTTTTACTGATCGTTTCATCCGTGCTGATAAATGCCTTTGATATTTCAGTGGTACTTAATCCACATAATATTTTGAGAACTATGGCTACCTGCGATTCTTCGGCAATCGAGGAATGGCAACAGGCGAACATCATCCGGAGCTGGCTATCTTCTATTTCATTTTCAGCAAACAAATTGGTAACGGTTGATGATAGACTATATTCTGATTGAAGCAGGTAGGCGTATTGAGGGGCTATTTGCCTGAATTTTTTTTCTCTTCGCAAATAATCAATGGCCTTGTTTTTGGCTACCCGGTACAGCCAGGCCGATGGATTGTCTGGTATTGAACCGAACCGCCACCGATTCATAGCGTGGAGTAAGGAATCCTGCACGATGTCCTGTGCGGTTTCCAGGTTATCAAATCCCAGCAGCCTGCACAACACGGCGACCATCTTCCCCGATTCGTGCCGGAAAAGATGGTCGACCAGTTGATGGACGTTGGCAGAAGTTATAGGTTCATTCGTCGGCATGCTAAAATTCCCATGGTGCCTCAGGTGCTACCTGAAAAAGGAATTCATAGTTTTTAAATTCCATCTGATTATTGATAATTCAATGGTAGTTTATGTATTGAAATGAATTAAGCAGATAAACACTAATGCCATGATAGCCTGTAAAAAATCTGTTTAATCAGGATCAATAAAAATAAATTCATCGGGGATGATTTTCTCAAATCAAATCATTAGGAGACTTTGTGAGATCTTACCCATGGTATTTATTACATTTTCATTACGTGTCTTACCTGTATTTTTCCCCCCAGGTCGTAATCAGGGTAATCATCGCAAAGCGCAACGGCTTCATCATAGTCTTTTGCATTTACAATAAAAAAACCGCCCACTATTTCTTTTCCTTCGGTAAACGGACCATCCGTTACTGATTTTCGACCGGTGATTAGTTTGCCCCCGGGAAATAGCGGTTCTCCGCTTACATACCTGTTGTCCTTGTTCAGTTTGTCAATCCAGGCCATCCATTTACCCATATTCGCCTGCATTTGTTCGGGGCTCGCATTACTGGCAACCCCACCGTGAAAGATGAACATAAACTTTTCCATACTAATCTGTTTTTATGGTTGAAAGAAATTGTTTGATACCAGACGAACGGAGTATTCATTTTCGGACACATAAAAAAAAATTAAAAATGAAGAATGAAGATTAATGAAAGAAGAAGCGGTTGAAGGTCATAGAATCCGGTAACAGGTTAGCTTACTTTATGATTCTTTATTCTTTATTGTTAATTTTCAATTTACTTTCTCCTTTTTCTCTCCTTTCAAATACTTATCCAAAAACTGCAGAATCTGTCCATACCCTTTTATCTCATTTTCTTTCTTAATAAAGCCGTGTCCTTCATCAGGGAAAACGGTGTATTCTACAGGTACTCCGTTCTTTTTAACGGATTCAACCACTTCATCACTTTCCTTTTTTAAAACCCGCGGATCGTTCCCTCCCTGTAGTACCATCAGTGGTTTGGTGATATTGGAAGCATGCAGGAGGGGGGAATATTGTTTAAGGCGAATGGTATCAGCGGTATTAGGGTCGCCAATCTCTTCATATAATGCTTTCCGGAATGATTCCCAATAAGGAGGAATTTCTTTTAATGTTCTTAACCAGTTAGCTACTCCAAAAAGATCTACCCCTGCTTTAAACTCATCCGGATGAAAAGACAATGCTGCCAAAGTCATATATCCCCCATAAGAACCACCGATAATTCCAATTTTGGTAGAATCAATATAGGATAAAGCGGCAAGGTATTTCTTCCCCCATATACAATCTTTCAGATCCTTATCGCCATGATTGCGGTTATCCAATTTAAAAAAAGTTTTTCCATAACCGCTGCTGCCGCGGTTATTAACAGCGAGGATCGCATATCCGTGATTAACGAGGTATTGGATAAGGGAGAAATAACCGGTTCTTGATTGCCCACCCGGACCTCCATGCACCCACACGAGCGCCGGTACTTTATTGGAAATACTGGCTTGCCGCGGCTTGTAATAGATGGCCGGAATATCCAATCCGTCGAAGGATTTATAACGAACGATCTCAGCCGACACGAGATCATTTCCGTCCATTTCGGGATTAAGGGTATTGGTTAGTTTTTTAAGACTTTTTGTACTGAAATCATAGACATAAATATTATTGGGAGATTTACTATCTCCAATGCTGAGCCGCATCTTATTTTCGCTTCGCGAGATATTCACCGCCTGTACATCACCTTCTTCAATCTTGGGAAAATTAACCGCCTGTCCTGTCTTATGATCAAAAATATAGAGTTTGTTTTTACCATCCTCATTCACGCCAATCACCCGGTATTTTTCATTATACGATAGTGACATATACATCACATCCCAATTAGTGCTAAATAGTTTTTCTTTAGCCCCGCTGGCCACATTATATTTAACAATATGCTGGAATTCGTCCCCTTCATCTGTCGTATAATAGAAAGAATTATTATCAGTTGAAAATTGCAGTGGATTATTGCTCGCTTCCACACTATCTGAGTTTATTTTTTTTGTCTGTTTTGTTTGTTGATCTACCAGGAAAAGATTAGTGGAAGAGGTAGTTACCGGTTGTACTAATACCAGGTACCGTTCATTGTCGGAAATAGCACCCACATCGAATCCATTATCATTTTTGTATATCATACCGGACTTCCAGGTACCGGTATCCATTTTATAAAGGTCAAAAAAGCGCGGATCTCTTTTATTGCTGCTGTAGTAGAACGATTTATTATTCCGGGTCCATCCATAAAAATTAGCTTTCTCTTTTTCGCCGGGTGTGAGATCTTTAACCGATCCGTCTGTTTTCAGCAGGAAAAGATGATCGTTCTCGTTTCCGCCTTTGTCGGCACTATAAATAATATTGAAGGAACCGGGTACATAATCATTGGCGAAAATGGATTCTTTGGGGGAAGTGGTTAATGCTTTTTTTTGCCCGCTGGCGATATCAATTTCATAGGCATTATATATATCACTTTCATTACTGCTGATCAGCAGTTTGCTTTCGTCTGATGAAAAGGTACCCCCTAAGGCATTGCTGCTTTTGTAAAACTGTTCGATGGTATATTGTTTAACCTCCCGGGCCGCTGGTTCTGTTTTCGTGTCGGCATTGTTACAATTGGCTAACGTAATTCCATACAAAATAATTAGTAAGATTTTTTTCATACCCGTGTTTTTATTTTATGAGATGAATGGAAAAGTGGTATATCCAGGGTAGCAGAAGCTCTTACCAGAAAGATAGGAAATATAGCGGGCGGTAAATAGAATTTTTAATGAGCGGTAAGCCAATGGAAAAAAGAAAGGACCACTTTCGCAGCCCTTTCAGGATATAAACGGTAAGCACTTGATTCAATTACGGAGAAAGTAGTGTGGTGGTTTGCCGGGCTTAAAAAAAAGTCGGGTGGTCCCAAATTAGGAGACCTCGGAATGACCACTTTGGCTATGATCCTCTATTTGCTATTATCTGAATACCTGGATATCATTTAAATTGAAACTCTCCAATCATAACCGTGCCACCTTCTTTTTCCATTTGCAATGTAATCACCAGTCGTTGTTGGTTAGCTGTTCCATATTGGATGATAATTTCAGCTTGTACAGTGGTGGTAGAAATGGTACCAGCTACTCTGATAGTTATTGATAAGTCTTTAAGATAGGCACCCGAATCTTCTTTATCTTCAACCTTTAACACGGGTGTTTGGAGTTGTGCTATAGAAGGCAGCAGTACGCCTAAAAGCAGCGCCGTTAAAAACGGGCAGTTAGTTTTCTCATACCGTAGTTATTATTCGGATGCAGGTTCGGGGGGTAATTACATAATATTGTTTACTTCTTATTGGGATGTGTGAATTACATAAAGGCTTCCTGCTCTCCATTAATTAGCTGAATTTTCATTCTTCAATTTTCATTTCACCGTCCTTCTTTGCCCTAATTTTCTTCCCGACCCATGTCCAGAATGCGGGTGATTTTTTCCTTTTAAATTTTTCATTCTACATTTTTCATTTCCCCCCTCCTCCCTTACCTTTGCGGCCAAATTATTTATCTGCCTGCGATTTAGCAATGGTGGAAATCCCTCTCTTAAACATACTTTATGGCTAATGTTGGAAAGATCAAACAGATCATTGGTGCAGTAGTAGACGTGCAGTTTGAAGGAAAACTGCCTGAAATTTATAATGCATTGGAATTGAGGCGCCCGAATGGTGATTTGCTGATTCTGGAAACACAACAGCATCTTGGGGAAGACAGCGTTCGGACCATTGCCATGGACGGAACGGAAGGCCTGGTTCGCGGTCTTGAAGTTATAGATACCGGCAAAGCGATCGCGATGCCGACCGGCGATGCTATTAAAGGCCGTCTTTTTAATGTAACCGGTGATCCTATTGATGGATTGCCACCAGTATCAAAAGAAAATAGCCGCGCAATTCATGCAAAGCCGCCTGCATTTGAAAACCTCAGTACGGCGTCAGAAATATTGTTTACCGGTATTAAAGTGATTGACCTTATTGAACCTTATGCAAAGGGAGGTAAAATTGGATTGTTTGGTGGAGCCGGGGTTGGTAAAACAGTATTGATCCAGGAGTTAATTAATAATATCGCGAAAGCGTATTCCGGGGTATCTGTATTTGCCGGGGTAGGGGAAAGAACACGGGAAGGAAACGATCTCATGCGCGAGATGATCGAAGCCGGTATTATGAAATATGGCGATGCATTCAAGCATAGTATGGAGAACGGTGGATGGGACCTGAGCAAAGTGGATATGAAAGAGCTTTCCGAATCAAAGGCCACTTTCGTATTCGGACAAATGAATGAACCTCCCGGCGCACGCGCACGGGTAGCGTTGAGTGGTCTTACGATTGCTGAATACTATCGGGATGGAGATGGGAAGGGAAAAGGAAAAGATATCTTATTCTTCGTAGACAATATCTTCCGTTTTACTCAGGCTGGGTCTGAAGTTTCCGCTCTTTTGGGCCGGATGCCTTCGGCGGTAGGATATCAACCTACCCTTGCTACAGAAATGGGAGTAATGCAGGAACGCATCACATCCACTAAGAATGGTTCAATTACATCAGTGCAGGCGGTATATGTACCGGCAGATGACTTAACCGATCCGGCGCCCGCTACAACATTTGCGCATTTGGATGCTACTACGGTATTGAGCCGGAAGATAGCCGACTTAGGTATATACCCGGCGGTGGATCCATTAGATTCAACCTCGCGCATTCTTACCACGCAGGTTGTTGGTGAAGCCCATTATACCTGCGCAAACCGGGTGAAACTAATTTTACAAAGGTATAAGGAGCTGCAGGATATCATCGCTATTCTTGGTTTGGATGAGTTGAGTGATGATGATAAAATGACCGTTCAGCGTGCACGGAAAGTACAAAGGTTTTTATCGCAACCTTTCCACGTAGCGGAAGCATTTACCGGTTTGAAAGGAATACTGGTACCGATTGAAGAAACAATCCGTGGTTTTAATATGATTATGGATGGAGAAGTAGATGAATACCCCGAAGCAGCATTCAACCTCGTAGGTACTATAGATGATGCGATAGAAAAAGGGAAGAAGTTGATGGCTGAGGCGCAGGGATAATACAGTTAATAGTTTGTGGTTTATCGTTGGAGGTCCGAAACCATAAACAATAAACCCAAAACAATAAAGAATGAATCTAGAAATATTAACACCGGAAAGAAAGTTATTCAGTGATGATGTTTACGGCGTGCAACTGCCGGGTATTTCCGGTTTGTTTGAAGTGCTGGAAAAACATGCACCCCTGGTGAGCGCATTGAAAGCAGGCAGGGTGAAAGTGCTGAGAGATAAGACCAATCACCTCGCATTCCTTGATATTCAAAGTGGGTTTGTAGAAGTGCTCAATAACAAAGTTATTGTGCTGGTGGAAGGGGCTACCGCAATAGAAAAGTAATTTATTCTTATCGAGGGACCGGTTAAGAGAAGTACCTGTGAAGAATGTTGTAGGTGGTTTCAATATCTTCCCCTGAGTATGATGAAGAGTATTCCTCGAATTGGAGCCACGGGGTGGTCAAACATCCGCGAAATTTTTTTGCTTCTTTAGGAGCCCTGGTATTAGACCAGGTTTTTTTTTGGACGCGAATGAACACTAATAGAGTACACAAAGGATGCGAATGAAATGAGATATAGTGAGCAATGCGTGCAGGGTAAAACAAATACAGGCAACCTTTATGTTTTCAAATTTTTATTCATTTTAATGGCATCTTTAAGTTGCCTGTATGGTTTTCAACTTGAGACTGTTTGCCCGCAGTTCAGCACCCAAAATTTTTATTAGGTTTCTTCATTAACTTTAGCCTAATTATCTGCATGCGTTTTACACAACCCCTGATACACCGGATTGCTATCTCCATTTTCTTTTTCTGCTGCGGGTGCACTTTCTCCACTTGGGCAGCGCGAATACCTTCCATAAAAGAAAAGTTCCATTTTAACGAGGCGGAATTAGGCGCAATATTATTTATGCTGCCACTGGGATCGATTATAGCACTTCCTTTTGCGGGATGGGCCGTATCGCATTTTGGCAGCAGGATAATGACTTTTATTTCTGCAATTTTATATGTAGTGTTATTGGTAGGGATTGGGTATAGTTCTTCTGTTATTATTTTATCGACCATATTATTCTTGTTTGGGTTCTGGGGCGACGTATTAAACATAGCCATGAATACGCAGGCCGTATTAGTACAACAGGAAATGTATACCAAGCCCTTGATGTCATCTTTTCATGGTATGTGGAGTTTAGGAGCCATGACAGGTGCTTTGCTGGCAGGAATATTGATGAAAGCAAGAATCAGCATCGGACAACATTTTGTGTGGGTAGCGGTGGTTATATCAATGCTGGCTGTATCCTTCCTGTTTAAACTGATAAAAAAAGATACTACCCAAACGAGCGACCAAAAATTATTTGCCTGGCCTGATAAAGCTCTGTGGTTGCTGGGTGCTATTTGCTTTTGCTGTGCTTTATGCGAAGGAGCGATGGCAGATTGGAGTTCGTTGTATTTCAAACAGGTTCTAAATGATACCCAACGGGTAAGCACCGCCGGCTATACCGCTTTTGCTTTTATGATGGCCTTTGGCAGATTGATTGGTGATTGGTTAACGGCTAAAATAGGTTACCGGGGTATTTTAATGATGGATAGTTTGCTGGTGTCGGCCGGTTTAGGATTAGCTATCGGTATTCAACAGCCGTTTTTGGTTATTCTTGGTTTTGGGCTGGTGGGTTTTGGTGTATCCACCATTATACCAATTGTCTATTCTCTCGCAGGCCGTACAAAAACTATGACAACAAGTGCAGCATTAGCTGCTGTGAGCACTGTTGGCTTTACAGGATTCTTAATCGGCCCACCCCTTATTGGTTTTGTGGCGCATGAAATTGGATTACGTTGGGCGTTGAGTATTGTAATAGTATTGGCGTTGGTAATATTTGGTTTGGCAAGAAGAATTACAGAGTAAGCTGTTATATTGGGTTCAAACTTCTCACTGAAATCCCGCACCATTAAACTAGTTCAATTGCGGATCTATCGGGTAATTCACTAATTGTTCATAATCGCCTCCCAATAATTTCAATGACTCTTTCCATATCTCATCGGCCTCATTATGAAACACTATGCTGCGATTGGCTTCTACGGTGAGCCAGGATTTATCTTTTAATTCATTTGTAAGTTGGCCATCACTCCATCCGCTGTATCCAATAAAGAAGCGGATTTTTGATTTATCGATATCGCCATTTTGCAAGAGAGTAACAGCCGTTTCAAAATCACCTCCCCAATAAATGCCTTTTTGCACTTCCTGGCTACCGGGAATTTTATCCGGGTATTGATGCAAAAAATGAATGGTATCCATTTGTACTGGTCCGCCGTAAAAAACAGGAAGAGGCAATTCATCCATATCATTCATTAGTTCATTAAGCGTGTGCTCGTAATGCCGGTTGATAACAAATCCAAAACTGCCATCTGTTTGGTGATCACAAAGCAGAACAACGGTTCGCATAAAATTAGGATCCTTCAAAAAAGGTTCCGCAATAAGTAATATGCCGGCAGCAGGTTCAATCATATTTCTAAATTAAGGGATAAATCAATACCGCAAAAAACCAGTTTCTTCATTATCACCAAATAGACCAGCGGCCAGGCTGGAAGGCTGCATAAGCTCTGTTTCTTTCGGTAAAACTTAGTTAAAGTGAAACACTGTAAATTAGCATAATATGAGTTTAGCAAGGCAATCGTTATTTTTGCGCGTTGCCAAATAACTGCTGATTGAAGTTAACCACCTGGTTCATGGAAGAATAATAAAACGGCAGGTTATTATGGGGCGCATCAAACTATATTTACCGTTGAAAAAGCTTTTTCCAGTAATAATTGCCCTTATAACCCTGTCGCTGATAGGCACCATTTACATTCAATACAACTGGTTACGTATCATGTTAGCTGATCGCCAGGAGGAATTTTCCTGGAAGGTGGTAAACGGCGTAATAGAAGTAAGTCAGCAATTATCGCAGCAAAAAGGAACTCTTCCTTCCTTAAGATCCTACCGCACCAAACCCGGTTTCAGTTTTCCTTCCGAACAGTTGCAGTCAGAACTAATGAAACCCAGTGGGGTGGCCCAGAAATTTACCGAGTTTGAAGTAGCTGAAAAAATACGACAGGCTTTCAATGCACAGGGGTTGCCCAAATTGAATTACGAGTTTGCGATTATAAATACCAACTTGCTGCGCTATGAAATGAAGACCCGCAACTATGAGAAGATGCTGGAAGAGAGTAAACTCGATTCTACCCGCAATCTCGAAACATATTATCCTTTGCAGCCTGCCGGGGGCAGCGATTGGGAGAATCTGGCGCCGGATGAGGAGATCAGCGTTATTGTACCCAATATCAAACAAGTAGTGTTAACCCAAATGCGTTGGATGATCATTGGAGCGATCTTTTTTACCCTCATGATTATAGCCGCTTTTTATGTTACGGTTTATGCATTACTTCGGCAAAAGAAATTGAGTGAGATCAAAAATGATTTCATCAATAATATGACGCATGAATTTAAGACACCACTGGCAACGATTTCACTGGCAGTGGACGCGTTAAAGAATGAAAAGGTGGTAAATGATCCGGGTAAAATGGATTATTTCAGAGATATCATCAAGGAAGAAAATAAACGGATGAACAAGCATGTTGAAACCATATTGCAGGCAGCCGTTTCAGACCGCCAGGACGTTCAATTAACCAAACGTCCGATGCACGTTCACGAATTGATGGAAGACATAATTGATAACCACCAGTTGCAGATAGAAGAAAAACAAGGGCATGCCGAATTGGAATTGAATGCGAAAGAAGATAGGGTGGAAGCAGATCCAGTCCATTTCAGGAACATGCTTTCGAATTTAGTGGACAATGCTATAAAATACTCCAATGATAATATGCTGCTGAGAGTATCTACGCAGAGTACGAGCAAAAGTTTGTTGATACGGGTTGAAGATAATGGTATTGGAATGAACAAAGAAACGGTTAAACGCATCTTCGAAAAATTTTACCGGGCTCATACAGGCAACCTGCACAATGTAAAAGGCTTTGGATTAGGATTGAGTTATGTAAAGGCCATGGTGGATGCACACGGAGGTAAAATAAAAGTTGACAGCACGCCTGGCAAGGGCTCTGTTTTTATTATTGAAGTGCCATTGTTAAAAGATAAACTTAATGGCGCTGCAACAGGCACCCATCTCCATAACTAAGAAATCGAAAATTATTTTCCAGTGCGTAGTGGTATATTTTCTTCCAGTCTTCCCCGATAAAAGCGGCCACCAATAACAACAGAGTGGATTGCGGCTGGTGGAAATTGGTGATTAAGGCTTTTATTATTTTAAATGAATAACCCGGCGCTATCAGTATTTGAGTAGTGGTAATCAACCGCGGCAGTTTCTTTACTTTTAACCAACCAATTAGTGACTGTAATGCATGAGCCGGGGTAAAATCCTTCCCAGTTAATTCATAAGGGTCCCATTGTTTTAGATACAGGTCTGTTACGGAGATGGTTGGTTGCAAAATTATTTTTACTCCCAGCCAGTACAAACTTTCAACCGTGCGTAAAGAGGTAGTGCCAACAGCCGTTATACCGTTACCGAAATTTTCCAGGATAACTTCTATAGTCTTTGTTGAAACATCCATAAATTCTGCATGCATATCGTGCTGTTCTAGGCTGGTTGCTTTTACCGGTTTAAAAGTGCCGGCACCCACATGCAGTGTTACAAATTCTTTTTTTACTTTTTTTACCTCTAAGGCTTTCAGAATAGAAGCAGTAAAATGCAGCCCAGCTGTGGGAGCGGCTACTGATCCACTGCTTTCAGCATAGATCGTTTGGTACCTTTCTGCGTCGGTAACCGTAGCCGATCTTTTTATATAAGGGGGAAGTGGTATAACCCCAAAAACATGCAATACCTCTCCATAACTTAGATGGGCCGGCAACCAACTTAATTCAATGGCAAAAGCATCATTGATCTTTTCAATGTATTTTGCTTCTAAAATTATTTCGGAACCCTGATGAATGATTTTCTTTTCCAGTACCTGTCCTGCTTTCCATTTTGATGCACCCCCGATCAGGCACATGCAGATAATACCCCCTGTTTGCTGCATAGCCAACGTAATATCTTTATAGGGTGTATGAGGTTCAAGACAAAAGATCTCGATAACCCCGCCAGAATTCTTTTGAAATAATAATCGGGCCTCCACTACTTTGGTATTGTTAAATACAAATAATGATTCTGCTGCAATATATTGAGCAAGTTGCCGGTATATATTCTCCGTAATGTTACCGTTCTGGTATATCAGTAATTTAGATTCATCTCTTTCGGCAAGCGGGTAATAGGCTATCTTAGGCAGGGGTAGTGTATATGTAAAGTCGCTAATGGATAATTGTTTTGGATGCATGGCGGCATACGACAAACAGTCGCATTATTTAGATTAAGATTTTTTTCTTTTAGCTACCGGAATTTCTAATTTTATTCCACTCCACAAATCGCTTACCGCGCATACTTTTATATCTACTAAATTATTGTTCAGTGCGTAATTGCGTATAATAACTTCAGTTATATCAGTTACCTTCTTTGCAGCCTTCTTATACCAGCCAACCCAAATAGTGATATCCGGATTTTGTGCTATCAGCGGAGTCAATCCTTTCATTTCTTTTTCAAAAATACGGTTCGTTGTTACAAATAAATGTACTAAACCCGGGACTTCTTTTTCTTTACACAACTGACCGGTGAGGGTAGTTTTTTCAGTAAATCAAAATAATTATCAGGTGCGTTCGGCAGCAAAACCCTCGCTTCATTCCTAATGCCGATTTTTTTTATCAGGGGCGTCCGGGAGTAACCAGCTAGAGCCATTATTTAAAGATTTTAATGGATTTAAAATCAGCTTCACAGGCTGTCCACCGTAATTCACAGGAAATACACATTCGTTTTGTCAATAGCAACCTCAAACAGAGCTCAAAACCTTAGCTGTAGCAACTATCAGGCAAATAAAGAGTTGTGGAAAAAATAAATTTTCCCGAATTTGGTTATTCAGTGGGAAAATGTGTTATTTTGTGTGAATTCGTGATTAAATTGAAATAAATTCTTGCAAATGATTGGTTTTCTGGGCGAATACGAGGCTACTCTGGATGCCAAGGGCCGCTTTCTTTTGCCGGTTGGTTTTAAAAAACAACTGTCGGATGAAGCTGGAGGCCAGTTTGTGATTAGCAGAGGTTTTGAAAAGTGCCTTACCCTATACCCGATCAAAAACTGGGAGCCAATATTTTCAGCGCTCAGCAAACTGAATGATTTTGATCCGAAGGTACGCGAATTCAGAAGATACTTTTTGAACGGAGCCACCACGGTAGAGTTGGATAGTGCGAGCCGCTTATTGGTTCCACCGAATTTGAAAGAGCATGCCGGCCTGGAAAAAGATATCGTACTGGTGGCGGCTATGAACAAAATTGAAATATGGGATAAAAATAAGTACCAGCAGTTCTTTGAATCTTTTTCGCCGGAGTCGTTTAGCCAATTGGCCCAGCAGGTGATGACCGGGGGTAATGCTACTCAATCATAAATAATATGAGCGAGCCAGTATATCATGTACCGGTTTTACTGCAGGAGGTAATTGATGGTTTGAACATCCGTCCGCAGGGATTGTATGTGGATTGCACTTTTGGCGGAGGTGGTCATTCAAAAGAAATATTGAAACGATTAAAAAGCCAGGGTAGATTGATTGTGTTTGACCAGGATGCAGATGCAAAAGAAAATGTACCGGATGATGACCGGGTAACATTTGTTCCGCACAATTTCCGTCACCTGCATCGCTTCCTGCGATTACATAAAGTAACCGCTGTAGATGGAATTGTTGCCGACCTGGGCGTAAGCAGTCACCAATTTGATGAAGCAGAAAGAGGATTTTCTATTCGTTTCGATGGAGAGTTGGATATGCGAATGGACAAGCGGCAAGTGCTAACTGCCCATACCGTCATAATAACATATAGCGAACAACAGTTGCATAAGCTATTTGAACAGTATGGGGAAGTAACCAATGCCAAAACGCTGGCGCGTACCATTGTACAGGTAAGAAACACAACGTCTATGAAGACTATTGTCAATTTTAAAGAAGCATTACACTCCGTCGTGAAAGGGAATCCCAACAGGTACTTTGCCCAAGTCTTCCAGGCATTACGCATTGAAGTAAACGATGAACTGGGAGCATTGAAAGAATTGTTGCAACAAATTCCTTCCGTACTAAAGCCCGGTGGCCGTGTAGCTGTCATTACTTTTCACTCGCTGGAAGACAGGCTGGTTAAGAATTTTTTTAAGAAAGGGAGTTTTAATGAAGAAGACCAGCATGACCCTTTCGGGCAAATATCATTTACACCCCCCTTTACTGTAATTACTAAAAAACCAGTAGTTCCTGCAGAAGCAGAACGACTAAGAAACCCCCGCAGTCGCAGTGCCAAATTGCGGATTGCGGAAAAAGCATGAGGAAAATTAAAAATATCAGATGAAAAACCTGGCTGACGGCAGGCAGGTTAAGAATGAAAGAGTCGCTCCCAGAGAAGTGGACAATAAGGAATATTTATAGCATCTTTTTCATTTCTCATTCTTAATTCTTCATTTTCAAAATAACAGGTGGTTGTATAATGAGTAAGTGTGCAGCTGCCATTAAAAAATGGAATCGGAAAAAGAAATAAAAGAATTTAAAGAATCCAAAATGGATTGGCGCCGGTGGTTCAATTACCGCTGGATTGTCCGTAACGTTCCATTCTTTCTTTTTCTTTCCTTATTGGCGGTAATCTATATCTATAATGGACATTACGCGGATAAAACAGTACGCAATATTAATAAGGTAAGTAAACAATTAAAGGAATTGCAATACGAATATAAAACACTGAAAAGTGAAGTATTGTTTCGCAGTAAGCAAAGCGAACTGGCAAAAACAGTAGAGCCCTTTGGATTGAGGGAGCTGATGGCGCCGCCCGTTGTATTGCAGGATTCTATTAATAACGCAACGCCTAAAAATTGATGCGCAGTGATTAATGAAAAGTGGAAAGGGTACGAAAGCTTAATTCAAAACCTCCTAAAAGAACAGAGGAAAATTGGAAGTTAAGAAAGACATATTGTGGAGAGTATATTTATCCTTCCTTGCCATTGTGGGATTTGGCCTGGTTATTCTCGGGCGCGCCGTATATATACAACAGGTGGAAGGACCACAGTGGAAGAAGATGGCGACGGAGCAACAGGAGCAGATTGTTGATATTGATGCGGAACGAGGCACCATTTATAGTGAGGGGGGGGAAATGCTCAGTACATCCATTCCTTCTTTTGATATCTATGTTGATTTTGCCGCTGATGGATTACGCGCTAAAAACGGAAAATTATTCCGCGAAAATATCGACTCCCTTTCCCTGAAGCTGGCCGGTTTTTATAAAGACCAGAGCAGTAAAGAATATAAGAAACTGTTACAGCAGGGGTATAATAAAAAGAACCGCTATTTTCTTTTAAAGAAGAACCTTTCATTTAAAGAATATAAAGTGTTGCGCACGTTTCCTTTGTTGAAATTGGATCCTAATAAAGGTGGTTTTATAGCTGAAGTAAAAAATAAGCGACTTACGCCATTTGGACTCCTGGCTAACAGAACTATCGGATTGTCGAGAGAATATTTAGACCGCAGTGGTAACACGCAAACAATGAATGTGGGACTAGAATATACGTATGACAGCATTTTGAAAGGAGAAAAAGGAAAGCGACTGGTTCGAAAAATTTCTCCCGGTGTGTATGTACCAGTAGAGGGATCGGAAATTGAACCGGAGAGCGGAAAAGATATCATTACCACCATTGATGTAAATATCCAGGATATCGCTGAAAATGCTTTACTGAAAATGTTGAAGGAAAATGAATGTGAATACGGTACCTGCCTTGTTATGGAAGTGCGTACGGGTAAAATAAAAGCAATGGCCAACTTAGGCAGAGGAAGAGATGGCAGTTATGAAGAAGACCTTAACTACTCAATCCGGCTCTCTGAACCCGGATCCACTTTTAAATTAGCTACCCTGCTGGCCCTACTCGAGGATAAATATGTTTCACTTAACAGCCAGGTCAACCTGGAAGGAGGTAAGTGGCTGGTAAATGGAAGGACGGTATACGACAGTGAACCTCATGGATTGCGGGAAGTAAGTATCAAAAAAGCGTTTGAGCATAGTTCCAACGTTGGAATGGCAAAAATGGTGACTGCTTATTATGCAAAAAATCCAATGCAGTTTGTGGAACATCTTCGTAAGCTTCGCCTTAATAAAAATAGTGGTATTGATCTGAAAGGCGAGGCGGACCCGGTAATCAAGACTCCTAAATCAAAATCATGGAGTGCAACTTCGTTACCATGGATGAGTTTTGGCTATGAAGTATTGATAAGTCCTTTACAAACGCTGATGGTATATAATGCAGTTGCCAATGGTGGCAGAATGATGCGGCCCTATCTCGTGAACCAGGTTCAAAAGAACGGCCGGGAAATAAATTCCTTTCAACCATCTGTTGTGGAAGAGAAAATAGCTGGGGAAGAAACTATTCGCTTGTTGCAAGAGTGCTTGAACGGAGTTTGCCAGGAAGAGGGTGGAACAGGGTATGCTCTTTTAAAAGGTGCTCCTTACAAAGTTGCCGGAAAAACCGGAACTGCTTTAATGGCAAATGGAAACAGGGGGTATTCGGATCATATTTATCAATCATCTTTTGCAGGATACTTTCCGTCAAATGACCCTATGTATAGCTGTATTGTGGTAATACGCAATAAACCATTTGCTAAGAAATTTTACGGTGCAGCGGTGGCCGGCCCGGTATTTAAAGAAGTGGCAGATAAGCTATACGCCCTGCATTCTAATCAGCAGGAGTTACACTTAAACGGGATTATAAATAGAGATAGCAGCGCCTACCTCTTTGCCGGAGCGATGAAGGATATGAAAGAAGTTCTTTCTGTGTTGCAATGGACATTCCTGGATTCTGCTGTTAAAGATGAATGGGGGCGAATGTATGGCATAAACGGACATCCGGTATTGCGGGGCCAATTGGTAACACAGAAAAGAATGCCTGATGTAAGAGGGATGGGATTAAAAGACGCATTGTATTTGCTCGAGAATTTGCAGGTTAAAGTAAGAGCGAGAGGACGAGGGAAAGTAAATCAGCAAAGTATTGAACCCGGAAAAATATTGGAGCGTAGCCGTGAAGTAGTGATCGATCTTAATTAAAAATTGTTTAGGCAGGAATGGCATTGTTGCAAGACATATTATATAAGGCCGGCATCCGCTCAGTAACCGGTAGAACGGATGTAGAGGTGAATAATGTTCAGATCGATTCAAGAAAAGTAACCCGCGGCTCTTTGTTTGTAGCTATAAAAGGAGTTAAGACCGATGGTCACCAGTTCATTGAAAAAGTGGTAAGCGAAGGAGCAGTAGCCGTAGTAGCGGAAGAGTTACCCGGTGTGTTGAAGGAAGGAATAACCTATGTACAGGTAGAGAACAGCAGTTTGGCCGCAGGGTATATCGCCCATAATTTTTATGGTCAACCTTCGGAAAAATTAAAGCTGATTGGAGTAACCGGTACCAATGGTAAAACCACTATTGCTACTTTATTATATAAGCTCCTTACCGCGTTAGGCTATCAATGTGGTTTGCTGAGTACCGTGCAAAATCAAATTGGTAACAGAGTGGTGGAAGCCACCCATACTACGCCCGACCAGGTAAGTATTAATGCACTGCTGAAAGAAATGGTGGATGCAGGATGTACGCACGTATTCATGGAAAGTAGCTCGCATGCCATTCACCAGCACCGGATCGCTGGGTTGAAATTCGCCGGGGGAATTTTCAGCAATATCACCCATGATCACCTGGACTATCATACCTCGTTCGACGAGTATATAAGGGTGAAGAAAATGTTCTTTGATTCATTGAATGTATCGGCCTTTGCAATTTCCAATGCAGACGACAAACGGGGAATCATCATGTTGCAGAATGCAGTGGCACACCGTTATCTCTATAGTTTACGAACAGTGGCGGATTTTAAAGGAAAAATCCTGGAGAACAGTTTAACCGGATTAGTAATGACGGTAAATGACCAGGAAGTGCATTTCCGCCTGATCGGTGAATTCAATGCCTATAATTTACTGGCGGTGTATGGAGCGGCAATATGTTTGGGGGAAGATAAGCAGGAAGTATTACGTTGCTTGAGTGTACTGACCGGAGCGGAAGGAAGATTTGATTATGTGGTTTCGGCCAAAGAGCGGGTGATTGGAATTGTTGATTATGCACACACACCCGATGCGTTATTAAATGTATTGGCGACTATCAAAAATCTGCGTAAAGGGCACGAGCAGATTATTACCGTAGCCGGATGCGGTGGAGACAGAGATAAAACGAAGCGCTCATTGATGGCAGAAGTTGCCGCAGAACACAGTGATCGGGTAATCCTTACTTCCGACAACCCGAGGAGTGAAAATCCTGATCAGATTTTGCGTGATATGGAAGCAGGACTCAATACCTCGGCAAAAAGAAAAACAATTTCGATTATCGATAGAAAAGAAGCTATTAAAACTGCCGTGAGTTTGAGTAAGACGGAAGATATAGTATTGATTGCAGGTAAAGGTCATGAGAAATACCAGGAAATAAAAGGAGTGAAATATCCATTTGATGATAAGAGCGTATTAAAGGAGATGCTGGAGTTGTTGAATAAATAAGTGAACGAGCCGGAATGTCAGAGTAGCGGGTAGACAGAAATAAAACCCCAACAGGGTGAATAGGAATAAGTCTTCCGGACTAAAATTTAAAAACACGGACGGTTACCTATAAACTAAGAGTCAAAAAAGGGGAAAAGAGATAGGAAGAAAGGAATAAAGTGTACCACAAAAAGAAACGGAATTCTCTTTTTCTCTTTTACTCTTAGCGATCAAACAAAACCAACATGTTGTATCAACTCACAGAATGGTTGAAAGAAATGGGAATGAAATTTCCCGGAAGTGCTTTATTCGGATTCATCACTTCCCGGGTGTTGCTGGCCGTGATAATATCGTTGATTATTTCAGCTGTGTTTGGAAAAAAATTGATCAACTATCTCCTTAAAAAGCAAGTTGGCGAAGCGGTACGCGACCTGGGGCTAGCAGGAGAGCAGCAAAAGAAAGGAACACCTACGATGGGAGGGTTTATAATCATTTTGGCTATTTTAATTCCCACTTTGCTACTGGCCGATTTGAACAAAGCCTATATCCGACTGATGATTTTTGCTACCGTTTGGTTGGGATTAATAGGATTTATTGATGACTACCTGAAGTTGCGTGCAAAGAAAATAGCGCAACAGCAGGGGGTAGCTTATAAGAAAGGAGATAAGGATGGATTGGCCGGATGGTTTAAAATCTTAGGGCAGGTGGTATTAGGAGTAGTGGTAGCATCAGTTCTTTTATTTAATGAAAATACAAATGTTTTACGCGAGTACACAGGCGTAGTAAGACCCGGTGACAGCACGATTTTTGAGAAGAAGTTCGACGGTAAAACGAAATATTTTGTGGTAGCTAATGTGCCTATCTCCTCTATCCCTTTTGTGAAAACGCACGAGTTCAATTACTCCAAATTATTGCCGGCCGGACTCCGGGGTTTTACCTGGTTACTGTATATGCTCATCGTCATCTTTATTATTACGGCCGTTTCCAATGGCGCTAATATTACGGATGGGTTAGATGGATTGGCAACTGGAACCAGCGCAATTATTGGTGCCTGTTTGGGAGTGTTTGCCTATGCAAGTGGTAACCTTCGGTTTGCCGAATACTTAAATATAATGTACATCCCTAATCTCGGTGAACTTTCTGTATTTATTGGGGCACTAATAGGGGCCTGCATTGGATTTCTCTGGTATAATGCATTTCCCGCCCAGGTTTTTATGGGCGATACCGGAAGTTTAATGCTGGGCGGAGTTATTGCCTCGTTGGCAATAATTATGCGAAAAGAATTATTGATTCCCATTTTTTGTGGAGTGTTTTTAGTGGAAGTGTTAAGTGTAACTATACAGGTTAGCTATTTCAAATACACCAGGAAAAAATATGGGGAGGGTCGAAGAATCTTTTTAATGAGTCCGCTCCATCACCATTATCAAAAGCTTGGGTATCACGAGTCCAAGATTGTGACAAGGTTTTGGATTGTAACTATACTATGTGTGGCTTTTGCAATTGTAACGCTGAAGATAAGGTAGTTAAGAGGGAATGGTAAATAGTCAATTTTGGCAATAGGAAGAGTTGAAGAGAATACTTGAATTAAGAATCTTATTTACTATTCGCCTTTGAACATTCAATAAATAAGTACTGAAAAACCACTTGTCTGATTTTTTTGTCGAGGAAGGAACGAAAACGCAAAAAGAGATTGTGGTGCAGTAAAAAGTTTCAAACTATTGAAGAACCCCCTTAATCCGGATCTATGATCAAACCAAAAAATTGGATTGTACTTCATCATGGCAAAGCGGTTGGTAATACTGGGAGCAGGCGAAAGCGGCGTGGGCGCTGCCCTTTTGGGGCAACAACAAGGGTACGATGTTTTTGTATCGGATGGAGGAGTGATCAGCGAGAAATTTAAAGAGCAACTCGAAAAAAATAGCATTGAGTATGAGTCAGGCTATCATTCTGAAGAAAAAATTTTGAATGCAAATGAGGTAATGAAGAGCCCGGGCATACCGGAAAAAAATGAACTGGTTAAAAAAATACGGAACAAAGGTATCAGCATCATCAGTGAAATTGAATTCGCGTACCGCTATAAAGGAAACAGTAAGATCATTGGCATTACCGGAAGCAATGGAAAAACTACCACTACGGCCCTTATATATCATATTGCCAGAGTAGGGGGTTTAGAGGTAGCGCTGGTGGGAAACATCGGTTATTCCTTTGCCAAACAGGTAGCGGAAGATCCAAAGCCCTGGTATGTAGCAGAGATTAGTAGTTTTCAACTAGACGATATAAAAACGTTCAGGCCGGATGTGGCCATTCTTACCAATATCACTGAAGACCATTTGGACCGTTATGATTACCGGTTCGAAAATTACATCAACAGTAAATTTCGGATCACTGAAAACCAGTTGGGAAATGATTTTTTTATTTATTGTCAGGATGATCCCGTTACGATGCAATATATCCCGAATTATACCATACTCGCTAACCCCCTACCATTTACCATGAATAATGAATTAAACCGAGGTGCTTTTATCAAAAATGGCCTGATGACCGTTGCAACGGCCGACGAAAAAATGCAGATGAGTATTTACGATTTTGCCCTTAAAGGAAAACACAACCAGTATAACACTATGGCAGCGGGAATTGCTTCAGCAACAATCGGAATTAGGAAAGAAAAAATACGGGAAGCCATTCAAACCTTTGAAAGCCTTTCGCACCGCATGGAACCGGTAGCTACTATTCGGGGAGTAGAATTTATTAATGATAGTAAGGCAACAAATGTAAACAGTACCTGGTATGCCCTGGAAAGTATGACAAAGCCAACGATACTGATATTGGGAGGAATCGATAAAGGGAACGATTATTCATTGCTCAGTGAAATGGTAAAAGAAAAAGTAAAGGCGATTATATGTATGGGGTCGGATAACCGGAAAATTCATGAAGCATTTCAGCATGATGCACCAGTAATTGTAAATACGGCCAATGCACAGGATGCAGTACTTGCTTCCTTCCGGTTGGCCAGTAAGGGGGATGTTGTATTGCTTAGCCCCGCTTGTGCCAGTTTTGATTTGTTTAAGAACTATGAAGATCGGGGAGACCAGTTTAAGCAGGCAGTAAGAAACTTGTAAAAATTTCTAATCCCGTATCCCGAATCCAGCATCTCGTATCCCGTATCCATCATCTAATATAAAATGAACGAATCAGTCAACATAAATCAAAATCCATTTACAGGAATCGGGTCGAGGACCCGGGGCGACAAAGTTATCTGGGCTTTGGTAGTGGTTCTTGCGCTCGCGTCCTTATTGGTGGTATATAGTTCTACCGGTTTGCTCGCATATAAATATAATAAAGGAAATACCGAGGTATATCTATTTAAACAAATTGCATTTATTGCTGTGGGGATGGCTGTAATTTATTTCTCCCATCGCGTAAATTATACCTTGTATTCGAGAGCCGCACGTATACTCTTTCTCTTATCGATACCATTATTGATTTACACGCTATTTTTTGGAGTAAGGCTCAATGAAGGGAGCCGATGGATCCGGTTACCCATTATTAATCTCACTTTTCAAACGTCCGACCTTGCTAAACTGGCCTTATTCATGTATCTCAGCCGGTTACTCAGCAAAAAACAGGATGTTATTAAGGACTTTAGAAAAGGATTTTTACCCATTATTATTCCAGTGGGTATTATATGTGTGTTAATTGCTCCGGCTAACCTATCTACCGCTTTATTAATTGGCGCTACCAGTATGTTACTGCTCTTTATTGGCCGGGTTAGCGCTAAACATCTGCTCTCAACTATTGGAATTGCCGTTATACCTGTTATTTTATTGCTATTGATAGCCGTTGCCTATTACGACAAAGAAGAAGGCAAGTGCAAAGACCTTCCTGCTGTATTGGAAACAGGGCGAATGCCTACCTGGATCAAACGGGTACAAAATTTTATATATGATACTAATCAGTTTGATAGAGACGAAAATTACCAGATCAACCAGGCGAAAATTGCAATCACCAAGGGAGGCGTTTTAGGATTGGGACCGGGTAACAGCGAGCAACGCAACTTCCTGCCGCATCCTTATTCCGATTTCATTTTTGCCATTATAATCGAAGAGTATGGATTGATTGGTGGGGCATGCATCATTTTCATATACCTGTTATTTCTTTTCCGCAGCATTCGCATATTCAAAAAATGTCCGTATGCCTTTGGGGCATTCCTGGCACTGGGGTTAAGTTTTACATTGGTTATTCAGGCATTGATTAATATGGCTGTAGCAGTAAATTTATTTCCGGTCACAGGCGTAACCTTACCGTTAGTAAGCATGGGTGGTAGTTCTTTTTTGTTTACGTGTTTATCGATTGGAATCATTTTAAGTGTAGCAAGAAATGCGGAGCAACTGGAAGCCCCGGCGGGCCCCTCCAGCTCCCTTAGTGGGGGAGGGTTGGCAAAAGCTGAGTAGATGTACCAGAATAAAAATTTAAGAATATGGAACTGAAAGTATTTAAGAGGTGGGAAATAGGTTTGCCAAGACTGTGAATGAAAGTAGATGAGAGGCTATGAATAATGAAGTACCAGAAAATAATCAATCTCTCGCCCAATACCCCTCCACCGGAGGGGTTGGAGGAGGCCGGGCTCGGATCATCATAGCGGGTGGTGGTACAGGCGGTCATATTTTTCCGGCCATTGCTATTGCAAATGCAATAAAGAAAATAGCACCGGATACGGAGATATTATTTGTGGGAGCAAAAGGAAAAATGGAAATGGAGAAAGTGCCCCAGGCAGGATATAAAATTGTGGGAATTGATATTGCCGGGTTCGATCGAAGTTCTTTGATTAAAAATATGGGATTACCCTTTAAGCTGATCAAAAGTTTTTGGCAGGTTCGAAAAATAGTAAACGCTTTTAAGCCAGTAGCAGTTATTGGAGTGGGTGGTTATTCCAGTTTCCCGGTATTGCGCTATGCCCAGGTTAAGGATATTTCCACTTTTATCCATGAGTCGAATTCTTTTGCCGGTAAAAGCAATATTCTATTGGGAAAGAAAGCCACAGCCATTTTCACCGCTACTGCCGGGATGGAAATTTTTTTTCCGGCGGCTAAAATCACTATTACCGGTAACCCGGTTCGAAGCACTATCGCACACAGCACAGTAAGCCGGGAGGAAGGCATTCGTTTTTTTAACCTCGATGCTGCAAAAAAAACAGTGCTGGTTACCGGGGGAAGTTTAGGAGCAAAAGGGATTAATGAAGCGGTTGACCAGCACCTGGAAGATTTTGAAAAGAACGATGTTCAATTGATCTGGCAAACCGGTAAACCATATGCCGCTATAGCAAAAGCAAAAAGTATGGGCAATAGAAACATCTGGACGGGTGAATTTATATCACAGATGGATTACGCGTTTGCAGCAGCAGATGTGGTAGTCTCTCGGTCCGGTGCAATCGCAATCGCTGAATTATGTGTGGCGAAAAAACCAGCTGTGTTGGTTCCTTTTCCATTTGCTGCGGAAGACCATCAAACAGTAAATGCGCAAAACCTGGTGAGTAAAAAGGCGGCGATAATGATTATTGACGCAGAGGCAAAGGAAAAACTGGTATCAACGGTAATTGAGTTGGCCAATAACGAAAGCAGGCAGCAGGAGCTAAAAAATAATATTGCTGAGCTGGCTGTAGTGAATGCTGATGAAATTGTTGCAAAAAAAATTCTGAAAGCTATTGGGTAATAAAAAAAATAATAGAGTTTTTGCCGGTTCTCCTTTGAAACCTGGGAGCAGCATTTATTTTATTGGAATCGGAGGAATTGGTATGAGTGCCCTTGCCCGTTACTTTAATTTTCACGGAGCGAAAGTAAGTGGGTATGATAAAACAGAAACGCAGTTAACCAGGCAATTGGTAGCAGAAGGGATTAATGTACATTTTGAGGAAAACCTGGAACAGGCAGATAAGAATGCGGAAATAGTAGTGTATACACCGGCGATTCCTAAAGAGCATAAAGAGTTGCTGTATTTCCAGCAGCATAATTACCGGCTCTTAAAAAGAAGTGATGTGCTGGGACTCATTACTCAAAGTTCTTTTAATATCTGCGTGGCCGGTACACATGGCAAAACAACGATTACGACTATGATCGCTCACCTGTTGCGACACTGTGGCTATGGTTGCAATGCTTTCCTGGGTGGAATTGCTGTTAACTATAACAGTAATTTCTGGAGTCATGAACGAAATGTATGTGTTATTGAGGCGGATGAATACGATCGTAGTTTTTTGAAATTGAGCCCGGATATAGCCGTGATAACGGCCATGGATGCTGATCACCTGGATATCTACGGAACCGCCGATGCTTTGGAAAATACGTTCATTGAATTTTCAAGTAAAGTGAAATCAAACGGCTTGTTAGTACGCAAATTTGGATTACCCCGTGGAAATGAATTAAAAGGTAGTCGCCAATTGAGTTACAGTTTACAACACAAAAGCGCCGATGTTTATACAACTAATATACAGATGAAGTATGGCAGTTATGAATTTGATGTACAAACGAAAGACTGGATACTGGATAAGGTTATTTTGAATATGGGGGGTATGCATAATGTGGAAAATGTAACAGCCGCGATTGCGGTAGCGCATGAGTTGGGAATAGAAAATGAAAAGATACGGGCAGCCGTAGCGGCATTTCAAGGAGTAAAGCGGAGGTTCGAATATATAATAAAAAGGGATAAGCTGGTTTTTGTAGACGATTACGCCCATCACCCGGAAGAATTGAGGGCATTGATAACAGGCGCAAAAAGTTTGTTCAGTAACCTGAAGTGTTCGCTGATTTTCCAGCCCCATCTCTTTTCCAGAACGAGAGATTTCGCTGATGGTTTTGCAGAAAGTCTCGACCTGGCCGATGAAGTGATTCTTCTGCCAATTTACCCGGCAAGAGAATTACCGGTGGATGGCGTAACCAGCGATATGTTATTAAAGAGGATGAAGAATCCAAATAAGCAATTGATGAGTAAAGAGGAATTGCTGAAGTGGATAGAAAGCGTGGTGGGAGAGGAAACGGGGAAGAGGAAGAGGAAGAGGAAGAAAGGAATGGTTGGTGAAGGCACCAACCACGAAGACACCATCCACGGAACACTGATCATTACTGCCGGAGCGGGAGATATTGATGCCCTGGTGATGCCAATTAAAAAAATGTTAGAATCAAACTATAGTTAATTGAACTGGTGAGATATCCCGCACATGTTGCGGTTGTCCGACGGGTTGACGCGGTCAGGGAGGTTATAAAAAGTAAAAAGTAAATGAGTATAACTGGCAATATCAGGAAGATTTTGTTTATCAGTATTTGGTGCCTTGTTGGTACCGGACTATTGGTATTGCTGATTGCGGCGATTAAGGTTAAGCAGGATAAGAATTGTACCGGATATAATATTGATATCCGTAGTGTGGGAGAGCATTTCTTTATCGATAGAAAAGATATAGAGGATCAATTGACCAGCCAGGGTGCTTTTGTAATAAAGGGACGTTCGCTGAAGTCTTTCGATCTCAAAAAAATGGAAGAGAAATTGGTTAAGAATAGTTGGATCAGCGAGGCAGAATTATTCTTTGATAACAGGCAGGTACTGCAGGTAAAAATAGAGGAGCGGCAACCAATCGCGCGGGTATTTACCAGTACCGGTAACAGTTTTTACATTGATAGTAATCTGACGAGGTTGCCATTATCGGAAAAACTATCGGCCCGCTTACCCGTATTTACAGGCTTTCCATCAGATAAAGAAAAATTGACAAAAGAAGACAGGCAGTTGTTGCGTAATATTAAAACGCTTAGTAATTACATTTTACCTAATAGTTTTTGGATGGCACAGGTGGCCCAGGTAGATATTACAGCTAACCGAAGTTTTGAAATTATACCAACGGTAGGTAAACATATAATTGAATTTGGTGATGGAACGGATTGTGATAAAAAATTCAGGCGCCTCCTGTTATTTTACCAACAAGTGATCAGTAAAATAGGTTTTGCCGCCTACGAACGGATCAAAGTACAATATGCAGGACAGGTAGTGGGCGTTCGCCATGCGGCTGCCATAAGTAAATATGATTCGCTGCAGGCGATTAAAACAGTAGAGCGCCTGATTGCAATGGCACAAACTGAACAAGAGCGGTTGATTCATATGGATTCAATAGAAATGCGTCGGGTAGAACATCGCACCGATAATGAAGAATTACCGGCCAGGTTTTATGATACTACTGGTAAGAACCCGTTCAAACAATTAGAGGATAACCAATCGAAACTGGAAAGTTCAACTTTGAAAAACCCTCCTCCCTATGAGTCCGTTAAGAAATCCAACCCAATGAAAAATCAACCGAAAGCGGTAATGAAGAAGAGTTAATGTGCGAACCTGCCTGCCGGTCTCCGGCGGCCAGAGCCTTTGGAGACGGCACGCAGACAGGTGCGCGAGTGCATTTAAGGATTGTAAGGTAAGTGATATGTTCATTAGAAGCATGTCGCCAATAAACATAAACCGTAAAAAAACAACAACTAAAAACAGATACTGTATGAACAACGAACAACAACCCATTATCGTAGGACTCGACATTGGTACTACCAAAATTGCTGCTATTGCCGGAAGAAAAAATGAATTTGGTAAACTCGAAATCATTGGCTTTGGCCGGGCCAATAGTAACGGCGTTAAACACGGACAGGTGCTTAACATCGATGAAACTATCAAAGCTATCCAAATGGCACTTGACAATTGCTATGCTTCCAATCCTGACCTCGAGATTGGTGAAGTGTATGTGGGTATTGCCGGTCACCATATCAAAAGTTTGCAAACCCGGGGTGATATCGTTCGCCAGGATAGCAATGAGGAAATTATTCAGCGGGAAATTGATCAACTGATAAACGATCAGTATAAAACATATATACCCGCCGGTGATCAGATCATTGATGTAATTCCACAGGAATTTACTGTTGATAATTTTCAAAATATTCCTAACCCCATTGGCTATGGTGGAGTAAAGATTGGAGCCAACTTTCATATCATTACTGGCGATAAAAATGCTATTCGTAATATCAACCGGGCGGTAGAAAAAAGCGGGTTACGTACCAAGGATCTCGTGTTGCAACCCCTTGCTTCCGCCTCTGCCGTTATGGGACAAGAAGATCTCGAGGCAGGAGTGGCAATCGTCGATATTGGTGGGGGTACCACCGACCTGGCTGTTTTTTATGAAGGAATATTAAAGCACACTGCCGTAATTCCGTTTGGGGGTGAAAATATTACGAACGATATTAAAACTGGTCTTGGTGTATTGAAAACACAGGCCGAGCAAATGAAAGTGCAGTTCGGAAGTGCATTAGCTAACGAAGCAAAAGCAAATGCATTCATTACTATTCCCGGTTTGCGCGGAATGCCAGCTAAAGAAATCAGCGTTAAAAATCTGGCAAACATTATTCAGGCCCGCATGAGTGAGATTATGGATTTTGTTACCTACCATTTAAAACAGGTTGGATTAGATAACAAAATGCTGAATGGTGGGGTAGTACTTACCGGAGGTGGATCACAACTAAAACATTTAATTCAGCTGACAGAATATGTGACAGGTTTAAATGCGCGTATAGGCTATCCTACAGAACACCTGGCAGCCGGACATATTGATGAACTGGCCAAGCCGATGTACTCCACCTGTCTGGGATTGATTCTAAAGGGCTATGATGATTACGAACACAACCGTAAGCAGTTTGAAAAAGAATATAAAAAAGTGCTGGTGCCCGACAGCTTAAAACAGGCAGAACCGGTAGATGAAAAAATAGATGAATCAATGATTGGCGCAGACAAAATGAAGAACCGGAAAGGCCTAAAGGATTTTTGGGGCAAATTCAAAACTAGCCTTATTGAACTTTTCAAAGAAGAAGAGGATCACGCACTTTGATAACTTTTTGAATGTTAGGGATCGAATATAATTTAAGCTCTTATAAATCTAACTATTATTCATGGTCGCCAAAAGTCTCCTCTTTCGCGGGAGATTTAGCGGGGGCCGAAAATTCTTACTATGATTCATTTTGATTTGCCCAAAGAAAAATCCTCTATCATCAAAGTAATTGGGGTAGGCGGCGGCGGTAGTAATGCAGTAAATTACATGTACAGCCAGAACATTGAAGGAGTAAACTTTATTATTTGCAATACCGATGCGCAGGCTATTGCACAAAGTAATGTTCCCAACAAGATACAGTTGGGCCCACATCTTACGCAAGGATTAGGAGCCGGCGCCAACCCGGAAATTGGCCGGCAGGCAACAGAAGAAAGCCTGGAAGAGATCCGCCGTATTCTGGAAGTGAATACCAAGATGGCATTTATTACCGCCGGAATGGGCGGGGGAACCGGAACCGGGGGCGCCCCGATAATTTCAAAAATTTGTAAGGACCTGGGTATTCTTACCGTGGGTATTGTTACCACTCCCTTCTCTTATGAAGGAAAGAAAAGAATGATGCAATCAGAAGAAGGTATCCGCACATTAAAGCAATATGTGGATACTTTATTAGTGATCAGTAATGATAAACTACGTCACCAATTCGGCAACCTGAAAATGAAGGAAGCGTTTTCACGCGCCGATAATGTATTAGCCACAGCGGCTAAATGTATTACGGATGTAATCAACAGCACTGGCCAGATCAATGTTGACTTTGCTGATGTATGTACGGTGATGCGCAATGGGGGAGTAGCTATTTTAGGAAGCGCATCAGCCAATGGGGAGAACCGTGCTCAGAAAGCAATTGAAGAAGCGCTCAATTCGCCATTGCTGAATGATAATGATATCCACGGCGCTAAGTGGATACTCATTAACATAAATTCCTGCGAAGGAGATCATGAATTTACTATGGATGAAGTAGAAGTTATCCAGAATTATCTATTGGATCGCGCAGGCGAAGGAACCGATGTAATTCTTGGTTTGGGCTACGATAATAACCTGGGCGATAAAATTGGTATAACGCTTATCGCTACCGGTTTCGAGTACCAGGATCCTTTTACTGTTAAAGAAGAAAAAAAATCTAAACCAGCAAAAGATGAGAAGATAGTATTGACTCTTGAAATGAAGAAAGAAGAGCCGCTCATGACGATTCCATTAGTTAAGGGTGTGGAAGAAAAAAATGCAGCCCCTGTTATTAATATTATATCCGAAGAGGAGGAGGCGATTGCTCAAATAACAGAACATCCGGTATTAACTATTGTGAAAGAACCAGCCGGTGAATTGAAAGAAGAAATGCAGCCGAAATTAGTAGAGCCGCAGGATACGGAAAATACGACGCCGGTGGTATTTTTTACCAGGAGTAATATTGGTAAAATTACTGTTGATAAGCCCGTGGAGAAAAAACAAGAGAGTGAAAAGATTGAATGGGTACTTTCGCAACCATCCAAACCGATAGAAACAAAACAATCCATAAACCAATCATCCCAATCAAAGTCTGTACAGCAAAATAGTTCTTCCACGCCTGCAGCGTCGGAAGGATTCTTGGCCAAGCCATCTAATATCTATGCCGAACCTGCACAAGATCAATCCATCCCTGAACACTCACCAGTGAAGGAACCAATCTTGAGTACAGTTGCAAAAAAAATCCAGGAAGAAGAACCTTCCGACAATGACCTGCAATTAGTATTTAAAGACGACATTCCAGCGGCGGATGAGCCTCGGGCCCATCAAACTCCTACAACCGTTATGGCAATTACTTCTGCAGAGGAGCCTGCAGTGCAGGACGAAGTGGAAGAACAAAAACGTCGGGCGGCTGACCGGATACAGAAATTACGTAATCTGTCATTCAATGTCAACGGCACCGACCCTAACAATGAGTTTGAAACCGTGCCGGCTTATATCCGCCGCAATTTAGAGCTCTACAATACCATCTCCAGTGTGGAGAATTTTTATAGTAGTTACGAAGTAAAAAAGGAAGAAGATGATAGTACCCGGATTTCCACCATCAATACTTTCTTAGATGGAAAGAAACCCGATTAAAATTGTACCGTACCAATTAGAGTAGATTTACAGTATGAAACGATTGTTGTTTTTAGTTGTTACCCTCCCGAGAAACCGGGAGGGTCTTTTAATGGCCTGGCGGTCTCCGTCTGATAATTAAAAACAGCATAAGAAATGGTTTATTTGTTGTTTTAATATCCCCAGCCTGAAGGCTGGGGCAATTCAGTAACTCCCTGATGAATTGCGTTGCATTCTATTTTCTGATACATATGATTTGTTCCTGAAGGCCGGGGCAATTCAGTGACACGCTGATAAATTGTAATGTGAATTATTCTCAAGAAATTTTGATAATCCTCCTAAGGCAGAACCATTCAGGAATTCTCTAGCGAATTGCATTGCCTTTTATTTTCTGATACAGGTGACTTATTCCAAAGGCTGGGGCAATTCAGAAACTCTTTGATAAAATGTTATGTATAATAATTACGGAATCACATAATTTCTGCTGGAAGGCAAGAGAATAAATTACTCAGCTAAAAGAATTGGGTTATATATTTTAGTCGGAAACTTATGAATTGCCCCGGGGTTTTAACCCGGGGAAAATTGAAATACAAATTGCCTTAAGTTCTTTTGTAGGTTGGAAGGAATAATCAAATTAATTCTGGTTTCCTGAGTTCTATAGTACAGCTTTCCGAAGCTTTACTAATTGTTGCAACAACCCTTCCAGCAAATCCAATCTCAACATATTCGCACCATCGCTTAATGCTTTCGACGGATTGGGATGTGTTTCAATAAACAATCCATTGGCACCGGTAGCAATAGCCGCTTTGGCAATGGTACCGATCAATTGCGGATTACCGCCTGTTATACCGGAAGTTTGATTCGGTTGCTGCAGGGAATGGGTAACATCCATTACTACCGGCGTTTTATGCTCCTGCATCCAGGGAATATTTCGGAAATCAACCACCAAATCCTGGTACCCGAACGTGGTGCCTCTTTCCGTAAGTATAATTTTATTATTTCCTGCTTCTTGTATTTTTTCTACCGCAAATTTCATGGCTGGACCACTAAGAAACTGTCCTTTTTTTACATTTATAATTTTTCCGGTTTCCGCAGCAGCCATTAATAAATCCGTTTGCCGGCAAAGGAAAGCAGGGATTTGTAATATGTCGATATACTTTGCGGCAATAGCAGCTTCTTCATGCGCATGAATATCACTGGTAACGGGTAATTTATATTTATCCGCCACTTTTTTCAAAAGGGTTAACCCGGTGTCATCTCCTAAACCAGTAAAAGAAGAAGCACTGGTCCGGTTGGCTTTACGATAAGATGCTTTGAATACATAAGGAATTCCCAGGTTCCTGCACATTACTGAAACCTTATCGGCCACTTCCATAACCAATTCTTCACTTTCTACTACACAAGGCCCGGCAATGAAAAAGAAATTATTTGGGTCATACGATTGATTCGCGAACAGATCTTCTAAGAATTTTTCCATCGGGCAAAGATAGGGTAGTTTGGTAGTTGGGGAATTCAACACCAAAATGTGCGAACCTGCCAGCCGGCAGTTAAGTGTACGAATTTGCGAATGCTTTAGGTGAAATATTTCCGACTAGTGGTTATTTGCTTTTACTCATGATGGACAGAAATGCAGGAATTAGCACATTTACACATTCGCCAATTGTTTTAATGCCCGATCGTCTTAAGAAATTCTTCTTTTTTTCTTCTGGCCACGGTCACAAAATTCCCGTTCTGCATTTCTATTTGTCCACCATCTCCTTTAATATACCGTTTGATATAATTGAGGTTGATGATGTGCGAATGATGTGGCCGGAAGAATGTTTCCGGGGGAAGGAGATCTTCAAAATCTTTTAAGGTGCGACTGGCAATGAGTTTAGGATGATCCGTAAAATAAATGACCGTATAATTGCTTTGAGCTTCGAGATGAATAATATGGCTGATATCAAAAAATAGAAATCCTTCCAGGATAGGGATTGCTAATTTTTTGGGAGTTTGCATAGAAAGCAGGTTAGCCTCCAGCGTTTCTAATTTCTTTTGGGTAAAATTAGTGGACCTGTGCTGGTTGATTCTTTCCACGGCAGATTTTAATTCCTCAATATCTATCGGTTTCAGCAAGTAATCAAAAGCAGCATATTTGATGGCCTGGATCGCATACTGATCATACGCAGTAGTAAAAACAATATGGAAATCGCGGTTTTCGATACGGCGCAGCATTTCAAATCCATCCATGCGGGGCATCTCGATATCAAGAAAAATTATCTGCGGTTTATATTTTTCAATAAGAGGAATACCTTCCGCTCCATCCGAAGCTTCGCCCATTACCTGTACCATCGGGCAATAATCCTGTAATTTTTGCCGGAGAGCCAATCGTCCTTTTTGTTCATCGTCTATAATAATGGCGGATAGCATCATTTAATTTTTATAAATACCCTTACCCTGGTACCGGCTGGCATTCCATTGCTGGAAAGATCGGTAATTTCTACCGAAGCGTTATCTTCCTTATTGAATAGCTTTACCCGGTCATTGGTAATCTGCAGTCCATAAGACTGCTTTTCTTTTTTGAATGAATTACTTTGAACCGAACGGCCTACTCCATTATCTTCTATAATATACTCCAGGTGACCATTCTGCCGGCTGATGGATATCGTTAGTTTTCCAGCATTATCCGGGCGATTGCGCAATCCATGCAGAATGGCATTTTCAACATATGGTTGAATTATAAGCGGGGGAACCCGGTAATCGTTTTGCAATAAATGCTCATCGGCCTTTATTTCAGCGATAAACTTATTCTCGTTGCGCAGTTGTTCCAGTTCTATATACAGCCGAAGCGTGTCTACATCCTTTGATAGTGGAATGGCATTTTGCTTTGAACTATCCAGGATGTTACGAATCAGTTTGGCAAATTTGTTGAGGTACATAGTAGCATGGTACTTGTCGTTGCTTTGTATCAGGGCATCAATACTGTTTATACAATTAAAAATAAAATGTGGATTCATCTGTGCGCGCAGGGCCATCATTTCAGTTTCGGCAATCTTATGCTTCAGGTCCGCTTCATGCTTAATGTTAACAATGCGCCTGCGTACGGCATAGGTGATGATCGCCGCTATAGCGATCAAAGCTCCGATCCGGAACCACCAGGTCTGCCACCAGGGTGGATGAATGGTTATGTCTAGCGTGGTAATGCCCGCACACCACTTACCATCACTGTTAGCGGAACGGAGTTGAAAGATATATTCACCCGGTGGTAAACTGGTGTAGCTGGCAAAATTACCATTGCCGCAATAGGTCCAGTTATCATTCAATCCTTTCAGGCGGTAAGCAAACTGGTTTTTATTTTGATTGGAAAAGTTAGTAGCGGCGAAATAGATCGTTAAAAAATTTTGACGATAGCCGAATGATAAGCGGGACGTACGTAAGAGAGCGCTGTCCGAATGCCAGATTTCATCATTGACATTAATAGAAGTGATCAGCGGATCAGGACTGAAGATATTCTCTTTTAGAAGTACCGGGTTGAATTGGGTGATACCACCCACGCCGCCAAATAATAGTGTTCCATCGTTTTCCTTTACTACACAAGCTGTATTGTATTCAAGGAAAGATAACCCATTGCCCAGGTCATAGTTTTGGATCGTATAATTATCCGGATTTATCCGGTAGAGTCCCGTATTGGTACTGGCCCAGAAAAATCCTTTTTTATCTGTTTGAATAGCATAGCATACATTGGATCCATTAGCCGCATTTAATAATATGTGTTTAATTACTTTTTGCTGCTTGTAATCATATACCACAATTCCATTGTCTGTAGCCAACCAGAACTGATTTCCATTGGGAAGCAAGTGTCGGGTATAGATAGAATATTTTTTAACGGGTTCAATTATTTCAAACAACCGGTTCCGGTAGTCGTATCGGACAAGTCCGGCACCCACGGTACATATCCATAAAATACTATTCTCATCTTCATAGATATAGCGTCCTATAAAAGCATTGGATTGCATTGGGTTTTCGGGGCAGGGTTTCCATTGCCGGTCTCTGAGAGAAAAGAATACCGGCCCGTTTTCTCCGGTAATAAATAGGCTGTCTGAATGGTTGAGTGAATGAATACTATATAATTTTTTCGCCGTCAACAGATTTTTTTCTTCATTAAAGTAGAACCTTTTTGTTTTTCGGTCCAATTGCATCAACCCGCCCCAGCTCGCCACCCATAAATTATTATGAGTATCTTCTGTTATATCATAAATGGTATTAATGATTGAACCGAACTTTGAGGACTCTGAATAGGTTTGAAACTGATTGGTAGCCGGGTTCCATTCGGCCAGTCCTTTATTTTGCGTTCCCACATAATGGATGCCGTCCCGGCATTTATATATATCAAATACCATGTTATCGGGTAGCGAGCGTTCTGTGGCGGGCTCATTGCTGATGGTTTGAAACTGGTATTTCAACGGATCATACTTGGCAACTCCTCCTCCACTAAGTCCGCACCAGATAAGACCCTGTCTGTCCCGAAATAACGACAATATAAAATTCTTTCCGGGCGAACGGTTATCGTACCGGTTATTAGCGACTACTTCCGTGGTTTGTGTAAATGGATTGTATTGTACGATACCTCCTCCCCTGGTACCGATCCATAAGTTATCATTAGTATCAGTAACAAAACAACCAATTCCGCCCGCTACTTTGTTAAATGATTTCACCGGGCTGTTTTCGTCAACCGGGTTTTGAATAAAAAGACAACCTTCCGAAATAGTTCCAATCCAAAGATTATCATGGTAAGAAAATAGTTCTTTTATTTCCGGAAAAGAAAAGCCGGATAATAATGGTTGAATCTTGTAGTGGTTGCTATTGGTTTGCGGTAGTAAATAAAATAAATGCTGCAAACATGCTACCACCAGTTTACCATCATGTGATACCATGCTGGTAACTTTTGCCCGATTAGTATCATCGCCAAAATAGGAGGTAAGCGTATGGGAAGCAGTATTCAGCAAAAACAACCCCCGGTTAAAGGTGATGATCCAATATTCATTTTCGTGGAAGCGCATAATTTTCTTTATCGGAACTTTTTCCAGCAGGGTAGCAAACGGAAACAATTCGGTTATTTTCAGCATCGAATCGCGTTGCGTATCGTATATGCAGGCCCCTCCGATGGTGCCTACCCATAGCAACTTCGTTTTTGAATCAAAATAAAGCGAAGAGATATAATTGGAAGGCAACTTTCTACCAATATCCATCTGGGGAAGAAAAGTTTTGAATTGATTGCCGTCATAGCGGTTCAATCCATCCTGCGTGCCAAACCACATAAAGCCTTCTCCGTCTTGAGAAATGGTATAACAGCTGTTTTGCGAAAGGCCCTGATCCGAAGTATAATTTTCGAATAACAAGGGCTGCCCCTGTGCAAAAGAATAAACGAACGTGATTATCATTAATGCTCCACAACGCATGATTTAAAGCTACTCCAATTTTGGATTTGTTCAATGTTTCGGCAATGCTTCTTCTGACTGTTCAATTTATCTTATGCCACCACATCCGTTTATAATAATCTTTAACCTGGCTCCGGCATTCGCCCGGAATCCCGGTGATAATGTCACTTTTACCCCTGCATCTAACGTAGAATAACTGCCGGAAGGAATAATTCCATTGGCAAAAATGGTATTGGATACTTCAAAATGATTGACGCCGGTAGGAAGATTTCCAATGCTTACAGTGGAAGGACATGATGGGCAGTTGGCGAGGCAAGCATTTCCACTTACAAAATTGCGAACCGCTGTTCCGGGCAAATTACCGAAACCATTATTATAGTTTACGAATTGCCCGGTGCCCACACAATAGCTCATAATAGTTCCCCCCGATGCGGGTGGCGCGGGGCCTGGTGAGCAGGTACCTTCTACCGCCGCGCAGTTATCCAAAGCACCAAATACATTGGGATTGGTACTGATCAGCCATCCGCACCATTGTGTATGCGAAGAACCCAATAAATGTCCCATCTCATGCATGACCAGGTACACCTGTTGTTGGGTAACATTGGTACCCGTAGGGAAATTTTGGACGTTGACATTATAATCAAGATCATTATAACAAAAGGGGTGCTTCGCAACTGTATAGGCAGGGCAACTAAAAGGTTCTTCACCTTTTACTCTTCCGATATCACCAGCCAACCCACTTCTGCCGGGACTTTGACCGATACTGTAATCAAGACCCACGCAAATATTCCCCCAAAAATTATCTGTATAATTGGCGGCAAGATCGGCCAATGCATTTTCCCTCGTGTCTCCGCGATATGGATCCGAGGTGGTCCATACATTAATTGTTGATATCTTAATATTGATCTGTTCGTTCAGGTATCCGGTTGCAACATTATTATATAATGCGTACACATAATCGATAGTTTGCTGGATGCTCTTACTTCTCCATTGATACAAACTGTCAAAACATTCTACAAAAACGTACACGCATTTATCCTGGGGTGCCATCGGACTGATCGAAGTATTATACATGGCTGCTTTTGCCTGGGCAGAAGGTTCTGCTTTAGTTCCGCATTCTAACGGAAATACAGGAAATTCTATGATTTTACTATTATATAATCGATAAGTCGATTTTCCTTTTTCATCTAATTGCGAAAGCTGAATAACCTTGTCATCAAAGGTAGCGGTAAAAGCAAAGTAGCCTTGATTGATCGTCAGCAATACATTGTTTTTTTGCTTTTCACCTGTTACAATTCCCCGGTAACATACAGGTGGTATCACATTCGTAACAGGTTGATTGCCGTCCTGTGTAAACTGCACATTTCCTAAATCAGTTTTAATCAGCTCGCAAACAATGGTCTCCAGGTTGCTGATAGGTACTGAAAACTGAAGCGCTTCGGGTCTTTCACTGTTAATAGTTTGTAAGGTGTTATTATCTGCATTCAGTTCCTGGTAAATCCCTCTTCCATTCAACAACTGATCTTTACTGAATGAAAATGCAGATACCGGTACAAACGAAACTTGCTTTGCTTTTTTCTCCAGCACTTTACTTTTAAGCGGCCAGTCCTGGCTGAATGCTGTTTTTATTAATAAACTCAGCACTATAAATAATGTAATATTCTTCATGACCAGGTTTTATTGATTGTTCTTTTTAAGTGTTTCAATTTCCTTCTTCAATTCAATCACATATAGGGTAAATTCTTCAATTTTTTCCATCATTCTTTTTTGTACGTCGCCCAGGTGCAATCCATTTTCATTTATTTCTTTCGCGGAAGGTATATTCGGGAGATGATTATTTTGTTTTATGAATTGTTCTACTTCATCAAGTGTTTTTAATTGATAGTTTTGGTCGAATACATAATCTGCCCAGCCGGTTTCCACCACTACCTCTTTGCTGCGTATGTTACCGTTTACCGAAAGACGGTAAGCACCGAGATTGGTGGTACCTATTCCTAATTGTCCACTACCCGTATAAAAAGTCATCGTTTCATTGAATGCATTGGCATTTCCCCATCCCCTGGCCATCTTATCAGTACCCGCGGTATAGAATTGCAGCAAACCGGTATTGACTCCTATGCCATAATCATTGTTGGGACCGGCCCTCCAGAAACTGATCTTATTTCCAAGAACATTGGGATATGCGAGCATGCCTGAGCCGGTAAATATGCTCAGGGTTTCGTTAAAGGCATTGGCATTACCCCAGCCAAATGCGATCTTATCAGTGCCGGCGGTATACAGTTGCATTACCCCCGTATTGATACCGATTCCGAAATCATTGTTAGGTCCGGCATTCCAGAAACTGACCTTATTACCCAGTGTATTTGGATACGATAATGGAGAAGTGGGAGCGCTTGTTCCAATACCTACTAGCCCGGTTGGCAGTATTGTCATTACGGGAGTGTTCTTCAAGTAGAACTGCATGATCCCTGTTGTATTGGTAATGGGAGTACCCAAATACAAATCACTATTGAAACTTTGAAGAAATCCTTTCAACGCAGGCCCGGCATTATCAAAAAAAGAAATATAAGGTGTGGTGCCCTGAATTCGCAGAGCTTCCACATCTTTTTTGATATGAAGAGGAGCACTTGGGGTATTAATTCCGATACCCACATTCTGTGCGGTGGCTAGGCATGCCATACTGGTTAGAAGCAAGGTGGCGGGGTAAATTCTTTTTCTCATTTTAATTCAGGTATTCGGTTTTTAATTTTCATATTTTTTAGTGAGGTCTTTTTTTAACTTCCCGATCTCTTCCTGTAATTGTTGGATGCGTGTATTTGCGTCAAACAGGTAAAGCGTGAGCTCTTCAATTTTTTCCATCATTCTTTTTTGGATATCTCCCACATATAATCCATTTTTTTCTATTTCTTTCGCGGAAGGAATATTGGGAAGATGTTTATGCTGATCAATGAATTGCTTTACTTCTTCCAGTGGTAATAGCCGGTATTCTTCGCTGAATACATAATCGGCCCAACCTGTTTCCACTACTACTTCTTTACTGCGGATATTTCCATTAACACTGAGAGCCATAGTTGGATTCATGGTATTAATGCCGACAAATCCATTAGGTTTTATTACCATCCTTGGGCCATAATATGTGGAGAACATGATAGACCGGTCGGGATTGCCACCGGCCGGCGGTAATACGCCTATCTCGAGGCCGACGTCAAATCCACCGGTTGTATTATTATTCCTGTTCCGGAAAAAACCATAACCAACGCCACTATTGTCGGTGAAATCCATGAAAACATTATTACCTGCTAAGCGGAAGGAGTGTTCTGTGTTACCGAAATCGGGACCTCCTTTTACCTCCAGTTTACTGGCAGGTGTTGAAGTACCAATTCCCACTTTATTAAAATTATCAATTACCATGGTAGGACTATAATTAGTAGAGAAATATATTGATTGGCCGGGAACCGCTCCAAGTTCAAGGCCGGTGGAATAGCCTGGGTTGGGGGCATTGGTCCATGATTTGATATATCCGTACCCAATATTGTTTTCATCGCTAAGAAGCACAACCGGGTTTCGGCCGCTTAAGTTCAGGAGGTTGGTATTGTTGTTGGATTCTACCAGATTGCTCTTAATATCCAATTTAAAACCTGGAGTGATGGTGCCTATTCCAAATTTTCCATTTTGAAGTAGTATCATTTGTGATGAGCTATTATTAGTAAAGAAACTAAGCGGATGATTGCTTTGAGTTCCGATCCACCCACCTCCGGTGCTTCCTCCTAGAAAGGTGGATAATTTAATAGTACCATCGGTATGGGTGATTCCATAACTGTTGGGAACTGACTGAACCGTAAGCTTATCAAGGGGAGTGGTAGTTCCTATCCCTACATTCTGTGCGTTGGAAGGAATTGCTATCAGCAAAATGAAAAATGATAATAAATTGCGCATAGTTTGAGCTTTAGGCAAAGATGTATTCTCCCGCTGTAGGATGTGAACCAGAATGAGCTATTAACAGGGATGAATGATTAGTTGGAAAAGGATATTGATCAGGTTGGCAAATAATGCTACTTACCGGGTATGATTTAACTTGGTGGTTGATAGTTATAATTACCTTTCCTGCTGGCGGGCAGGTGGCGAATGAAAATTCAGCGATGCAATTCAGCAAATTGCGTAAACCGGGAGAGATTGTTATTATTTCAGAACCCCATCATCGTGCTATTGGTTAATGTTGTCTATCCAAGATATGAAGCATTCATATTCGCACATTGTATTACAGCCCCATTGCTCTCATAAACTCTTCTTTTTTTCTTCGTGCCACATCCAGAAGTTTTTCATTACTCATCAACACCTGGCCTCCATCGCCCTTCAGGTATTTGCGAATGTGATTTTTATTGATGATATAAGAATGGTGTATGCGGATAAATGTTTGCGACGGCAACAACTCCTCAAAATCTTTTAATGTTTTCGATACGGTAAGTTTGGTGCCATTCTGCATATTAATAAAAGTATAATTACTCTCTGCTTCCAGGTAAATTATGTTAATGGTATCGATAAACTGCAATCCTTCCATCGAAGGGATGGCAATCCTGTTATGTATATTTTTCTCGTCTATTAGGTTATAAAGCAGCGTTTCAATTCGCTGGTTGGGCAGATTGGTTTGCTTTTTCTCTTTCGCTTTTTCTACGGCCTCTGTCAGAGATTTGATCTCAATAGGTTTTACCAGGTAGTCCAGCGCGCTGAAGCGAATGGCCCGGATCGCGTAATGATCATAGGCTGTAGTAAAAATTAATTCAAAGTTCCGTTCTTCTAATTGTTGCAGCATCACGAAACCGTTCATGCGGGGCATTTCCACATCGAGGAAAACAATATCTGGTTTCAGTCTTTGAATGGATTTTATCCCTTCTTCTCCGTTTTCACATTCGGCCACTACCATAATGCCCGGGCAATGATTGTTTAACTTATGGCGCAGCGAATTCCGGCTGCTGCTTTCATCATCAATCAGTATGGCGGTTAAAGATTTCATGTGTTAAGGGGGTGAGTGGTTAACCATACTTCTACCTTAGTACCGGCAGCGGAATTCTCCGAATTATACAAGTCGCTGATTTTTGCTTCGAATTGGTAACCCTGGTTAAAGAGATTGATTCTGTCTTTGGTTATCTGCATTCCAAAGGAAGCCTGGGAAGGTCTGTTGAGTTTTTTGTATTCGCCCGCTTTTTGCCGCCCCACTCCATTATCTGTAATGGTATATTTAATATTATTTTCTTCCAGGTGTACATCGATATCTAAATTCTTATCTCCACTTACTTTGTTGAGTAACCCGTGATGAATAGCGTTTTCAATAAATGGCTGTACTATCATAGGTGGTACTTTATAATCTCCCAGCTGAATATCGCTGGCGATGGTTAGGGTACAGGTAATTTTGTTATCCCAACGAAGTTTTTCCATTTCCAGGTATAGTTCCAATGTTTCCAGGTCCTTCCAGCAGGGAACAGTATTGTTCTTAGAATTTTCGAGAATAGCCCGTATCAGCCGGGCAAACTTGGCCAGGTAATCAGTGGCCTTTTCTTTCTGGTCAGTTTGAATCAGGTTATCGATTGAGTTCAGGCAATTAAAAATAAAATGCGGGTTCATCTGGCTGCGTAATGCTTCCACCTTTGCTTTTGAAAGCTGTTCGTTCATGCTATACATTTCAATATTTTTCTGCTGCAGTGATTGGTCTGCCTCGATGGATTTAATTTTATTGGCCATCAATGTTGAAATCGTACTCAAAATCTGCAGGTGCTGTAGGGTAAAAAAGTTCTTTTCAGGATGCTCACTGTCTATCACCCCAATCAGCTCGTTATTATAAATTACAGGAACCGTTATTTCACTCAACCGTACCATTTCATCGGGCCGGTACCGGATGTCCTGGGAAGTATCAGGTATTAGTACGGGGTTTTTGGTAGTCATTACATAACCGACTACTCCCTGGCCAGGGAACACATCAAATGGTTGTTGCCTTATTTCTTCAATCGACCCTTTGGGTCCAAAGCCTGCCTTCTGTATCATTTTGGTTTTATCTTCGTTCCACAAATACATCATACAATCAACAAAACCCAGCTGGCCAATCAGGTTTTTTGCTACGTCCCACAATACGTCCTCAATGGTATTCTTATCAATTAGAGAAGAGGAGAAATAATTGATGATCTGCTCCATTTCCAGTTTCCTTTTATATTGCTCAGCATTTAATTGCTGTACCTTCAATTTTTCTGCTGATATTGTTTTAAAACTTTTTTCACGTCCTTTTATGAAAAGGAAACTGAGCAAGAGAATACAAAAAACAACAAGAGAAACAAACCATCCTGTTTTCCAGAAGGGTGGACTAATAGTAAACCGAAACACTGCAGGTATACCCCATTTCCCGTTCCATCCCAACATTCTCACTTCAAACAAATAGTTTCCCGGCTGAAGGCTAGCATAAGAAACAATGTGCTGGTTATTGGCAATTGTCCATTCTGTTGCGGAATTTCCTGATAATCGATAACTGTATAATAATTGCTTTTCGTTTATAAAACTGGGTGCAGAAAATTCAAATTGCATCTGGTTCTGCCTATAATCTAATTGAATGTTCTTGGCATTTATAGGGAAAACTGAATCCCGGGAAAATACCTTCGTAATATAAACAGGCAAGGGAGACAGGTTTTCCATTTCACCATCTGTTATTTTTGTAAGGCCCTCCCCGGTGGCGAGCCATAAACACTGATCCGCATCCGTCTCTATTCCTATAATACTGGCAAAGTAACTATTAACCCGGCTAAAATTAAAGATCCGAAAGCCGGTATCTGTTGGAATTATTTTATCCAGGCCCTGGTAAAACGCGATCCAGAAACCTCCCTTTGCATCTTCTCTTATTCCTTTAATAAAATTGGAGGTGAGCCCTTTTCTCTGATCAATATTAGAAATGCTAAAACTATCCTTTTCCACTTTAGTAATATGGTAAACGCCCTGGTAGCGACTGCCGGCCCACATAGTTCCTTTTGAATCTTCATATAATGACCGGATATTTTCAGTGGGTAAAAAATGATCGGTCGCAAGTATTTTAAAATTGCCATTTATAAAACTATAGTGTATGCGAAAAATTCCATCCTGCCAGGTGCCGGCCCACAAATCTCCCTGCTTATCCATGACCAGGGAAGAGATGCGGTAATCAAGAATTTTTTGAAGCACTTTTCCAGAATTGAAAAACAACTTGTTGATATCGCTTACAAAAAAATTACCGTCTTTGTCGCTTACCATCCTTGAAATATTGCTCACTGGAAGATCAAAAAATTTATCGTATTGCTGCCGGAGCGTATCAAATAGCGCCATTTGGTGGTTGCCAATCAGCAGTGGGTGATGGCTGCCCGCCAGCATGAAATTGAAAATTTCACCGTTTCCATTTTCGACCGGAGTTAAACGGCCGGTTAATTTATTAAATACCTGCGCGCCTTTAAATGTGCTAACCAGGAAGAATTTTCTTTTGTAGGGATATAAAATATAAGAGTTGTCAGAAGACCATACTCCATTTTCCATCGCGAAAAGTCCTATGCCCGATTGGGTAACCAATTTAGAGAGACCCACCGCCGTGCCGAACCAAATATTTTTTTCTTTATCCTGGAATATGCAGGTAACAATATTGGAAGCCAGGCCATCTCTTACAGTAATTAACTGCTGTGTACCATCCAGGTTTATTTTTAAAAGACCCCCGGTTGTAGCGAACCACATGGTACCATTGGCCTCTTCAAATATATCGTTGATTTTTTTTTGCTGAAGGGCCGGTATGTTGAAAGGGGCAGGCGGGGAATTATAAGCAATCGGTTTATTTTTTTGAGGTATCCCGGCCATCAATTTAAGTCCGGCAACCGAACCCGCCCAGATTCGCTTTTTTTTGTCCTGGTATATTTTTATATCTAAGTATTTATCGGCCTTTTCTATAGAATGGGTAATCAGTTCATACTTTCTGTTGAAAATACTCACCGTTTCACCTGTTGTGATAAGAGCCGTGTCATTGACTACCACAATGTCTGCGTAATCGGAAAAAGGAAAATCCTGTCTTGGTTTGATTAAATGGCCATTGGCAAATTCCAGTAGCCCATTCCTATCCGTGGTTGCTATAACCTGGTGCCAGGGGGTTTCTATAAAACGGTTTACCACTACCGGGGAGGGTTCAGATTTTTCAATGACTTTATCCTCTGTAATAATATCTATTGCTCCATTATTGAGGGCCACAAATAATCTTCCATCTTTTGCTTCGTAAATATCATTTACTAAATTATGTGAAAGGCCATTGGCAATATTGTAATTGGTAAATTTATGACCATCATATTTACTGAGGCCTTCAAAGGTAGCTATCCATAAAAATCCTTTTGAATCCTGAAAGATCCTGCGAATGGTATTGGAAACAAGCCCATCATTAACGCTGTAGTTTTTAAACAGTTGTTGCTGGGAAACGACTGGTTTTGTCAAGCCGGTAATGATGCAAACAAGGACTGTTACAAAACCATTACGCATACCATAAAGTTAATATAGATTTTAGTAAGGGCTGGTTGTTTATTCTATTCTTAAAGGGGGCCCAACAATTTTCATTTTGATTTTTTGATTGCATTATAAGTGCTGGAATTGTTTCTTTTGATTTTATCAATCAAATTTTTTGCAGATGGCATTTAACAGTACATTAATTATGATTATTTAATAAGCGGCATAGCGGCAATCACTCACGTAAGCCCGAAAGCGACTTCCGTTTTGGGCGCGGAATCCAGGGTTCATGATAACCTTGCTGGACCCAAATTGAACGAGACTGGCAGGAGTTATTGTCATAGTGCAATTAGGTGACAGGGAATAGATGTTTGGATTGGTAACAGAAAATACTAATCCCCCGTAAGTGCCGCAATAGGTGGTAGTTTGATTTATCACCGGTGGCGCTAATCCTACCGCGGCCCATGCTTTCCCTGTTTCAATGGCCTGCAAGGAGCAGGCTCCATATAAATCAACGGCTGCATGTACCCAGGCGGTTCGTGCTTGCGCAAAATTGGACGTAGAAAAAAGATAACCAACCGTCAGCGCCCGGTAAGCAATTTCCCTTGCCGCCGAAATGCCTATTCCAATTAGCGAATAGGGAGTTCCGTTATCATTAGTACCCGATCCGCCACTGGTTAACAAGTAGTACATATAATTTTGAACACCACTGTTGGTATGGACACCCCAGTTATCTCCGCCTACATCTGTAGGCGTTGTGGTACTTACCCACAATGTTGCGCTGAGGTAAGTATCGGGAGATGGAGTAATAGCATTTGGGTCGTTGGGATTAGACATGTTCCTTACATAAAGGCTTTGGGCAGTATTGTTTGGATTTTTTCTATCAAAGCCAACCTTCCAGGTATTATTGCTTAATCCAAAAAGGGAAGCATGACAGGTAACTCCAAAAATATCCGAGAATGATTCATTGAGGGCGCCTGGTTCTTTACTATAAATAAGATTTCCAAATGAAGTCGATGTTACACCATGTGTAAACTCGTGTGCAACAATATCAAGTGAATTATAGTCATCTATGGTATTTGAATTATCTGCATTTCCTACGAGCATGGTACCGCCACCAAAAGAAGCATTTTGGCCATTGGGGCATGGGCCGGGAGGAGGCGGTGTGCCACACGCAAACAAGGCATCCTGCAAAATAAATACTCCCCCATTCGCATTATTCCAACCATTGCGCCCATGAATACCAAGAAAATAATTATAGGCCCTCTCAATCCCCCAATGACTCGTTGCTTCAGACTGCAAAGCTGACCAGTTGTTAGAAGCACTGGAAACATAATCGGTATAAATACCATTGGAGGCCCATTTTTGGGTGCGAATAAATGCTGGTTGACAATCATTCCATAAATTCCATCTTGCGGGAGAAGATCCGGGTATTAACCGCGTAGAAAACCCTTGTGAGCCATAAAAATTAGTGAACGTTGAAGTGGCATCGCAATTTGATCTTAGTGAGAAAGATTGAATAATCCGGCCATCAGAGGCGCTTATGAATATCCTTTTACCATCCAATGAAGCGGGGTAAATATCAAACATAAAAGCTAATTCATAGTTAGTTATATTTTTTAAATCACCACTTTCATCCGTTGAAACCCATACTAATTCAGCCAGCGGTTTATATGTTGCATTCACATCATGTAAAATTTCTTTATACATACTTTCCAATTGTGGAATTTCCCAGGCATATTGAACTGCCGGAAGGAATCTCAGGGCATTTTGCAATGCTACTTCTTTAGTAAGCTTGATAACCGGGCTTTTATTCAACCCTTTTATCATTTTTCCGTTCGCCGTAATGAGTTTACCACCCATCGAATGCAGCATGAATTCTCCAAAATTTATTTTATATCCTTTAAAGTATTGCAGGTATCGGGAATGAGTCATCCCTATATTGTCTGTTTCCGTTTTGTCCAGGCGCATCTCATCGTTTGGTCCCTGGTTCAATGCTTTTTTCTGATATATGAAAAATGTCAGCGGATCAAGCAGTATCTCAGGTTTAATATTGATCCAGTCTGCATTACTGGTGGGCGTGGCAATTTTAATCATTTCACTATTCCAGAACAGGCTATCCGCTTGTGATTGTACACTACCTATACCCAAAAGCAACATGCTTATTACGAGATATATTTTATTTTTCATCAGTTAGAAACTTTAAGAATGAATAAAAAAACGCTTACTTTTTTTCTTTAACCAGTTGCTCCAGTTTTTCTATTCTTTTGTTTGCTTCAATCAAGTACAATGTCAGTTCTTCAATTTTCTCCATCATCATTTTTTGCGTGTCACCAAGCTTTAATCCATTCTTTACAATTTCTGTGGCAGAAGGAATGCCTGGCAAGCGTTTATTTTGTTCAATAAATTTTTCCACTTCATTCAGTGGTGTTAGCTTGTATTTTCCATCAAAAACATAATCGGCCCAGCCTGTTTCCACCACTACTTCCGTGCTTCTTATATTTCCAAGGACTGATAGTTTATAGGTGGGGTTATCGGTACCAATGCCCACATTACCGGTTGCCGCGGCAATAAAAATTCTTGACGAGCTGTTACAAAATATCCGCATATTGGTGTTGGAAAAAGTTCCGATTCCGGCAGAGGTTCCACCTATATTGGTAGCTATTATATTTCCCCCGGTACTTATATGGGATATACCATAACTATTATTGGGAGTTTCTACCGAAAACTTTCCAAAGGAACCACTGCTATTGCTTCCCACCACTACATCACCGGTAGGATAAATCTGAAGCCTGCCTACGCCACCCGCGTTAAGCCGGAAAGCATGATTGGTGGTAGTGCCCATGGCCGCAGAAACGCCGCCAATTCCTTCACTCACGATAATGGAATCAACTCCGTTGTATTGTCCAATATGTGTCCATCCTGCCGTATTGATACCTGTTAGTATGGTCAGCTTAGTGGCTGGATTGCTGGTTCCAATACCTACATTAGCCGGGTTATTATTAAAGATGTTGCTGCCGCTTATATCCCAAAATCCCGGTCCGCCTGATCCGGCTCCTTTACTGCTGCTTTTTACAATCCATTTTGCTTCGGTACCATCGTATTGCAACGTAATCACTCCTTTATTGCCAATAATAAGATTGGCATTGGTGCCGGTTACGATCTGTTCAGTAAGCGTCGCGCCGACATCCTCATTATTCAATTGCATGGTGAAACCACTACGGTTGAAAAGGGTAATTGTTCTTCCATCAATACCTGCAATAATGCTGGCGATGGTGAAATCCGCGGTGGGCCCTTCTACGCGGTAATAACTGGATTTGGTATTATTGATATCAAGGGAAAGTGTAATACCGTCACCCACCACCATACTGGCTGTCCTGAAAATTACATCTCCGTATATATCCAGGGCCGCTTCGGGGTTGGTGGTATTAATTCCGACATTTTGGCTTAAGAGGGTTGAAGTAAAAAATAAGGAGGCGGCTAGAATCGCAATTAACTTTTTCATGATAAGTAGTTAAGAATAGTATTAAAAAAGCTGTTTGATTTATGGATCTGGAAATTCCTGGATAAAAGTATTCTTATCGAAAATCACCTTTCCGTATGCATGAGCAAGTGGTGAATTCATTTGAGCAGGTGGAGAGAATGCGGAGTATTGGGGATGGGGAGTGTTGTAAATAAAGAGAGATTTGCCAGGGAACGAATTGCTTCAAGCCGGAATGTTCGGATTATTTTGTTACCTGGCGACCTGAATTATTAGTAGTCATTCAGTAAATTCCTGCTTCAAGAATCCGCAACCGGTTCTTCCCAAATTATTTGAATACCTGGTCGATTTTAAAATCAGGTTCTTTGAAGTGAGCTAGCAATATTTTACTCTATAGCTTTTTTAAATACCCAAAAAGTTTTTCTCCTCTTGCACCAATTTGGTTGTATCCTTCATCAACCAATTTTACTTCGGTTTGTGAAACATAATTTCTTTGTCGGGGCCCTGGATGTATTGGTCCTCATACTGGGATCAGTTCTAAATCGAGCAAAAAATATTTTACTAACGATCGTTTTTTGCAGGAGGCTAAACAAAATATTTTCTTTAGAAAAATTAGTCGTAAATTAATTTATTATTAAAAAAGGTTCCTAAATTTAGCGCATGCTTTGGAGGATGCCGAAAAAAATAAGATGTAGTTGAAATAATGGCAATTTTAATAGTTTAATAAAACGGGCCCTGGATTCATAACGCCACGAAACCTTAACCTGAAATTGTTCCTCACACATTTGGGAACCACTGATAATTTTGAAACTAACTTTTGCAGTTCGAGTAGAAAATTAAAACCAAACAGTTAATTTATTTCCTTAAAAACACCTGCTTATGTTTAATTCGATGCTTCCATTAAAATGCTCCGGAAACCCCTGCTGGGGCCTGATTAAGAAGGGCGCTTCCCGGTTCTTTACTGTCTTTCTCTTTAGTGCAATCCTGTGTGCGCAACTTAATGCCCAAACAGGAAATGTAACGGTGAAGGGAAAAATTTCCGACGAAGGTGGAGGCCCGATTGTGGGCGCATCCGTAACGGAAAAAGGTACAAAGAACGGAGTGACATCTGATCTTTCCGGGCAGTTCTCCATTGCAGTTAAAAATGCTTCCTCTACCCTGGTTATCTCTTTTGTTGGCTTTGCCACAAGAGAAATAATAGTCGGTAACCAATCCGACATTTCAGTTTCATTATCCAAAAGTGAGACGAGCCTGGAGGATGTGGTAGTAGTAGCTTATGGTACCCAAAAGAAGGTTACGGTAACCGGTGCCGTTAGTGCTCTTAGGGGAGAAAAACTTATCAAATCTCCTGCGGTAGACTTATCCAACTCGCTTTCCGGCCGTATACCCGGGTTGGTGGTTATTCAACAAAGCGGTGAACCGGGATATGATGGAGCTGTTATTAATATACGCGGATTGAATACATTGGGTAACAGCAGCCCATTGGTAATTATTGATGGAATTCCGGATAGAGACGGCGGACTTGGCCGATTAAACCCCCGGGATATTGATAATATTTCTGTTTTGAAAGATGCATCCGCCGCCATTTATGGTGCCAGAGCAGCGAATGGAGCTATCCTGATCACCACCAAAAGAGGATCTACCGGCAAACCAAAGATCACCTACGATTTTAACCAGGGATTCAGCCAACCGGCCAGAATACCCAAAATGTCCAATGCATTTGAGTATGCCAATATAATGAATGAACTTCCCATTTATAAGTCCATCCCGGTAGGAGAATGGGGGGCTGCCTGGTCAGCTATCAAACAAACAGGAACCTATGACTCTCCTACACCCGGAGTAACAACCCTGAATGCGAATTATAGCCCGGCCGCCGTAGCAAAATATGCCGATGGCAGTGATCCCTGGGGCTACCCAAACACAGACTGGTTTAAAGATGCTTTTAAAACATGGTCTCCGCAATCCAGGCATAATCTTCAATTAAGTGGAGGAACCGACAACTTCAAATATTTTGCCTCCATGGGATATATAACCCAGGATGCTTATTACAAAAATTCAGCTACTAAATACAATCAATATAATTTCCGGACCAACCTAACGGCCAAAGTGAACGAATATATCACCGCATCTTTAGGAATATTGGCCCGGCGCGAGCAAAGAAGATTCCCGACAGAAAGTGCAGGATCTATATTTCGTATGCTAATGAGGGGTCGTCCTACAGAACCAGAAGTATGGCCCAATGGAAAGCCTGGTCCGGATATTGAAAATGGTCAGAATCCATATGTAATTACAACAAACGCGACGGGATATGTAGATAACCCAACAGACTATGTACAGGCAAACGGTACAGTGGATATAACCAATCCATGGATAAAAGGTCTTAAACTGTCTTTAACCGGAGCGATAGATAAGAACAGCCAGACCGAAAAAAGATGGCAGACTCCCTGGACACTTTATTACTGGGATAGAACCTCTTTTGAAGCGGATGGTGTAACGCCCAAATTAAAAGGAGCCATCCGATCTAATTTCCGTGATCCCCGCCTTACACAAGGTTATGGAACGGTATTAAATACTAACCTCACCGCCATTCTTAATTACGATCGTAAAATTGGTACTGATCATAATATCGGAATCATGGCCGGGGTTACCAAAGAGAAATTCACCGGAGAAAACTTTTTTGCTTTTCGCCGGAATTATATCTCGGCAGCGGTTGACCAGCTTTTTGCCGGTGGATCTTTGCAACAAAATACCGGGGGTAGTGCGTATGAAAGGGCCCGCTTAGGTTATTATGGACGGGTGCAATATGACTACCAGGAAAAATACCTGGCCGAATTCATCTGGCGCTATGATGGTTCATACATATTCCCTAAGGATAAACGCTTCGGATTCTTTCCGGGATTGTTATTAGGATGGAACATTACCAATGAAGATTTCTTTAAAGTGGAAGGCATTGATTATTTAAAGCTCAGAGCCTCTTATGGACAAATGGGAAATGACCAGGTGTTCTTTAGAGGATCTTTACAGGAATATGCTTACTTATCCACTTATGGATTTGGAAATTATCCGATCAATGGGCAGGTAGTAACAACTCTAAATGAGACTATCCTGGCCAACCCGAATTTTACCTGGGAAAGAGCCAATAACTATAATATCGGGTTAGATGCCACTATATGGAATAAGAAGATTGATCTTACCATTGAATATTTCATGAATAAACGTGACCAGATCCTGATTCAGAAAACAGGATCCACTCCGGCTTCCTCAGGAATAGCCGACTTATTGCCACCGGTAAATGCAGGCAAAGTAAATAATAAGGGTTTTGAACTTACTGTGTCGTATAACATAAAAACGACAAAAGATCTTACTATAAGAGCCGGCATCAATGGGGGATATGCAAAAAATAAGGTGGAGTTCCTGGATGAAGTTCCCGGAATACCCACTTACCAAAAACTGGAGGGTAAGCCAATCGGAGGATACCTGGTGTACAAATC
>JANMBO010000080.1:0-3905 GCA_031360425.1 Chitinophagaceae bacterium | reverse complement strand
ACCGTGCCTTTGCCCGTGGTGGCTTCGAGCAATTGCTTTATAAATTCCGGCCGGGGGTCTTGTTCAGGGGTTCCGAGATACTCAACATGTTTTAGCTTTCCACCGGCCTTATCCTGTACATGTACGGAGAACTGGAAGGGGATCTGCTGGTATGGCTTGCTGTTATCATACAGCGGTACCGCCGGGTTGAATGTTTCAAAATCCATAAAGTATAATGGATATGTTAACTGCCGCAGCCATGGCCGGATTTTGTTTGTTTCTATATGTACATAATCTTCCAGGTGGGCCCTTACCTGGAGCTGCTGGGCCGCAGACAATGAATAACCATCCGGCAATTGATGATATTCGATTACCCCTTTATAGTACAAGTCAAATTTCTTATTGCCGGTCAGCCTGCTGAGGTTAAAAACCGACACTTCCGGTATATGGCTCCAGCAATAATCTGTAAATTCACAGGCATACGGATCGCTGCAATGCGGGCCGATATCCATTTTCGGTTCCCCGGTTTGCTGTAATAGCTTTTTGTATTCATTGATATTCCCCGGTATTTCCTGTTGAAGCGCCAGCACTTCTTTTTTTACCGAAACAATCTTAAAAAGCTGTTGAAGATCCAGTTTCCCTTTCCTGGTATATCCATTATTGATATGAATGATGAATATATCTTCGGGCTTCAACCCTGCATTGGTCATCACATAATACTGCAGGGCAGCGTCGGTCAAATGGTAGTCTTTCACCTCGGTACTGCTCTTTACTTCATAGGCATACCATTTCCCTTTTTTACTGACCAGTATATCCAGGGCCGCCATCACCTGGTCGGACTGAAAAGCGGCTTCATAAATAATTTTTTCCCCGGATTGCAGCCATTCCTGCGTTTGCTGAACTGCCTCGGGGTAATGAAAGGAGTCAATGGGTGATGCATCTTTTCCCCCGGGAAACAGGTCGCGGGCAATTGTACCCACCTCCGTTCCTTTTTCAAATACCATTTGCTGCGCGGCAGAAATTTCAGCTTCGGCTAAAAGGTCCGGCCGTTTTTTATATAACCATAGCCTTTTGAGACATTGGTGCCCCATGAGGTAGGTAGATTTGGAGAGCAGGTGGCGGCCGGGAGGGGTAGGTTTCATTACTAAGGAAGGCGACGAATTTCAGCCAATTCAAATTTATGTGAAATTCCCGATCCTTAGCCCCGTTTGTGTTGGAACGTTACTGGTATAGTTTTGCTTTTCCACCGAGTCTAACGAAGAGTCCCTTGCAGGAGAATTTGCGGAGGAATGAATTTGCATGCTTGATGCCAATTGTCTGAATCATGATTTACTGGATTTTAGGATTTTCAGGATGGCACCCTGCTAAGGGAAAAAGTTTTTAAAATGAAAAAGGGGTTTAATCAAGATGGTATCTAATCCTGCTAATCTTTGAATCCTGAAAATCCCTGCCTTGCCCTGCCTAGCGGACAGGCAGGCTGCGGCAGGCAGGCTGATTCAGACATTTTATTTGTATCGGCTACTATCTCTCTGCTATCCTGGCACAGCCTGTCCCGCCCAACGGGAGGTTGTTTTCCTTGCTGCCTGCTTTTTAAAGAACCCTCAACTAACCGGAAAAAACACCCGCGCCAGCTCCCTGTATTATTAATACATGATTGCGCGAGCGGTGAGTATTGCTACAGAGTTCCTTGCGGGAGACTCTGGAGTGGAATGAAGGGTATCAAACAGTTATTGAGTAACTATCAACTTGAAATGATATTTCTTTCTGATTTCCTCCATTTCCTTTTTCAAGATGTCTGGATGTTTCCAATACTTCTCACTTAACTTATCCCTGATTTCCCTCATCATTTTAACCGCATCTAATTCTGCAATAGGTTGGGTAGTATTTTGGTTGTTACTCATAGTCTTTAAGGTTTAATATTTCTCTTGGTGTTCTTATTTCAATCAACCGGTAGCCGAAACGCAAATTAATAGAGTTGTACAGTCTGATTCTGTCAAGATTTACGATATGTTTAAAATTCCAGCTTGCCAGCACATCAGCGTAATTTAATGTTGCCAATGCAATATGCAAAGCATCGTTATAACTCTTGTTGGTTAAAGCCCCTTCAGTAATGTAGGTCTCTGCAAGTTTTATAGCTTCGTCATTAACGATTATGTCAACCCTGTTTATTTCGGGAATAGCAGTTAAAAGATTTCTGATTTCTTCTCTTGCAAATTCGAGCTCCTGGGCAGTCAGGTCAGATAGCATGATCTGTTTTGTACCCCAATGAATTCATTCCATAGTGCAATTGACCATTCTTGAAATTCCTTGTCGAAGTAACCTCCAATTACAGATGTGTCCGGGTAAACCTTCATGAGTGCAAGGTACAAAAAATGGCGGCTTATATGTGCAAAGCGATACCCGGTAAATCTTCTCTCCCGCATGGCATAATGAAACCGGGTTTTTGATATTATTAAACTGAATGGACCTGTTTAAAAAACGACATTTTGTTTCTCTGCAGTCCCGACTGGTAAGTAGCCGATACCGGGTAATGTGGATTTAAAAAATCAAGAGCTTGGCGCAAGCGTTCCTTCCGGGATAGGAAACTATTTTATGATAGAAATATTTATGGCAGGACTGCTTGTGCCTGCACAGTAAATCTGCAGTTATAGACCCTTGCTAATACAAAAGATTTCTTTTGTGTAGGATCATGACTACATTCAGGCACAAGCTGTTTTTGCCTCAACATATACTAGATAAAATAATCATTAAATTAGCAAAAAACGCTTGCGCCAGGCCTTTCATAATTTGATATACTTGCCAGTTGGGGGAGCTGTGTATTAGAAATTAATCTCTATTTGGTACGTGGCCTGTAAATATCGGTTACAAGAAACTTTATGGTAGTATTGCCAATATTTCTTCCTGAATCAGATAAAGGCCCACTTATCAATGCCAAGCCTGTCGGAAAAGTAAGTGTGTCCTGTCTGCCATTAGCTTTAATAAATAAGGCAACCTTACCGCCTTGAAGAACATAAGCAGTATGGTCGGGATGTGTATGTAGCTTCCATGATTCTCCTGGCTTCGCAGTAAATTCGTACATCTTTACTCCTAATGTGTCACCAAGTTTTTTAATGGCATCTCCCCCAATATTATAGCTGTCCATTGAAGGGTCATATTCAGACTTAGAAGCAGCGTCTGGGGTTGAAACAACTTCAGTTATGTCTTTATTATTTTTGTCTGGAGTACTTGCAGGCTGGTTACAGCTAATTAAAAACAAAACTGGAACCAATAGCGGGAATCGGGTGTTGGTCATGATTTGTCGCATAGTTTTATTTTTTAGAAATGAAGAATTAATTGTTTTGAGAACGTTTTCAGTAGGGGTCTGCATGTCTGCTTACTGTCTTATTTACGAAAGTCCATCTGCAAAATTATTCCTGCCCCCTATTTATTATAAATGAAACTTTCGCCCATTCATCTCTTGGGCGTTGTATGTACGAAATTACCCATTCCCTGCCTGGTACGTCCTTCAACCGTTTTGCATCTATGCATTTGTGGTGGTGGGCTATTAGTTAAAGTTAGGTAATTCTCTGCTTCTCCGCCGAGTCTCCCGGAGGATACTCTGCGGCACCAGGAACTGCAAAACCATTCCCTAATTATCTGTAAATAGGAAAGAGAAAAGATAGCGCCCGTATTAATTTGTTCTATAGGCAAATTGTTTTACAGTAGAATTTAATGGATTGACAAATGGAAGTAAGTGAAATCGTATAGTCTTGAGGCTCATTTGCCAGGCCATTTATAGAGCCTTTTCAGGGAAATATAAGAAACGGAGTACAGCCGCAGAGTCCCTTTCAGGAGACTCTTCTATGTTGAAATCCAAATTTATATTCTCACACGATGGCAATGATTGATAGTATGTTCGACAGATTGGCACTATTCCTGGCGATGAT
>JANMBO010000041.1:0-10049 GCA_031360425.1 Chitinophagaceae bacterium | reverse complement strand
TTACCAAACAAAATCAAAAAGCGGGCAGGATGTATTGAATTATCCCATCCGGTTGAATGACAAATTAAGCGGCGTTTTTGATGCCGCCAACAGCGGAAATATGGCACCGAGTAAACAATCAAAGGATGTGTTTGCTGTTCTGTCGGCACAATGCGATGACCAATTGAATAAACTGAAAAAAATAATGGAGGAAGATGTGGTGAAATTCAACCAGCTGATACGCGATAAGGCATTGCCTGTTATTGGGGTGGGGAAGTGAAGTGGGAGAATACAGAAGATAGAATACAGGAAATAGAATACAGAAGATAATAATTGGGAAGTAGAGTATTAGAAAAGTACTTTTGAATTCAGCATAGAGGGATAGGTAACTCTATCATTTTTCTGTGAAATTGGAATATTATAAAGGACCGCTAGCAAAATGGCCAGCAGTAAGTTTTGTTGCTTAGTTATTAACAGTAAAAATAGTCATCAATCCTGGTAATTTTACGAATAGCTAGACACGCTTTTGGCATCATTTTTTAGGCTGAAGGGAGTAATCCGTTCAGCCTTTCATTTTAAATCTCGTCCTATGAATAGAACAGCTACCGCTAACTTCTTTATCAACCTGCTGCTCATCCTTTTCTTCTTCTGGTTGCTACTTTCAATTACCTCTTGTAAGAAAGAACAGGTGCCCAAAAAAGAAGAACCGCCGGTATCCGGTGATTGTGCAGCCACCAAAGTAGCCGCAGAGAACCTTCAATTGTTTCCTACAGACAATCCATGGAATAAAGATATTTCGGGTTCTCCCATTGACCCGTACAATGATGGCATCATTGCTCAATTTGCAGCTACAGGATTACACAACGATTTTGGAAGCGGTACCTGGAACGGTTCGCCCATTGGCATCCCTTATGTAGTTGTTTGTGGCAACCAACCAAAAGTGAATATCACATATCGGAGTAATGGGTATGATGGTAATTATGGAGATGAAAGTGATAATGGACCCTTTCCAATTCCTCTTTCGGCACCGGTGGAGGGCAATGGTAATGGCGATGCGCATGTAATTGCTGTTGACATGGAGAATAAAAAACTATACGAGTTATATAATGCCAATGTAAACGGGAATACCTGGGAAGCTTCTTCAGGCGCGGTATTCGATCTGCAATCAAATTCATTACGAACAGAAGGGTGGACATCAGCTGATGCGGCAGGACTTCCGATTTTCCCGGGATTGATTCGGTATGACGAAGTCGCAAAAGGAGTCATTGATCATGCTATTCGCTTTACATTAATAAAGAGTCTCGTGAAACCTTCTTATATAATTCCTGCACGGCATAAAGTAAATGGTACCGGTGGGCAATATGGATTACCTTTTGGTGCACGCCTGCGATTGAAAAACAATTTTGACATTAGCACTTATCCTGCGAGGGTTCAGGTAATATTAACGGCCATGAAGAAATACGGAATTATCCTGGCAGATATTGGAAGTAACCTTTATATCACGGGTGCTCCCGATGAACGATGGAATAATGATGAACTGAGTTCATTAAAGAGTGTAAAAGGCAGCAACTTTGAAGTAGTGAAGTTTAATAATTAACTATTCATTCCATGGCAAGTCAGAAGCCGTTGCAATCAGAATAAAAAAAACATTCAATTGAATAGGTTAAATCAATTCAATCAAAAAGCCCCTCCTTATCAATTAAGAAAGGGCTTTTATATATCGGTTTTTATAGGCTAGTTGTTCTTGGGAACTTTTCGCACGGTAGTAGTACCACCGCCGGTCAGTGTAAGATCATGTGGTTTATTTGTTTTCCAGGATCCCCGGGTGAAATCAGGTACATCAACAGTACGTGATTTATTACTCACCGATTGCTTGCTTAACGGAATGATGCTGCTCCAGGAAGCGGCATCGTACACATCCTGGTCGAGCGGTAGACCATTACGCAAGCAGTCAATCAGCCGCCAGTCCATAATGAAATCCATTCCTCCATGCCCGCCCACTTCTTTGGCGATTTCACCGATATGTTTTACAATCGGGGGTGAATATTGGTCGTATAATTTTTGTAATTCGTCTGGTTTAATCCAGCTATGGCCAAAGGCTATACGTTCAGGATCGGGCCATTTTTGTGCAACGGCTTTAGTACCACTGACCAGATGAATTCTCGAATAAGGCCGGGGAGTGGAAACATCATGCTGCAGCATCATAGTCTTTCCTTTATTGGTTCGGACGATCGTGGTATTCATATTACCTCTAAAGGCCTTGCCGACAAATTCGTTAAAGAAAGAATCCGTAGCGGACATCTCTTTTGCCATTGTGCCTAATGAAAAATCGTTGGTACTCATGGAAACAAGGTGATCCATTTTATCGCCCCGGTTGATATTCATACATTGGGCAATCGGGCCAAGACCGTGAGTAGGATAAAGATTACCACTTCCTTTTGCATTTTCTCTCAAACGCCACATATCGGTGTAGGCTTTCTTATTGAAAAGATAGTCTTTGCTCAGGTCGTGTATGTAGGCCCCTTCGGCATGAACCAGTTCCCCGAATAAACCATTTCGAACCATATTGAGAGTAAGCAATTCAAAGAAATCGTAACAGCAGTTTTCCAGCATCATGCAATGCTTTTTGGTACTTTCAGAGGTTTCCACCACTTGCCAGCACTCATCTACAGTTAATCCCGTATTTACTTCGGTAGCCACATGTTTTCCATTCTTCATGGCATACACGGCAATAGGAGTATGCAGGTTCCAGGGCGTGGGAGTATAAACCAAATCCACGATTTTACTTTCACATAATGCCTTCCATCCATTTTCCCCACTGTATTCTTTTGCTTTGGGACGTCCCATTTTTTCGAGTGTTTTTTGAGCGGCAGTTACACGGTCGGGTAATTTATCGCAGAGAGCAGTTATCTCCACTCCTTCAATATAACTTAATCGTTCTACTGCCCCGCTCCCCCGCATACCGAGTCCCACTACCCCAATTCGCACCACATTTAATTTAGGGGCGGCGTATCCACACATATTAAAACGTTGCTGATCGTATTCGTGCGAAGCTAACGGCAATTGATCTGATTCATCTTTTTTTACCTTGGCCAGGGTACTAAATCCGGTCAATAAAGAACCGGTACCCAGGGCTACGCGTTGTAAAAAATTACGGCGGTTTGCTTTCATATTAATTAATTAATTTTTTGCAATTTCCTTAAAGGTAGGCTAAGTAGTACAATGAGAAGAAAATAGCACAAACGATTGCAAGCTTCTTTTTTCTTTGAATGATTGAAGTACCCGGCAACAGTTTTTTTTTCAGCGGCTAAAATGGGGAAATTGAAGAATCTCCCTGTTAACTTTTTTACCGTATTATTTTGGAAACGATGTTTTCCACCTGCCGATTATTAAGTTCTTACAAATCCAACCAGTAATTCAAATTAAATACCAGTGCCCTTTTTTTATTTTTGAAAAATGGATCAGTAAAATAATTATCAGTATATACTACGAATAGGTCGCTCATGGGTTTATACCGCCATTGAAATCGTCTATTGATATTGAAATTATTATTCTGCGTATTGTATAAAGGTGGTCCAGAACAGCGTAGTTGAAAAATTTATTTTAAGCCCCGGGCAATTAAAAACAAAGTGGTTTCTCCATAATTTATAGGGAAGTGGAATTTATTATATTCGAATGGCATCGTAAAACTTAAATATGGTTGTTTGCGCACCGTAAACCCGGTTTGTATTTGCTTTACTTCACCATTGTAAAATACTCCTCCGGCTACTCCGAAAAAATAATTGAACAGTTTTCTAATACCAGAATTATATAGCAAACAGGTTGTTGAATAGCGATACCTGCCTACCGGTAGGGGCGTTTTACCTGTAAAAGAAATCGGATACAATAATTGCACATCATTTTGGGTTCCTACTACAACCAGGGCGGCCGTTGTTCTGAATTCCATTTTATAGTTGAGTTGATTGAATCGTTCATTGAAACTATTGTCTGAATTCCAGACGCTGTAATTAGTAAATTCAAACGTAAGCCGGTTGATTTTTCCCAGGGTAGGAATAATGCGGTAATTGGCTTGAGAATAAATATGTTTAAAGCCCATACGTATAGCCGTGTCCCCTGCTGCATCATAGTTGAGTATCCTTTATACAAAACCAATGTCGGTATAATAGTGGGTACCGATTGATGTAATGTTTACAATGAGGCCTAGTCTTTTTACAGAATAATTAATCGCAAAATCAGGATTGCGATTATCTTTTATGATTCCAGGTTTAAGGGAAAAGTGATGGGCTGCATATATACTCCAGGTGCCTTTGAGCGTAGTATAGGTGAAATCCAGACCGGCGTTTCTTCCATAAGATTTTAACGGGTCTTGTTGTTTTTCGGATTCAGTTAAAAAGTCCTGCCGGTTTAAAAAGTAACCCCTGGCTACTGATCTTTTGAAAATACCCTGGGTTACAGAGGTGGCCGAATAGTTTTGAGCAGCATAGCCTTTTTTTCTTCCGGTTTGCATTCTCATAATTCCAATGCGGGTTCTGGGAGCCAGGTTACCACAAAGGCGGGCACCCGCATAAATGGGAATTGGATTTCCTCATCATCTAACTCAATACGACGGGAATAAAATGGAAGTATAGGAGGAATACCGTATCCCGCGAACAGGTCTGCATTTTCCAGGAAGAAAGTCCGGCGTTCAGGAAAGAAAATATTGAAACGTGTTAAATTGGTTACTTGTTGGTCCACCTCAATTTGTGAGAAATCGGGATTGACAGTAAGGTCCAAATTCAACGAAGAGGTTACGGCGATCTTGGCATCAAAAACCATATTGCCAATAGAGTTTACAGCCTGCTGTTCTTCTTTGTTTTGATTAAGCCCGCAGGTAATATAAAGTATAAAGGCTCTCTTACCTACGCCGGAGGGGGAGAGGCGTCTCATACTAAAGACACTGTATAACCGAGATCATATGATTTAAAGTTTACAGGCATTCGGGTTCAGGTAGCATATTCATTGGTCTTAAGGTCACTCCGGAGAAAGTTGATGCCTCATACTGTTTTTTGGGCACTATACCGGATAGTCTTAAAAGGAATGGCGATTTCGGCGGTCCGCCGGTCGGCATATCTTCTGGTTGCGGAGAACCATTTGTTTTCCCAACTTAGCGTGAGTTTATCGGAAGAACCGTTCAATTGATCGTCAGTCTGCTCATTGAATGCGTTCACCCCAAATAAGAATCCACTATTGAGCTGATTCAATGGATCCAATATAATTCCTTCCGCATCATTCAGTTCATATCCGCCATCTCTTTTCAAACTTTGAATAATATGATGATTGCTGTCGTAAGAGATGAATGCGAAATAAATAAAATCTCCATCCTAAGTTACTTTAACAAGCGATCGATGAATGGGTACCTGAGGTCGTCGGGGAATTTCCGGATAAAATCAGTGCTGGTCGCCGTATGTTCCCAGGAAGAATTATTTAATTCTCCATCTATTTTTTTGTGCTTACTGCTTTCTTAATATGTAATTGGTATTGCGGATGATAATCAACCGGGCCCTCTGCGGCACCCCGGAAATTATAGCCTGCCAGCAGTAAACAAAAAATGAAGGGCCTGGAGATTCCCATAATTAATAAAAGGTCTGTTGGTTTTTGTTGATGTTAGTTGGACAAAATATTTTGTTTACTCATACAAATGAAGAAACATGTATTAAAAATGATTTTTAAGATAGATGGTTTCCGGTAAAGGTGAAATTTAATCGGGAGATAAAAAGGGCCGTTTTTCTTTCGTCCGTTGAATCGATTGTTCGTGCCGCCAGTCTTCGATTTTCTTTAGATCGCCGCTGAGCAGGATGTCGGGTACTTTCCATCCGCGGAAATCGGCCGGGCGCGTATATACCGGAGGGGCTAATAAATTATCCTGGAACGAATCGAATAGGGCCGAGGTTTCATTATTCAATACGCCTGGTAATAAGCGGCCGATTGCATCCACCACCACCGCTGCAGCTAATTCTCCTCCACTCAGTACATAATCTCCGATGGATATTTCTTTGGTGATATAATGATCCCGGATGCGCTGATCGATTCCTTTATAATGACCGCAAATAATGAGCAGGTTTTCTTTCAGGGATAGCTGGTTAGCCATTTGTTGATTGAAAAGATCTCCGTCGGGAGTCATATATATTACGTAATCATATTTTCTTTCGTTAGAGAGCGATTCAATCGCTGTAGCCAGGGGTTCGCACATCATAACCATACCTGCCCCGCCCCCATATTGGTAATCGTCTACTTGTCCGTATTCATTTATGGCCCATTTCCGCAACGAATGAGTTTGAACAGTCAACAATCCTTTTTCCTGTGCCCGTTTCAAAATGGAATGGGCGAATGGACTTTCCAGTAATTCGGGTAGCACCGTAATGATATCAATATGCATGGCACAAAGATAATTGCTGGCCGGTGGCCATAAAATGAAAAATAAGAAGGGACGGGAAATAATATGGGATGGTGGTTAATGCTTAAGCGTGCATTTCCCGGTAGATGCTTTCTTCTGCCAGTAGTCGCCGTCTTTCCGGTAAATCATAGCGGGTAAACCAAACTTTTTCCGAAATTTTTTTTCGAGTTGAGAAACTGTCATAGTTTCATTGATATCCAAACTACTTTTTTGATTGAAGGAACACAATTCCCGGATGCTCACAAAAGGGTACGAATGATGCAACTGGCAAAACGGTTTGAGGTGTTCTGCGGAACTGAAAAAAAATTCGAGTTTGAATTCGGGGAAGAGGTGGTTGAACTCTTGCTGTACGTCGCTGATGATACTATCCGCGGTTACGTGGAGTGTCATGGTTATTAGATTTTGGACGTTAAAGGTAAAGTCAAATCCAATACCATGCCGCACTGGGTAGAACTATTTCTTAATAAAAAAGGATATTGGTTTGCGTAAGTAGTACTCAAAGTAGAGGTAAGTCGATAGTCATAAGTCAGAAGTCATGAGTCATAAGACATTAGCTTATTTCCAATAGTCATTTACATTGAGCCATGAGTTGAAAGTTCAGTATCCCCACCCAGGCTAAAGCTTCGGTGGGCAAGCCCCGCATACTCATCAATCATTCCGTTTCTTCCGCAAAATCATCCAGATCGCGACGCTGTTTCTTGGTGGGCCGGCCAATTTTGCTGGGGCGTTTGCCGGTGTGAAAACTGGCAGCCTGAAATTGAATACGCTCAATTTCTTCGGCCGGAGTAATATCGAGGTAATAATTAATAGCTTCTGAGTACGGCACCCGATTGTGCAATAGCCCCATTACTTTTATGCGCCAGCGCTTGGCTTCTGTTTTTACTTCGTATTCATCGTTGATGGTTACCGTCTTCGAAGCTTTGGCGGCATCACCATTGTATTTTACTTTTCCTTTATCGCAGGCAACAGAGGCCTGGCTTCTTGTTTTAAACAGGCGGATGGACCATAGGTATTTGTCGAGTCTTAATTTTTCGGTTGAAGTCTTCATTCATCTAAATGTAAAATGAAAAATCTAAAATGCAGAAGTCTGGCTTTCATTTTACATTTTGCGGGTAAATTCCGCAAAAAACTTATAGAAATAGGGAATGGTCTCTATCCCTTTATAAAAATTGAATAGGCCGTATTTCTCATTTGGGCTGTGCAGGTTGTCGCTATCCAATCCAAATCCCATAAAGACAATCTTAATACCCAGTTCTTTTTCAAATAACGAACAGATGGGTATACTACCACCGCCCCGAACCGGAATTGGTTTTTTTCCGAAGGTTGCTTCAATCGCATTGGAGGCGGCTTTGTAGGCAAATGAATCAATAGGTGTCATGTATGGTTCGCCACCATGATGCTCTTCTGCTTTTATTGTTACGCCGGCCGGAGCAATACTCTTAAAATAATTCAATAATTTTTCAGTCATCTTTTTGGCCGATTGATTTGGAACCAACCGTGCTGAGATTTTTGCAAATGCTTTGGCGGGTAACACGGTTTTAGCTCCCTCGCCGGTATAACCACCCCAGAAACCATTTAATTCCAACGTAGGGCGAATACCTGTTCTTTCGCTAGTAGTATATCCTTTCTCTCCCCACAATGAAGTTACCCCGAGATCCTTTTTATATTCTTCTTCATTAAAAGGCGCTGCAGCCATCAATTTTCTTTCTTCTGTAGTCGCTTCCACTACATCATCATAAAACCCCGGGATGGTAACGTGATTGTTTTCATCGTGACAGGAACCAATCATTTTAGCCAACATGGTTACAGGGTTGGCAACCGCTCCCCCATATACACCGCTGTGTAAATCGCGGTTGGGGCCGGTTACTTCTATTTCGATATAACTTAGGCCACGCACGCCAATGTCTATTGATGGGGTATCCATACTTAACATGGCGGTATCGCTAATAAGTACCACATCCGCTTTCAATAAATCTTTTTGTGCTGCTACAAATTTGCCCAGATTGGGCGAGCCAATTTCTTCTTCCCCCTCTATACAAAATTTAATATTGGTGCTAAGCGAATTGGTTTGTACCATTATTTCCAATGCTTTTACATGCATATAGAACTGCCCTTTATCATCGCAGGCGCCGCGGGCAAATATTTTTCCGTCTTTGATCACTGGTTCAAAAGGGCCGCTGTTCCAGAGTTCCAGCGGATCAGCTGGTTGCACATCGTAATGGCCATATACCAAAACGGTTGGTTTGGAAGGATCAATAATCTTTTCGGCATATACAATCGGGTGCCCGGCCGTTTCGTAAATAGCGGCCGTTGAAGCTCCCGCATTCAATAAAGATTCTTTAACCGATTCGGCACATCGCTTCATATCAGTAGCATGTTCACTGCGGGCACTAATACTCGGTATCTTGAGCAGCTCGAGTAACTCTGTTAAAAACCGGTCCTTGTTTTTATCCTGGTAATCTTTCCAAGCTTGCATGGTGGCAATTTTTAGAAGACGAAAGTAGGATTTTAGTTCGTAGTTTGTCGTTACTGAAACTCTAAAATACTCCATTAATAACAGGGGCTTTCAATTCCTAGTGGATAATAGCGCTAAAGAACGATAAACCACAAACCATAAACTATAAACCACAAACTACTTCGCTATTCTATGTTTTTTATCTGACAGAATATTCTTGATGGTCCATTCTACCCGATGCTCGAAAGGATGCTGACGAACAGCACACTGTTGTTTGGTACATATGAAACAGGAAAATTCGAGGCAGCCATCGGAATGCACAAAAAATTCAATGGCATTGCCGAATTCGGAGGTTAAGAGTTTCGTCAGCTGATCAATTTCAATGTGTGCCTCGTGAACATTCAGGTACCAGGGAACCGTAAGATGGCAATCAATATGCAATTGTCCTCCGTATTTTATTACCCGGAGATTGTGGAGGTCTATCCAGTTTTCGCGACGGTTATTATTGAGCAGGCTCACCATTTTTTCCAATAATTCCACATCAGCTTCATCCATTATGCCGGCAATAGAACTGCGGAGGATCTTATAACCTGTAAATATGATAATAAACGCGAAGAGAATGGCCACCGCACTATCTACCCAAACTAAGTTGGTAAAATAAATAAGAGCCAATCCAACAATGAGGCCGAGTGTTGAATACGCGTCGGATTGCAGGTGTTTTCCACTGGCAATAAGCGCCAGTGAATTATTCTTCTTTCCATTGCGTAAACTAATATACCCAACAACATAATTGATAACAGCCGTAATGGCTACCAGCAAAATACCCCAGTCTAATTTTTGCAGGGTATGCGGATGAATGAAATTATTAATGGCTTCGTAAATGATAATGAAGCCGGCAAGAATAATCAGGGTCCCTTCTACAGCGGCCGAAAGGAATTCTGCTTTGCCATGGCCATAGGGGTGATCAATATCCTTTGGTTTGCCCGCTACATACAGGCTGTACAGGCCGATGAAACCGGCAATAACATTTACGATACTTTCCAGTGCATCGGTGAGAATGGCTACCGAATGAGTAATAAAGTACGCGGCTATTTTAATAAGAAAGAGCAGAACGGCCACCGTTACTACCCATTGCTGAACGCGAAAGTTTGTCTGCTGCGGTTCCAATACAAAAGCATTTGG
>JANMBO010000006.1:0-13926 GCA_031360425.1 Chitinophagaceae bacterium | reverse complement strand
CTTGAAAGGTTTGCACCTCTTAACCGTTTGACAGGTTTGCCTGATACAATCCCTGCCGATAGTTCTCTCCAAAGTGCTGCATAGTCATTACAGAAACTTCAAAGACCTATCATCTTGAAATCAGCATCACCATTGCGGGTTAGACAATGATGTTCAGGACACACGCCTTCGCCCAACATTGGTATTGCTGCAAGTGGGGCTCGACGTTGAAACATCAGCTGTGTGCATCGCTGTACTTTGGTTAGGGCAGACTAGTTTCAATTTGGCTTTTTGTTGTTACCTTCAACTTTATATTTTCAATTGGGCAGCGGTTCCGGGCTGGACATTATAAAATATCCCACCTGCAGCAATAACTGCCCGTTGTATGTCACTACGACTATTTGACATACGAATCAGCCTCCAGTGAAAAATATAAAAAACCATTTATTCCCGTTTAAAGTTTAGACACAAACATCTGAAATAATACATTACTACTTTATAAGCCTTTTAATTTCTATTTGTGATCCTTTATTAAAAAAGTAACATTTTAATATTGCTCCATTTTGATCCAGGATAAACTCAATTTGCTGCTCAGGGTTTCCGGCAAAAAAGAATTTAGTCTCAGATTCTGGTCTCAGCTTCATCTCGCCTCCGCCTTCGGGTTTAAGAAAAAGATATTTATCCTTTTCAATGAGTTCAAAATTTGTACTGCCGCCAAGTTGATATTTGCCGGTATAGCGTTTAAGAATGGAAACATTAATTGTTTTTTCTACAGGTTTATAGGGCATTTTTACAGGGATGTCAAAAAGACTAGCAGAAATTTCATTACCTACCTCATCGCTGTTGCAATCATTATTTGATAATACCACTATTGAAATATTTTCTACTGGAAATGTACTAAGATATGAAGTAAACCCGGGTATTGCACCTCCATGAGAAATCCGGAGATGATGATCAAATGAATCAACAGATAATCCGTAAGCATAATTATTGAGATACGGAGCAGTCATCTTTTCTAGCATCTGAGTTGATATAATTTCAGCTCCAAATAAAGCACTTTGCCATTGGTACAAATCGGGAGCAGTAGAAATTAACGAACCCGCACTAAAGGGAAATTCCATTGAAAAATAATCTGCATTTTTCCAGCCACCTTTATCAGACTTTGAATAACCTCTTGCCCTGAATACCAGAATAGAATCAAGCTTGTTTACAACAGTATTTGGCAGTGTTGCTTTTTTAATCACATGTTCAAACAAATAAGCAGCAAAAGTTTTCCCGGTTACTTTTTCAATAATACAACCCAGTAAAAAATAATTTGAATTGCTATAGTTCCAATTTGTGCCTGGCGAAAATTTGTAGGGTTGATTTTTAAAAAGAGAAATTACTGAATCTTTCGGCAAAGGCAACGTATGCAGAGGGTAAAAACCGGGAAGGCTTGTATAATCAGCTATCCCCGAAGTATGGCTAAGCAACATATGCAGGGTTACGCTATCTCCCTTCGGGTAATCAGGGAAATAGGTACTTAGCTTATTACTCAAATTTAATTTTTTTTGTTCAGCTAATTGCAGGATGGCAGCTGCCGTAAACTGTTTGGTTATAGAACCAATTTCGAATTTGGTTTCTAATGTGTTTGGTATTTTCCACTCTCGGTCTGCATATCCAAATGCCTTCTTATAAATGACCTTGCCTTTACCGGTTACAAATACCACACCGCTAAATTCATTTACTTTCACCTGGGCCTGCATGTATTTATCAATAACTAAAGAATAGTTTTTTTGGGCAAAGAATTTTGCAGGCAACATTATGCCGCACAGGCATATAAGCATAAAAAAATGTTTCATTTTTACTGATTTAAAATAATTTATTGAGAATTTTTAGAATTTAATTCAGAAGTTTGATACTCAAGAATATCGCCGGGCTGGCAATCAAGTGTTTTGCATAACAGTTCAAGTGTAGTGAAGCGAATAGCTTTAGCCTTGCCCTGCTTTAAAATTGACAAGTTAGATAATGTAATTCCTACCCGTTCGGACAAAGTATTTAAAGACATTTTTCGCTTCGCCATCATTACATCCAGGTTTACTACTATCGGCATATTAAATGGTTAAGTTTGTTTCTTCTTTTAAGGATACACCCTCTTTAAATATTTCAGCAACTATGATAAGTATAACACCTGTAATCAGGTAGCTCATTTTGAATGTGTACGTTAATTTTATTTCTTCTTCCCATTTGAAATGAGATATCAGAAACCGGTTTAGAATAATATTCGATAAAAACAGCAGAAAAGAAAGAGCTATCAACACAATTCCGATATTCCTGATTCTTAATACATTGAATTCATTGAATGGCTGATTGTTACTTAAACTTGAAAAGATTAATTTCAGCTGGTAGGTAATAACAATAAATACAGCACAGATTGCTATCCAGCCGGCTAATAACATCAATATATTTTGCCAATTATTATCAACAGGGATATAGAAATTCCCATTCATTACATTTATTACCCCAGCCGGAATATCCTTACTTACAGATGGAACTGTTTTGAACGTAATAGATGAAAATGTCAGCGGGAAATTCAAACTAATGTTTTTCCTCAAAAAATATGTTATTAGAATAACGGTAATCAGAATAACAGAACCAATCCATTCTATCCACCACAGAATAGTTATAATAATGGAAAGAATTCTGGATAGCGACTTATTTCCTAATGATTTCATATTATAAATTTATTGATAAATATAACATATTTATTGATTAACAATAAATATTTATTAAACTAAATTTCGTTGCTTTAACTATTAGTTTTGAGTACCCTTTCGCAGAGTAAGTCAAAAAAGCAAAAAATTAGAACTTGATCCGGCATTCATCTGGCAAAATAACAACAGGTAAGATGCACATGCCACCAACATTGCATTTCCAAAATACGGGCGGGATATTGAAGCAATCAACATTTGATCGGTCACTTTCTTAAGTTCGGGCTTGACCAGCATCGAATATCCGGACTCCGCAAATGCAGATCGTTATCGTTAGCAGCCATCCCACTTTATTTCGCACGATCGAAATTAAATTCTGAGGCTAACAAGTAGACAAAGCGGCGAAAATTAATGATTTGAAATTTAAATTTAAACCGTTAATTTTCAAAATATTACAAAAACGTTAATCAGGATTTTCTACACGACAATAAAAAAAAAATCATTCTATTCAGTTAATCATACTTATAAATTCTATCAAATGTAAAAATTCATATATGCTCCAGCAACTGACAGAAAAAAATCGGCATACAAGACAACACACACAGGAATATCGTCAGAGTTTTGCTCTCAATCGTAATGCTGCAGGATTCAGTAAGGAAATGAAGGAATTTGTCTATACGCTTGTATGCGACCGTGCAGATGGTCCCAATGTGTATGATATTGACGGCAACGAATATATCGATCTTACGATGGGATTTGGCTCCATTTTATTTGGCCATAATTATCTTCCGGTTCGCAAGGCTATTGAAGAGCAATTAACAAAAAACTGGTCCGTTGGTCCCATTTCTCCATTAGCAGGTTTTCTTTCAAAAGAAATCTCAAAAGTTACCGGTGTTGAAAGAGTTGCTTTTTTTAATTCAGGAACCGAGGCTGTTATGGTGGCATTGCGGATTGCAAAAGCAATTACTAAGAAAAAATACATTATCTTTTTCAAAGGAGCATATCATGGCACGTTTGATTCTCTTCTTTCGTTGAAAAACGATCCAGTTACCAATCTTGCAAAAGAAATCGTGCCAGGTGTAACACAATCTATGCTGAATGAATCCTACCTGCTTGAATATGGTTCGGAAGAGTCGTTAGATTTTATAAAAAAGCATAAAGATGAAATTGCTGCGGTTCTGACAGAGCCTGTGCAAAGCCGCAATCCCACATTTCAACCCCGTGAATATTTACATGAACTCAGAAAAATAACCTTAGAGAATAATATTGCACTGATTTTTGACGAGGTTATCACGGGTTTCAGAATATGTATTGGCGGCAGCCAGAAATATTTTGATGTGACTTCCGATATAGTGACTTATGGAAAAGTAATAGGGGGTGGATTGCCGATTGGCATTGTTGCCGGAAAAGCAAAATTTCTTGATGCAACAGATGGCGGCTACTGGCAATATGGTGATGATTCAATTCCTCCCGTAAAATCAACTTTTGTAGCAGGCACTTTTTGTCACCACCCGCTCGCAATGGCTGCATCTCTTAAAACACTGGAGATATTAAATCAATCAAATGGAAAACTGCTAAAAGACCTGAATGAAACTACTGAAGCATTCTGTGCAAGACTTAATAATTTTTTCAGTACAAACGGTTACCAGCTTTCCATTAGTCATTTTGCATCGCTTTTCAGGTTTTATACACCGGGTAAATTAAACCTGCTGTATTATCAGCTATTGTTGAATGGTGTTTATGTCTGGGAGGGTCGGAACTGTTTTCTTTCTCCAGCTCATACACCTCAGGTGATTGCTTCGCTGGAAGAGAAGATACAACTAAGTTGTTTGCAATTAGAAGAGCAGGGTATTTTGAAAAAGAAAACTACTTGAAGCCCAATTCTTTAAAAAACATTCTCATGTAATGGAAAAGAAATTACTGTTCCAAGAAGGTGATTATTCAATTTGGCGGCATTACGGTATTCCGGAAGAAGCCATAAAATTCTTAGACAGTATTGCCTGGGGTAATGACGGCGCAGTATATGAACATAAAAATACAGAAGAGCACATCCATTTACTATACCAACCCACTCTGGTTGCCATTCATGATAATGCAAAGATTCAAGGTACAGCTGTTTTTTGCAACACACCAGTTACAGCAGGGAATCAACAATACAATTGCTATTACATCCGCTATTTCGCATCATCAAAAGAAATCAGAGGTAAGGGTGTGATGAAAAAATATGCAGTAAAAGTGATGGAGGCTGTCACTGATGATGAAAAAGAAAAAACAGTTTTTTTTGCATGTATCGAAAAAGGAAATAGGGCATCCTATAAAACGGTAGAAAATGCAGGCTATAAAAATATCGGGGTAATAAAGACAAATGGGTTCAGCCGGTTCTTTCCTAAAGCGAAAAAGAATATTGAGCAGGTAAATACAGATACTCTAAGAAATGAAGTATTGTCATTACTGAAAAAACAATATGGAGAACATGCCCTTGTTCAGTTTAATTCAATCTTTCTCCAAAATGATTATTTTATCATTCGTGAAAACGGGGAAATAATTGCTGGTTGCCAGTTCCACCGGGCGCATTGGGTTATTAACAAAATGGCAGGATTTATGGGAAAAATTATTATGAATGTTGTACCGCTGGTTCCCTTGCTGAATAAATTATTTAACCCCAAACGTTTCGAATTTCTTGCCTTCGAAGGAATTTATTCTAAGCCAGGCTTTGAACATCGGCTGATGGAATTGTTTGAAGGATTGCTGGCAAAAGAAAAATTAAAGTCTGCAATGTTCTGGATGGGAAAAACGTGTCCTTTGCGAAAAAGAATTCTTGAGAATGGGAAAACAGGATTGCTCCATTCATTTATCAAAGACTCTGATATATTTATTCTGGCGTCTTTTCATGATTTAAGTGAGACGGAAATAAGTGATATAAAACTGAGACCTCTTTTTGCTTCAGGATTTGATTATATATAAAAAATAAATTCCTTCTTTTGAACATCTTTGACTCATTATTAGCTTCTGTTATTAATTCAAAACACAAGCCGATTTGCAATATGCTAGCCGACCCGATTGCGTGCCAGGAAAAGCTGATGTGTGAATTTGTTGAAGCAGCAAGGAATACTCTTTTTGGTAAGGACCATTGTTTTTCAACCATAAAAACATATGAAGATTTCAAACAGCATGTGCCATTAAGGAACTATGAAGAGTTACTACCCTATGTAGAAAAAATAAAATCCGGAGAGGCCAATGTGCTGTGGAAAGGGCGGCCAGTTTTTTTTGGAAAAACATCCGGCACAACCAGTAAAACAAAATTTATCCCGGTTACAAAAGAATCACTAAATAACCAGGTAGTGGCGCCGCAATATGCCGCTTTGAATTATGCTCATCGGTACAAAAACTATTCATTCCTGAAAGGAAAAGTATTGTTGTTTTCTGATGGTCATTTTTTTGAAGAAGTGAATGGAATAAAGACAGCACCCATTTCTACTATTGCCAATGCCTGTGTGCCGACGATCTACAAATGGTTGCGCCTGCCTTCAGACAAGATAAATTCAATTACTGATTATGAAAATAGAATTCAGGCCATGATAAAAGCATCTGCAGGAAAGGATATCCGTACCATTGTAGCAATGCCTGTCTGGTTGCTCATTTTTTTAAGAGCATTGAGAAACAAAACAGGCAGGGAATTCAAAGAATTGTTTCCAAATTTTAAACTCTTGCTGTTAAGTGGAATGGACTATGAACCTTTTTTGTCAGAAATAAAAAAATATATCCCTATGCCTTTTGATATACTGGAAACATATCCTTCCACCGAGGGTTTTATTGCCTACCAGGACCGCCTTAATGAAAGAGGTATGCAATTGGTACTGAATAAAGGAATATTTTTTGAATTCGTACTTGTACATGAATTATATCAAAAGAATCCAACAAGAATTTCACTAAGAGATGTAGAGCCCGGAATTAATTATGCAATGGTGCTGAATACAAATGCAGGTCTCTGGGGTTATATTAATGGTGATACTGTTCGTTTCAAAACTGTTTTTCCACACCGGATAGATATAACAGGAAGAATAGCGCAATATATTTCTGCATTCGGCGAACATGTAACGGTTAAAGAAACTGATATATCAATTTCAGAAACGGCTGCAGAATGCGGCGTCACAATCGTAGATTATACGGTTGCGCCAAATATAGAAGAAAATGGTTCGCTTCCCTATCATGAATGGTTCATTGAATTTGGTCAAATGCCTGAAGATATTATTGATTTTTCAAAACGGCTTGATGATAAAATTTGTCATCGCAATTTTTCTTACAAAGACCTGGTGATGCATAAAGCCATTGAGTCCTTAAAAATTACATTGGTGCCACAGGGTGGTTTTGAAAATATTTTAAAGGAGTCCGGCAAAATAGGATTACAGCAGAAGATTCCGCATGTGAGAAATGATTATGAGTTTGCACAACTACTGAAGGAAATAAATTCGATAGGATATGGAACAATTTGAAAAGATAATGTCGTTCGTTGTTAAGCCCTTCGGAAGCTCTCCGGTATACAACTGCATGCTTGCTATAAATAATGAACGCAGTGGCATAAATTTCTCCGGTGCAATAGGTGTGACCGGTGAAGCAGGTAAACTTATTTCTGCGAACTATAGATTCAGAATCGGAAGCATAACAAAACTTTTTACTTCCGCAATCATACTTCAATTGAAAGAAGAAGGATTACTCAGACTGGAAGATTATTATTTTGATTTAATTAATAAGAATACAATAAAAATATTATCCGGACTGCATTTGTTTGAAGAAACCGATTATTTCGAAAAGATTACTTTACTTCATTTACTGCAACACAGATCCGGTCTCCGGGACTATTTTTCAGACGATGAGAGATTTTTAAATTATGTGATGCAGCATCCATCACAATTATGGAACTGGAAACTGGTAATGGAAAAATATTTTGAATTTGGATTAAATCTTAAACCATCATTTGTTCCCGGGAACGGATTTCATTATTCAGATACAAACTATTTGTTGCTAGCCGTTTTGATTGAACAAATAGCCAATAAGCCACTTCAGCATGTTTATAGAGAAAAAATAATTTCGCCCCTTGGGCTATCTGATACATATCTTGAATTTTATGAATTTCCAGAACTAGTAAAACCAGTTGTTTATCCATATTACGGTATTCATTCTTTAGAAAACATAAATACATCGTTTGACTGGGGTGGTGGCGGATTGATATCAACTATGAGGGACCTCGATTTATTTATCCGCAGTCTAATTAAAGGAAAATTATTTAACAAAGCAGAAAGTCCAGAACTTATGATGCAGCTTCAAAACACAACTTGCGTAACAGAATACACAGGCCAGGTATTTCAATATGGTTTAGGTATTCAGAAAAAGGATTTTCCAGGATATTCATTTGTTGGCCATATCAGTGCCTATGGCTCAATGTTGTTATATGAGCCTGAAAAAGAAATCAGCGTCATTCTTTCACTAAATCAGACTGCCGCAGCACATAAAGCTGAGTGGTTAATGAAAAAAATAATACTTGAGTTTCATTAAAGAACACTTCTTGTAGAATAATATAAAATTGACAACAACGAAAACGGCTGCTAACATTGCATTGTCAATATTGGGGCGTGACGTTGAGACTTCGGCTGTAATTCGCAATCAGCCTTGGTTTGGGTCCTGACACTTTCTAAGAAACTTTTCTCTAATTCCATAATCTTACTCCTAATCATCATTGCCGCTGGTCAGACGTTTTTCAAATTTCCCAACTTCGGAAATACAAAACGCCAGCGGAAATTTATATCCCCACGATATGAACTACCCATCTTGAATCAATTGAAAACTAAACCTGGCTGACACTGTTCATTAATGGTGCCCTTGTAATTTCACTTACTTCTTCAAGAATATCCCTTTCTTTTAAATCAAAGTTACTCAATGCAGGATGTGAAAGAACAGATGCAACCAATGGACTTTCTTTAAAAGTTTTTAAAGAAGTTTCATCTTTGAACAAATAAATCGCCCCTGCTTCTTTTCTTTCGTCATCAACAAGCCATATTTTCCAAATACATCCAGGGACTTCTGCAAATACCTGAGCAAGTTTAGAAGTCATTTGCCGATATTCCTCCAGGCTAACGTTATAATTGTAATTCGTAACAAGTATCTTTTGTGACATGAAAAAGTGATTTAAAGTTAAAAATATATTTTTCGGCACAAAGATAGAGAAGTAATTTAAACAAGAACAGACATGACCACGAAAATAAAAGCTATAAATCAACTCCTAACAGGGTCTTCTCACTTTTATTAGGCATCAATTATTATACCATTTCAGATAAAAACTAAAGTCCAATGTTAATTCCCCCCTTAGTTTTTAAACAACTTCCGCTAACAGAGCATTGTCGCAACCCGGGCGACGAGCCATATTCTCAGCTCTATCTACAATTTTGCTTTTGTTACCGGCATGACTGATTTTCAATTAAAGTTTAATTTCAAGTAAAAATTTCGTTTCTTTAATGAGCATCAGCACCCGGCGGACACAGCATCAAATTCCTTGGCTGCGGCAATACCCGACGTTTACAGCAATGCTAGGACACACCATAAATGTTCAAGGAGTGATTTGACAGACTTTAATTGAGTAGACTGACTTAAATTTGCAGCATGAGAAAAATCTCATTAATATTTATAAGTTTTACAATCTTCAATATTGCTTTTGGTCAGACACAAAAGGATACGACAAAAACAAAGGAACTAAAAGAAGTAATCATCAAAGCGTGGCAACGGAGGGACTTAACGCATTTACCCGATGAGCAAAACGGATTTTTAAACAGCGGCAAAAAAAATGAAGTGATAACTCTTTCAGGAATAAATGCCAACATTGCCATAAAAACGGGGCGACAACTATTTGCAAAAATTCCCGGAGTTTTTGTGTACGATATGGATGGCAGTGGTAACCAATTAAACATTTCCACCCGTGGGCTCGATTCACACCGAAGTTGGGAGTTCAACATTAGACAAAACGGAATAATTATCAACTCTGATATGTATGGTTACCCTGCCAGTCATTACAGTGCCCCTTTGGAAAGTTTTGAGAAAATTGAATTAGTAAGAGGAACAGGTTCATTACAATATGGAGCACAATTTGGCGGTATGATAAACTATAATACAAAAAAGCCTGACACATCAAAAGCATTTACATTAGAAAGTATAAACACAGCAGGTTCATTTAATTTGTTAAGCAGTTATAATGCAATCAGTGGCACTCACAAAAAGTTTTCTTACTACGCTTATTATTATCGCAGGCATTCAGATGGCTATAGAGACAATAGCCAATCAGATGCGAATGCACAATTAGTACAATTAAATTATCAGTTCAATTCAAATATTTCTTTAAAGGCAGAGTTAGGTCGTTCAAAATATTTGTATCACATTCCAGGTCCTTTAAACGACAGTTTGTTTAATGCAGACCCAACCATGAGTACAAGAAGCCGTAATTATTTTAGCCCTGACATTTACGTTCCGTCAATAACATTGAATTGGAAATTATCACAACAAACAAAAATAAATCTTACAACATCAGGTGTTTTTGGCAATAGAAGCAGTGTGCAGTTAGACGCATTTGCTACTGTTCCTGACACCATCAACTCAATAACAGGCAAATATAAAAACAGGCAGATTGACATAGACAAATTCCATAGCAGAACAGTTGAGCTCCGTTTATTGCATCAATACAATATTGGCAAAGTGCAAAGCAAATTGGCAACAGGCTTTGCTTACATGAATAATGATTTGCACCGCCAGCAATTAGGAATAGGAACAACAGGAACCGATTACGACTTGACACTTACAACGCCGGGTTTCGGCAGAGACATTCATTTCAAAACAAATAATATGGCGTTGTTTGCAGAAAATGCTTTTCAGGTAAACCCACGGTGGATAGTTTCACCCGGAATAAGATTTGAAAACGGCAATTCAAAGATGGACGGGATAATTAAATATTATACAATAAACCCATTGCCAACCACAATCAAACACAGTTTTGTTTTGTTAGGTATTAGTTCACAATACTTACTTGATAAAGAAAATACTTTTTATGGCGGTATTTCACAGGCTTACCGACCTGTTATTTTTAAAGATATTGTTCCCGCATCCACTTACGAACAGATAGACAAAAATTTAAAAGATGCTTTCGGCTACAATGCTGAAATTGGTATGAGAGGAAAACTCTTTAGCCATCTACAATACGACGTTAGTTATTTCAGAGTTGATTATAAAAACCGTTTAGGCATTTTAGTATTACAGGATAATGCAGGGCAACCTTACACTTACAAAACAAACATTGGCAATAGCCTTACTAACGGACTTGAAATGTTTATACAATACAAATTTCCTCTTACCAATAAATTATTTGCAGGGCTGTTTACATCAACATCTTATATGAATGCTAAATACGTTACGGGTCAGGTTTCAACAGGCACAGCAAACAAATCAATTGTAGGAAATAAAATAGAAACAGTTCCTGAATGGATAAGCAGAAACGGACTTGACATTTTATATAAAGGTTTTAGTTGTACTATTTTATACAGCTATACTTCCTCCACTTTTTCAGACGCTTTAAACACGGTAACGCCGCCAACAAGTGGAGCAAAAGGTTTTACTCCTGCATATTCAATTTGGGACTTCAACGCATCATTGCGTACAAATTCACTTTTTACAATTAGGGCAGGCATCAGTAATATTTTCAACAAACAATATTTTACAAAGCGGCCAACTTTTTATCCAGGGCCAGGAATTTGGCCAAGTGACGGAAGAAATGTTTATGTAACTTTGGGCATCAAAATTTAATATTGCAGTTTGACAGGACCATCAAAAGGGCCAACGCATAACAAAGGGTTCCTGATATGCTGGCTGACGGAATAACAATCAGTTTTTGCAGTACTATCAATTAATATCGGGGTTGACATTAAATATTTAACTTTTTATTGCTATCTTCAACTTTAGTTTTTCGATCATCATCGGTTCCAGGCAGACGGAATAACTAATTCCCGTACACCGCCCAGCCCTCGCCGTAAGCTGCAACCCTATTTCACACTCTACGACTTTCAAAATTGACTTTAAATATTGTAAAAGATGTCTGATAAAAATCAAAAAATACAAGAACTCATTGAACATAATGATGAATTGGAAAATTATTTTAGGAATACGATAATTCCACAATTGTTTGTAGATGGAGAATTGAAATTACAGAAATTTACCCCTCCTGCAATGAAACAGTTTAGACTGTCTGCCAGTGATGTTGGGAGACCTATAAATGACATAAAGGATAACTTCCGTTTCCCATCTATTATAGACAATATTCAGCAGGTTATTAAAAGCAACGAAATTCTTGAAAAAGAGATCCAAACTACTGACTTTCGCTGGTACCAAATGAATATCATTCCCTATGTAAAATTGAGAGATAATAAAACGGATGGCGTAATTATAACTTTTGTTGAAATTACCATGCGGATAAAAGATTTGAAAGAGCAAGAAAAACTAATAGCTGACCATGAAATTTTATTAGACACTATTTCCCATGACATAAAAAATCCACTTGCTAGTTTGGTAATGGCAATTGAGTTATTTAAAGATGTATCTCCAAATGATGAAAAAGAATTTAAATCCCTTTTAACAATTGTTGACAGTGCATTGACGAGAATGCATAAACTCATTAAAGAATTAACTGAAGTAAGAAAAGAAGAACATAAATATAAAGCCGAAGAAGAGCTTCTAAATTTTGAACATATATTGGAAGATGTTCGGCTTACGTTGAATGATAATATTATTGCCGCAAACGCAATAATCATAAGTGAAATTAATATCTCTGAAATTACCTTTTCCAGAAGGAAATTAAGAAGCATTATTTATAACTTGATAAACAATGCAATAAAATTTAAGTCCCCAGAGCGACAACCTAAAATTGTTGTTACTACTAACACGGAAAATGATTATATAGTTATAGCAGTAAAAGATAATGGTATGGGTATTGACGAAAGTAAATTTGAAGCAATATTTTCAAAGTATTACAGATTAGAAAACGGCATTGAAGGTTCAGGCATAGGGTTATATTTAGTAAAAGAAATTGTTAACAATGCCGGAGGAAAGATTTTATTGGAAAGCCAGCTAGACAAAGGAACGGAATTTCAGGTTTACTTAAAGATAGAATAGAAGTATGGGGCGGACAGTTATATTCTCAGTACTATTTCCATACCAATCATTGTTATCAGCATGACCGAATATTAATTGTCTTTTGCAATCTTAAGAAAATTTCGTTTCTTCAATCAGCTGCATCGCTGGGCGGACAGATCATCAAATTCCCAAACTGCGGCTATGCTCGACGTTAGCGGTTATTTTATTGAACAATTTCTAAAATTTCAAAGCCAATGAATTATCTGGAAAAAATAGTTGGACATATTGAAGAACATTCCGTTGAAGGCATTAAAGAATGCTTTGCCAAAGGGGTAAATCCTAATGACTATTTTAAAAATGAACCTCTTATTTACGAGTTGACAAGCGAATATATGCGGTCTTCGGAGTTTAAAAATTGTGTAAGAGTATTTGTGGATTATGGTTTACATTTTGAAGATAAACTACTGTTATCAGTTTTACTAGATGATTCTAAATCTCTTGACGACCAATTAGAATTTTTCCCTGATGGAGCGCATAAACTCTTTACCCTGCGCTGCGCCTTTACTCCTTTATATAGAGTAACATTATTACACATTTGTGCAGAATTTAATCATGTTTCATGTGCTGAGATTCTTATTAAACGAGGGGCCAACATAAATGCTAAAGCAGGATTTGACGAAAATGGTTTTGGAGGACAAACACCAATTTTCCACACCGTAAATCAAATTCTAAATAATTCCATTGAAATGTTGGATTATCTTCTTTCCAAATCAATTGACCTGCAAATAACAGTAAATGGATTAATTTGGGGCAAAGGTTACCAATGGGAGACACTTATTCCTGCAGTAAATCCGATAAGTTATGCAATGATGGGACTTCTCCCCCAAATGCACAGAAATGAAATAATAATTTCAAAAGTTGTATCACTCCTGCTCAAAGCTGCATATGGAATTCAGTGTACACCGCCAAATGTTCCTAATAAATATTTAAAGAATAATATTCAAAGAAAAAACAACCGCTAACATCGGTTTGCAAAAGTCTGGTACTACAAAATTAACAACCCAACCAAGAGTTTAGTTAAATAAAAAAGCCGGAT